>CAWDLA010000047.1:0-165952 GCA_963802975.1 uncultured Gammaproteobacteria bacterium
GAAGATAGCCGTGTTAAAACACGGCGATCTTTCAGATACTCAATGTTAGGGCTCAAACTGGTCGTAGTCGCCACCAATGGCGAAAACGTAGATATGGGTATCGTCGAATTTGTAAATGAGCCTGTGTTTCTGGCTCAGTCGTCTCGACCAAAATCCGGTCAGTTTATGGCGCAGAGCTTCGGGCTTACCCAGGCCAGTTGTAGGATCGTCGCGCAGCATTTCTTTGAGAATTGCGCAGAGATTTTTGTGCAACCGTTTATCTTGTTGCCGCAACTCCTCGTACATCAACCACGATCTACCCTCAAACACCAAGGATCTCATCTATCTGTTCCTTGGTTGGGGTGTATCCTTTGTGGGCCTTGTGGGTTGCACTTGATTCGGCAATCTGGCGCATGAGGCTACTGTTCTGGAGCACATACAAGGTTTCCTGGTCTCGTTCCCAGTCGTCTGCGCTCATCACGACAAAATCTGCACCATTTCGGCGCGTCACGCGCAGCGGCATGTGCTGGCTCACAACTTGTTCTACGAATGATTTCAGACTATCTCGAAATCTGTTTACAGTCGTGCTGTCCATCGGCATGCGTCTCATGTGTACGGTAACGCCGTACATAATAGGCGAAAGGCCCTAACGAGGCAAAGAGGAAAGAACGGGGTCTTGTAAGTTGCGCGGGATTATTTAGGTTTCAGCAACGGCAAGACCTTTGTGCATCGAGTTTGCGGGTGGCTTGTACCACCTGGCCTTCCCAATCGCGAGTGAGCCGCATAGTTCGGCGAAAGGAGAATGCAAAAATCAAGACCTGACTTCCTCCTCCATGACCTCCTCCTCCATTCGCGATGCTCGGGCAGCAACTCCTCGACCCGATCCAAGAGTTGCGGACCGGTCAGCAGATTGAACAGCGCGTACGCATCGGCGTTGCTCGCGTAATGGCTCACACGTTTCTGTTGCCCCGTCGCGGGGCGCTGGCTAGGATGCATAAAGGCTGGCTCCTCTGGTGGTTGCTTTGGTATCGCAACCTTCAGCCTATCATCCGAGGCAGCCAGCCCGTCGATTTTCCTTCCGCATCAAGCGGTTTGGCTTAACTCAGTGCCATTCGGGTCTGCCCGCACCCGCAGAAATGGCAGGAACTGTATGAAATGCTCCCAGACAAGAAGCGCAAAGGAATTGGATAGGAGCCGCCACTCCCTCTCATACTCGCCGCTTGGTGGGATACTCCAGCAATTTCAAAGATGCTGCGTGTTCGAGATCACATTCAGGGGGCAGCGGATCACGGCTGCCTCAATGAGGTCTATGATTAACTTCGTGCCCTTCGTGAAGAAGACTGGTATTACGTAGGCGAGTAGTCGATCGCGGGAACAAGATCAAAACACTTCCGGTACACGTGAAAGTCAAAGAACTCATCAAGTTGCTTGAGGAAGATGGTTGGCTTCTCGTGCATACACGGGGAAGCCATAGGCAGTTTCGCCACCCGACCAAGCCCAGGGAGGTCACGGTAGCAGGAAAATCTAGCGTCGATATTCCGCCAGGCACCCTGAACAGTGCGCTCAAGCAAGCCGGGCTCAAGAACTGAGGTTTTCCAGATGAGATATACGGTCATTATCGAAAAAGGTGAAGCGAGCTTCGGTGCGTATGTGCCCGACATGCCTGGCTGCGTGGCTGCGGGAGAAACCAAAGAAGAGGCACTGAAGCTAATCACAGAAGCAATTGAGTTTCATATAGAAGGGCTTCGTGAGAGCGGTGAGCAAGTACCCCTACCTCATAGTTTCGTGGAAACCGTAGAGGTTGCCGCATAAGATCGTCTAACATCTGCGTCAACACGAACCGGCTTTTCCGCTGCGCAGCGGCTGGCTTTTCCGGTGAAATGGGAGGTCCCCGTCGCGTAAGGACCGAGAGCGTCAGTCAATCAAAGAATGCCGTAAACTCGCCAAGGTCTGCCCTGGGCGTTCGATAACTGTTTACAGGGGCGTCGCTGTCTTCATAGCCGACAGCCATTCCACACAAGAGTAAAATCCCCTCCTCCATAAGAAGTTCTTTTTTCACAATATCGGGATATTCCGCCAATGCTTGCTGGGGACAGGTTGCCAGGTCCTCCTCCTCGGCAAGCAGCATCACGGACTGGAGAAACATTCCGAGGTCCAAGTAGGAGCCGACTTCCAAATGGCCCTCGATGAAGAAGTACAGCACTACCGGTGCCCCGAACGAGCGATAGTTCGCGATCCACTGTTCCAGACGGCGGACCTTGTCTTCGCGTTCTATTCCCAATGCGGAATACAATTGCATCGCGCAAGCGGTTCTTCTGGATTTGTAGGGGTCCGTCCATTTCAGTGGGTAATATTGATAGTCTGGGTTGGCTCGATTTCCGGCACGAGATTGGGCCTCTATTTTGCGCTCGATTGACAGCTTGGTTTGGCCGGTAACCACAGCGACTCGCCAGGGTTGGGTGTTCGCGCCCGATGGGGCACGGCTAGCAAGTCTGAGGATGCGTTCGATCTTTTCCTGCTCGACTTCCCGGGTGAGAAAAGCGCGGCAGGAGTGCCGTTTGATCATCGCCTTTGAAACCTTCATGGAGTCCTCTTGAATTTCTCTACCCACCTGGAGTGAACGAATGCCTTTAGTCAAGCTCGAAGAGGTCGATTTGTACTACGAGCTCGACGGTGATGGGACCGAGACCGTCGCCCTGCTCAACGGCATAGGGATGACGGTCCAGTCCTGGCAGCCGATTCGGGAGCGATTCGCCGCACGCGGATATCGCTGCCTGCTGCACGATTTCCGCGGACAGTTGCGAAGCGGCAAGCCGACAGGCAGCCCTTACAGCATGGCGTTGCATGCCGCCGATTTTCTGTTGTTGCTGGATGCGCTGGGCATCGAGCAGGCTCACCTGGTGGGGACCTCATACGGCTCGGAGATCGGAATGCTCGTCGCCGCCACGCATCCGGATCAGACCGCGTCGCTAACGGTCGTCGCGGGCGTCAGCGAGCTCGACGGCCTGATGCGTGCCGCCGCCCGGAGTTGGGCGATCGCCGCCGATAGCGGCGCCGTGCCCTTTTTTCGCAGCATGCTGCCCTGGGCCTATAGCAGCGAATTCCTGGCGCGCAACCAACGACTGCTACAGGAACAGGAGGAGGCTATGACCAGACTGCCTCCGGAATACTTTGCCGCCTTCAAGCTGCTGGTCGATGCCTTTCTGAAGCTTGATATTACCGCCGAGCTCGAGCGCATCAGCTGTCCCACGCTGGTGATCTCCGCCGAGCGGGATTTGATAAAAGGTCCCAAGTTCGGCCGGTTGATCCACGACAATGTCGCCGGCTCCGAGTTTGTCGTGATCCCGGGCGCCGGGCATGCGGTCGTGCTGGAGCGGCCTAACTTGGTAGCCGATCAGACGATCGATTTCATCGAGCGTAGCCCTTAAGACCTATTCGACCCATCCAACACCGAGCCAGTCGGGAGCGGGTCGAGTTCAGGGCGCACTTGCACACCGACGTCGGCCCGAAAACCGACCCACGGTAGGAATACTCCCGATGAACACCGCGCCGTGCTAGCGCCCTTGTGCACCGTTGCCTTGACCCGAAGGAAGCTCCCCTGAGCCCGACTCCACCGGCGTCGGTGCCACCGGTTCCATTTTCCAGATCTCGTTGTTGTACTCGCCAATCGTGCGGTCGGAAGAGAAGACCCCGCTTTGGGCCGTGTTCAGAATGCTCAAGCGCGTCCAGGTTTCCTGGTCCCGAAAAGCCTCTGCCGCCTGGTACTGGGCGTCCACGTAGCTGCGGAAGTCGGCCAGGGTCATCCAGGGATCACTGGGATTCTTCAAAGAGCCAATGAGGGCATCGAAATAGCCGGGCTCGAACTGGTTGAAATGGGAGCTTTCCAGCAGGTGCATCACCCGTCCCAGGTCTCCGTCTTCCCGGATGATCTGCTCCGGGCTGTAATCGCGCCGCCTCGTCATGACCTCGTCGGCAGTCAAGCCGAAGAGGAAGAAGTTCTCTTTGCCGACGCTTTCCAGGATCTCGATATTGGCGCCGTCCAGAGTGCCGATGGTCACGGCTCCGTTCATCATGAACTTCATGTTTCCGGTCCCGGATGCCTCTTTGCCGGCAGTCGAGATCTGTTCGGATAGATCGGTTCCAGGTGCGATCACTTCCATGGTCGACACGCGGTAGTCCGGAAGGAACGCGACTTTCAGAAGATCTCCGACCGCTGGGTCGCGATTGACTACTGTTGCGACGTTGTTGACCAGCTTGATGATGCGTTTGGCCATCCAGTAGCCGGGCGCAGCTTTGCCACCGATGAGCACACAACGCGGCGTCCAATCGCCCGTCTCGCCCCTCTTGATACGATCGTACAGATGGATGACGTGCAGGACGTTGAGGACCTGGCGCTTGTATTCGTGGATACGTTTGACTTGGACGTCAAACATGGCATCCGGGTTGCAGCGAATACCGGTATCGGATGCGACCAGATCGGCCAAGCGCTGCTTGTTCTGGCGCTTCACCTCGCGCCAGCGGTTGCGGAAGTCCGCATTCTCGACATGCCCTTCCAGCTTTTCCAGTTGGTTCAGATCGGTGACCCATCCGTCGCCGATGGTGTCGTTCAGGAGCTCGCTGAGCGTCGGATTGCTCAGCGCGAGAAAGCGCCGCTGAGTCACGCCGTTGGTCTTGTTGTTGAAAATGACAGGCCACAGCTCGCAGAAATCTTTGAACAGATTGGCTTTGATCAATTTGGTGTGGAGGTCGGCGACGCCGTTGACCGAAAAGCTGCCGACGATGGCCAGATGGGCCATACGCACCTGCGGGTCCATTCCCTCTTCGATGATGGACATGCGTGCCTGGCGCTCCGTGTCTCCTGGCCAGCGCCTGGCTACATCGGAGAGGAACTTGGCGTTGATCTCGAAAATGATATCCAGAATCCGTGGGAGCAATTCGCGGAAGGTGCGTACGGGCCATTTCTCCAGCGCCTCGGGCAACAGGGTGTGATTGGTATAGGCCAAGCTCCTTCTCGTGATTACCCAGGCGTCGTCCCATCCCAGACTATGCTCGTCCATCAGAAGGCGCATCAGCTCGGGCACGGCTACCGCCGGATGCGTGTCATTGAGTTGGTAACAAATCTTGTCCGCGAACTGGCTGAAATCCTGACCGTGGTCCCGTGTCCAGCGTCGCAAGACGTCCTGCAATGCAGCCGAGACCAGAAAGTATTCTTGGCGCAGTCGAAGCTCTTTTCCGCGTTCGGTCTCGTCGTCCGGGTAGAGTACCTTGCTGATGTTTTCGGCCGTGGCCTTGCCGGAGACGGCCTCCAGGTAATAGCCGGCGTTGAACTGCTCCAAATCGAACTGCTCAACCGCCACCGCTTGCCACAGGCGCAAGGTGTTTACCGTGCCGTTGTCGTATCCGGGAATGGGGAGGTCGTAGGGCACCGCGAGCACATCATCGGTGTTCACCCATTTGACGGCGAGCTCGCCGTCCTCATCTTCATATTCGACGTGACCGCCAAAGTGAACCGTCTGCGTGAATTCCGGACGCTCCAGCTCCCATGGATTGCCGTGGAGCAGCCAGTGATCTGGTTTCTCGATCTGCTCTCCGTCCTCGATGAGCTGCCGGAAGATGCCATAGTCGTAGCGAATGCAATAACCCATCACGGGCAATTGCAGGGTCGCGCAGCTGTCTAAAAAACAGGCGGCCAGTCGGCCCAGTCCACCATTTCCGAGGCCGGCATCGCGCTCGTGATCCACCAGGTGCTGGTAGTCGAGCCCGAGGCTTTCCAGTGCTTCAATCGCAACGTCGGTGATCCCCAGGTTGAGCAGTGTGTTGCCCAAGCTTCGCCCCATGAGAAATTCCATGGAGATGTAAAAGGTGCGTTTGCACTTGTGGGTTTGATAAGAATAGTGGGTGCTTTTCCAGCGCTCCATCAGTCGGTCACGCAGCGCCAACACCAGCGCCTCATAGGCGTGGTGGGTCGAAACCGAATGCTTGTCGCAGCCCAGGGTGTGATTGAAGTGGCGGCGGATGTCGTTGGCCAAGCTGCGGGCGTCCATGCCCAACTCGTGATGGTCGATCAGCAAATTTTGCGGCAGGCCTTTTTTTATTTTTTTTAATGCGTCTTTTTTACTCACCCTAACTCCTCCAATGTTACGAAATTGTTGCCGACCGGATCTGTGTCCAGCTGTGCACCGCCGTTCAGCTTTCGGCTGCAAGGCTCGGTGAATCATAGGCCAATAGCGACAGTACTCAAACAGATAAATCGGGTCTGACGGGCAGGGTTTTGGAAATCCGTCGCCGAGGTTGTGCGTTCCACCCGGAGGTGCCAAATCTGACGGGGAAGGCTAACATAGCGGCACACCAGATCCCTCGGGAGCCCGCTTTCCAATGCATGCGGCCGATCTTCTTACGCGACGCGCCTTGCTCACGCCCGAGCGGGAGGCGCTGGTGGAGCTTGCGAGTGGTCAGCGTTTCAGCTTCGGCGCCCTCAATGCCCGGGCCAACCGGCTCGCCCACTTTCTGCGCGATCGAATCGGGGTGGGGAAGGGCGATCGGGTGTCGATCTTGTCGCACAACTGTGTCGCCTATATCGACCTTTTCTATGCTGTGGCAAAGATCGGGGCCGTGTTGGCGCCCTTGAATTGGCGGTTGGCAGGTCGCGAGCTTGCCTACATCGTCAACCACTGCCGGCCCAAGGCGCTGCTTTGCGGACCGGAGTTTGTCGATACCCTCGCTTCGCTTGGCTCCGAGGCGGAGCTGCCGGTTTGCATCGCCTTGGAAGGTGCCGCGATCGACGGGGCGCTGGATTACGAAGCGGGGTTGGAGCAGGTGCCGGAGGCGGAGCCGCAAAGGCCTGAGCTGGATGCGGAAGATCCGTACTGCATCCTCTACACCTCCGGGACCACCGGACAGCCGAAAGGGGCGGTGATTCCTCACCGTCAAGTGCTCTGGAATTGCATCAACACCGCGGCCAGCTGGGGCCTTTCGGATCAGGATGTGTCCCCGGTGTTCGTCCCCCTGTTTCACGCCGGTGGGTTGTTTGCCTTCATCACGCCGCTGTTCTACCTCGGCGGCAGGATCCTGTTGGCCCGCGGTCTGGATGTCGATGAGTCGCTTCGGGTCATCGAGGAGGAAGGCTGCACCGTTATCCTCGGTGTCCCCACCATCTATCAGATGTGGATGAAGTCGCCGCGGTTCGCGGCGGCCGACTTCAGCCGCGTGCGCTGGTTCGTCAGCGGAGGCGCACCCTGTCCCGACGCCATCATGAGTGCCTGGCGCGAGCACAAGGGCGTCGTGTTCCGTCAGGGCTACGGGCTCACGGAAGTCGGCCCCAATTGCTTCAGCATGACGGACGCCGAGTCTGTCCCCAAGAGCGGATCGGTGGGGAAGCCGATTTTTCACAGCGAGATGCGCATCGTCGACGAGTCCGGTCGGGAGTGTGACAGCGGAAGAGGTGGGTGAACTCCTGATCCGCGGTCCCCACGTCTGCAGCGGATACTGGGCAGAACCCGGAGGCCAGCGCTCGGGCCATTCGCGACGGCTGGTTTCACACCGGTGACATGGCGCGGCGCGATGCCGATGGGTTCTACTACATCGCCGGTCGCTTCAAAGACATGATCATCAGCGGCGGTGAGAACATCTATGCCGCCGAAGTCGAGGCCGCCGTGCATGGAGCACCCCGACATCGCCGAAGCGGCACTCATCGGCCAGCCGGATGAGAAATTCGGAGAGGTGGGTCTGATTGTGGCGGTGGCCCGAGAGAACAGCGCGCCCACAGAGGACTCGGTGCTCCGGGTCTGTGCGGAGCACTTGGCGCGCTACAAGGTCCCCAAGCGGGTCATCTTCGCCGACGCGCTGCCCTACTCACCCTACGGCAAGGTGCAGAAGGCCGAGCTCAAGAGGCGATATCTAAATCCAACGGAGGGCTGAGGCCTCGCCTCGGCACGTAGACTGTGTCCATACCAACACTCCCGGGCGTCACCGAAAAGACGATCGCTACGACGCGCATCAGCTCACGGGTCCTGTTCACCGGTCCTGAAACCGGGACACCGGTCCTGTTCCTGCACGGAAACGTCTCCTCCGCCACCTGGTGGGAGGAGGCGATGCTGGGCCTGCCATCGGCCTATCGCGGTATCGCACCGGACCAGCGCGGTTTCGGCTCGGCCGATCGGGGCAAGAAGATCGACGCGACCCGGGGCATGGGCGACTTGGCCGACGATGCATTGGCACTGCTGGACCATTTGGGCATAGACGGTGTCCACCTGGTGGGAAACTCCATGGGCGGATCCGTGGCATGGCGGCTGCTGATGCAGGCGCCCGAGCGCTTGTTGACTCTGACCCTGATCAACCCGGGCTCTCCCTTCGGCTTCGGTGGCACCAAGGACGCGAATGGTACCCCCTGCTTCGAGGATTTCGCCGGCTCCGGAGGTGGTCTGACCAATCCCGAGCTGTTGCGGCTGATCGAGGCGGGAGACGACAGCCTGGAAAACCCGTTCTCGCCTCGTGCCGTCCTGCGCATGCTCGTCTACAAGGTCCCGTTCATCCCCGCCCGAGAGGATGACTTGGTGGCCGCCACCGTGCAGACGCACATCGGCCCCCAAGATCTGCCAGGGGACAGCACGCAATCCCCCAACTGGCCCTTCGTTGCGCCGGGGCGCTGGGGGATGGCAAACGCCGCCTCGCCGAAGTACGCGGGGGATATCGCGCGCCTGTACGCGATCGATCCCAAGCCCCCGGTACTCTGGATCCGCGGCAGCCACGATCTCGCTGTCTCGGATACCGCGGCATCCTGTCCCGGGGACGTTGGGGGCCGCCGGACAGATTCCCGGCTGGCCAGGGGCCGAGGTCTTCCCGCTCTCAGCCCATGCTGGGCCAGACCCGCGCTGTGTTGGATAGGTACCGGGCGGCCGGCGGTACCTATCGAGAGATCGTGATCGAAGACACCGGTCATGTCCCGTTCATCGAGAACCTGCCCGAGGTCAATCGGGTCTTACACCCACACCTGGAGGAATGAGAATGAGTAAAAAATACGGTTTTGCCGCCTCCGGGGGAGGCTACAGAAGCTTCTACACGGAAGGAGCTTTGGTCTGGCTGAGACAGAACGGGATTGAGATTTCCCATATCACCTCGACGAGCTCCGGAAATAATATCGCCCTGGATTATCTCCTTTGGGATCCCGAGAAAGAAGAGCTGCCGCCGGTCCTCACCCGGACGATGCGCATGAGTGCAGGGGATATCTTTCACGTCTTCAAGAACTTCCTGGGTCTTCGGCCCTCTCTCATTCCGAACGGCTCCCATCTGTTTACCGTCAATAAGGACAGCTGCCGGAAGTCCTTGACCCTGGACGAGTCGGCGCGGCGGGAGGCCTTGGGGAAAAGCCTCGGAGCCGTCAACTGGGATATCTTCACCACGAACCTGACGAAACGAGAGGGAAGGTCGTTTCGGATCAACGACATCCTCTCGGAAATGAACGAGGGGACGCTGGACCGCTTCATGGATGTGTTCCTGGCGGGTATCACGACCATCCCTTACTTCAAGGCAATCGAGATCGACGGCGACTATTACCTGGAGGGAGGGTACCTGGACAATACGCCGCTGCGGACCATGTTCGAAGACCCGGGCGTGGATGAGATTATCGCCGTCGACTTTACCGACTACGACTATCACAACGCGCTCAAGACGCTGTACTCGACCCAGGTGTTCACCTTGCCGCTGAACAGCATCGACATGCATCTGCTGGTGAGCGACATCCAATTGAGCCTGCCGAACATCAAGGTCTTCACCGAGGCCGACCGCATCAACCGGATGCTCGAAGCGGTCGGCAAGACGTCCATCGAGATCGATGGCAGGACCTACTATCACAAGCCGATCCATATTCTGAAGCCCAAGAACCTGGAAAGCATGACCATCTCAATGAAGGACAGCGCGATCCAGAAGGAGTACTTCGAGCTTGGAAGGACCGCGATGGCGGATTTGTCTGCTTCCGGTCTCTAAATAGGCCGATGGATATTGCGCCCACGATCCCAGCATTTCTTCGATGCCGATGTGGGCGGGTTGAAAAAAGTGATAACGGGCAATGAGAGGATGTGGTGAGCGCGGCGATCCGCATCATTACCGACTGCCGAGGGTGACGGTCGAGTCCTCCGCCGACGGCGAAGAAATCGGAATCCTACACCACCAACAAGGTGTCATCTTTAAATTGCCGCGCATTCGAGAATAAATTCCCGCATAACCTGCGGTTTTACATGCGGTTACAGAGATAAATTAACGTTATATATCTTATAGTTACGAGCACATTATGGTTGACTAATGTTGTTTCGTCCGTTTATAAGGCAGGGCCCTGCACTGTATTCTTCGCCCGTTGCCTATGGTCCCCGCCCTTCAAATCCTGTTCACTACCGCGGCTGTTCTGGCTACCCAGTTCCTGGTCGTGACGCCCGTCGCCATCGAAGATTCCGCTGAATCGTCAGAGTTGGTCTCCGATAATTGTGCAGCCGAAGTCGCGGAAGAAACCGTCCCGAAGAGGTCTTCAAAAGCAAAGTCCACATCGCGACGCGTAAATTTCGACGAGTCTTTGCATTGTCTGGCGATGAATGTCTATCACGAGGCCAGGTCCGAGTCCCGGGCGGGGCAAATCGCCGTCGCCTCGGTTACCTTGAATCGGGTCAAATCCAAGAAATTTCCCGGATCCGTCTGTAATGTAGTCAAGCAGGGCGGGCAGAAAAGAAACCGCTGTCAGTTCTCTTGGTGGTGCGACGGCAAGGACGACGAGCCGATGAACGACAAGGCTTGGGACAAATCCGTGGAGATCGGGCGCCTGAGTCTGATGGGGATTGCTGGTGACCCGACCAACGGCGCCCTTTTCTATCACGCCGATTACGTGAAACCGAGCTGGTCACGCTCTTTCGAGCGCTCCGCCCGTATCGGCAAGCACCTTTTCTACAAGCCGACCGAGCGCCTGCGCACAGCGGCTCGCGACTGATTGGATGAGTCTAGGAGCCTGTCTTGCTTGCGACTGTTCTGCTGCGGAACCGCGGATGCCGGTCGGATTTCCCCCGCGATCTCGTTTATAGGAGCTCGGTTCCCCGGCGTTTACGGGAGCTTGATGACCCGCTCGACCGATACCTCCACCAAGGGCTCCGCGTGATGGTGGCCGACGTGATGCATGCTCTCGACCTCGACGGTGACCTTCAGTCCAGCCTCTACGGCGGTGTGGACGGCCTGCTGCAGCGCCGCCGCCGCTTTCTCCACATCGCGAGCCAAGCGCTCATCGCGTTCTAAGTCTGGACGGGAGACGGAATCGCTCATGGGTTGTCCTCGCGGCAGGTCACATCTAGCTTGGTGCTCGGCGTCCCGGCCCAAAATCGGGACGTGAGGGATTGGCCGGATCCGACGAAATAGCAGGGTCTGTCGGCGGAGCGCAGGCGCCGACCACTGCAAGCCGTGCATTGATACCAGGTCTGAGTGGACTGAGGCTGAATGTTTCGCTCCATGATCATCATGGGGCCGTTGCAGCGGGGACATTGCATGGCGGAATCTCCGTTGTCGTGGAAAGCGATTTAACTTACGGACGCCGGCTATTTGCCGGTCTCGGCCTTCAGGATTATTTTGAGGAACTCCGGCTCACTTCCGATTACCAGCCCGGTTACGGTGCCCAGCACCTGGAGAGTGGCGCGAAAAGGCCCGTCCGCGTCGGCGGCGGGCTGCATCTCGAAGCACTCTGAGAAGGCGTTGGCAAGCTTGGCCACGAAGTCGCCGCTGGAGGCTGGATCCGGCACCGTCGGCTCTGGCTCTGGCTCTGGCTCCGGCTCGGGATCAGCGGCGACGACCCTACAAGCCCGCTCCAGCCGGTCGATCTCGCACCCGAGCTCGCACAAGTAACGCTCGTCGTAACCTCGGCCACGCTCGTCCTGGACGGCGAGGCTCTCGGTGAGACTCCCCTTGGCGCCGTCGGGCAGCTCCCGCAGCAGGCTTGAGAGAACGCGCGCCTTTTCGACGATCGCCTGTAAGGTCTTCTCCAGGGCAGCGCTTAAACCGCTGGTCTCGGGTGCCGGCGCCACGCGTTGCTCCAGGCGGTGGGCAAAGTTGCTGATCTCGTACTCCAGCGCGCCGATGAAGATCTGACGGCCGATTTCGTCCCCGATTTTCTCTTTCTTCAGTGCGCTGCAGATCTGCGCCCTCTGGGCGTCGTCGAGGTGCGTGGCACCGACGAAACGGCTGCCTCCCCGCTTTTTGACCTTGGTCTCGACTTTGACCTGGGTTGTGGCCGACACGCCCCCGAGGGCCGGCTTACGGAGCAATCGCGGGTGCGTGCTCTGGTCGTGTTCAAGGCGCATATGCTGGCCCTCGTGATCGTTTGAGTCCGCATCGAAGCTGCTTCGTTTCGCATTCTTCCCGCTGGATTGGGCGGGGCGGATCATGGTTCGCTTCTCGGAGATACTGCGCTACTGTGTCTCCCGGTCGGTACGGGCGCCGTTCGGATCGGGGCGATTTCCGATTGGGACGGCAATTTCCCGGAGATCATTCATCCAGCGGGTTACGCTTGCGTCCTCCTTCTTGGCCTGACTGGCTGCGCTGGAGGCGGCCACCAGAGCGACGACGACGATTCCAAACAACCAGAGGCGGCAACACTTGAAGGGTCGAATCGATCTCATTCTCTTGGATCTCCGCTATCGATTTCGCTAAGCCTCACACATCGTTCTCAGAGAGATTGGACAAAATCCCTGGCAGCAGCTTGCCGGTCGCTCCGCGCATGGAGATATCCACCTGGGCAGAGAGCGGGGTCTCCTCCAGGTTGATTTCCACGGTTCTCGCGCCGGCGGAGGCGGCAACGCGAGCCAGGCTTGCCGCCGGCTCCACGACCCCGCTGGTGCCCAGGGACATGAAGAGCCCGCAATGTTCCACTGCTTGCCAGGCTGCCGCCAGCGCGGTTTGCGGGAGGGACTCGCCGAACCATACGACACCTGGCCGGCGCACGCCTCCACAGGCGCAGCGGGGCGGATGCTCCGGGAAGGGGATCTCCCGCTCTTCGCACTCGTTGCCGCAGGATGTGCAGCGCCAAACCCATAGGGTCCCGTGCAGCTCGATGGGATCGTGGGAGCCTGCCTGCTGGTGGAGCCGGTCCACGTTCTGGGTGATCAGGGTGAAGCCTTTTCCGGCGGTTTCGAATTCCCGCTGCAGCTGCGCCAGGGCCAGGTGGCCTGAATTGGGCTCGCAGTCCGCGCACTTTCGGCGCCGCTCGTCGTACCAGCGCGATACCAGTCCCGGGTCCCGGGAGAAGGCCTGGGGTGTGGCCAGCTCCATCGGGTCGTACTTGGCCCACAGACCCGTCTGGGCGTCGCGAAAGGTCGGAATACCGCTTTCCGCCGAGACCCCGGCACCGGTCAGGACCGACACGGAGCTCGTCTCCTGCAGAAACCGGCGGATGCCCCGGATCTTTGGGTCCATGTATGCGGATTGCCGGGCTCGATTGCGGCTCATGGCTCGGATGCCTTCTCGGGGGTCTGGTAAGTGCTCTTGCATACTGCCGATGCGTCAGGGGCCTCCTCGAAGTTGGTGCTGCCCATGCGCCTGTACTGAGCGATCGTTTCCGGCCGCCACGCGCAGCATCTGGCCATCTCACTCGCCAGGTCTCTGCTGCAGGCGCGCAGGTCGTCGCAGGCGGGCAGACCTGCGTTGGCAACGCCTCGAATCGCTGCGCTCGCGATCAGAAGGGGCAGAGTAAAGATGGCGGCGGCGATCGTCATCTGCGATTCACCTGCAATGTCGTCGTGCGCACTTCAATAGTCTACGGCTGCAATTCATGTCAGAGCGGAAAATTCCGCCCCGGTGTTCGGGGCGAAATTTTCCGCTGTCAGTCCCAAGACAGAGTCCCGCCAGTCTGGTACTCCGTAACCCTGGTCTCGAAGAAGTTCTTCTCCTTCTTCAGGTCCAACACCTCGGACATCCAGGGGAAGGGATTGGTGGCGCCGGGGTATTGCTCCGGCAGCCCGATCTGGGCGCAGCGCCGGTTGGCGATGAAACGAAGGTACTCCTCGAACATGGGTGCGTTCAGGCCCAGCACCCCGCGGGGCATGGTGTCGTGGGCGTACTCGCTCTCCAGGTCGACGGCGTCGCGGATCATCTGCACCAGTTCCTGCTTGAAGTCCTCCGTCCACAGGTGCGGGTTCTCGATCTTGATCTGGTTGATCACGTCGATGCCGAAGTTCATGTGCATGGACTCGTCGCGCAGGATGTACTGGAACTGCTCGGCGGTGCCGGTCATCTTGTTGCGCCGGCCCATGCTCAGGATCTGGACGAAGCCGACGTAAAAGAAGATGCCCTCGAAGATGATGTAGAACGCCACCAGCTCGCGCAGGAGCTTGTGGTCGTTCTCCGGGGTACCGGTGTTGAAGTGGGGGTCGGCCAGGTACTGGGTGAAGGGCAGTGCCCACTCCGCCTTCTTGGCGACCGCCGGCACCTCCCGGTACATGTTGAAGATCTCGCCCTCGTCCAGCCCTAAACTCTCCACCGCGTACTGATAGGCGTGGGTGTGCAGGGCCTCCTCGAAGGCCTGGCGCAGCAGGTACTGGCGGCACTCCGGGTTGGAGATGTGGCGGTAGACGGCGAGCACCAGGTTGTTGGCCACCAGGGAGTCGGCGGTGGAGAAGAAGCCCAGGTTGCGCTTGATGATGGTGCGCTCGTCTTCGGTCAGTCCGTCGGGGTCCTTCCACAGGGCGATGTCCGCGTTCATGTTGATCTCCTGCGGCATCCAGTGGTTGGCGCAGGCGTCCAGGTATTTCTGCCAGGCCCAGTCGTATTTGAAGGGCACCAGCTGATTGAGGTCGGCGCGGCAGTTGATGATCTTCTTGTCGTCGACCCGTACCCGCCCGGCGCCCATCTCCAGGCTTTCCAGACCGGTGGCACCGCCCGCGGCGCCCTGCTCGAAGCTAGAGTCACCGCGCGGGGCGTCCCCTGCGATCGGCTGACTGATAAAGGGCTCGTCGACTGCGAGCCCCGGCTGGGTCGGCATCGGGTTGGGATCGACCACGGGTGCTGCTCCCGCGGTAGCCATCAGGGTGTCATTGGCGACGACGCCGACACCGGGGCGGACGTGCGCCGCGGTGTCGTGGGCCTGAAGCTGGACCTGTGGCTCTTCAACGGGGTACGAGTCAAAAGGCGCGGATACCGGGGCTGCGCCGGTTGGCGGCATCTTGGGCTCTTCGCCCTTGTTAGACAGGGCGGCGAGTGGGTCGTCCCAGTTCAGCATATCTTTACTCCTCTACAGCTTCAGTTGGTTGTCGATGCCGCTCGCAGGTCGGCGGTCTGTCTCGTGTGATGCGATACCCGCTTATCCCGGGCAGGGCGTCTGTTCGGGCGTGCGGCGGACATCAGGCCACCGGGGCTCGGTTCCCGGTGGGCGAGAGCCGGCGCATTCGGATCCGGTCAGCCGGTAGCCGTCAGGCTAAAGCCGTCTGCGCCGTCATTCTGTTGCTGCTCGGCGGCAAGGGGCGGGGGTGGCATTTTGGATTTCTTGGGCTTTGTCTCCACCTGTGGAGAGGGAAAGGATGCCAGGCCTGCCGGTTGCCTGGTGTCCGCGTCTGTGGACTGCGCAGGGTTTTCGACCACAGATTCGATCAGGTTGTAGAGCTCGTTCGCGGCGAGCTTGGCCTTGGTGATCGTCAGGTTGTGGAAGAAGACGATGGTCGGCTTCGCCCGGACGCTCGATTCAACCGAGGAATGTTTCTGAAAGATGGCGATCACTTGCTCCTTGAGGAGCTTCGCGTTCGACATCAGTATCTGATCGAAACATGGCGGGAGCGTGACATAGTCCCACATGACGTCCGCCGTCTTCTCGCTGGTGCGGACGACGACATAGGGCTTCTTTGTCTCACGGCAAGCGTGAAACCAATCACTCTGGGGCGCCGTATCATAGCTCTCTACCAAGTCGAATTGCGCATCTGGCATCTTCTTCCACCTCGTTTTGCTTGTTACCGGTGTGGTTGTCGGTGACCTTTTGGTTGCGCGTTGCAGCCTGCGCCGCGCGGTTCTTGTTGTGCGTTGCGCCCGGTTCAGGCGGCCTTGCCGAAACAGGCGTGTAAAATCTCGTTGACCCCGTCGACGTCGAAGGCGCCCGGGTCAAGCTCCGAGCCGAACATGCCTCGGTACCCCTTGTGATCCGGATGCCGGGGATCCCGCACTGCCTCGAGGATGGCGTAATAGCCCCAGAGACCTCCGACGTCCTCCGGCGGGCAGGCGCCCTTGGCCTTGACGCAGGTCGGCAGCTGCTGCCGCGGGTCGTAGGGGAGGATCTTCTCCAGGGTGACCTGATGTACCCAGCCGTCGCCGAAGTCGTACTCGTAGCTCAGGGAATCCTTCTCACGGCGCAGGACCCGGTCCAGCGGGGTGCTGCGCTCGTCGGCCGCCGGCAGGCAGTCGAAGCCGCTGCTCGGGTTGCCGAAGATCTGCCCGTTGCGCTCGAACAGGTGCATGTGGGAGTCGGTCCAGCCCATGGAGACCTGCAATACCTCGTGCAGTCCCGCCAGGGTGATATCGCTTGCCACCAGGACTCTGCGCCAGATCGGCGGCCTGGATCGCAGGAGTCTGACCTTTAGCTGGTAGACGCTAAATGTGTGCTTTGGCATGTGCTCAGTCTCCCGGCTGTTAGCCGTTGGTTACCGTGGTTTTCTCGCCCCCAAGCTCTAGCTTGGGATTGCGGGTGTTGCCGTTCCAGCGGCGCGGAGCTAGACCCAACGATCTAACCGTGAGAACTTTTTCGTGGCCGCGATTAGGAATGGTGCACGGGTTAAGCGCATCGTGCGGCCCCGAGGTACTTTCTTTTGAACGGCCACGAAGCGTAGGTTCACCTGTCTGGCCCGGTGATTCCGTGCCACAAACCGTCCATGGTGCTCCGGCCAGTCTCGCTTCCCTGCTCGCCGTTCGCCCGGTTGCGTTCATCCACTGGATGAACGGACCGGACTCACCCCAAAGAAAAGCCGCCCACTGTCGCGAACCCTCCTGCGATGCTCGGCGCGCCAGAGGGATTGAAGAGTCGTACCTTCAGCGTTATGCGTTTCTGCGCAACCCGTTCCCTCTCGTCCGAAAAAAATGGACACGGTAAGGCGGAGCTCCGAAAGAGCCACCGCCTTACCGCAGCCGAAGCCGTCGGACACAAGGAGGCCGGATCGAGCGACGGATGGTTCGCCTATCGCCGCGAGAACTGCAGAGGTCGTCGTGGCGGCGGGGCGGATTTCTTCTGTTACTTTCTTTGGCCGTTCAAAGAAAGTAACTCTCCTCGCCACTGAGGGGTGGAGATGGGCACTATGATTGTGGCGAGGTGAAAACATGCGTTGATCTTTCGTCCTACGGCTTGTGCGTTCGTGACGACATATGATTTCCTCTGCGCGCTCCGCGGCTCTGCGGTTCAACCCCTCTTCGCTTTCCTTTGCGTCCTTGGCGTCTTTGCGGTTCAACTCCTTCTTCCTCGGCCCTCGAACCTCGGCCCTGGCCCCTTCTTACTGGCACGCCTCACACTCCGGGTCCAAAATCGAACAAGCCTTTACCTCGTCCGATCCGTTTCCCGCAGAGAGATATCCACCCCCCACGGCGTTCAGCTTGCTGGCCCTGGAGGCATCATCCATGGTCGACTTCTCCAGGTGTGTCGCCCCCATGGACCGCAGGTAGTAGGTGGTCTTCAGCCCCCGCACCCAGGCCAGCTTGTAGAGGTTGTCCAGCTTCTTGCCGTCGGGCTGGCTCATGTAAAGGTTCAGGCTCTGGGCCTGGTCGATCCATTTCTGGCGGCGGCGAGCCGGCCTCCACCAGCCAGCGGGGATCGACCTCGAAGGCGGTGGCGTAGAGATCCTTGAGCTCCTGTGGGATGCGGTCGATGGCCTGCACGGAGCCGTCGTAATACTTCAGGTCATTGACCATGACCTCATCCCACAGGTCCTGTTCCTTCAGGTCAGCAACGAGATAGGGGTTCACCACGGTGAACTCCCCGGATAGGTTCGATTTGACGAACAGGTTCTGATAGGAAGGCTCGATGGACTGGCTGACCCCGGCGATGTTGGAGATGGTCGCCGTGGGGGCGATGGCCATGCAGTTGGAGTTGCGCATGCCGACGCGCCTTCACCCGCTCGCGCAGACTGTCCCAGTCCAGGGTGCTGCTGCGGTCCATCTGCAGATAGTCGCCGCGGCCTTCCTCCAGCCGGGCGATGGAGTCGATGGGCAGGATGCCCTGGCTCCACAGGGAGCCCTCGAAGCTGGAGTAACGCCCGCGCTCCTCGGCCAGGTCGGTGGAGGCCTGGATGGCGTAGTAGCAGACGGCCTCCATGGAGTGGTCGGCGAAGCGCACGGCCTCTTCACTGGCGTAGGGGATGCGCAGCTTGTAGAGGGCGTCCTGGAAGCCCATGATGCCGAGTCCCACCGGGCGGTGGCGCAGGTTGGAGTTCCGCGCCTGGGGCACGGTGTAGTAGTTGTAGTCGATGACGTTGTCCAGCATGCGCATGGCGGTGCCGACGGTCTTGGCCAGCTTGGCCATGTCCAGACCGTTCTCGCCCACGTGGGCGGCCAGGTTCACCGAGCCCAGGTTGCACACGGCGATCTCCTGGTCGTTGGTGTGCAGGGTGATCTCGGTGCAGAGGTTGGAGCTGTGGACCGCGCCCACGTGGTGCTGTTGGTGTAGCGCAGGTTGCAGGGGTCCTTGAAGGCCATCCAGGGGTGGCCGGTCTCGAACAGCATGCCGAGCATCTTGCGCCACAGGTCCACGGCCTTGATGGTCTTGCTGACCCGCATCTCGCCGCGGGCGGCCTTCTCCTCGTAGGCGGTGTAGGCGCTCCTCGAAGGCCTTGCCCGTGAGGTCGTGCAGGTCCGGGCGTCTCGTCCGGGGAGAACAGGGTCCAGTCGCCGTCCTCGGCCACCCGCTTCATGAACAGGTCCGGAATCCAGTTGGCGGTGTTCATGTCGTGGGTGCGGCGGCGGTCGTCGCCGGTGTTCTTGCGCAGCTCCAGGAACTCCTCGATGTCGATGTGCCAGGTCTCCAGGTAGGCGCAGACCGCGCCCTTGCGCTTGCCGCCCTGGTTGACCGCCACCGCGGTGTCGTTGGCCACCTTGAGGAAGGGCACCACGCCCTGGCTCTTGCCGTTGGTGCCCTTGATGTGGGCGCCCATGCCGCGCACCCGGGTCCAGTCGTTGCCCAGGCCGCCGGCGAACTTGGACAGCAGGGCGTTGTCCTTGATGGCGCCGTAGATGCCGTCCAGGTCGTCCGGCACCGTGGTCAGGTAGCAGGAGCTGAGCTGCGGGCCGCAGGGTGCCGGAGTTGAACAGGGTGGGGGTGGAGCTCATGAAGTCGAAGGACGGACAGCAGCTCGTAGAACTCGATGGCGCGGCTCCTCGCGGTCGATCTCGTTGATGGCCAGGCCCATGGCCACGCGCATGAAGAAGGCCTGGGGCAGCTCGAAGCGCACGCCGTCCGCGCTGTGGATGAAGTAGCGGTCGTACAGGGTCTGCAGGCCCAGGTAGGTGAACTGCAGGTCGCGCTCGGGCTTGAGGGCGGCGCCCAGGCGCTCCAGGTCGTATTGCGGCAGGCGGCGGTCCAGCAGCTCCAGGTCCGCCGCCTGCTTGATGTAGGCGGTGAAGTAGTCGCGCGTAGCGCTCGCGCCATGTCCGCCTGGGTGTCGACACCGCTGGCCACGCCCAGGAAGCCCAGGGCCTCGCGGCGCAGGATGTCCAGCAGCAGGCGGGCGGCGACCTAGGGAGTAGTTCGGGCTCCTTCTCGATCATGGCGCGGGCGCTCATGACCAGGGCCTGGCCCACGTCCGCCTCCTTGACGCCGTCGAACAGGTTGCGGCAGGCTGTCGTCCAGGATGGCCTGGCCGTCGACGTCGCGTCCAGGCCCGCGGCAGGCCTCGGTCACCAGGCGTGTGCAGGCGGGCGAGGTCCAGCGGGCGGGTGCTGCCGTCGGCCAGGGTGACGTTGATCCGGTGCTCCTCGCTTGGGCTCGGTGGCGGCCTTCTCGGCGCGCTTCGCGGGCCCGCTTCTCCCGGTAGAGCACGTAGTCGCGGGCGACCTTGTGCTCGCCGGCGCGCATCAGGGCCAGCTCGACCTGGTCCTGGATGTCCTCGATGTGCACGGTGCCGCCGCCGGGCAGGCGCCGGGTCAGGGCGGTGGCCACCTGGTCGGTGAGGGTCTTGCACCGTGTCGTGGATGCGGCTGGAGGCGGCGGCGCTGCCGCCCTCGACGGCCAGGAAGGCCTTGGTCATGGCCACCATGATCTTGTTGGGATCGAAGTGGGTGACCTTGCCGTTGCGTCGGATCACCTGCACCTGCCCGGGAGCGTGGGCGGCGATCTCCGCTTGGTTCTCCTGCGCTTTGGGCGCGGGGGGTATGGCAATGGTGTGCGGCGGAACGGATGAAGGCGCTTCTTGGGCCATGCTTCCTCCTCAGGGCGGTTCGTTCAGTGTTGTTCGGGAGTTGCCCACAGACGGCGTGGGCGGTACGGCAAGCTCGTTAAATTCACAATATATACGCTGTTCGATGATCTGTCAACCACTACATCTTGTGTGAAAGCCAGGGGAAAAGCCGGAACGAGCTGTGTGCGGCCTGTGGATAAGCAGGCTCCAATCCGCGGTGCGGTGGGGCGGGATATACTGCGGACAAGGCGTGAGCGCCCGTTGCTCCGGTGGATAAGTCACCCGAAGATTATGTGGATACAAGGGGATCCGGCGAAGACGATGCCAACCTCCAATCTTGAGGTTTGAGGCCGTTCGACCGCTCTATGTCATCCTGGATCATGTAATTAGCGGGGGTGGCGTCGCGCTCTACAACGATATGCGAATGATAGGAGCGGGTCTCGCCAGGCTCGGACGTTACCAGCGCGACGTTGCTTATCGCATGCTCCTTCTCCAGTTCGGCATCCAGCTCCACACGCCGGTCCATGTCGTCCCGGTGCAGCGCCTGGGCGAGTATCAATCCCACCGAGGTGGAAATTACAGTGAGAATCAGCAGCGATTAAAGTATAACCTATTGAATTATAAAGGATAAGTTTGCCGAGGTAACTGTTTTCTGGCGCGCCCGTGGCGGCGAATGCTCCTTTGTGGCCCGCGGCGGCGCTGGCGGCGAGGGGCGCGGTTTTCTTCCCGGACGGATTGGAACGGCTATAATCGGCCGACATTCAAGGTGCGGCCGCCGGGATCATGTCATCCGGAGCCGAGCGAAGATCGGGCCTGTGCCCGGTCATTTCAATACGAGGATCCTAATCTCATGCAAGTGCAAGAAGTAATGAGCCGTTCCGTGCGGACCGTCAGTCCCGATACCAAGGTCATGGAGGTAGCGTCCATCATGTGCCTGTACCGGATTCCCGGTATCCCGGTCGTGGAGGACGAAGGCCGGCTGTTGGGCATCATCGCCGAGAAGGATTTGCTGCACAGCCTGTTCCCCACGTTGGAGAATCTCATGGAGGAGGGTATGGGCAACGTCGATCTGAATAAGGAGATGGGGAAGTACAAAGATGTCATGACCCTATCGGTTTCGGATCTCATGACGCGCAATCCCGTCACGGTGGCCCCGGATATGCACGTTCTGCGGGCTGCGTCCATTATGGTTCGCCACCGTTTCCGCCGCATCCCTGTAGCGCAGAACGGCACGCTGGTCGGTATGCTGAGCCTGGGGGATGTCCACAAGGCCATCTTCCACGCCAACATCTCGGCAAGAAACCTGACCAGCAGCTGACGTTGAGCTGATCGGAGTGCTTCGGTGCTCCGTCCCTTCTTCCCGACGAACTCTGGAATCCGTCGTGGTATGCGTGGGGAGCCCCTGTCGGCTAGGCCCGGTGCGGGCCTTGGGGTTCATGCCGTTGTCCCCTAATCCGACCGGGGGGTTGCAAATCCGCGGGCCGAGGTACTAACCTCCGGCGCTGAGACAGAGAACGAAACGGGAGCCGCACGGTCGAAAGTGCCGAAAGCGGTCCATCCGGTGCTGGAGGTTACGATGAATACGAGGAGCTTGTTGCGCGAAAGTGCGTTCGGTCTTGCGCTGGTTGCCGCGAGTCCCCTGGTTGCAGCGACGCCGACGCAGGTCGCGCAAGCGGAATACGACGAGGTATTGGCCCTTGAGCCCGACTTGACAAATGGGCGAGAGGCCTATCTCCCCTGCGCCGTCTGTCATAGACCGGAGGGCTGGGGGACCATCGACGGCACCTATCCTCAGATCGCCGGACAGCTGCGGACCGTCATCATCAAGCAGCTGGCGGATATCCGGGCGCGCAACCGCGACAATCCATTGATGTACCCCTTCTCGGTGCCCGGCATCCTCGGCGGTCCACAGCAAATCGCGGACGTGGCGGCTTACGTCGCCCAACTGCCCATGACTCCGCGCAATGGTGTCGGTCCCGGGAACGACCTCGAGCATGGTAAGCAGCTGTATGAGGAGAACTGCAAAAAATGCCACGGGAAGTCGGGAGAGGGCGATAAGGAAGAGCACAAGCCCGCTATCGCCGGTCAGCACTACAATTACCTCGTGCGTCAATTCGATATGATTCGAGCGAACAGGCGCAAGAACGCCGATTCCAAGATGGTGAAGCAGATTGAGGGTTTCTCGCGGCGCGACGAGGCGGCCGTGCTCGACTACACCTCCCGGCTGCGTCCCCCCGCCGAGAAGCTGGCCGAGGAGGGCTGGCAAAATCCGGATTTCCCGGGCTACGTGCGCAGATCCATGGTCCAGGGGCCCCCTTTGCCGGAGATAGCCCCCATGCCCGATCCGCCGCCAATGCCCGCCATGCCCGAGCCCCCGGAGATGCCTGCTCTGCGCGCTATGCCTGAGCCTCCGCCGATGCCCGGGGCTCCGGTGCATCCTCGAGTGCGACGGGAATAATTCCGGTTGATACGAATACCTGTAAAAGCGGGGCAGACAGCCCCGTTTTTCTTGTAGTGATCAATTGTTTTTCGCGCCTTGGTCGATCCAAGCCTTCACGGCAGCGATCTCCGCCTGTGAGGGCGCTTCGCCATCGTCATGGGGCATGCGCAACGTCGGGTCCGCCCGTCCTTCCACCAGCATCACCAGTACGCTGGTGAAGCTGTCTCCGGCCTTGACGACGGCGCCGTACTTGGTCCCTTTCATGAGGCTGTCGTAATCGTCCATGCGAAAGCCGCTGGCTTCGGCCCCCTCGCCCCCCTCGCCATGGCAGCGAATGCAGTACTTGTCGAGAAAGGGCTTCACGTCAGTGCTGTAGGTGGCCGGTTTTTCTCCGCAGCCGAACAGTGCAAGAAGGGTAGGTAGCAGAAAGAGCGTACGCGGAAACAGTTTCATCGCGGTTCCTCGAGGGATCAGTTTGAAGCAAAGGGTGTACGCTTAACCCTAGCTTTTCTGCCTGAATCTGCAACATCGCGTCCGTCCGGCGGCGGCGCTACTTGTCCCTTTCGCGGGTCCGCCACAAAAAAAAGGGGCCGCTTTTGCGGCCCCGATTCGCCGTTTTCGATCGGCTGTCGTGTCAGAGCCCTCGGTCGTGGCGGGGGCGACTGTCAGGACATCCGTTGGTCCGCGCGCTAGGACGACGCGGTCGCACCAAGATCCCAGACCTCCGGCGAATGGTAGAGGCGCTGGAGCTGAAGCTCGCGCTCGAGCTCCATCTCCCTCGGCAGGTGATCGCCGAACCGTGTGAACAGCTCTTCCTGATCGTTGGCCTCCTTGCGCGCGATCTCGCGGTCGATGTTCATGATCTTGTAGTAGGACTCCTTCTCGAAATCCAGTCCGGTCCAGTCCAGGGCATCGTAAGGCGGCACCCAGCCCAGCGGGCTCTCGATGGCCCCGGCGCCTCCCCGGCAACGCTCGACGATCCACTCGAGCACGCGCATGTTCTCGCCGAAGCCGGGCCAGATGAACTTGCCGTTCTCGTCCTTGCGGAACCAGTTGACGCGGAAGATACGCGGCGGCGTGGCCACGTGCGAGCGCCCGATCTTGAGCCAGTGCCCCCAGTAGTCGGCCATGTTGTAGCCGCAGAAGGGCAGCATGGCCATGGGATCGCGGCGCATGGCCTCCTGGCCGATGGCGGCGGCGGTGGCCTCCGAGCCCATGGTGGCCGCCATGTAGACGCCGTGCTCCCAGTTGAAGCTCTGGAAGACCAGCGGGAAGGTCGTGGCTCAGCCGGCCACCGAAGATGAAGGCGCTGATGGGCACGCCGGCCGGGATCTTCCCAGTCCGGGTCGATGGAGGGGCACTGGCCGGCCGGCGCGGTGAAGCGGGAGTTGGGGTGGGCCGCGGGACGGCCGCTGCCGGGCGTCCAGTCGTTGCCCTTCCAGTCGATCAGGTGCGCCGGCGGCTCGTCGGTCATGCCCTCCCACCAGACGTCGCCGTCGTCGGTGAGCGCGACAGTTGGTGAAGATGCAGTTGGCCTTCGAGCGACTCCATGGCGTTGGGATTGGAGTCTGTCGTTGGTGCCCGGCGCGACACCGAAGAAGCCGGCCTCGGGATTGATGGCGTAGAGCTTGCCGTCCTGCGTCGGGCTTGATCCAGGCGATGTCGTCGCCGATGGTGGTGACCTTCCAGCCCTCGATAGCCGTCGGGCGGGATCAGCATGGCGAGGTTGGTCTTGCCGCAGGCGCTGGGGAAGGCCGCCGCGACGTAGGTCTTCTCGCCCTCGGGGGATTCCACGCCCAGGATCAGCATGTGCTCGGCCAGCCAGCCCTCGTCGCGCGCCATGACCGAGGCGATGCGCAGGGCCAGGCACTTCTTGCCGAGCAGGGCGTTGCCGCCGTAGCCGCTGCCGTAGGACCAGATCTCGCGGGTCTCGGGGAAATGGGCGATGTACTTGTCGTCGATGCTCGGTGCGCAGGGCCAGGCGCACGTCCTCCTCGCCCGGCTCCAGCGGCGCGCCCACCGAGTGCAGGCAGGGGACGAACTCGCCGTCGTCGCCCAGCACGTCCAGCACGCGCCTGACCCATGCGGGTCATGATGCGCATGTTGACCACCACGTAGGCGCGAGTCGGTGATCTCGATGCCGATGTGGGCGATGGGCGAGCCGAGCGGCCCCATGCTGAAGGGGATGACGTACATGGTGCGGCCGCGCATGCAGCCGTCGAACTGCTCCTTGAGCGTGGCCCGCATCTCGTCGCGGCTCCATCCAGTTGTTGGTGGGGCCGGCGTCCTCCTTCGCTTGTCGAGCAGATGAAGGTGCGGTCCTCGACGCGCGCCACGTCGCTGGGGTGGGAGCGGGCGAGAAAGCAGTTCGGGCGCTTCTCCGGATTCAGGCGGGTGAAGACGCCGGCTTCGACCAGCTCGTCGCACAGTCGGTCGTATTCCTCCTGCGATCCGTCGCACCAGTAGACGCGATCGGGCTCGCAGAGCGCGGCCATTTCGTCGACCCATGTCAGCAGCTTTTGGTTCTTGGTGCGGGTTGCGCCATCGTGGGTTACTGTCATTTCGAACGTCTCCTCCAAATTTCTCAAGGGGCGGATCATCTGAATCCGCGGAAAGTTTGGAACGGCAGATCGCAGGGTGGTGGCTGGCGATCATCCAAAATACCCGGGCAAACTGCGGGCCAAATCCGCAGAAGGCCCACATAGTGCATGAATCGGGGTGCAGGTGAAAGTTTTTTTCGAGCGGCTGCCCCAACATAGGTCGTGATGGCCGCTCCGGCTCGAAAAACAGTCCAATTGTGACGCGTCACAGTGGCAATTGTCCATCGTGCCGGCGGCATACTTTGACCACCCGGCAGTCCTTTCACAGGAGCGGGTCGGCCCGTATTGCGGCATGCCTGCAAGTGTAGTTCGATGGACGCTCGCAGCCGCATGAGCGCCGGTCTCAGCGCAGGCGACGAAACCGTCTGCGGCCCTTGTAGGCGGCGATCTGCTGAATGATGGGCTGGTAGGGCAGGTCGCGGAGTCTTCCGAACTGCTCGCGGGCCGTCTCGACGATGGCATAGATGTCGTCGATCTTCGCGGGAATCGGCTCGCCAGGGGCGACGACGGCGTGCAGCCCGCGCAGACCACCGACCTGTACGCGCATGGCTTTGGCGTGGGGCAGGGAGGCCCGCTCGTCGGTGGCCTTGAGCGCGAAACGGGCCTGTTGGCGCAGGAGCTCCAGCAGCTCAAGGCACATCGCCTGCGCCTCATCAGAGCCGCAGTTGACCCCCTCGCGCTCGGCGATGCAGAAACGTTTTGCGCGAGAGCAGTTGCAGTTATTGGTCAGGATGCACTTCTCGTAGGGGCAAAAGCGCTCGTTGATAGAGCGGTAGGTCCGGCGGAATACCTCGTTGTCCATAGTCGGAGTTTCGTTCGGGTCAGTCTTCCGATAGGCGGGTGAATCGTTGGATCATCCGCCGATCGCGTTTGTTCGGCCTCCCCGGAATACCGGTCAGCGTGTCGCCGCTCTCGCGCCGCTGTCGCACCAGCTCCTGACGGCGTAACCGGCTGTCTTCGCTCTCCTCGTACAGCAGGACTGCCTCGGACGCCGGCCGCCGTTGCTTAGCGACGGCCTTGACCGTCAGTGCCCACTCCAGAGAACCCTTGTGGACGATCATCTGTGTGCCGGCCTGGACCGTCTTACCGGGCTTGGTGCGCTGGCCGTTGACCTGCACCTTGCCGCCGTTGATGGCCTCGACGGCAAGCTGGCGCGTCTTGAAAAAGCGCGCGGCCCAGAGCCACTTGTCCAGCCGCATCGATGGGCCCGGATCGCCGCTCACGCTGCTCATCGGCCCAGCAGGGGATCTAGCTCGCCGCGGGCATCCAGCTCGGCCAGGTCGTCGTATCCGCCGACGTGGAAATCATCGATAAAGATCTGGGGAACGGTTCTGCGCCGGCTGCGCTCCAGCATGGTCCGCATCTGCGTTCTGTCGCGGTCTATGCGGATTTCTTCCACCTCCACATCCTTGCGCCGCAGCAAGTGCTTGGCCCGGATGCAGTAGGGGCAGATCATGGTCGTATACATCACAACTTTCGGCATGGCTCCTACACCTGCGTTGGCATTGCTCGGTGGGTCGGGCGCGGCAAACGGCGAATACCGAGGCCGGCGGCTTGAAATTCCAAGTCGCAGCCCGGAATAAAAACCTCGAACAGCGGGTTGCCGCAAGCGGATCGGCCGGGGAACAGCCGCTGGTTACCGGTCGATCCGGCCTACCTCCCACCTACGAGGCACTTCATGTACCGTAACACGCCCCGCACTGTACATCTTAAAGACTATCGTCCTCCCGAGTTCCTGGTCGACGCGCTCCACCTTCACTTCGACCTGGACCCGGAAACGACGCTGGTGGAGGCTAGGCTTGAGGTCCGCCGCAACCCGGCTGCCGTGCGTGGCGACGGGGACCTGCGGTTGAGCGGCGAGATGCTGGAACTGGAATGGGTAGCCATCGACGGCAGGGATCTTTCACCTTCCGGGTATCGGGTCGAGTCCGAGCTCCTGGTCGTGCACCGGGTGCCGGACCGCTTCCGTCTCCAGACGAGGGTGCGTATACACCCGTCCCGGAATACGGCCCTGGAGGGACTCTATCTCTCCGGCGACATGCTCTGCACCCAGTGTGAGGCGGAAGGCTTTCGCCGCATCACCTACTTTTTGGATCGGCCGGACGTCATGGCGAGGTACAGCACCAGTATCGCCGCGGATAAGGTGCACTACCCGGTGCTGTTATCCAACGGCAACCCGGTCGAGAGCCGCGAACTGGCCGATGGCCGCCACCTGGCGCGCTGGGATGACCCTGTCCCCAAGCCCAGCTATCTGTTTGCCCTGGTGGGCGGGGACCTGCGCTCGCTTGACGACCGCTACCGCACGGCCTCGGGGCGTGAGGTCGACCTGCGGATCTACGTGGAACCCGAGAACCTGGACAAGTGCGATCACGCCATGCGCTCGCTGAAGAAGGCCATGCGCTGGGACGAGGAGAAGTACGGCCGCGAGTATGACCTGGACGTCTATATGATCGTGGCGGTGAGCCACTTCAATATGGGTGCCATGGAGAACAAGGGGCTCAACGTCTTCAACGCCAAGTACGTGCTGGCGCGGCCGGACACGGCCACCGACCAGGACTTCCTGGGTATCGAAGGGGTCATCGCCCACGAATATTTCCACAACTGGACCGGTAACCGCATCACCTGCCGGGATTGGTTCCAGCTCAGCCTCAAGGAAGGTTTTACCGTCTTCCGCGACCAGGAATTCTCCGCTGATATGGGATCCCGCGGGGTCAAGCGCATCGAGGATGTGCGCATGCTCCGAGGTCATCAGTTTGCCGAGGATTCTGGGCCTCTGGCCCATCCGGTGCGCCCGGAGTCCTACATCGAGATCAACAACTTCTACACCGCCACCGTATACGAGAAGGGTGCGGAGCTAGTCCGCATGCTGGCCAATCTGCTGGGACCCGAGCTGTTCCGAAAGGCCACCAACCTCTATTTCGATCGACACGACGGCCAGGCTGTGACCACCGAGGATTTCGTGCGCTGCATGGAAGAGGCTAGCGGACGGGACCTCGCCCACTTTCGGCGCTGGTACTCCCAGGCCGGCACCCCCGAGCTTCAGGTAAACACGGACTACGACCCGGCAGCGCGGACCTTTAGTCTGGAGATTACCCAGCAAACGCCGCCGACTCCGGGACAGCCGTACAAGGAGCCGTTGCACATCCCGTTTGCCCTGGGCTTGCTGGATGCCAACGGACAGGACTTGCCCTTGCGGCGGAAGGGGGAGGGCGAAGCCGCGGCTTTAGGTACGCGCATGTTGGAGCTGCGC
Source organism: uncultured Gammaproteobacteria bacterium (assembly GCA_963802975.1). GTDB lineage: Bacteria > Pseudomonadota > Gammaproteobacteria > Chromatiales > Chromatiaceae > Thiosymbion. Next base: position 28,645 of record CAWDLA010000047.1, read on the forward strand.
GAGGGTGTGGAGCGGCTCGTTTTCCTCGATATTCCCGAGCGGCCGGTCCCGTCCCTGTTGCGAGGATTCTCAGCGCCGGTGCAGGTCCGTTACCAGTACAGCGATGAGGAGCTCATGTTCCTCATGGCCCGGGACAACGACGGCTTCAACCGCTGGCACGCGGCCCAGACCCTGGACCAGCGCATCCTGCTGCAGATGGTTGCGGAGCCGGACACACCGGTGCCAAGCGGCTTCATCAGGGCCTTCGGCCACGCGCTGGAGAGCCGCGGAACGGACGGCGCCCTGCTGGCGGAGATCCTCACATTGCCGTCGGAGTCCTATCTGGCCGACCAGATGCAGATCGTGGACGTGGACGGGATTCATCGTGCCAGGGAGGCACTGAAGACGAGCATTGCCTCGGAGCTGCACGATGAGTTGCTCGAGGCCGTCGAGGAGAACAAGGAGAGGGGCCGCTACGAGCCGACGCCCGAGGCCATCGGTCGGCGCTCCCTGAAGAACCTTTGCCTCGGCTACCTCATGCAGGGCGACGATCCGCAGGCACGGGCCCTGTGCCGCGACCAGTTTGCCGCCGACCGAAACATGACCGACGCCTTCGCGGCGCTGCGCCTACTGGTCGATGACGGCGGGGCGTCGGGGGAGGAGGCCCTGTCGGGTTTCTACCGGCATTGGAAAAATGATCAATTGGTGCTCGACAAGTGGTTCGTCATCCAGGCAACCGGTAAGAGACAGGACACCCTCGGGCGCGTGAGCCGGCTGCTGAGCCATCCCGATTACTCCAACACCAATCCGAACCGGGTGCGCAGCCTGGTCGGCGCCTTCTGCATGGGTAACCCGGTGCGCTTTCACGCGGCGGACGGAGCCGGCTACCGGTTCCTCGCCGACCGTGTGCTGGAGCTCGATCCCATCAATCCCCAGATCGCCGCCCGGTTGCTCCAGGCCATGGTCCGCTGGCGGCGTTTCGATGCCGGCCGCCAGGGTCTGATGTGCGCCCTGCTGGAACGCATCCTGGAGGTCGAGTCTTTGTCCAAGGATGTCTACGAAGTGGCGTCGAAGAGCCTCTCGCATTGATACTCCGGCTCATCGGCTTCGGCGAGCGGCTCGAGCACCCTCCCAAGGCATGTCTGTTGGAGCTCGCGTAAAGACGCCAAGACGCGAAGGCCTTGGCGTGCGATCTTTTGCGTCGATTTGCGGCTGAACGCCGTTATCTATAGGAGTACACGAAATGCGTAGTCTGCTCTTGGTCGCTCACGGAAGCCGCCGCGAGGCATCGAACGAGGAGGTCAGAGGGCTCGCCGACGCCCTGGCCGAGCGGGCCGGCGGGCGTTTCGGTCATGTCGCCTGCGCCTTTCTGGAGATCGCGGAGCCCTCCATCCCGGACGGCATCGAGGCTGCCGTTCGGGCCGGCGCGAGCGAGGTCGTGGTGTTGCCCTACTTTCTCTCGGCAGGTCGGCACGTGGCCGAAGACATACCCTTCGAGGTCAATGGCAAGCAGGCCCAGCACCCGGAGGTTCGAATCCGGATTGCGCCCTATCTTGGGCAAGCCGACGATTTGATCGGCATCCTGCTGGGACTGTCCGACCCGTAACAAGCACTCAGCGCCGTATCGGTCCGGTAGATGCAGAGAGCGCCGTCGTCCCACCCGGGACGACGGAAGGTGACCTTCAAGTGCTGGCTGTAGCCTTTTCGTCGCGCCGCGCAGCCCTCCGCTCCTTTCCCTGCATTAGCAGATCCCAAGCCACGGGGACAATAAAGAGCGTGAGGAAGGTCGCCGTGGCCAGGCCGGTGACGAAGGTGGACGCCATGGTGCCCCAGACCAGGGAGTAGCTGGGGATGCCCATAGCCATGGGTAACAGGCCCAGGGTCGTGGTAAGGGTGGTCAGCACGATGGGGCGCAGGCGCACGTGCACACCCTCGGCGACGGCTTGCATGCGGGACATGCCCTCGCGGTAACGACGGTTGATGAAGTCGAGCAGGACCAGGGAGTCGTTGACCACAACGCCGGTTACGCCCACCACGGCGATGAAGCTGTTGACGGTGAACAGGGATTGGGTGGCCAGCTTGCCGAAGACGACGCCTATGATGGAGAACATGACCGCCGAGAGTATGATCAGCGGCTGGACGTAGGATTTGAACTGGGTCGCCAGGATGAGGTAGATCAACAACACCGCCAGCCCGAATGCCTGGGTCAGGCTGTCGAATGAGCGCTGGGTCTCCTCGAACTCTCCGCCGAAGACCAGGGTGGCCCCCGCGTAGCGGTCGCGGATCTCCTGGTAGTGTTGCTTGACCCAGGCCGCAACCCGGGTCGAGGAGATGGGCGCGCCCGGCTTGATGTTGGCGGTGATGGTCAGGCTGCGCTGGCCGCGGTAGCGCTTGAGCTCGCCGGGCTGGATCTCCGCCACCGGACGGACGATGTCCCCCAGGTGCACGGGACCCGAAGGGTGCTCCTGCACGGGGATGGAGAGCGCCGCTTCCGGGGCGTCGATGTAGCTCGGGTCGATCCGGAGCTTGAGATCGATCTCCTCGTCGCTGAGCCGATAGTCGCCGATGTAGCGGCCGTCGAGCACCGCCGCGGCCAGACGGGCGGCATCTCCCTGCTTCAGCCCGAGCTCATGGGCCCTGGGCTCGTCCACCTCCAGGCGGAACACCCGGGCGGGGCGGCCCCGGTTGTCCTTGAGCTCGGTGAGATGGGGTCCCAGCTCCGGACTCTCCCGCAGGGCACGCAGCAGCCCGTCGGACAGGCCCCGCACCGCGCGCTCGTCCGAGCCCACAATCTGGACGTTCACGTCCTTACCGGTGGGCGGTCCGTCCTTTTCCGCCCGCACCCGGATCTCGATGCCGTCCTTGGCGAAGCGCTCTTTGAGGCGCTCGCGCATGGCATCCAGGTGCTCCAACGGGTCGTCGAAGTCGCGCTCCTTGCGCTCTGGCAGGGGCACGGCGACGGTGCCCAGATTGTGACCGAACTCCTCCTCGTAGTCCTCGTTGATGACGAAGCCGGCGAAGCCGGCCGCTGAGCGGGCGTAGCCGGGGCCGTCGTCCATGATGAAGCGGGCGATCTCGCGGGTCTTCTCGTCGGTGACCTCGATGGGGGTGTTGGCCGGTCCCTCGACGAAGGCGTAGTAAAGGGTGTAGTCGTCCGGAAAGAACTTGATGCGGACCAGCGGTGCGATGCCGGCGATCGAGACTCCGAGGATGGCCACCGCGGCCACGAAGATGACGAAGACCAGAGAGAGGCTCAGGTAGCGGAAGCGCATGGTGAGCCGGATCAGGGCGTCGGTGGCTCGGCGCAGGCCCCGCAGCAGGGCGTTGTCACGGTCCTCAAGAGGGACGCCGCCGGCCTCGGGCCGCGGGCCGAAGTCCAGGTAGTGCAAGGGCAGGATGAACAGGCACTCCAGCAGGGAGGCGACGATGGCGAAGCTGACGGCCTTGGGTATGAGGGCGAAGAACTCCCCGGTGGAGCCGGTCATGATCAACATGGGCAGGAAGGCGGCCACCGTGGTGGCCGTGGCCGAGATCACCGGCAGCATCACCTCGGCGGTGCCGTTGACGATGGCCTGCTCCAGGGGGGTGCCCTCCTGCACGTGGCGGTAGATGTTCTCGATCACCACGATGGCGTCGTCGACGATGATCCCGGACACCAGCACGAAGGAGAACAGGGTGATCTCGTTCAGGGAGTTGCCGGTGAGGTCCATGAGGATCATGGTCACCAGAAAGGAGAAGGGGATGCCGACGGTGACCAGAGCGGCGTTTCGCATGCCCATGAAGTACCAGAGGATCAGGCTGACCAGCCCTATACCCACGGCCATGTTCCAGCCCAGGGTGCTCATGGACTCGTTGATGTAGGTGGTGGAGTCCTGAGTCAGGATTACTTCTACGCCCTGCTTCCGCAGGCTGGGGGCATGCTCGTCGACGATGTGCCGGACTGCGTCGTGGATGTCCAGGGCGTTGCCGTCCGGGGCCTTTAGCATCTTCACCGTGACGCAGTCCCGGCCGTTGACGGAGGTGATGATGTGGGGATCCCGGTAGCCGACGTAGGCTTCGGAGATCAGGTCCTCCAGGGTTACGAAGGAGCCGTCCAGGTCACGCCGGACCACGGTGGAGACCACCTGCTCGCGGGTGCGGAAGCGCTCGTCCACGCGCACCACGAACTCGCCGGAGCCGTCCTTGTAGTCCCCGGCGGGGATGGTCAGGTTGGCGTCCTCGAGGGCGCCGGCCACCTGCTCGAAGCTCACCCCCTGGGCGTTGAGCTTGTGCGGGTCCAGGTAGACGTGGAACTCGCGCTGGTACTCGCCCACGACCTCCGCCTCGATGACGCCGGGGATGCGCGAGAGGGGCACTTGGAGCTCCTCGGCCATCAGCGTGAGGGCCCGGTTGGATCGCTCCCCTACCAGATTGACCGAGACTACGGGCAGCCAGAACGAGGTGTTGATGAGGTCGAACGTCGGGGGGTCCACCCCCGAGGGCAGCTCGTCCAGCATGCTGAGCACGCGAAAGCGCAGCTCGTCGTAGAGGGCGTCGTAGTCCGTGTCGTCGCGGAACTTGACCAGCAGCGTGGAGCGCTCGCGCACCGAGTTGGAGCGGATGAACTCTACGTGCTCGAGCCCGTCCAGGGCCTCCTCGATCTTGATGGTGACCAAGGCCTCCACGTCCCGCGGCGAGGCCCCGGGGTAGATGGTGTTGATGATGACCTTGCCGAAGTTGACCTCCGGGTAGCGTTCCACGGAGAGCCGGCTCACCGAGAAGGCGCCCGCCACCATCAAGAGGACGAAGACCAGGTTGAACAGGACCCGCTGACCCAGGGTGAAGCGGACGACGGGCCTCACTTGCTAGCTTTCCGCCGCGAAAGCCGGAAGCGCTGCCCCGGCTTGATATCCGGTGAGGCGACCCGCAGCCGTTCGCCGTCTGCTCCCGTGCTGCTGCCGAGCAGCATGACGCGCAGACGCTCGCCGTCCTCGCGGGTGACCCAAAGCTCCTCGTAGCTGCGCTGCACCGCGGCGTCGGGCAGCATCACCGCCCCGGTCCGCTCCGGCAGGCGCAACCTCAGCTGGGCGCGCAGGCCTCCGCGGCGGGGCTCGACTTGGTCCTGGATCTCCAGGTCCACGGCGATTTTGCGCGTGACCGGGTCGAATCCCGGGTTCGTGCGGTAGATGGTTGCAGCCAAGTCGAGCTGCAGGTCGGGCAGTCGCAGGCTGATGCCGCCGCTCGATGCGGTCAGGGCCGCGTGCTGCTCCGGCGTGAGGGCGAAGGGAACGATCAGGGCGGAGAAGTCCGCCGCTCGGCCGACGCTCTCCCCGTCCTTGACCCACTGTCCGGGCTCCAGGTCGCGGCCTGTGACGCGCCATCCCGCGGGGGCGCGGATGCGCGTGCGCACCAGGCGCTCTTCGAGGATCCTCTCCTTGACCTCCAAGACCCGCAGCTCGTGGCGGTTGTCCCGCAGGGTCTGCTCCAGGGTGTCGAGCTGGGAGGCGGAGGCGTTGTTCTTGCGTGCCAGCTTGGTGTAACGCTTGACTTCGCGCCGATCATAGTCGATCTGGGCGTGGAGGCGCTCCTGTTGGACCTTTACCTCTTCGAGCTCCAGCGCGATGAAGGTATCGTCCAGGCGTGCGAAGGTCCCGTCCTCACCGATGGTCCCGCCGATATCCTGCGAGACCTCCTCTACGCGCCCCGGCGTCTCCGCCACCAGGGGCAGCTCGGCGCGCGCGCGGGTGAACCCGGTGAGGGCGATTTCACGTACCGCAGGCTCGGCGGTGACCAGGGCCGGGTCCGGCTCGCCGGCGCCGCAGGGAGCGGCCAAAAGTGCTGCCGTCCAGAGAAATGGTTGAAACCGGGCCCCGATAGCCATTTCAGTCATCCGCCGGAGAGGGAATCGCGGCGGTGTTGGATGCCGCCGAGGGAGAATTGCCAAACGTGGTCGCACAGCTCGTCGAGCCGCTGTGGCACCGGCGGCCGGTCCGGGTGCAGGCGGCTGATGATAGGCTCGGCGTGATAGTAGTAAAGGATCTGTCCCACTACGCTGGCCGAGCAATCGATTACCTCGCCTTTTCCAAACTGCTCCCCGAGCAGGCTGGCGACGATACTGTAGAGCTCCTCGGCGTCCCGCCGCATGTGGTCCGCGACCACCCGGTCCAGGACTTCCGTCGGCTGCGCCATCTCCATCAGGTAGATGGCGGAGAGCTGAGTGCAGCGGCGGGCATCGCCGTCGCAGTCGAAAATTTCCTCGAACAGGGCGCGGATGTACATTCGCAACCGCTCCTGCGGTGGTGCTTGCGCCGGTAGGAACGAGGTCCGGCGTTCGCGCAGCAAGGTGAACACGCTGTCGAAGATCGCGGCGTAGAGCCGGCGTTTATCGCCGAAGTGGTAGTGGATGGCGGCCACATTGGCGCCGGCGCGGCGGCAGATTTCGCGGATGGTGGCCGCCTCGAAGCCGTGCTCGGCAAACACCTCCATGCCCGCCTGAAGGAGGCGCTCGCGGGTGTCGGCCGCAGGGGCGGGGCTCAGCACGTTCCTTGGGTCTCCAATCGAGGAAAACGCAAGCTTAAAACAATTGTTTTTTTCTGTCGCTTCCGTTGCCCGGATGCCCGAGACGGGCCCCGCGTATGGGGTGGAGCCGCCGGGTCGCTGACGGCCGAGACGTTCCTTGTCTCCCAGTCGGCGCGATGGTGTAGAATTCTGCGCTCAGGCCCTTGTCTCCGGCCGCCAGGGCGGTCGAGGAGCACAGTCGTGCGTACGGGACGTTTTCTCGGAAAGCCCGGCCCTTGTCAATGATGCAAGGCCCCGCTTCGCCGGGTCCGGGATCGCAAGACCGGGCGAGCGGTACCGCCGGCGCTAGGCCAGACCCCTTTGTACCCGTCGGTCCAAGAGCACACCCCCTGATTTGCAAATAAAATTCGGATGGAGTCCCGCGTGGAGAAAGATTTAGAAGCCGAGGAAACCATATCCCCGGATTGGCAGAGCGAGCCGTCGATCAAGCCGGAGCCGCGCGAAGCGCCCGTAAAACGCCGCTCTTCCTTCCTCGGCAGCTTGACGCATATGATCGCCGGCCTGTTCGGCATTGCCCTCGATCTGGCGATGGTGGGTCTGACCGCCGTCAGCGCGTTCGTCGCCGTCACCCTGACGGATCTACCGGAGACGGATGTACTCAAGGAGGTGCGGTTACAGCAACCCCTGCGCGTGTTCAGTGCCGATGGTGCTTTCATGGCGGAGTTCGGCGTCGAGCGCCGCAGCCCGGTTTCCTTCAATGAGGTCCCGCCTACGCTGGTGAATGCCTTTCTGGCCACCGAGGACAGCCGCTTTTTCGAGCACGAGGGCGTCGATCTCATGGGCATCGGGAGGGCGGCCGTCAGCTATGCCCGGACCGGGGAGCGTTCCCAGGGTGGCAGTACCATTACCATGCAGGTGGCGCGCAACTTTTTCCTCTCCCGGGAAAAGAGCTTCCAGCGCAAGTTCGCCGAGCTGCTGCTTTCTCTGCACATCGAGCGCACCCTCACCAAGGAGGAGATCCTCGAGCTTTATCTGAACAAGATCTTCTTCGGCCATCGTGCCTACGGGGTGTCCGCGGCGGCGGCCTTGTACTACGGCAAGACGCTGGACGAGCTCGAGATCCACGAAATGGCCATGCTTGCCGGCCTTCCCAAGGCGCCGTCGGCCAACAACCCGGTTTCCAATCCGAGCCGGGCCCACGAACGGCGCAACTACATTTTGCGGCGGATGCGCGACCTCGGGTATATCACGGAGGACGAGTTTCAGAGCGCCTCGGCGATTAAGGACCAGGCCAAGCTGCACCGCAAGGCGGTGGATCTGCAGGCCGGCTACGCGGCCGAGATGGTGCGCCGCGAGATGGTGGAGCGCTTCGGCGAAGACGCGTACCTGGAAGGTTATCGGGTGACCACCACCTTCGAGTCCTGGCTGCAACGCGCTGCTCAGGACGCGTTGCGCAAGTCCCTGCGGGCCTACGATAAGCGTCACGGGTACCACGGCCCCGAGGCCAAGCTCGACATCGCGGGTGCCGATGAGCAGAAGCTCGATCAGCTGCTGGCAGACGTCCGGGTGTTGCCCGAGCTTACGGCCGGGATCGTCGTCGAGGCGGGCGCCAAAGAGGCGCAGGTCTACATCGGCAAGGGTGAGCGCGTGACCCTCGGCCTCAAGCAGGTCAAGTGGGCGCGTCCCTTCAAGAACTCGAAATGGGCCGGTCCCCGGCCGAGCAAGGTGTCCAAAGCGGTGGCCGTTGGTGACCTGATCCGTCTCTGGCAGGACGATGAGGGGACCTGGGAGCTGTCGCAGATCCCCTCGGTCGCCGGGGCCCTGGTTTCTCTCTCCCCGCGCGACGGCGCCATCCTCGCCCTGGTGGGCGGCTATTACTTCGACGACAGCAAGTTCAACCGGGCGGTGGACGCACGCCGTCAACCCGGCTCCAGCTTCAAGCCCTTCATCTACGCCGCGGCCTTGAGCAAGGGCTACACCCCGGTCAGCCGGGTGCGGGACGAGCATTTCTCTCGGGCGGGATGGAATCCCCAAAACTACGACCGTAAGGTCATGGGCCGCATACCGATGCGCAAGGCCCTGTACCTGTCCCGCAACCTGGCGACCATTAACCTGCTCAACCGCTTGGGCTTGAATGAGACCAGGGATTTCATCCAACGTTTCGGTTTCAACCTCAAGGAGCTTCCCCTGGGCCTGTCCATGGCGTTGGGTACCGCGGAGGTATCCCCTTTGCAGATGGCCGGGGCCTTTGCCCCTTTTGCCAACGGCGGGTACCGTGTGATGCCTCACTTCATCACCCGGGTCGAGAACGGCGTGGGTCGAGGTGGTCTTTGAGGCGAACGCGGCCCGTGCCTGCTCGGATTGCTGGGCTCGCTACGAGGAGTCCACCGCAGAGACCGCGCCCCTTGCGCAGAGCGAGGGGAACCTCGCCGAGCAGGTGCTGGATCCGCGTGTGGCCTACCAGATGACCTCCATGATGCAGGACGTGATCAAACGCGGGACCGGGCGCAGGGCGCTGAAGCTGAAGCGCGAGGACATCGCCGGTAAGACCGGGACCACCAATGACGTGCGCGACTCCTGGTTCTGCGGATTCCAGAAGGACTACGTGACCGTCGCCTGGATGGGCTTCGACGAGTTCCACCCCCTGGGCAGGGGCGAGACCGGCGGTCAGGCCGGCCTCGGTATGTGGACGGAGTTCATGCGCGAGGCCCTGAAGGACAAGCCCCAGGCGATTCTGGATCCGCCCGAAGGCATGGTGCAAAAGGGCGCCGAGTGGATCCGCGAGGAGTACGTGAATGCCTTGCAGGGACCCAAGCCGGTGGGCTACGCCAGTGGCGGATCGGGTGGAACGAAGTCTGGCGGTGTCAAGCGTGCCGCACCGCGGGTTATCGATGAGCTGTTTTAGGCGGTATTTCTCGAGCCGGGGCCTGTGCCGGGCACACCCGCCAGCCACAGCTCCGCCCCTTCAGCCGCAAAGACCCGGCGATCTGCCCTGCCGGGAACAGCAATGCGTCCCCGGCGTGCGCCTGCAGACTGCGGTTGGTCTTCCTGCGTTACCTCCACGGAGCCTTCGGTTATCAGGGCAAGCCTCATCTCGCCAGGCTCGATTGCGTACGGGAGCCCGGAGTCGAGCCCCAGATGGCTGAGGGAGAACTCCGACGCCGGTGTTCGGTACTCGGCCAACTGCGGCTCTTGCGCATTGGTCTGCGGCTCCAGCACCTCGTTCGATCCGGCGCCGAAGCGCACGATGCGAAGCAGCTCCTCCGGGTCCACGTGCTTGCGCGTCAGCCCGCCACGCAGCACGTTGTTTGAGTTTGCCATGATCTCGATGCCTGCGCCTTGCAGGTAGGCGTGCAGCTCCCCTGCCGGCAGGAAAATGGCCTGACCCCGGCGCAGGTGAACCAGATTGAGCAGGAGCATGGACAGCAAGCCTTGATCCGGGCGGCCCGGGTTTGAGAGCTCGTGGTGGACGCGGAGCATCCAGTATTCCCGGTCGTCCGGTGAGAATGGACTTTGTTTCTCCTCCAGCTCAAGGCGTTCGAGCAGGGGCTGGAGCAGTGCGCTCGCGCCGGCTCGATCCAGGTGCAGGATATGGCCGTATAGGGCGGCTAAACCCGCCTCGTCTCGCACATTGTGCCCGGCCAGCGGGGCCAGCTCGGGTGTCGAGGCGAGCATTTGCTCGATTTCGTGCACGGGGCGGAATCCACGCAGGGCGTAGAAATCGCCGAGGGCGGCCAGCAGCTCGGGCTTGTGATGTTGATCCCGGTAGTTGCGGGTCGCCGCATCCCGCGGCAGGCCCGCGAGATTCTCGCGCTCGAAGCCGAGCAGCGCCTGTGCCCGATTGGGGTGAGCCTGAATGGACAGCGGCTTGTCGGCCGCCAGGATCTTCATCAGGAAAGGAAGCTCGCCATGGAACCGCGAAGAGATGGCCTGGCCCAGGGTCTCCGCCGCCGCCTCGCGCAACAGCGAGTCCAGGGGTACCCTGACGCCGTCGATGATTGCCCGGGAGGGAAGGTCCGGGTGGGCACCGGCCCAGAGTTCGGCGAAGGGCCGGCCTTCGGGATTCGGACGGCCGAGAATTGCGGGGATGGCTGTCGGACGCCCCAGTCGTAGTGCTGTACACCGCATTCGAGCCGCAGCACCCGCGGATGCAGGTGAAAGGATTCGATCGCGCGGGCCTCGGTCTCCAGTTGCATGCGATTCGCTCCGGGAAAATCAGCGAATGTTGGGTCCGGAAACTGGAACGAAGCGCACCGGCAGCACCTCTTTGCGCTTCAAGGCTCCTGTCGCGGTTTTCTCCATGACCACCAGCTGTTGGATCCTGCCGGTCTCCCCTATCGGCATGACCAAGCGCCCCTGGGGTGCGAGCTGGTCAATCAGCGGTTGGGGCACGTGGTCGGCGGCGGCGGTGACGATGATACCGTCGAAGGGGGCCGCCTCCGGCCAACCGGCATAGCCGTCTCCGGTGCGTATCCGGACGTTCTTGTATCCGAGCCCGGCGAGCGTTTCCCGGGCCCGCGCGGCGAGCTCGGGTACGATCTCCACGGAGTAGACCTGTACACCCATCTCCCCGAGCACTGCGGCCTGGTATCCGGAGCCGGTCCCCAGCTCGTAGACCTTGTCTCCGGGACTGACTTCCAGCAGCTGGCTCATGATCGCTACGATGTACGGCTGCGAGATGGTCTGACCTGCGCCGATGGGCAGGGGGTGATTCACATAGGCCTCGTCCCTCAAGTGTGCCGGGACGAATAGATGCCGTGGTACGGTTCTCATGGCGGCGGCGACGGCCGGGTCGAGGCGGTCGGTGCCCAGCTCGTACCCGGTCGCCTTGACCTGTCGCTCGATCTCGGTCACCAGTGCCTCGCGCTTTGCATCATACGCGGACGGCCCGGCGCAGGTGGTAACGCCGATAAGGAGCGCCGACAGGGCCGAAACCATCGCGAGCAAGGCTGATGTCTGGAGTCTCAGGGGAATACCTAGATTCATGACGCAGCTACTTGAACAGGTCTTCAGCGGCCTTGATCAGGTCGCCGGTTGCGGCGTTTGGACCTCCGCCGGCGGGACTGTCTGTCGGCTCGAAGAGCTCGCAGAAGTTGGCCCGCTCCTTCTCCAGGATGGGCTCCGCCATAGGCTCTACGCAGTCGTTGGGCCGACCCCGGGCGAAATGGCGGCAGTTGCGGCACACCCGGGTGGGCTTTGAGCAGCCGGGGCAATTGGTCTCGCGCCCATAGTCGGCGGCAGTCAGGGCTTGGCCGCAGTGCCAGCAGCTGCCTAGGATCGGGTCGCTCATGGGGTCGCATCTCCCGGTTGGTCTAGCGCGCGGCTTGCTAGCGCCCACGCCGCAGTATGCACCGATTTTACAGCAGCGGGACAGACTCCTAGAAGACGAGCTTTGGCAGTGATCAGTGCAGGAGCACTTCGACCTGTATCTTCAGGTTTCGGTCGGCCTGCGGTGTCAGGCGGCGGATATGTGCGCTTAGAGGGCGGTCGCCCTCCAAGAGGCGCGCGACCACGAAGTTCTCGCTTTGCGGTAGGTAGCCGAGCTTCCTGCCGCGCCAAAACAGGGCGACTGCGTCCGGATCGTGGGAATTGTGCGGTTCACGCGCCAGGGTTATCGCCAGACGCGGGCGCAGTGCATCCCAAAGGAAAGGGGCGTCGTGGTGGCGGAAGCCTGCGATTGCGCTGCGCTGAATGACGATGTCACGCGTGGGCGCCTTGCTCAGCGCCAACGATGGTTGGTTCTTTTCTCTCGCTCGAGTCATGGTCTCGTTTCCCCGCGGATTGTCTCGGTATGATGCCAATTTTAAGGTAGGCGGGGGCTCAAACCCTGAGCCCGTCTTACGGAAAAAAGGCTTGCGGCTCAGAGCCTCCCGTCCGGGGCTTGTGCAGTGTCCGGACCTCGTTCAACCGGTAACGACCGGGTTGTTGTCTGTGAGACAACAAGGGTTTTTACTAACTTCGTTCTGGCCGCAGATATCTGGTTCTGTTGTTTTCAATTCGTTGGTTCGGGAAGTTCTTTATGCGTTAGCCTGTCCTCATCAAGCTGACGGTCGCTCTGTGGGTGCTGCTCGCCGGTTTCGTTGTTTCGCCCTATGCCGCCCCGAGATGGTCGGGGCGGCGGATGCGGTTGGCTATTCAGCGAACGCAATCCTACAGCAGCATCCCCACGACGGCGCCTGTCATCAGGGTAGCCAGTGTACCGGCCAGGATGGATTTCATCCCCAAGGCCACAATCTCACCGCGGCGCTCCGGGGCCATGGCCCCCAGTCCTCCGATCATGATCCCGAGGCTGCCGAAGTTGGCGAACCCGCACAGCGCGTAGGTCATGATCAGCCGGCTGCGCCCGCTCAGGCTCCCCTCGGGCAGCCCTGCGAGCTCGACGTAGGCCAGGAGCTCGTTGAGGACGGTCTTGATCCCCATGAGTGAACCTGCCGTTTGTGCCTCCGCCCAGGGGATGCCGATCAGCCAGACGATCGGGGCCATCGCCCAGCCGAGTATGCGCTGCAGGCTAAGCGCTTCCCCTGCGACATTCGGGAGCATCCCCAGCGCCTGATTGGCGATGGTTACCAGGGCCACAAGCACGACCAACAGGGCGATGATGTTCAGGAACAAGGGGATGGCGTCCAGGGTGCCGCGGGTGATCGCGTCCATGGCGCCGCCGTAAGCGTGCTTGAGCTCCACCCGCTCGTTCGCGGCTTGCTCCGGGGCGTGGGGCACCAGGATCGCGGCGACCATCAACGCCGCCGGCGCACTGATCAGGGAGGCGGTCAGAATATGCCCGAGGGCGCCCGGAATAACGGGTCCCAGGATGCTCGCGTAAAGCACCATCACGGTTCCGGCGATGGTGGCCATACCGCAGGTCATGAGCCCGAACAGGGAGCTGCGTGGCATGGATGCAAGGTAGGGCCGGATGAGCAGCGGCGCTTCGGTCATGCCCACGAAAATGTTCGCCGCCGCCCCCAGCCCCAGCGCGCCGCCGATTCCGAGCGTCTTGCGCAGAAGCCAAGCGAATCCATTTACCACCGCCGGCAGCACCCGCCAGTAAAAGAGCAGGGCGGACAGGGCGCTGATCACCAGCAGCAACGGCAGGGCCTGGAAGGCTAGGACAAAGCTGTTCTGCGGATAGACGGCCTCGAAGGGGGCATCGCCGCCGCCCAAATAACCGAAGACGAAACCCGTTCCCGCCTGCGTGGCCGCTTGCAGGGCCAGCACCAGCTCATTCAGGGCGAGGAACAGCTCCTTCACAGGCGGGAGCTTGAGCAGCAGCAGCGCGATCCCGAGCTGAGTACCCAGGCCGGCTAGCAAGAAGCGTGGCGCAACCGCCCGCCGGTCCTCGCTCAACAGCCAGGCGAGGCCGACGAGCACTATAAGACCGAATGCACCCTGGAGGATCGTCAGGTAATGGTCGATTGTCTCAACGTACGGAGCGGTAGATCTCGCTGCGCCCTCGTTTGCTCAGCACCAGCTGCCAGAGCTGCCCATGGCGGGAGCGAAAGTAACCTGCGCAGGCGTGCAGATAATACTTGAACATGCGATAGAAGCGCTCTCCGTACTTGTCGGCCAGCTGAGGCCAGGCATTGTCGAATCGCTCCCACCAGGCCATGACCGTTGTGTCGTAGTCCTGGCCGAAGTTGTGCCAGTCTTCCATGATCAAGTCCTTCTCAATCGCCTTGCTGAGCTGGCGCGCCGATGGAATATGGCCGTTGGGGAAGATGTATTTGTCGAACCAGGCGTCCGTGGTGTGCATCTGGTCGTAGTTGCCGATGGTGTGGAGCAGAAACAGCCCGTGGGCCGCCATCACCCGATTCACCGCCGCGAAGTAGGCCGGGTAGTTCTTCGGGCCCACGTGCTCGAACATGCCCACGGAGACCACCTTGTCGAAATGGCCCTCCAGGTCGCGGTAGTCCATCAGCTCTATGGTAACAGGCAGGCCTGCACAGCGCTTGCGCGCGAGGCGTTGTTGCTCCTTGGAGACGGTGATTCCGGTGACCTCTACGCCATAGCTCTTGGCCGCGAGCTTGGCCAATCCCCCCCAGCCACAGCCGATGTCCAGCAGCCGCTCTCCCGGCTCAAGCTGCAGCTTTTCGCAGATGAGACGGAGCTTGGCCATCTGGGCCTGCTCCAGGTCTGTCGCGTCCTTCCAGTAGCCGCAGCTGTAGCTCATGGTCGGATCGAGCATGGCCGAGTAGATGTCGTTGCCGATGTCGTAGTGCTGCTTACCGACCTGGAAGGCGCGTTTTCGCGATTGGCGGTTGAAGACCAGGCTGCGCAGGAGCAGCCCCAGGAACTGAAGCTTTGCGACCCCACGGATCTTGGTGTCGAGACGGGCGTCAAACAGCTTGTGGACGGTCTCGTCCAAGCAGTCGCTGTCCCAGGCCCCGTCTATGTAAGCCTCACCGAATCCGAGGGAGCCCTGGCGCAGCACCCGGTCGTAAAACTCGGGATCGCGGACCTGGATATCCCAGGGGCGGCCGCCGTTGAAGCGCACGCCAGCCGATTCCAGCAGCCGAACCAGGGCGCGTGGAGCCTCCTGATCTTCGCGGGCTCGACCCTGATCGGTCCCCATTGCTGTATCGTTTACCCTAGCCATCCGAACGCTCCCGGTTTGCGATAGGGAAATGCAGCGCAAATTGTAGGTTAATCCTACTTGCTGAGGCGTCGGAGGCAAAGGGGGAAACAGGGGGTAAGCAGCTTGCATCCGCCGCTTCCCAGACAAACCGCAGTCGCCTGGTAAAAAAGGTTGCAAATTT
The DNA here is from genome assembly GCA_963802975.1 of uncultured Gammaproteobacteria bacterium. Lineage (GTDB taxonomy): Bacteria > Pseudomonadota > Gammaproteobacteria > Chromatiales > Chromatiaceae > Thiosymbion. The sequence goes on from CAWDLA010000047.1 coordinate 43,872, forward strand.
AGAATCTGCTAATATACTAACAGCCACGTACTGTTTCGAAGGAGACGAATCATGTTTCCCATTATCGTTGGTTTTGGCTCTGCCCTGCTGTTCGGGATTTTCGCCTACGGGACCTACGGTCTGGAGGGCGTGACCGATAATGCCTGGATCGGCATGGTGTTTTCTGCCTTGATTGCCGCGGCCTTGCTGGTTTATGCCATCAACCGCAAGGTGCCCTGCCTGCTCTGTCGTCTGAGTGAGCGCGTGCGCGCTCTCGAGAGCCTGTGCGGCAGCGCCTCACCCTGCGGTTGAACGTCTCGTGAAACAACAGGTTCGGGTGCCACGGGCTGTCCCGGCGAAGACACGATACTTCGGGGCGGCCCCGGCTTGGCATACGCGTCTGTTTCGTTACATGCGTAGTTCTTTCAATCCAGAGACCGAAGAAATTCTGTAACCGCGCGCTCCAGCGAGATCTCTCCGCTGCGCACCGCGTGACGGTAACGCCGGTGCCAGGAGGGCATGAGCAGTCGGGCGCTGCGCCACTCCTCGAAGATGATCCGGGCCAGGGGGCCGCCTTGGTCGAGAAATCCGGAATCGCGGAAGTCCCGCGCGGTTCGCGCTCGGTCGTACGGCAGGCGCAGGATACGGGTGTGCCAGCGGCCATCGCTAAGCTCCAGCCGGGCGTAGCAGGCCCGCACGTCGCCGTCGAAGGGAGAGCCCACCGACCCGACGTTGATGATCTGCATGTCGCCCAGTCGGCGCTCCAGGGGCTTGTGGGTGTGGGCGCAGATGAAGAGGGCGACGTCCTGCGGCAGGCGTCCCTGCAGGTCCTGATCCCGAACGCTGGCGGAGATACCGTCCCGGTTGCCGGCCATGGAGCCGTGGGTGACATGGACCCAGCTGTCCCCGGGGCCGGCGTGGAAGCTCAGGTGATCGGGCCAACCGAGCAGGGACTCTTCAATTTCGGCAATCTGGCGGTAAGCGAGGTCCGCGAACCGGCGCATGTCTCCATCGACGGCGTCGAGGGGCCGCTCGACGCCGCATCGTAGCACCCAGGCCTCGTGGTTCCCCTTCACTGGCAGCCAACCCCGCTCGCGGCGCAAGGCATCGAACAGATCGAGGCAGGGGCGGCTGCTTGGGCCGCGGTTGATCAAGTCCCCGGCCATTACTACCAAGTCCGGGTACCAGCCCAGAATGTGCTCGACGGCCACCTCCATGGCCGGAAGATTACCCTGGATATCGGAGAATACGGCGACCTTCATGTGCTGTACCTCGAAGCCCTGTTGGTTCATCATAATCCATCCTCGGGGTGTAGTGGCCGAAGGCCGGTCGGCATGTCCCGGTATCGCTCGCTTGACCTACGCCGACGAACCTCCAAATGATCCAAGAACAAGACACCACGGAACCGGATTGGGACAGCCCGCTCCAGCTCAAGCTGACACCTGCCCTGCTCATTCATTCGCTGATGGCGACTGCCTCGGCCGTTCACACCGGCTGGGAAAGCTGCATCGATGAAAAGCTGGTGGTGTCCGGCGTGGTATCCATGGACGAGGTGGCGGGCAACTATGTTCGTCTCGCCGAGCAGGAGTTCTACGAGGACGAGGACCCGGACGTGGTGTGGCACGACTGGACCCTGGAGATCCGGATCGGCAATGTCTTGATCACGGGCCATTGGCAGGTTCCGGTCACGTCCTCGCCCATGGATTGGGAGTGGCATGCGAAAGAGGCGGAGAAGGCGTTCGACCGCGCCTGTCTGCTCCTTGGTCGGCGCGTGCGCAAGGGCCTGGTCGTCGAAGAGCCGGCACCTTCGGAGCAGCTGCCTCCTCGGTCGAGCCGGCATTGATGGATCGAGGCCTTGCGTCCCGGCGCGGCTTGGTTCACAGTTTCGGCAACTGATGCCAATGCGGAGTCTTCCGAATGAAGTTCAAGATCGACATCGACATGAGCGCACAGGAACTGCGCAAGCTCTTGGGTCTGCCGGACGTGGAGCCCTTTCAGCGCGAGATGATGGAAGATCTGCGCAAGCGCGTAATGGACGGGGTAGACGGGTACGATCCGATGAAGCTCTTACAGCCCTATCTCACAGGTACCTTTGCCTCCTGGGATATCTTTCAGAAGCTGATATCCGCTGCGGGCAAAGGCGAGAAAGAGAAAGACCTGACCACCATAAAGAAGTGAGGTTTCCGGTCAGCTGATCTGCTCGGGCGTCAGCTCATCGAGCAGCAGGGGCCGATCGAGGCTCCGGCCGTCGAGCCGAGGTCTGCCTTCCGCATCCAGTTCCAGCCGGTCCTGCGCGAACCAACGCACCACCTGAGGGTAGATCCGGTGCTCCTGCTTCAGCACCCGGGCAGCAAGGCCGTTCGCGTCGTCTCCCGGCTCGACGGGCACCCGGGCCTGCAGTACCACCGGACCGCCGTCCAGCTCTTCGGTAACGAAGTGCACGCTGGCCCCGTGGATGCTCTCGCCGGCGTCCAGCGCGCGCTGGTGGGTGTGCAGACCCCGAAACTTGGGGAGCAGGGACGGGTGGATGTTCAGCATGCGGCCGCGAAACCGGGCGACGAATGCGGGGGTGAGGATGCGCATGAAGCCGGCCAGAACGACCAGTCCCGGATCGAACCCCTCGATCAGCCTGCCCAGGGCCTCGTCGTAGGCCTCCCGGCTCGGAAAATCCCGATGGCTCAGCACCCGGGTCTCGATGCCGGCGCGACGGGCTCGTTCCAGCCCGAAGGCGTCCGGCTCGTTGCTGACCACGGCGCGGACACGGATGGGCAGATCCCCCTGCGCCCCGTCGATGAGGGCCTGCAGGTTGCTGCCGCTGCCGGAGATGAGCACGACCACCGGCAGAGGCTCGGGAAGCGTCACCCTGCCGCTCCCCCGGTAAAGATCACCTTCGGCGGACCCTCCGATGCCTCGATGCGGCCGATGGGCCAGGCGTGCTCCCCGGAGCGGGCCAGCAGGTCACAGGCCCGTCCCGGCGTCGGCGTCCGCGGACGCAGACGACCATGCCGACCCCGCAGTTGAAGGTGCGCAGCATCTCCGCATCCGCGATGCCGCCCTTGCTCTGCAGCCAGTCGAACACCGCCGGGCGCTTCCAGGAGTCGAGATCGATGACCGCGGCCGTGTCGTCGGGGAGGACGCGCGGCAGGTTCTCCGGCAGGCCGCCGCCGGTGATGTGGGCCAGGGCGTGGACCGGCAGCTCCCGCAGCAGGGCCAGCAGGGGCTTGACGTAGATCCGGGTCGGGGCGAGCAGGCGCTCGCCCAGGGTGGAATCGTCCAGGGATTCCTCCAGATCCGCGCCGCGACACCTCCAGGATCTTGCGGATCAGGGAGTAGCCGTTGGAGTGGGGGCCGGATGAGGCCAGGCCGATCAGGGCGTCGCCGGGCTGCACCCGCTCGGGGGTCAAAAGCTCATCCTTCTCCACGATGCCGACGCAGAACCCGGCCAGGTCGTAGTCGCCTTCGGCGTACATGCCGGGCATCTCCGCGGTCTCGCCGCCGGTCAGGGCGCAGCCGGCCAGCTCGCAGCCCATGGCGATGCCGGCCACTACCGAGGTGGCGACCTCCACGTCCAGACGACCGGTGGCGTAGTAGTCGAGGAAGAACAGGGGCTCGGCACCGGCGACCAGGATGTCGTTGACACACATGGCCACCAGGTCGATGCCGACGGTGTCGTGGCGGCCGAGCTCCAGGGCCAGCTTGAGCTTGGTGCCCACGCCGTCGGTCCCGGACACCAGCACCGGCTGGCGGTAGCGGTCCAGCGGCAGCTCGAACAGGGCGCCGAACCCGCCGAGGCCGGTGAGGACGCCGGGACGGAAGGTGGCCGCGGCCAGCGGCTTGATGCGCTCTACCAGCGCGTTTCCGGCGTCGATGTCGACCCCGGCGTCGCGATAGCTGAGGGAAGGTGTGTCTTTTGCGAGGGGATCCTTTGGCACGTCTGGCTCCGCGAATCGGGTTCGCGCCATTCTAGTACAGCCAGGGATGAGTCTCTACGGACCGACTCCCGGGCGGGCTTCGTTACTTGGACAACGGCTCCGAGCGAGGGCTAGAATTCCACCTGACAGGCCTGTCGGGGGAGGCCCTCCGATCTCGACAGGTTTTTTTGCCCTAATGGGAGGTGTTCGCTACCTTGAGGCTCCGGGACCTACCCAACATCATAAGCTTCCTTCGTCTGCTGGCGGTGATTCCGATCCTGTATCTGCTGCTGGAGCACCAGTACGGTTGGGCGTTGCTGTTGTTCGTCGTGGCGGGCCTTTCCGACGGGCTCGACGGCTTCCTGGCCAAGCATTACGGTTGGCAGAGTAATCTCGGCGGAATTCTCGATCCACTCGCCGACAAGGTCCTGCTGGTGGCCTGTTTTCTCGTGCTCGGCGCCTTGTCCCTCATCCCCGTCTGGCTGGTGGCGGCCGTCGTGTTCCGGGACCTGCTCATAGTTGGAGGGGCGGTGCTCTACAACTATCGGATCGAGGAAGTGGAGGCGGCCCCGATCCTGGTGAGCAAGCTCAACACCGTACTCCAGATCCTGCTGATTGTGTTGGTCATCACCGATGCCGGCCCCATGCCCTTGCCGGACTGGGTCATACAGACACTGATCTGGGCTTGCCTAGTGACCGTAATCGTCAGTGGGACCCAATACGTTTGGATCTGGACCCACAAGGCGGTGAAGAAGGGTTGGAAGGAGGATTGAGGGTCAGAAGGACAATTCCATGGGAAAGCCCGCATCCTTCATCTCCGTCGCCAATCTCACGAAGCTGTTCTAGCCGCGGCCCCGCGCTCCCTCGTGACGAACGCGCAAGCCAGAAAGGCTCCTAGGTCTCGGATGTACCCAAGATCTGCCTGACCAGCCACAGGGTAGGGCGCCGCTTGGTGCGCAGGCTCTCCCGGTCTATCTTGTCCATCAACTGCATCAGCGAGCCGGCGTCCCGCGGGCTGCGGCGCATGATATAGCGCACCGCGTCGTCGCCCAGCTCGAGCCCCCGGCGTTTCGCCGATTCCAGCAGCAGGCGCTCGCAATCGCCCTCGTTCAAGGCGCGCAGCCTGTAACCCGGTCCCCAGCCCAGGCGCGAGCGCAGGTCGGCAAGTGTCAGCTCAAGCTCGGAGGCGGGGGCCTGTGCGCTCACCAGCAGGCGCTTTCCCGCCTCCCGGAGCCGGTTGTAGAGGTCGAACAGGTCGCGCTCCCAGGTCTCGTTCCCGGCGATGGACTGCACATCGTCCAGCGCGACCATATCCCAAAGCTCCAGGTTGTCGAGCACCGACGGAACCAAGTCCTCATGCCCCAACGGCAAGTAGACAGCCGATGCCTTGCGTTGAACCGCGAGTCGGCATGCCGCCTGCAACAGATGGGACTTGCCACTCCCGGAAAGTCCGAAAAGGTACAGGAAATCGTCGCCTTTTCCCTCTGCCCAGGCGGTGACGGCGGTCACCGCCTCCGCGTTGGGTCCGGTGAGGAAAGAGACGAAGTCCGCCTCCGGCTGCAGCTGAACGGGTAACGTAAGCTGGTGCATTGGAGATTCGGATCAACCGCCGGTTTCGGGTTCGAGCGCCAACGCGGTGCGAGCGAGGCGCTTGCCCAGAGCCCGGCACAGCCGCTTCTCCGCATCGGACAGGGGCATGTTGCTCTCCGGGCCGGCCAGGTGGGACGGACCATAGGGGGTCCCGCCGGTGCTGGTGCGCAGTAGGTCGGTCTCACTGTAGGGAAGCCCCAGCAGCAACATCCCGTGGTGCATGAGCGGCAGCATCATGGACAGCAGGGTCGTCTCCTGTCCCCCGTGGAGGCTGGAGGTGGAGGTGAACACCCCCGCCGGCTTGCCGATCAGGGCACCTGCCATCCACAGGGGGCTGGTGCCGTCGAGGAAGTACTTCATCGGGGCGGCCATGTTGCCGTAGCGGGTGGGGCTTCCCAGTGCGAGTCCGGCGCAGTTGCGCAGCTCGTCCAGCTCGGCGTAGGGTGCGCCTGCAGCCGGAATGCTGTCCTGCGTTGCCTCGCACACCGTGGACACGGCCGGGACGCTGCGCAGGCGGGCCTCGATGCCCGGGACTTCCTCAACCCCGCGGGCGGTTTGGCGCGCCATCTCCTCGGTGGCGCCGTGGCGGCTGTAGTAAAGAATCAGTATGTACGGCATTGCATTATCTGCTCCTGTTCGGATGCGTGTTGCGTAAGTGACCTATCGCAGCCGGTTCGAGACTTACAGGATGTCGAGGACCGATTCCGGTGGCCGGCCCAGGGCGGCCTTTTCGTCCCTGTACGACGATGGGGCGCTCGATCAGCTTCGGATGGGTGACCATGGCCGCGATCAGCTCCGCCCGCGAAAGGTCGGGATTCGCCAGGTCGTTCTCTTTGTATTCCCTCTCCTTCTTGCGCATGAGCTCGCGTGGCTCCAGACCCAGCATGTCCAGCAGCTTCTCCAGGGTTTCGGCGTCCGGTGGGGTCTTGAGGTACTCGACGATCTCGGGCTCGACGTTATTCTCCTGCAGCAACCCCAGGGTCTGGCGGGATTTGCTGCAGCGCGGATTATGATAGATGGTGACGGTCATGGGAGCTCCCGTTCCGAGGGGGCGCAGTTTGCCCCGAAAAAAACACTATTCTAAGCCGCAGCCTGCAAACTCCAAAGGGCTCGCGGGCGCCGGTGCCCGAACCCCATCGGCGCGGGGTGACGTTGATCCGAGGCGGCAATGCCTGGACAATCCCCGTTTCCAAGAGAACTACCGGGGTTGCGGAGGTTAGGTCGCATGATTGCTGTCACCGTCGGGTCTATTACAAAGAGGCGGGCGCTTATTGGCCTGCTCATGCTCTTCGCCGCCAGTGCGGCGTTCGGGGCGGTCAGGGATGCGCAGGATCACTTCTTCGATACCACGTTCGGGGATTTTTCCGAGGAGCTGGAAAATGCGCGGGATCAGGGAAAGAAGGGCATCCTGATCATGTTCGAGATGGACGAGTGCCCCTTCTGCCACCGCATGAAGACCACGGTACTCAACCAGCCGGAGATCCAGGACTATTTCAAGGAGCACTTTCTGGTGTTTCCCGTGGACATCGAGGGGGATGTGGAGGTGACCGACTTCCGGGGCAATACCCAGGCGCAGAAGGACTTCGCGCTCAAGCAGTTTCGCGTGCGGGCGACGCCGGTGTTCGCGTTTTTCGACCTGGACGGCAATCTGATTGCGAGGTACACGGGTGCAACGCGGGACGCGCGGGAGTTCCAGTGGCTCGGCGAGTATGTGGTGAACGGGGAGTACGCCAAGACGAGCTTCACCCGTTATAAGCTCGAGCGTCGAAAGGCGGCGAACTAGACCGGCGCAGCTCGAGCTTGGGTGATCGGCGTAGCAAAGCGAATCCACGAGCGGGCGGGGGACTTCAGGTCGGCTTTCGGCCCGGGGTGGAATTCCCTGGTTCCGCGTTCCACGCCAATCTGCGGTCCGATCTGCAGCCCCGAAGGGGCGTGACATACCAGCCCGGGACGACGCCCCGGGGAGCGATTCGCAACAACAGGCGCAACGGGTTAGAAGGCCCGCAGGCGATAGAGGACAGAGAAAATGAGTGAGCAAGCGACGGACAAACGCGTGTGTTTCCGCTGCCTGGTGGCGGGCCGGGTTCAGGGGGTGTTCTTCCGCGCCGCCACCCGGGAGCAGGCGCTGCGCCACGGGCTGACGGGATACGCGCGCAACTTGCCCGACGGGCGGGTGGAGGTCATGGTGTGCGGCGAGCCGGATCAGGTGGGCCAGCTTCGCGAATGGCTGCGCAACGGGCCGCCCATGGCCGATGTGACGGGCGTCGCCTGCGAGCCCGGGGCCTTTCAGAATCTCAGCGGATTCGACACCCACTAGGAGATCCGAGCTGCAGCTTCCCCCCCTCACCGACGGGCGCATCCTGCGCCGCTATAAGCGATTTCTGGCGGATGTCGAGCTCGCGGACGGCTCGCGAGTCACCGCCCACGTACCCAATACCGGAACTATGGCGACCTGCTGGGAGCCCGGCGCACGCCGTCCAGCTCAGTCACAGCGACAATCACCGGCGCAAGCTGGCTTGGACCCTGGAGCGGGTGGATATGGGCGGTGGGTGGGTCGGCGTTCATACCGGACGCACCAATTCGGTGATGGCCGAAGGGATCGCCGCCGGCAGGATTTCCCGCCTGAGCGGCTATCGGGAGCTGAAGCGGGAGGTAGGCTTCGCCCCTGTCGGACACCCCAAGGGACGTCTGGATATCGCCCTATTGGACGGGCCTACCGCCGATGTCCTGGTTGAGGTCAAGAACGCGACCCTGCTGGACGGCGATTGTCTGCGCTTCCCCGATGCGGTCAGCGACCGCGGGCGCAAGCACCTTGGCTTGCTTCTGGCGGCGGTGGAGCAGGGGCGCAGAGGCGTCATCCTGTTCGGCCTGAATCGGCCCGAGGGGGAGCGCTTCGCGCCGGCTTGGTCGATTGATCCGGCCTATGGTGCGCGTTTGGTGGAGGTCGCCGCCTCGGGTGTCGAGGTGTTGGCCGTGCGTGTTTGGCACACGGATACAGGTCTGGAGGTTGGCGACGGCCTGCCGGTGGATCTCGCGGAGTGATCCCGAATCCGCGAGGGGTCGTCAGTAGCCGCCGGTGCTCAGCACGAGGGGGTCGGGATAGGCAGCGATGCGCGCTACGCGGGTGTCGATGCGTCCATCCTGGTGAAGTTCCAGCCACCGCAGGCCGGGCGTGAGCTCGTCGAGGGCGAACTCCTCCGTGCCCGGCTTGAACTGAACGCAGGTGGACGGGGACCCCATCAGACGTACGCCATTGCGCAGGCTGGAGAACTCCTGGTGGACGTGGCCCCAGATGATCCCGCGCACCTGGGGATGACGGTCGATGATGTCGAAGAAGGCATCCGGGTTGTCCAGGGCCATGGTATCGATCCAATGGCTGCCTAAGGGGACAGGCTGGTGGTGAAGGCAAATCAGAGCAGGGTCGTCCGGTCGTTGCACCAGCGCATCTTGCAGCCGCGCGAGCTCACCGGTGTCCAGGTGTCCGCCGTCTTCGCCAGGTGTTGTCGAGTCGAGCAGCACCAGGTTCCAGGCGCCGACCTGGACCGCTGTCGCCATGCGCACGCTCTCGCTGTCGAAGCACGAGGACATGAGCGGTTTCAGGTCATGGTTGCCCGGCAGGCAGTAACAAGGCCGGCCCAGGTCCGCCATCCGCCTTCGCAAATAGTGGTAACCTTCGGCGCTTTCGTCGTGGACCAGGTCCCCGGTCAATAGGATCAGGTCGATGAGCCCCTGGGTGCCGGTGGCCAGATCCAAGACCAGTTCCAGGGTACGGCGCGTGCTTTGACCCAGCAGTCGGCCTTGCGGGTCGGCGTACAGGTGGGTATCGGTAAGCTGCAGAACGCGCAGGCTGTCGGTGGCGGGCACGCCGGCTTGCACCTTGGAATCGATCATGGGCGCACCCGTTTCAGAAGCGGAATCAATACGCGCGGTTTTCCCTCTCGCGGCTGGCAGACCATGGATTTCCCTGGATACTTCCCAACTAACTACCGAAGATAGAATAATGCTTTATGCCAGTGTCTGAAACCGAGGCACGGTTAACGGTTCAAAAAACGGACATGATTGTTTGGGGGATTTCGGGTTTGCGATGACGCTCAACGAGCTTCGATACATTGTTGCCGTCGCGCGGGAACGTCATTTCGGACGCGCCGCGGAGGCATGTTTCGTCAGTCAACCAACCCTGAGTGTCGCAGTCAAGAAGCTCGAGGACGAGCTTGGTGTGAGTCTGTTCGAGCGCGGTGCAGGGGAGGTTATGGTAACCGCCGTCGGCCAGCAGGTCGTCGAGCAGGCCCAGCGTGTTCTGGAGGAGGCCGACGGCGTCAAGGCCCTGGCGCGGCGCGGCAGAGACCCGCTCGCCGGTCCGCTGCGCCTCGGGGCCATCTATACCATCGGCCCCTACCTACTGCCGCGGCTTGTACCCCGGGTCGCGACGCATGCCCCCGATATGCCCCTGCTGATCGAGGAGAACTTTACGGCCATATTGAGCGAGCGTCTCAAGTGCGGCGATCTGGACGTCATCCTCATCTCGCTCCCCTTCGACGAGCCGGGCGTCCTCACGCGTCCCTTGTATGACGAGCCCTTCTCGGTTCTGCTTCCCGGCAGCCATCGGTGGTCCGATCAGGATGCGGTGGACGCCGACCGACTTGGCGACGAGGACGTGCTCCTGCTGGGGGCGGGGCACTGTTTCCGCGATCAGGTACTTCAGGTCTGCCCGAAATGCGTCAAGTCCGCCACCAGCGGCGGGACCCTGCAGCGCGGCTTCGAGGGCGGATCGCTGGAGACCATCCGCTGCATGGTGGCCAGCGGGGTGGGAATTACGGTGCTGCCCTGCACCGCTGCGGCGGTGGAGAGGTTCTCCGAGCCGCTGGTTCGCCTACTGCCTTTCGCCGGGGAGGCTCCGACAAGGCGAGTTGCCCTGGCCTGGCGCAGGTCTTTTCCGCGTATCGAAGCGGTGGATGTACTTGCGCACGCGGTGAGGGCCGCAGATCTAGGCTGCGTCGCCTATCTCGACGAGCGTCGATAAGCTCAGACTATCGGCATCATTGGAACAAACAATTTCTTTTGCGCCGGGGCAGGCGCTATTTTCTGCGGTCTCGTATGTTATCCGCGTTCATAGATCATCACTCCGGAGGAAGACATGGATCTCAAAGGCAGCACGACCGAACAGAACCTCAAAGACGCATTCGCAGGCGAGTCCCAGGCCAACCGCCGTTACCTCTACTTCGCCTCCAAGGCGGACGTGGAGGGCTACAATGACGTAGCAGCCGTATTCCGCTCCACCGCAGAGGGTGAGACCGGCCACGCCCACGGCCACCTGGAGTACCTGGAGGCCTCGGGCGACCCCGCCACCGGTCTGCCCATCGGCGGCACCGGCAACAACCTGAAGGCCTCCATCGCCGGCGAGACCCACGAGTACACCGACATGTACCCGGGTATGGCCAAGTCCGCCCGGGACGAGGGTTTCGACGAGATCGCCGACTGGTTCGAGACCCTGGCCAAGGCGGAGCGCTCCCACGCCAACCGTTTCCAGAAGGCGCTGGACAATCTCGACGCCTGATCCCCCTGATCCCACGGAAGGGCGGCGGCAAGACTACAGGGGCGCCCAAGCGCCCCTTGTTTGTCGAGGCTGGCTCCAGACCTGTGCCTTTGGCGAAGGGAATTTCCGGCCGGCATTACCCCACCGAGTTCTCACTGCTTGTTCTGGAGCCAAACCGACTCCAGCTTTCCAGAGTAAAATCATCGGAAGACCCGGATGAATTTTGTCTTCGATAACACCTACGCGCGCCTGCCCTCGCGCTTCTACGCCCGGCAATCACCGGTTGCGGTCGCGGGACCGCGGCTGGTGAAGCTCAACCAGGCCCTCGCCGTCGAGCTCGGGCTTGATCATGATCGGTTGAGCTCGCCCGATCGGGCTCGCCGTGCTGGCCGGAAACGCGGTGCCGGACGGCGCGGAGCCGCTGGCCATGGCCTACGCCGGCCATCAGTTCGGGGGCTTTGTGCCGCAGCTCGGCGACGGACGGGCGATCCTCTTGGGGGAGGTCCTCGACCCACGGGGCGAGCGCTTCGATATCCAGCTCAAGGGTTCCGGGCGCACGCCCTTTTCGCGTGCTGGCGACGGGCGGGCGTGGCTCGGACCGGTCCTGCGGGAGTACATCGTCAGCGAGAGCATGCACGCGCTCGGCATCCCGACCACGCGCGCGCTCGCCGCGGTGGCGACCGGCGAGCCCGTCTACCGCGAGACCGAGCTTCCCGGGGCCGTGCTCACCCGCGTGGCGCGCAGCCATGTGCGCATCGGGACCTTCGAGTATTTCTCCGCGCGTCGGGACACCGAGGCCGTCAGGCGCCTTGCCGACTACGTCATTGCTCGGCACTACCCCGAAGCCGAGGCCGACGAACGACCCTACCGGGCGCTGCTCGATTCCGTCATCGCCCGGCAGGCCCGCCTCATCGCGCAATGGCTCGGCGTCGGCTTCATCCATGGCGTGATGAACACCGACAATATGTCGATCGCCGGCGAGACGATCGACTACGGCCCCTGCGCATTCATGGACGCCTACCACCCGGGCACGGTCTACAGCTCGATCGACCGCGGCGGACGTTACGCCTACGGCAACCAGCCGCGCATCGCCCAGTGGAACCTCTCCCGCCTGGCGCAGTCGCTGCTGCCGCTCATTGACGAGGACCAGAGCAAGGCCGTCGACGAGGCCCAGGCGGCGATCGATGCCTTCCCCGAGCGCTTCGAGCAGGCCTATCTCGACCGCTTTCGGGCCAAGCTGGGGCTGCTCGAGGCACACCCCGACGACGCCGATCTCATCGACGCCCTGTTACAGGCGATGGCGCGAGACCAGTGCCGATTTCACCAACACCTTCCGCGCCCTGTGCGATGCGGCTGAAGGCACGGACGACGGAGTCCGTACGGAGCTCGGTGACAGTACCGCCGGCAACGACTGGCTCGGCCGCTGGCGTGCACGCCTTGCCCGCGAAACAGTCAAACCGGCCGCTCGGGCGACCGGAATGCGGCGGGCGAATCCCGCCGTCATCCCAAGAAACCACCGCGTCGAGGCAGCGCTCGAGGCGGCGGTCACCGGCGATCTCGACCCGCTCGAAGACTTGTTGCAGGTCCTCGCCTCGCCCTGGGAGGAGCGCCCCGATAGCTTGCCCTATCGATGCCCGCCCGAGCCGCACGAGGTCGTGCACCAGACCTTCTGCGGGACTTGAGCCGAAACTCGGATCGTTCCAGGGTGCTCCAATGCCCCGCGGCTGCTCCACCCTGTCCTTGATCCGAATGCTCGCGCGGCGGCTCAAGTTCCAGACCGATTGGCCCAGCCCACACCACCTGGGGTGACGGGACCATCGCCACCACCCGAGAGCCCTAACTGATTGAAAAAAGGTCGATTCAAATCGCGCCCTGGCCTTCCGTCCCGGCGCACCCGGGAAAGGATCTTTCGACCCCCACTGTAGTTGGGTACACTGGCGCGATTCTTCAGCACCCACGCCTGCACCCATGTAAACCTAACCGGTAACCTGGGATAGAGGGGAGAGCGCCATGATGAACGATCCCATGCCGGCCAAAGACGCCGGGCACCGTTGCGACGTCCTGGTGATCGGAGGCGGCCCGGCAGGTTCCACTGCGGCGACACTGCTGGCCGAGAAGGGCTACCGGGTCACTCTGCTGGAAAAGGCACGTCACCCCCGATTCCACATCGGTGAATCCCTGCTGCCGGCCAACCTGCCGTTGTTCGAGAAGCTCGGCTTACGGGCCGAGGTGAAAGGCATCGGAATGCAGAAATGGGGAGCTGAATTCGTCTCCCCTTGGCACGAGCACAGCCAGACGTTCGAATTCGCCGACGCCTGGGACAAGTCCATGCCGTACGCCTACCAGGTGCGCCGATCCGAGTTCGACGAGATCCTGATCCGCAATGCTGGACGTAAAGGAGCCAACGTCATCGAAGGCTGCCGCGTGCGCGACCTGGAGTTCCTGCCGAACGAAGCAGCTGCCATCGTCCGGGCAGAGCATGACGACGGCAGCTGCGAGACTTGGCAATACCGCTTCCTCATTGACGCCTCAGGTCGCGACACCTTCCTCGGCAACCGATTTAAGGCCAAGCATCGTAATCCCAAGCACAACAGCTCGTCGATCTACGGCCACTTCGATGGTGCCAAGCGTCACGAAGGCAGGCAGGAGGGCCACATCACCATCTTCTGGTTCGAGCACGGGTGGTTCTGGTTCATCCCACTCGCCGACGGCATCACCAGCGTCGGCGCAGTCATTTGGCCCTACTACTTGAAGACCCGCACAAAACCGGTGAAGGACTTCTTCACTGACCTCATCGCCATGTGCCCGGCCCTGGCGGATCGACTCAAGGGCGCCGAGCTCGTCTCGGATGTGGAGGCCACCGGCAATTTTTCCTATATCTGCGACCGCACCCATGGCACCAACTAGCTGCTGCTTGGCGATGCCTACGCCTTCATTGATCCTGTTTTCTCGTCCGGCGTCATGCTGGCCATGAACAGCGCCTTCGCCGGCGCGGATGCCGTGGATACCTGTCTTCGTCACCCGAACATGGCCGCGCAGGCCTTGAAGAAGTTCGACCGGGTCACGAAGCACGGAGTGAAGGAGTTTTCCTGGTTCATTTACCGCGTCACCAATCCCACACTGCGCAACTTGTTTATGTCGCCAAGCAATATTTTCCGGGCCAAGGAGGCCCTGCTGTCGGTATTGGCCGGCGATATCTTCGGCAAGACGCCCATCTGGCGTTCCGTTCTGGCCTTTAAGGCCATCTATTACCTCGCCTCTCTGGCCAACCTGAAGCCCACAATCGTGGCCTGGAAGCAGCGCAAGTTCAATACCCGCTACGTGGAAGACAGGGAAGAGATTGGCTGTCAATGAAGCCTACGGCAGACATCCTGAGGCTGGAATACCTGCCGGCATCTCAAGTCTACCAGCAGGCATCCGACGGGCAGGACGATAGGCTCGGCGGGATCTGTTTTTCCCACCCCGCCATTGCTCTTTATACAGTGGGCTTGCCGATCCTGGCCGTGGACATGACCCTGCCGGCAGAGGAAGAGGGAATCTGCGAGCTCTGGCATTGCCAGGAACCCCTGCATTCCAGACGGCATGGACATATCCGCTATCGTCACGGCGAAACCCTGCTGTTCGGCTGTCTGACCCTGGACGAAGCCGCTTGGGGTACGCACCTGGATCCGCGCCCGTCCTTGCAGGTCGCGACTCAAACCGCCTACGAGTCTGTCTTCGAACTGCTCGAATCCCACGGCTATAACGCCGTTCTGCGGTTCTGGAATTATTTCCCGGGAATAAACCAGGTAAGTCATGACATGGAGCGTTACCGCCAGTTCAATATTGGCCGCCAGGATGCGTTCGTTTCCCATGGCCGCTCAGTCATGGCCAATGTTCCAGCTGCCTGCGCCCTGGGCTCCGCCGCCGGCGGCCTCCAGATCGCGTTCCTGGCTGCCCGAGCGGAGATGCTTTGCATCGAGAACCCGCGTCAAGTCAGCGCCTACCATTACCCGAGCCAGTACGGTCCGCGTAGCCCGACCTTCTCCCGCGCTTGCCTCGTCAACCTGTGGGGACGCGACATGCTGTTCATTTCTGGCACGGCCAGCATCGTCGGGCATGAGACCCTGCATGACGGCGACGTGGCGGCGCAGACGCGAGAATCCCTCCAAAATATTGCAGCCGTCGTTGCGGAGGCCAATCGCCGGGCCCTGAGCGCCGACTTCCGCCTCGACAACCTTGCCTACAAAGTCTATGTCCGGCACCCGGAAGACCTGCCCGGGGTGCGTCACGAAATGATGCAAGCCATCGGCGCCCCAGTGTCGGCGATGTTCTTGCAGGCCGATGCCTGCCGCGCAGACCTGCTCGTCGAAATCGAGGCATCCGGCGGCCATGCTATTTCCTCCCTGCCAAGACCCGGGACGCAGTTATGACACACTACCGCAACCAGACTGCCCTGGCCGCCCTGCTGTTCGCTTGCCTTCTCGCCCCCGCCCTTGCCAGCGAAAAGCCCCTTTGGGAGCTCGGGGTCGGCGTCAGCGGCCTCAATTTCCCGGACTATCCAGGTTCTGACCAATCCAGCTTCTACGCCATCCCTTTCCCCTACTTCATCTATCGCGGCGAGTTCCTCAAGGCGGACCGAGACGGCATTCGCGGGATCTTCTTCGATACTGACCGCGTTGACCTCACCGTCAGCGTCGGCGCCTCCCTGCCGGTGAGCAGCGAGGATAACCGGGCACGACAGGGTATGCCTGACCTGGAACCGACGGTGGAGCTCGGACCCTCAGTTGACATCGATCTGTGGCGCGCCAGTGACCGGCGCTACAGGCTGGACCTGCGCCTGCCGGTTCGGATGGCGTTTACGGTAAAAGGCGGGATGCATGACGTCGGCTGGGTATTTTCGCCGCGCTTCAACCTGGACATCGTCGATGTCGCGGGGCTTTCGGGATGGACGCTGGGGTTGCTCGCCGGGCCCCTGTTTGGCTCGGAACGCAACCATGACTATTTCTATTCAGTCGCCCCGCAATATGCCACCGCCGACCGCCCCGCCTTCGCTGCCGCGGGGGGCTACGCCGGCAGCCAGTTTCTGCTGGCGGTGTCGAAGCGCTATCGGAAGCTCTGGCTGGGCGCCTTTGCCCGCTGGGGGGACCTGCAAGGGGCCAGCTTCGCCGACAGCTCTTTGGTAAAAAGCGAGCATGCCTTCTCGGCGGGTATTGGCGTCGCGTGGATTCTTGGCGAATCGTCCACGCGCGTGGAGGCAGTCGATTGAGGGCTGACGTGGCTTCGTCGTTTCCGTCTCTGAGGCGGCGACTGCATCGGTTCTACGAATACGGCGCCCTGTGGTTCGGCCTGGGACTGCTCGGCACCATGTCCCTGACCTGGTCGATGCTCGCGACACCCCTATATTACGTCCTGCCAAAGCGGTGGACCCACCCCCTTGGGCGTTGGGTCATCACCAGCGTCTTTCGCGTCTACCTCGGGGCACTGGCGCTGATCGGCGCCTGCCGTTTCGATATCCGCGCTCTCGATGCCCTGCGCGCCGAGAGACCGCTGGTGATCGCCCCCAATCATCCTTGCCTGCTCGACGCACTGATGGTCATCTCTCGGTTGCCCAACCTCGCCTGTATCATGAAGGCCGACATCGTCGATAGCGTCTTCCTCGGTGGCGGCGCACGCTTGGCGGGTTACATCCGCAACGACGCGCAACTGGGCATGATCAGGCAGGCCGTGGCCGAGCTGAAAGGCGGCAGTCATCTGTTGCTCTTTCCTGAAGGCACCCGCACCACCCGCTGGCCGATCAACGCTTGCACCGGCACAACCGCGCTAATCGCCAGTCGGGCGCAGGCGTCGGTCCAGACTGTGTTCATCGAGACGGACTCGGCCTACGTCAGCAAGGGCTGGCCGTTGTTGCGGCTCCCAGCGATGCCTATCACCTATCGCATTCGGCTTGGTCGCCGCTTCGATCCGCCGGAACAGGTCGGGGTCCTGACCGAGGAGCTGGAGCGTTACTTCATCGCCCAGCTGGGCAATACCCCCTATTTCCTGTCTCCAGGTGCACCGCAGGCCGCGGAATCCGGAACACCGCAGCACAGCTGATGCAGCCTTGGTTGGACACCTGCTCCACCCATCTGGTGCTGATCCCTAGCTATAACCCCGGGGCCCTGGTCTATGACACGGCACTTGCTGCCCGTCAGCAATGGACACCCGTGTGGATAGTGGTCGACGGAAGCACCGACGGTACGGCCGCTCGTCTCCAGAAAATGGCCGCGAACGATCCCGGACTCAGGGTCCTGGTGTTGCCCGAAAACAGTGGCAAGGGTGCGGCAATCTTGCATGGCCTCGACCTCGCCGTGAGTGAGGGTTTCACCCACGCCCTCACCATGGACTCGGACGGCCAGCATCCGGCCGACCTCATCCCGACCTTCATGGCTGCCTCCATCGCAGCCTCGGACGCTATGGTCCTGGGCGTGCCAGTGTTCGATGCCGGCGCGCCAAAGCTGCGCGTACATGGCCGCAGAGTCTCCAACGGCTGGGCCAATTTGGAGACCCTGTGGAGGGGCGTCGGTGATTCCCTCTACGGCTTCCGCGTCTATCCCATTGAGCCCCTGCGCCAGGTGATGCGTGGCCAACGCTGGATGCGCCGCTTCGACTTCGATCCCGAGGCGGTGGTGCGCCTGTGCTGGCGTGGCGTCCGCCCAATTAATCTGCCAGCGCCGGTCAAATATCTTGCCCCCGATAAAGGTGGCGTCTCTCATTTTAGCTATCTGCGCGACAATGCCCTGCTGACTTGGATGCACATCCGGTTGATCCTGGGTTTCCTACTGCGGTTACCCGTCCTCCTTTTGCGCCGGTTGAGCCGAGCATGAACATGCGGGAGCCGTCTCAGCGCCGCGCGCAAATGCCGATCCCCCGGCTCGCCATCCAACGGCGCAGACCTGGAGTCGTGATGACGGTGCTGAAAATGGCCATCAACACCAGCATGGCTGATGCGGATGAGGAGCTTCATGAGCGGGCACACGGCCGGCCTCCGGAACAGCAGTGCCTCGGCCCGATATACGGTTACGGCCGGCGCAGCGGCCGTTATATCATGCCTCCGTTCACCGAGATGATCTGGCCCGTGATGTAGTTGGCCTGTTCGGAAGCGAGAAACCCCACCAAGTCAGCCACTTCTGCAGGTTGGCCGGCCCGCTTCATGGGCACCATGGCCGCGATGGCCTTCTCGTCGAAAACGCCCTCGATCATGCCGGTCTGAATGATGCCCGGGGCCACCGCGTTCACAGTGACGCCCCGGCTGGCGAGTTCCAGCGACAAGGTCTTGGTTGCGGCGTGCAGCCCCCCCTTGGCGGCCGCGTAGTTCACTTGCCCGCGGTTCCCCGTAAGTCCGGCAATGGAGGTGATGTTGACGATGCGCCCCCAACGGCTGCGGATCATAGGCATGGTCAACGGCTGCGTGACATGGAAAAAGCCGTGAAGCGACACGTCCAGGACCTTGTGCCACTGGCCGGCGCTCATGCCGGGGAAGACGGCATCGTCATGCAGGCCCGCATTGTTGACCAAAATCTGAATCGGCGACTCCGCGACCAGGGCCTCAAGGACGATACGGCTGGCTTCGGCGTCGGTCACATCGAAGGCGATGGCCTCAGCCGCGCCGCCAGCCAGGCAAATTTCTTCCGCCAGCGCAGCCGCCTTGGCCCGGTTCCGGTTGGCATGGACGTAGACGTAACAGCCGTCAGCAGCCAGCCGCCCACAGATCGCCGCACCGATGGCTCCGCTGCCGCCGGTAACGACGGCGCGCTTCATGGCTGCTTCACCAGTTTCGCCGCATCCAGCACCACGGTGACGCGACCGCTCAACAACAGACGTTCCTCAGCGGAAATGGTGAAGCCGTAAAGGATTGTGTTTTCGTTGCCGTAGAGGTGCTCGGCCTCCACGGCCAGATCGGCGTCGATGTCATCCAATCGCGCGACGAGCAACTCGACTTCGCGCACGCTGGTGAGATAACCGGCGCGTGGCGGAAAATCGGCCGCCGCCAGCAGGACGCCATGGGCAGCCATGGCCTGGGCGGCGTACTCGATCCCGCATGCGGCCCCCAGCCGGCCGTGGGCACGCAGGGGGTTGTCCCGGGCGCGGTGGCTCGTAGCCGTGCAGCGAATACGATGGGAGTCCCAGTCATCGATGTGGTCCAGCAGACACATGCCGCCCTGGTGCGGAAGGTGGTTCAGCAGCCAGGTGGGCCCTAACGGCATGGCTGGACATCCACTGCCAAACTGAGCGGCTCCAGGTATTCCAAGATCACCCGACCGCCACCGCCCCGCGCAATCCTCTGCAGCAGGGGAAGGCCACGAGCCGATGGGATCTGACTGCGCAGGGCCTCCAGGTCCGGATTCGCCAATCGGTCCACGGACGCGTCCACCAACTCGATCTGCAGGCGAGCCAGGGAGTGGGGACCTTGTGCTGGCATCAACGCCAGGGCCAGCCCGAAAGCAGACGGAAGTGGTCGCTTGGCCTGGAGCGGCTCCGGGTTCGGCGCCTCGTAGGTCACCAGGAGGGTGCCAATTCTCTCAATTGCTATCTGGGTGAGTGCCTCTAGCAAAGCCGCGCCGACGCTGCCGTCATAGGCGCACAGCACCGTGGCCGGGGTCATGGCGCCGGACGCAATGCCCCAGTAGCCGGCCGCGGCGTTATGGACCGAATTGTGAAAGCGGGTGGGGGAGATGTGCCGATCCTCTGACGCCAACACCCGACAGATGGCGTCGCAATTATCGCCGTCCGCGCCGGAAGATGAGAACACGGCGGCCAGTTGTTTGGAATCCAACTGCGCGTTGGCGATGGCCTCTTGCGCCACGGCGAGGGCGACCTTGACGGCCAGACCGACGCGGCGGCGTTCGGGGGGAGGCAGCGCCACAGGGGGCGGCACAGCGATCGGCCGCGGCTCGTAGTTGGTGGCGCCGGTCAGGATAGACTTCGCCTCAGCCCAGTTGTCCAGGCCCGGGCCTAGCACGCCGACTCCACCGACCCAGCCGTTGAGCTTAATCATGGGGGGGATGTCATGTCAGCCTGCCCTTCCCAGCGCCAAGCTGCAATTGGTGCCACCGAAGCCGAAGGAATTGCTCAGCACCCGGCAGGGGGCGATATCACTGTTGGCGGTCAGATATCGGATAGGTATGCCGGGATCGAGGTGTCGGGTGTTGATGCCCCCCGGCAGAAAGGCATGTTGCAGGGCCAGGGCGCAGACGACGGCCTCCAGGCCGCCTGCCGCCCCGAGGGTATGCCCGGTCGCGCCCTTTACCGAGCTGCATGGCGTCCGATCGCCGAACAGTGCGACCACCGCCTTGCCCTCAGCAGCATCGTTACTGGGCGTCGCGGTGCCATGCAGGTTGATGTAGTCGATGTCTACCGCCTGCAAACCGGCCGATTCCAGGGCAGTCGCCATAGCCATCTGAGCACCCAGGCCGTCGGGACGGGGAGCGGACATGTGATAGGCGTCGCTGGACTCGCCGGCACCCAGCAGCAAGACAGCGCCGGCGTCGAGGTGCTCTGCCGGCCGCTCCACCAGCACGAACGCCGCGGCCTCGCCGATGGACAGGCCCTTGCGGTCCATATCAAAAGGACGGCATGGCTCCGGTGAGAGCAACTCCAGAGAACTGAAGCCGTAAAGGGTCGTCAGGCAGAGCGAGTCCACACCACCCACGATGGCAGCATCGATGACGCCGGCCGCTAGCATGCGGGCGGCCGAGGCGAACACTTTAGCGCTGGAAGTGCAGGCGGTGGAGACGATCACGGCTGGCCCCTCAAGGCCGAAATAGTCGCGAACGAAGCCCGCGACCGAGTAGGTGTTGTGGGTGGTGCGGTAGATAAAGTCGTCTGGCAGGGCGCCAGTGTCGGGGTCCCGACGGCGGTACGCCTGCTCCGTCTGCAAGATGCCAGCGGTGCTCGTGCCGAGCAAGATCCCCACCCGCCGCCGGCCATGCCGGCCAATGGCCGCTTCGACGGCGGAACTGAAGCCGTCCTGTCGCAACCCCAGACAGGCAAGGCGATTGTTGCGGCATTCGTATTCCGCGAGCGCGGCGGGCAACGGCGTATCGTCCACCGCCGGTACCTCGCCGACGTGCGTGTCGAGATCGCGTACCGTTTCGAACTGGCACGGAGCCAGGCCGCCGCGGTGCTGGCGCAATGCGCTCAGCATCGCTTCCAGGCCGCACCCTAGGCAACTGCTGGCCGTGAAATGGGAAAGGTGGATCGGGGTCACGAGGAAATTTTGGCTGTTCGATGTTGCACTGACCTAGATTCCTGCACTGGCCTTGTCACCCAAACGGGCGATCAGCATAACGTTGGCGAAAGGGAGAGCACCGCTCATTGGGACGGTTCCGACCCGAAAGCCCAGTGCCTCCAGAGTCTGGACCCAATCGGACAAGCGGCGGCAATGCAGGCGGAGCAGGCCGTTGCCGCGACAGAAGACCACCGCACGGTCGATCCAGTTGCTCAACTGAAACCTCAGCCCGGCGTCGGCGTCCCCCACGCGGGTCAAGAAAAGGCCGTTGGGCGCTAGGGCGGCACGTACCCGTCGCAGGACGTCGTCCTGCGACGCGCCATCGATATAATGCACCGCGTCCATCATGATCACCACATTGACCTGGCCAAAGTCCACAAGGCGCACGTCGCCCTGTTCAAATCGAACCGGCCCTTCGACGGCGAGCCGCGCGCGCCTCACGTCGCTACGCGAGAGATCGACGCCGCGTATGTCCGCGACCAGCGGGGGGGCAGGCCACCCCTCCGGCCAGTCACCTGCATCATACAATCGGCGTGCCGACAGCAGCCAGGCCGCGAGCAATCCCTGGCCGCAACCCAGATCCAGGATTTGGGCGTCTCCCGGAAACAGCCCGAGCCGCAGCAGGCCAATGAACATCGGATCCCTGCCCAGCTTTCCGCGGGCGAAATGATAAGCGAATCGACCCGCGGCCCGATAGGGCTCGCTCGCCTGCGCGATGAGCCGCGCACGCATCGTCTCGGGGCGTATGGTCACGGGTGGCGGGTCATCGAGGGGGTCATGGCGTGGACGCATCCAAGGCCGCGCGCAGGGTGATGGTCTTCAGGCCGGCAGCGGCGGCCGCTTCCAGGACACGAGGCAAAGCGGCCAAGATAACCGGTCGTCCGGCGCCGGTCCGGGCGGCGTTGCCATCATGCAAGAGCAGGATGTCGCCGGCGCCGAAGCCAGTGGTCAACCGACGGAAAACGGTATCGGCGTCCCCGTTGCGGGTGTCGTAGCCGCGCCGGGTCCAGCTGGCCAGATAAAGGCCCTGCCGGGCCAGGATGGGCTCCAGAAAGGGATTGCGCAGCCCGGCGGTGGGACGAAAGAAACAAGGCCGCTGGCCGGTGACGGCGGCCAGGTTGTCCTGCCCGGCCTGGACCTCGCGGAACATGCGGCGCGGCCCAAAGGTGGCGAAGTGATGGTGATGGTACTGGCTGTGGTTTTCGACCGCGTGACCCCGCCGAACAATTTTCCGACAAAGCTCGGGATGGCGCTGAGCCCTTGACCCGATGCAGAAAAAGCTGGCGCGGGCATCGAAACGATCGAGCAGCTCAAGCACCTGCGGCGTCACCACCGGGTCAGGACCGTCATCGATGGTGATCGCGATATGCCCTGCCGCCGCGGCTGGCGGCAGTCGCACCCAGTTGGGGCCGAGGGCCCGGCTACGCGGCCAGAGGCCGGCGGCGGTGAGGGCCAGGTGGTTAGCGGCCAGCGCACCCAGTCCCCAGGGCCAAAGCCCGGGTTGCAACGCAAGCAACCCCGGGATCCCGGCATGCAGGGCGAAGGTACCTTGCAACAAGGGTGTAGGACGCCACCGACGGGGGGGGTGGGCAGGTGGTAAGGCCGTCACGTCCGCCGCGCAAGGATCGCGGAGAAGGCCAGCGCAAGGATAGCGCCGGGACCGACCGTGGAGCCAATGGCGCTGAGTACCGGCACGCTGGAAAACGCCAGGATTCCAAAGCCGACCACGGTAGTGCTAACCGCCAGCAGCAGGGAGGCCAGCGTGCGCGGCGAGATGCCCCCTGCGGCAGCCCCCCGGTCGAAGAACAGGGCATAGTTGGAACCGACGGCCACCACCAGCAGCATGCCCACCAAGTGCAGGATCGTGAGTTGCCGACCGGCCAGGACAAGGCTAGCGATGACCACCGCGACGGCGGCGACCAGTGGGGCGGCGATGCGGAACACCCGGGCAGGGGAGCGGGTGACGGCAAACAGCAAGCCTAGAATCGCGGCCAAGCCCGCGAGTGACAGCAGAATGGCCTCGCGCAGATAGCCTTTGTACAGGCGGTTGGACTCGCCCTTGAGATCCACGAAATGGACGCCGGCCAAACCTGTCTCCGCAAGGGCCGCTCGCACGCGTTCCTCATCAAGGCCCCGGGTGGACCCGTCCCGTAGCGGCAGCAACGCGGTCCAGCGCCCCTCTGACTGCATCAGCAAAGCATCCACCCCCTCCGCCAGGGACGTGCCTTGGATGTCGCTCATGCTCAACGTCGCCTGGCTGCGAGCCTTCGCTACGTCTGCAAAGAACGGCTCGAAGCGATCCGGCTGCAAGGGCAGTCCGGCAATGGCCGCCTTGAAATACCGACGCAACTCGTCGTCGGGCGGGAGGCTGGCCTGGCGCTGGCTCTGGGTCGCCTGGCTGGGCAGGTAGGCGGCGGGGCTTTCGAAGCCATCGATGACGCCCGCGGCTTCCAGCCGCCGGAGCGCCGCCGCAACGCGCTCGCTGTTGGCGAGTACCACGTCCTGCTCAGTGCCAATCACCACTACCAGATAACGCACGTCCGGGGCGCCCAAGTCAGCCCGCATGGCCGTGTCTAGGGCCTGATCGGCGACAGGCACTGGACTCAGGGCCGCCAGCTCTCGACTCCACAAGTCGCCGTGCTTCGTCGCGAGTACGGTGCCGGCGGCCACGAACAAACCCAGAACTGCCCAGCGCAGGCGGCCCGCTTGCTCGACCCAGACACGAAGGCTTCGGCCGAAGGCGCTGACATCGCGCACACGAAGCTCCCGCGGCAAGAGATGCGGGAGGACGAAACGGGTAACCAGGGCGGCGGTGACCAACCCGGTGATGGCGTAGAGGCCCAGTTGGGCCAAGCCCGGGAAGCTGGAAAAGAGCAAAGAGGCAAAGCCGAATACGGAGGTGAGCACGCCGATCCGAATCGTTGGCCAGAAAGCCTCAGCCCAGTGGCTCTGCGTCTCGCTGACTGCGCTTGCCGCCCATTGCCGACTGCAGGAGGAGGTAGATAGAGTAATCCACCGCCTCGCCGATTAGGGCGGCCCCGAAGCCCAGGGTGACGCCATGAACCACCCCGAATCCCAGGCCGACTGCCGCCGCGCCGGCCAATGCCCCAGAGAGCACGGGCAACAGGCCCAACAGCAGCGCCATCGGCGAACGGTAGACCAGCAGGAGGAGGGTGATGATGATCAGGCCGCCGAGGCTGGAGAGGCGTATCACCTGGTTCTTGATCGCGGCCCGTGCCGCTACGGAGAACGGGCCTGGACCGGTCAGAACCAGCCGCATGTCCGGATCAGCCGCTGTCCGAAAGGCCGCTCGGGTCGCCGCGACCGCGTCGGACTGCCCATCCGTATCCGCCCCCTCGGCACGGGTGCGGGCCAGGAGCAAGGCACGTTGGCCGTCCCGAGAGACCCAGACGCCATCAGCCGTTTGCGGCCGATGGCTGCTGCCCACGGTGTCCAGCAACTGCATGAGCTCGCCGGTGGGATCGCGCGGCAGCAAGGCCTTGCTGAACAGCCCGGCGGAGGTGGCAAGCAGGTCGATGCTGTCCTGGACGCCTGCACGCAGGCCGTCCACCGTAAAGCGGTCCGCATTCACGGCCGGGCTCAACAAATACCGGTTCTCGAACAGGATCTCGCGGTCCCGCTCCAACCCTAGCGCTTCGCCGTTGGCAATGTGCAGGAACCGGGGATCGGTGCGCAGGGTGGCGGCCAGGTTGCGCGAAGCGCGGGCGCGGGCTTCTTGGTCGCCCCCCTCGATGCCGATCAAGATCAGGCGGGAGGCGATTCCGGACTTGAGCTGGTCGATGAGAAGCTGCTGCTCCTGCGTGGGGGTGCGCGGCAAAAAGGCGGACAAGTCAGCCGTGTAATTCGCCCGACTCACCAGCCAGAGACAAACGAGCAGAAAGGCCAACCAAAGTGCAATCACTGCGCCGCCACGTTGTCTCATCGCAGACCGCCCTTCTGGACACTCATCACCGAGCGGTCCCCGTCGGCCTGCAGGATCGCTATGGTACGCACCTCGTCCCGCGCCCCATCCATACGGATGCGGGCGATCACGCTGCCCACCCGCGTGTCCAGCGGCGTCAGCACCAGGGCCCAGCGCTCGCGGGTACCTTCGAGACCGACGTGATAGACCTGCTCCAGTGCCTTGCGGTCGCCGGCCAGGGTGGCGCGTATGCTCTCGATCATGCCCGCCACTTCCGGATAGTCCTTGAGCCGCAATACGTGCTTCTGCGTCTGACGCTCGACGGTGAGCACGTCGCCGTCCAGCACCAGGGTTTCGACCTTCGGCTTGAGAGTCCGTTTCTCCAGGCGGCCGGGCGGAACGAACAACAGCTCGCCGGACGACTCGACGGGCTGGTCCAGGATGGAAATGTATTTCTTCTCGGTGAAGGTGGCCGCCCCGTGCTTGTTGTCGGCCAACGCCGCCATGAGCTGGCCGATGGTGAACTGGGCGGCCGGCAGCGACAGACTGAAACCCAGCGTGAGAACGGCGAGCATCGCCCTCCCGGCCAAGCGGTGCATGGCGCTGGTCATGAAGGGTCGCGGCCACCACCCGGTGGCTGCCGCCAGAAATCGAAGAAATTTAACCAGTTGAACGGCTCGGCGCGACAATATCGCTCCAGACTGGCGGCATAGGCTGTGACCGCCTCGCGAATGGCGACATCCCGTTCAATGCGCTCGACGCCCGTGAAGTCGGCGAGAGGCTCGAAATGGACGGCATAACGGTTGCCGCCCAGATAGAGGCCGCACATGAACAGCACGGGACGCTTGAGCATGGCAGCCAGGCGCATGGGGCCAACGGGAAACGCGGCCGTTTCACCGAGAAATTGCACCGCTAGGGTGGGGTCGTCGTCCAGCGTACGATCCCCTAAGACACCCAGCACCATGCCCGCATCCAGCCGGGCCTGCACTTGGAGCATGGAATCGAGCTGGCCCAGGGGAATGATGTCCTGCGCAGCAACAGGGTTGACGGCGGCCAGAGCGGCATTGATCTTGGCAGCATTTTCCTCGTACATCACCATCGCCACCCGCAGACCGGGCCGTTGCCGGGCCACCGCGCGCACCACCTCGAAGCTACCCATGTGGGCACCGATCAGAAAGGCGCCCCGCCCCGCGGCCAGCACGGCTTCGAATGCCGGCGCGCCGTGCACCTGGATGTCGAACAGATCAAAACGGTCATTGAGCAGGTAAACGCGGTCGTGGGTGCAGGAGGCGAAGCTGTGGACATGCTCAAAGAGCTCGGCCAGACGTGGTGCCCGCCCAAGCGCTCGCGTCAGGTAGGCGCGGGACGTACTCCGGGCAGCCGATGCAAAAAGCAGGAAGTAGAGGCTGATGCCCAATAGCAAGACGCGAGCCGGCCGGCGCCCGAGGCGTAGCGAGATCCAGGTCATCATACGCAGCATGGCCATATTGCTGCGCTCCGGGCGCCGCACCCATTCGGCCTGGCGAACGAAATCGGGAACGCTCACGGCGCGCCATCGACCGGATGGTTTGCTGCGAAGGCGATCGCTCCGCCGGCCGCCACCCGCTCACCGGTTACGACCTCGAAACGGAAGACACCCGCTGCCGTAGCCGCATAGTTGAGGCGCAGGGCCTCGCCCGGCTCGATTGGGCTTGGAAACTTGGCGGACTTGATCTGGCCGGCAGCGAGCGTAAGCCCCTCGTGTGCAGCCAGCGTATGCAGGGCCTCGTCCAGCAGCACCACACCGGGCAGGATTGGATTGCCGGGGAAATGGCCCGAATAGGCCGGGTGATCGGCTGCGACGAACAGGGGCAGGCTATGGCCCGTCATGCCGGGATGCCGTTTGCGGATTGCGACCTCAAGGTCACCAGAAGCGCCTGCGTGGCGTGGTCGGGCAGCTTCCCGGCTGCATTGCGCGGCAGGGCATCGACGAACAGCAGCGGTCGGGGAAGAAAGACGGGATCGATGCGTTCGCGTAGAGCCTGCTTAAGGGCGGCAGGCGTCAACTCCGGCGCCACCACCAGGGCGGCAGGGCGGCGGACGCCTCCCGTAGCGTCATCACCGTCGGCCGGCGGCAGGAGAAATACGCCGTCCCGTACGCCCGGGATGGCATTGAGCTGGTAATTGAGATACCCGAGCGAGGCCCGTTTACCGGCGATGTTGACGAGATCGGCGTTGCGACCATAGAGCAGAAAACGGGTCGGGTCCGCGTCCACGAGCTCTATAACGTCGCTCAGTGGTGTCGGTACCTCGATGTGTCCGCCCTCTGCCCACGCCGCCGTCCCCTCGCAACGCAGTCGGATATGCGAAAAGGTCTGCCAGGCTTCGCCAGACGCGGTGCGTCGGGAAGCAATCTGGCCGGTCTCGGTACAGCCGTAAATCTCGACCAACGGGGCCGCGAAGCGGGTCTCCGCCTCGACGGCCAGGTCTCGCGACAGGGGGGCGGCAGCGGACAGTAGCAGGTCTACGGCTGGCAGGGCGTTTCGCTCTACTAGGAGCACGCGCAGGTGGTAGGGCGTCGTGACCAGCACTCGCGGCCGGGGCAGCGCTTCCATCGTCGCGCAGATATCAGCTGGATAGAAGGGGCGTTCGGCGTTCAAGGCCGCACCGCTTTGCAAGGGCATGAACACAGTGGATTCCAGACCGTACATGTGCTGGGCCGGCACTGTACTTACAATGGTGTGGTCGCGCGTGACGCCCAATCGTTCTGCCTCTGCTTGCACGTTGCGCACCAGGCTGCCCCAGCGTTTGACATGGGGCTCCGGCAGGCCGGTGGATCCGGATGTGAACACCTGGGCGATGACCTGCTCGCAGCGGACGTTGGGGATGACGGCGTTAGCTGCGGGGGTCGGCGTACGGTCCGCATAGCGGCAGATGGGCAGGTCGACGGCATCGGCATCCTGGTCGACGATACAAAAGACATCGGGCGCAATCCGATGCATCTGCCGGACCACTTCCGGGGTGCAGGTGGAGGGCAACAGGCTGACCCGGCCCGTAACGATGCAGGCCGCTAGGGCGACGGTGAAACGGTAGTGGTCACCGCACAGATTGAGCACATGCCGCCCCGGGAGCAATGCGGCGGCAACCTGGGCAACATCGCTCAGAAACTGCCTGACGCGGACAGGAACGCCGTTGCGCCGGGCCATGACGTCATCGAGGTGGTGATGGGCGATCAGCGGCAAGGTCAGCATGGCGAAGCAAGATGGCAACCTAAGGGATTTGCGGCGATGTGCCAGAGGATACCTTCGGGATTGTCCTGAAGGCGAGGATGCTTTTCATGATGCTGTGTCGCTCTAGATGCGGCAGTTTTCGCAGGCGCACCAGGTACTCGGCGACAAACATGAGCACAATCAGCGGAGGCGACAGAAAATTGGCGAAGATCGACCAAGCCTCAATGCTGCAAGACCAGAACAGGATGGCCAGGGGGGGCGTCAGGGAGACGGCAACCCCTAGGGACGGAAAGGTGGCGGCCGCCGACGTGGCTGCGCTGAAGTACGCCAGCAGGGGATAGGCGATGGCCCCGGCAGCAATGGCAGTCCAGCGGACCGCGCGGACCAGGGTCAAGCTCATTTAGTCCTGGCCGCCGCAATGTGCTCGGTGAGGCTGGCGAGAGAACTGAAGATCCGGACATTGTCCGCATCATCCGCACGCAACTGGAACCCGAAACGCTTGGAAACGACCAGGGCCACTTCCAGGATATCGATGGAATCGAGGCCCAATCCCTCGCCGTACAGGGGGGCGTCCGGCTGGATATCTTGCGGACTGATGTCGAGATTGAGGGCGGCGACGATGAGCCTGGCGACCTCGGATTGCAGCTCATGATTGGCTTCAGACATGGTGATTTCGCAGCAATGGTTGGGCGGACTGGCACCGACAACGGCGAGCCGGCTCCCGTCGCAGGTGAGAAACATCGGACGTCACCTCGGCAATCATCGCCAATCTCATGTGAGAGCGCCGTTGGCGACCGGGTAACGGACTGCAAACGAAGCGAGCAGCGGCCCGCGTCAACCTGCTCACAGGCACAAGACGTCCATTCCGGCAACGCACCCCGGCCTCAGAGACCGTTGAGTTTGCCTGCCGAACCCGGCAACCGGCCTTGCCGTTGGGCGTGGGCGGCTCCTCAGCCTGCCTACAAGGACGCAGGCCAACCCGCACGACCGCGCGGCTCGTCGACCCAGGGCGCACCGCGTATCGTACCACTGCTGTCCCTCGTCAAGGTCAACGGAGAGCGAAAACCGTCAGCGTGAGGGCATGAACGCCGACGGCCCCAGCTATCGCGGTTACCGTTACCCGCGAGAGATTATCAGCCACGCCGTGTGACTCTACTTTCGGTTCTGCCTGAGCTTTCGTGATATTGAGGATCTGATGCCAGAGCGTTCAACCGCTGGCCGGAGGTGCCCTGTGCCTGATGAGGTAGCAACGATCGGAAATCGGGGCCAGGGCTGACGGCGTCCCGGCAAGTTGACAATACCCATTTCAGTAACAAAGATGAACTCGTGCCTGCATTAAGGCTAAGACCGCCTCGTACGGATTCGAGGAGGGACGGCTTCCGGTCAGTGCCGATCGGCGCGAGACGCTGTTCCTGTTGGTCAAGGGCTTCATGGCCCGGATCTTTGATTCGGAGGTCGGGGCCATGCACCGGATAGTGGCCGGCGAGGCGGCGAGCTATCCGCAGATTGCCTCCCTCTTCTTCGAAAGCGGACCCGCAGCGGTGAAACGTGCAATCGGCCAGTGTCTAGAGCGGATGGTCGAGACCGGCGATCTTGTGATCCCGGACATCGAGTATGCCTCCTGGCTGCTGCCCAACATGGCTTAAGGAACCTTTCAATGTTCGGCTTCAATTCGGTCTGATCGACCGAGTGCCCGAAGGTGAGTTCGACGCCCATCTGCAGC
Organism: uncultured Gammaproteobacteria bacterium; assembly: GCA_963802975.1. Classification (GTDB taxonomy): domain Bacteria; phylum Pseudomonadota; class Gammaproteobacteria; order Chromatiales; family Chromatiaceae; genus Thiosymbion. The sequence goes on from CAWDLA010000047.1 coordinate 73,988, forward strand.
AGGTGGTGAACGATTTCCTGCGGCTGTACGGAGAACGAATCCACGGCGGGAGCGCGGGCAAAGAAGCCGGGTATCGGGCGATCGGTCCGTAAGCCGGCTGTGTCGAGTGCTGCGTTTTCCCGGTGCAATCCAGGGCCCGAGGATTCACACTAACGGGAGCAAATGAGCGGGCTCCCAGATGGATTTCTTCTCTCCCCCAATCAGGCATTGGTTCGAGCAAAACTTCTCCGAGCCCACCGAAGCGCAACGTCTCGGTTGGTCGGTGATCGCGTCGGGCAGCCATGCGCTGATCACCGCCCCCACAGGTAGCGGCAAGACGCTGGCCGCCTTTCTCTGGGGCATCGACCGGCTGAGTCGGGCCGACGCCGAAGTTGGTTCCGGCGTGCGGGTTGTCTACGTCTCCCCCCTCAAGGCATTGGTCTACGACATCGAGCGCAACCTGCGTGCCCCGCTGGCTGGTATTGCCCGGGCGGCTGAGGCCTTGGATCTGCCCGTTCAGGTCCCGACCGTCGCCATCCGCACCGGAGACACACCGCCGCGAGAGCGCCAGCGCCAGCTCAAGGAGCCGGCCGAGATCCTGGTCACCACCCCCGAGTCCCTGTTTCTGATCCTGGGCTCCCGAGCGGCGGAGAACCTGGCCTGCGTCCACACCCTGATTGTCGATGAGGTGCATTCCCTCGCCCCCACCAAGCGCGGGGCCCATTTGGCGCTTTCTTTGGAGCGTCTGGTGGAACGCTGCCGGGCGGATCCTCAGCGCATCGGCCTGTCCGCTACAGCCCGGCCCCTGGATGAGGCGGCGCGTTTCCTGGGAGGGGATCGAAAGATCGAGATCATCGACGCCGCTGCGCCTCCCCGACTGGACTTGCGTGTGAAGGTCCCGGTGCCCGATATGGAGCGCCCGCTGCAGGCCAGGTCCCATGGTCCGTCGGAGCCACGGGGCGGTCCCATCCTGGGCCGGCTCTACAGCCGCGAGGTCGCCCGCCCGCCGGCAGAGAAGGGCATCTGGTCCGCCATCTATCCCGCGCTGCTCGAAGAGATCCGTGCCCACAGGTCGACCATCCTGTTCGTCAACAGCCGGGGTCTGTGCGAGCGCTTGTGCCAGCGCCTGAACGAGTTGGCCGGCGAGGAGCTGTTGCGCGCGCACCACGGCAGCGTCTCCCCGCAGCAGAGGACCGAGATCGAGGAGGGGCTCAAGCGCGGGACCCTGCGTGCCATCGTCGCAACCAGCTCTCTGGAGATGGGCATCGACATGGGGGCGGTGGACCAGGTGTTGCTGGTGGAGTCCCCGGGCTCGGTGGCCAGCGGTCTGCAGCGGGTCGGACGGGCCGGGCACGGGGTGGGGGAGGTGAGCCGCGGGTGCATCTTCCCGAAGTTCCGCGGCGACCTGCTGGAGTGCGCGGTCGTCGCGCGGCGTATGCTGGACGGTGAGATCGAGGCCTTCCGCATGCCGCGCAACGCCCTGGACGTGCTCGCCCAGCAGGTACTGGCTCTGTGCTGTGAGCGCGAGAGGACCGTCGAGGAGATCCAACGGGTCTTTTGTCGCGCCGGCCCATACCGGGAACTCTCCCGGCCCGTCCTGGAGTCGGTCCTGGACATGCTCTCGGGCCGCTACCCCTCCAGCGACTTTGCCGACCTCAAACCGCTGCTGAGCTGGGACCGCGCCGCCGATTCCCTGAAGCCCCGCCGGGGCGCCCTCATGCTCTCGCGCCTGAACGCCGGCACCATCCCGGACCGGGGCAACTACGCCGTCCACCTGGCAGGGGAGGGGCCGCGGATCGGCGAGCTGGACGAGGAGATGGTGTTCGAGACCAAGGCCGGGGACAACATCATGCTCGGGGCCAGCACCTGGCACGTGGAGGAGATCGGGCGCGACCGGGTGGTGGTCTCGCCGGCTCCCGGCGAGCCTGGCCGTCTGCCCTTCTGGCGCGGCGACGGTCCGGGACGACCGGTGGAGCTGGGTCGGGCGATCGGTGCCTTCACCCGCCGGGTGGCAGCCCTCGGACCCGACGAGGCGGCCGACTGGATCTCCCGTAACACGCCCCTGGACCCCATGGCCGCCGGCAACCTCGCCGCCTACGTCCGCGAGCAGCGAGAGCACACGGGCCAGGTGCCGAGCGACCGCGCCATCCTGATCGAGCGCTTCCGGGACGAGCTGGGTGACTGGCGGGTGTGCATCCTTACCCCTTTCGGCACCCGCATCCACGCCCCCTGGGCCATGGCCCTGCAATGGCACTTGGGACGCAGGGAGGGCTTCGAGATCCAGGTCATGTACACCGACGACGGCATCGTCCTGCGCTTCGCCGATGGGGAGGACCTGCCCGCGCTCGCGGATCTGCTGCCGGACCCGGAGGAGGTGGAGGACCTGGTCACCGACCAGCTCGCGGACACCTCCCTGTTCGCCGGTCTGTTCCGGGAGAACGCGGCCCGTGCGCTGCTCATGCCGCGGCGCGACGCCAAGGGCCGCCGGCCCCTGTGGGCCCAGCGCCTCAAGGCCCAGACCCTGCTCGCCGCGGTGCGCCGCTACCCGTCCTTTCCCATCGTGCTGGAGACCTACCGCCAGGCCCTCAGCGACGTCTTCGACCTGCCGGGCTTCGCGAGATCCTGCGGCGCATCCGCGGGCGCAGCATCCGGGTTCACGAGGTCGAGACCCGAGCGCCTCGCCCTTCGCCCGCTCCCTGGTGTTCGCCTACGTCGCCGCCTACATCTACGAGCAGGATGCCCCCATCGCCGAGCGCCGGGCCCAGGCCCTGACCCTGGACCGGGACCTGCTGTCCGAGCTGCTGGGCCAGGCGGAGCTGCGCGAGCTCATCGACCCGCGAAGTGTTGGCGGAGCTGGAGACGGGAGCTGCAGCACCTGAGCCGACGGACGCCGCGGCCCGGGACGCCGACGAGCTCCATGACCTGCTGCGCCGCCTGGGTGATCTCACGCTTGAAGAGGCTGACGGCGCGCATGCGCTGCAGATCCGGCGCACTGGCTTCGCGGAGCTGGAGACACAGCGCCGTGCGGTGCCGGTGCGCATCGCGGGCCTGGAGCGCTGGATCGCGCCGAGGACGCCGGTCTCTATCGGGATGCCCTGGGCCTGGTCCCGCCCCCGGGCTTCCCGACGCCTACCTCGCTCCGACCGAGGCGCCGCTTGGAGCACCTGTTACGTCGCTTTGCCCGCACCCATGGGCCCTTCTCGACGCAAGAGTCCGCGGGGCGCTTCGGCCTGCGCTCCGCCCAGGTCGAGCCGGTTACTGCGTCTGCTGGAGACCGGAGGTGTCCTGGTACGCGGGGAGATCCGCCCCCTCGGCGTCGAGCCCGAGTGGTGCGATGCCGATGTCCTACGCCGTTTGCGTCGGCGCACGCTGGCCAGGCTGCGTCATGCGGTCGCCCCGGTGGATGCCGCGGCCCTGGGTCGATTCCTTCCCGCCTGGCACGGAATCGGCGAGGACCCCGAGCGGATCGGACCGGCTGATGGAGGCGATCATGCAGCTCGGAGGGTCTGTCCCTGCCTTGGACCCAGCTCGACCGGGTGCTGCTGCCGGCCCGGGTGCCAGGCTACCGCAGCCTTGACCTGGACATGCTGGCGGCCACCGGCCAGGTGGTCTGGGTAGGGCGCGGCGCCCTGGGTCCCAGGGACGGCCGGGTGGCCCTCTACCGGCGCGAGAGCATCGCCGAGCTCTTCACGCCGGATGATGAAGACGAGCAATCGACAGGCATCCATCGGGTCCTGGTGCGGCACCTGCGAGAGCGCGGGGCTTGCTTCCTCATGGAGCTGGCACAGGCCGCCGAGGGGGCCGGAACGCGAGAGCGGAAGGAGGACTTCGAGGCCGCGCTCTGGGACCTGGTATGGTCCGGGCTGGTCACCAACGACACCTTCGCACCCCTGCGCAACCTGGCCGGCGGCGCCCGCAACCGGCGGCGTGGTCGAGAGCCCGCGCTGGCCGGTGGGCGCTGGTCTTTGGTCTCGAACCTGCTAAGCGAAACTTCCCCGACCGAGCGCACTCTGGCCCGCGCCCGGATGCTGCTGGAGCGCTACGGAGTCGTCAGCCGGGAGGCGGTCCAGGCGGAAGGGGTTCCGGGCGGCTTCGGACCCGTCTACCGGGTGCTCAAGCAAATGGAAGAGGGCGGCCGCGTGCGTCGGGGTTACTTCGTGGAGGGCCTGTCGGGCGCCCAGTTCGCACTGGCCGGTGCCGTGGACAGGCTGCGTAGCGCCCGCATGGACGAGGTTCCCGTAAACGGCTGGACAACCGCCGAGGTGCGGGTGCTCGCCGCTGCCGACCCCGCCAATCCCTTCGGCGCCCTGCTGCCCTGGCCGGAGATTGCTGGAGGGAATGCGCCCAAGCGCATTGCCGGGGCGTGGGTGGTCCTGGTGGCGGGCGGGCCCGTGCTCTACCTCGGCGCAAGCGGCAAGCAGCTCACGACCTTTCCGGCGTCGACTACTGAGGAAGGGAACGAGCTAACGCTGGCGCTCGCTGCATTGCACCAAGTCCCGCGCACCGGACGCAGGCGCATGCTGATCCAGATGATTGACGGTGTCCCCGCAGTCCAGTCGGCGCTGCGTGAGCCGATGCTCGCCGCCGGCTTCGAGGCTGACTACGACGCCCTGGCACCGGCTCCGTACGCGATTGATAGTTGATCCTAAAGACAACGCCGTGCGACGAGCCCACCACCATCGGCAGTTGTAGGCTATCCTGACCCAGGCTAATGTTTGCCGAGCACCAAAGGAGAAGCACCCGTGTTAGTTGTCCACGTCTTCGTCCATGTGATACCCGAGTCGGTAGATGCCTTCAAGGCTGCGTCCCTGGAGAACGCACGAAACAGTGTACAGGAGCCCGGCATTGCGCGATTCGACGTCATACAGCAAGCGGATGATGCGACCCGCTTCGTACTGGTGGAGGTTTACCGCACCAGCGAGGACCCGGCGCGCCACAAGGAGACCGCTCACTATGCGCTCTGGCGCGATACCGTCGCCGACATGATGGCCGAGCCGCGGAGCGCGGTGAAGTACGCCAACGTGTTTCCGGACGACAATGGTTGGGACATGGTCCCGGTGTGATGCAATCACCATGAAATTCGAGTTCGCGACCGCCGCGCGCATCCTCTTCGGGGAGGGCGTCGTCGATCAGGCCGGGGCGCTCGCGGCTCAGCTGGGTAAACGTGTCCTGGTTGCAGGGGGAAGCACGCCGGCCCGGCTCGAGCCCCTGTTGCCCCTGCTTGCTGGCAAGGGCATGCCTGTCTCCAAGTTTGCGGTCCGCGGCGAGCCCACCGTCGAGATGGTCCTGCAGGGCACCGAGCAAGCGCGGGGCTTCGGCGCCGATTTGGTCATCGGTATGGGGGGCGGAAGCCCCATCGACGCCGCCAAGGCCATCGCCGCTCTTCTGGCGAACCCGGGTGATCCCTACGACTACCTCGAAGTGATCGGCGGAGGACTCCCTTTGGTCAATCCGGCCGCGCCTGTCATTGCGATTTCCACCACCGCCGGCCCGGGTGCTGAGGTTACGCGAAACGCCGTGCTCGCCGCGCCAGATCAAAGGGTTAAAGTGAGCATACGCCACGCCTCCATGCTGCCCGACCTGGCCCTCGTCGACCCCGAGCTCACCTACGACATGCCGCCGGCGGTCACCGCCAGCACTGGCTTGGATGCCCTGACGCAATGTCTGGAGCCCTTCGTCTCCCACCTGGCCACGCCCTTGACCGATGGTTTCTGCCGCGAGGGGATGAGGCGTGCGGCGCGCTCGCTGCGCCGCGCCTTTCGCGACGGAACGGATGTGGAGGCACGCCGGGACATGGCACTTGCCAGCCTATGCGGAGGTCTGGCGTTGGCCAACGCCAAGCTCGGCGCCGTCCACGGCTTTGCCGGACCCGTCGGCGGTATGTTCGACGCGCCCCACGGGGCGGTCTGCGCGCGCCTGCTCCCCCAAGTGATGGAGGCCAATGTGTGTGCCCTGCAAGAGCGAGCGCCCGGCTCGCCGGCCCTGGCCCGGTATCAGGAGGTTGCGGCTATCCTCACGGGTAACGCCGATGCCGATATTACCGATGGGGTTAGTTGCGTGCGGGGCTTGGCTGACGAGATGGCCGTGCCAGGGTTCGCCAGCTACGGGATGACAGACGGCGATCTGGCGGAGGTCGTGGCCAAGGCCGCGCCCTCGAGCAGCATGAAGGGGAACCCGATCCCGCTTACAGACGCGGAGCTGACGGCGGTATTGGCCGGTGCGCTCTAGGAGCTGGCTCCATGTCAGCTCGCGAGACCATGATGCAGCGAGACAACCTAAGCTAGTCGATCGCTATGGCGGTGACGATCGCCGGCGCTACGTTCGGGCTGGAGTGACGCGCCCGATATGATTGATGCAAATCAGGACTTCTTGGCTCCGTGCGACCGACACTTGATACAGGTGTGCGGTTTGGGATGAAAGGGTCATGAACAGGCGCGAGCTCTTAAAGGCAACCGGTGCGGGATTTGCGGCGACGTCAGTAGCCCATGCCCTGGGCCCCGCCGGTTCTCTGTTGGCTGCCGAGCCGGGCAATGCCGGCTACGATCTTGTAGCCATCAAGGGGGCGACGCCGGACAAGTTGTTCGACGCGGGCGCGAAAAAGGTCCATGTCTTCGACTACAGGGTCGATGACTGGAGGCGCAGCTATAAGCAGAGCGGCATCGAGGCGGCCGCCAAGGATGTCGGTGCGGTGTTGGCTCCGGGTGACGGGGAGCGGTACTTTCAGTCGGTGGGCATTGGCGGCGAGAAGTTGAAGCAGGTCAAGGAGCACGAGCTGATCCTCGAGTCCGATGTTTTCGTCAATGTTCCCGTGCTCAAGCATCATGGCAGCGCGAATCTGACCATCAGTATGAAAACCTGATGGGCATTATCCGGGACATTGCAGGATCTTGTTATCAACCTCACCGGCAGGCTCGGGCGCCACAAGAAACGGGTGCGCTTCCGCTACCGTAGGCCCTCGCACTGGCTGGCCTATGGACTGCTGGTCGCCGTTGTGGCGACGGCGTTGGGCGGCTCGCTGGTGCTGGTGGCTCAGCTCGATCCTTTCAGTCTTCGTCTCGGCGCTGCCGGCGTTCTCGGCATGAGTGGCTTCGCGGTCTTGTCCGGCGACAAGGAGTGGCCGGCGGAGGACCTGGATTTTCAGGTGCCGGAGGAGTTTCCGTTCTGATGCAGTCCCCGGGTCCCGACCGCAGACGATGAAGCGCGGAGCTTCACTCCGTGCCGCCCGGGGCACGGCGCTCCGGCTTATTTGTCGTCCTTTTTCTGCTCGTCGTCCGTTGGTTTTTTCGGCGCGTTGGCGGGTTCGGGGGCCTTGCTGCGGCTCTGCCAGAACTGGTTTTGCTCTTCGGCGAGAATTCGCTCCACCTGCTCGACGAACCAGCGGTACGCATCTTTCTCGTCTGTTGCGTCCGGATAGTCGCCGGCGTTGTTGATGTAAAGCCGGTACTCCCGTTTCATAGTCTCGGATGCCTTGCGGTAGCCCATCCAGGTCTCGTTGTACTTACCGATGCGCTCCAAGCCTTTCGCAAGGACGACAACCGCGCCGAGTATCGCGGTAATCAAGGGCGTGTAGCTCTTGTCGTGAAATATCTGGATTACCGATATGAGTGCACCTGCGCCCAGCACGACGAGAGCCAGTCGGTTGCTCCAATTCTTGGCTTTGCTCGCGTTCTTGCTGTACCACTCACGCTGCTTGTTCAGGTGGACATCGAAGTAGCGGTTGGCCTTTGCCCTTCTGTCCGGAAACGGCTCCTGCCCGAAATTCTCTTCCGACCCCACGGGGGGTTCTTCTACGGCGTCGGTTGGCTGCTCGTTCATGTCGGTCTCGCTCCTATGCGTCGGCGTACGCTGAATATAGGCGCCGGAGGGGCCCTTGATGGCACATCGTTGCGATCATCGCGGGGCGACAAAAGCGCCGCCGGATACTGATTGAGATCATAGCCGCAAGCATGCGCGGCCCGCATCCGTCATTTCGCGATTGTAAATCAATAGAACCTAGTGTAAAAAAACGTCGTAAAATACTAAAAATGCTTCTGTTGCGGAACATCAGAACCATCTGAATTCCGGAACCTAGGGCTTTTTGCCTACGCGAGGTACATACAGATGAATACCAAACTTCCTGCTCTTCTGCTGACCAGCGTCGCACTCGCCGGTTGCTGCACCTCGGGCTACTCTCCTGAACAGGGAAGAATCGACGGGGATGAGTGGGGTGATACCTCGGTGTGTGGCATCTTCTCCGGATGGGGAACGACGGTGCAGCCGCAACGCAGCGAGGCCCTCTACACGCCGGCGACCGCGGAGGAGTACACCAGGTATATCTGCGGCCATATCGATATCAAGCAGTATGCGACCTGTGCCAACCGGGTCGATAGATTCTATCGGGAGTCGCGTGATTATCCGGCGCAACCGGGGGATTCCACGTCGGGTCCGTTCGCGGTGTTGCTCCACGACGACCTTCTCATCGGGACCTACCGCTCGGATCCCTTCAGCGCGTCGTTCCGCGTCTCGAACAACAAGAACAGCTGCACCGGCTCATACAATGCCATGTTCGGCGACAGGGACGCGATCTTCAAGGTCTGGTGTGACGACGGTGGACAGGGCACGGCCCGCATGGTCCGGGACAGGTACGGCCGCGACGGGGTTGGATTCGTGCAGATGGACGACGGGACGGAGGGAACGATCGTCTTCGGCCCCGGCGTCGCCAAGGTCGCTAGAGCCGCGTTGGAGGATCTTCGATGAGCGAGAGGGCTTGGCGCTTCATCTTGCCGACGATGGCGTAGACGCCCACGTGTCGGTTGGGGCTCAGATGCTCTTCCAGGTGCAGGCCGGTGAACAGTGCGTCCACGTCAAGATCCAGGATCTGTTGCGGCGTCTTACCGGAGAAGAGCCCGACCAGCAGTGCGACAACGCCTTTGATGATCGCAGTGTCGCAATCTCCGGTGTACGTTAGCTGCCCCGGGTCGGCCGGGTCCGGGTGGGCGGCCACGTGCACCAGGCTCATGCATTCCTTGACGCGGTTCTCTTCGCGCTTGTCGGCTGCCGGCATCGCGGGCATTCGCTCCCCCAGTTCCACGATGTACTGGTACCGCTGATCCCAGTCGCCGAGCAGATCGAAGGTCTCCAGGATGTCCTGGATCGCGGACCTGTTCAATGGCGGTGCTCCGCGGTTTCCACGCTGGACACGGACGACATGTCCATGAGACCCCGCATCAGCTCGGACCTGTCGCGCAGATCGAGGGTCTCGATCAGGGCCTGTTTGTCCTCCGGCTGCAACGGGAGATGGGCACAAAGCAGATTCGCCAGCTCCGCGTCTTCCATTTTCTCAATGTCGTCCCAGGGGATCTCCACGCCTCGCAGACTGGCGTAAGCCTTGAGGGAGGTCAGGAACGCCTCGCGGTCCGCCAAGCTCGACTCATCCTCGTGGAAGTCGATGGCGAAGCGCTCCCAGCCAGGTGTTACCCGCCGGTAGCCGAGTATTGCGTCCAGTTCGCCGCGCACGTCGAATCGGCATATGCCCGTAAGTACAAGCACAATGCGTCCGTCATTGGTCTCGCTGTAGGACGTAATGCGTCCGGCGCAGCCCACCCGGTGGATCTCGGGGGTCTCGTCGAAGGCGGTGTCGCTCATGGGCTGAATCATTCCAATGAGATGACTAGACGCGAGGGCGTCTTTGACCATGTTCAGATAACGCGGCTCGAATATATTCAGCGGAAGCTGAACACCGGGCATTACGACCGCCCCGGCCAGGGGGAAGACGGGCAGCTCCGTTGGCAGGTCCGAGAACTTGGGGAGAAAGGGCGATCGGGTCATTCAGCTACTCTCGGTTTGTTTGATCTGGGCGGCTCGAAAGCAGGTGCCGCCTGTACTAACATGTTCTTTCGCGATTAGATGGGGTGCGATCGCTGCGTTCCCAGTGCTCGCCGGGTAAATCCGCCTGCTTTCCGCTTTGGCGTTGTAGATAAGGCCGCAACTGAAGCGGTTCCCGTGCGGCTCCAGGGTAGTTTTAGGTTCCCATTTTTCACTCGATGTTATTATGATTTTACGTTTGGGCGATTGCCGGAGAAGCTGGCGTAGCTTGCGTTAAGACGAGCGACCCATAGCAAAGTAGTCACCAAGGGAGCGACATAGGCTTGGAAATTACCGTCAGAGATACCGAAGACCAGGCGTCTCAATCCGTCCCCTCCTATCTCGAACGCCACTATTGGTGGGCATATGTGCACCCGAACGCGGTGCGTGTATTCGAGCGCCAATGGTTGGTCAACCTGATTCTGTGGGGAAATTTCGGGCGTCTGCGTGATGCCGCCCTCGAGTATTTAGGCAAGCCGATCAACGGCCGTACGCTGCAAGTCGCCTGCGTTTACGGCGACCTCACCGAACGTCTGGTGTCTCAGCTAGGCGCTGACGCGCGCCTGGATGTGGTGGATATCCTGCCCATTCAGCTCGACAATCTGGCGCGGAAGCTTGGGCCTGCACCGGGGACGACCCTCGAGCTCAGTGACTCGTCCGCACTGGATCTGCCCGATGCCCACTACGACCAAGTCTTGGTCTTCTTCCTGTTACACGAGCAGCCCCTCGAGACGCGACGGCGCACCGTGGCGGAGGCGTTGCGGGTCACCAAGCCGGGCGGTCGGGTTCTGTTCGTGGATTACCACCGTCCCCACGCAGCGAACCCCTTGCGCTTGGTCATGAACCCGGTGTTGCGTCTGCTCGAGCCCTTTGCGCTCGACCTGTGGCGGGAAGAAATTTCGGCCTGGCTGCCGAAAGAGAACCAGGGCCTGAAGGTACGCAAGCAGACCTTTTTCGGCGGGCTGTATCAGATGACTGAAGTCAGGCTTTCGGACGCAGCCTGATACGCCGATCCGGACGGGCATCTCCCGAGTCACGTCGCTGGGCCTGTTTCCCGAGTGCTGTCCGACCGGCACCCCCTCAATCGAGCACGTTCACCACGAAACTGACATTCGCCCCGATCTGGGAACCCCTGCAAGCGTCTCCGGCCAGTCCGCCGATCCACACGGACAGCTCCTTCAATTACAGCGTCGACGACTTCGATGCCCTGGCGAGGGATGCGGGATTCGAGGCCGAGCTGGTGTGGACAGACGCCGATGAGCTCTTCAGCGTCCATTGTCTGCGATTCAGCGGCTGAGCTTGGATGCCACGAAGCTACGTTCCAACGAAAGTCCGCGGTAGCGGCGGCGGTAAATGTGGTGAGCTTCCGCGGGGTTCATTGCGCTCTATGCACAATGGCATCGTTTGGCTGAGTCTGGGTTCGCCCAATCGGGCGCAAAAAGGTTAAGTATTTTATGGAATACCTTAACCACTTTTTTGATATGAGAATAGTAGCCTGCGCAAAAAATGGCCAGCTTTACAGAATCGCTGTGCTCGTCAGGGTTTCAGCCGCTTTACGTTAATCGATCCACAGACTTATCCACAGAATATGTGATTGCATATCGAAGTCTTAGTATTGACGCAGAGTTGTCATCTTTTCCGTAGAATCAACTTGAAAAAGACGCTGGAACTGTAGGAATGCAAGTGCCGGCACTTCTCGCCGGTGAGCTTCGACGCTGCTGACGGATGCGGCTCGCCGCGGTGAATGCTTCCTCGGGCTTTGCGTCTCAGGCTGCTGCCTGCATACCCGCGCGGACTTTTTGCTCCCGCAGATAGGCTTCTCCAACCTGATCGGCGACCACTGGCCCGCGGTCCCGCAGGATATGGATCAACAACGCCCGGAGCGATGTCGGGTCGGCATCTACCAGCAGCTTGCCGGCTGCTTCCGAGTCATCGGCGTCGAGCAGAGGATCGACCTTTTCGAGGAGCTCCTGTGTGACTTCCAACATTTGCGCATACCTCCGAAACTGAATCTGCGTATGCAGAGCTCAGTCTGCGACGAAACCCCATTGTGCACCGCAGCAAAGCAGCGTTCATTGACAATTCTTCGGTAGGCTGCCCTTTCAGTCGCTTTACTGGGTGGATTGAGTGCGTCGCCGCTTCTGCGCGAGAATCCGGGCTTCCAACGGTTGGTCCGGGATCCGGGCGGTACCCATCGGGCCGGAGCCTGTTTGGTCCGGCAATCGAATCGAAGGGGCAACAGGAATACAATCGACGCCGAAGACAGAGCATTTGCAGGAGATCTTCCAGGTGTCCCTATGAATCGACCGGATCGACAGAAACCATTGGCCCGCGGCTTCTGGCTCACGGTGCTCGGCTGGGTACTCTTGGCGGGCAGCGTTGGTCTGGTGTCCTGCCAGGCCCTGTTCAACGTATGAGTCGTTCGGCAAAGCCTCCGCTCGACTCCGGTCCTAACACCGGCTGGCCGAGCCCAAAGGGGTTCTGGCTGTTCTTTTTTCCTTTGCCGTTGCTCTCCGCGTCGATTCTGGCCCTCGCGTCGGGACGGTTGGAGGCCATGCTCGCTAACGGGTCCGCCTTTACGCTCTTCGTGCTCGGTGCCCTGTTTACCCGCCGCGGGTTGCTCGGGGGCTCCGGCGAGCCGGTGCTGCGATACAATCGCCGACCGTGGCTCTCGCCGAAGAACCTGGGCGCCGGGGTAACCGCAGCGGCGACATCGGTCGCCGCTTATTTTGCGGCCGATCATGGCCTGCCCAACAGCATCGCCTTCGCGGGCGTTTCCCTGCTGGCCTTTCACCTGCTCTACGGCCTGGATCCGCTGCGCGCTCCGCGAATTCCGCTCGCCGGCGAAGGCGAGGACGAGCGGGTGCGCAAGGCATTGGCGGAGGCCGAGCAGCGGATCCTCGGTATCGAACGTTCGGCCGGTGCCATCGGCAACCCTGAGCTGCGGCAGCGCCTGGGGCGCATCGCCGGTCAGGGGCGGGAGATCCTGGGGCTGATCGAGCGCCGACCGCGGGCCCTGCGGCGGGCACGCAAGTTCCTGACCGTCTACCTGGAAGGAGCCCAACAGGTCAGCGCCGGATACGCGCAGACGCACAAGCTCGCGGACTCGAGGGAGCTGGAGCAGAATTTCCGCACCGTGCTCGTCACCATCGAAGACGTATTTGCCGAACAACAGGAGCGCCTGCTGGAGACGGATGTGCTGGACCTGGATATACAGATCGAGGTCCTGACCAAGCAATTGAAAAACGAAGGGATTCTGTAGTAACCGGAGAACATATGATGGTAGATTCAGACTCCCGCACCATACTCGAGCGGGCCGCGGACGCGAAAAAGGACCAGAAGGCCGACCTGATCGAGTCGGGGCTGACAGGGGATCTTGCGCTGGATATCGAGAAGCTGCCTGCAGAGCAGAGACAGACCCAGCGCATGCTCAAGGAGCTCGATCTGACGGACAGCCAATCGGTGCTCTTCTTCGGCAGCAAGGCCCAGGAGCAGCTCACGACGGTCTCCGACCAGATGCTGGAGGGGGTACGAAACAAGGACGTGGGTTCGGCGGGGGACTCGCTGAACGAGATGGTGACGGCCCTGCGCGGCTTCGACGTCGACGCCCTGGATCCCAACCGCGAGCCCGGCTTTTTCGGGCGGCTGTTCGGCAAGGGAAAGCCGGTGGTGAAGTTTCTGCAGGAGTACGAGGACGTGCGGGACCACATCGACCGCATCGGTGAAGAGCTGGAGCGCCACAAGACACAGCTGCTTACGGACGTGACCTCCCTGGATCGGCTCTACGACGCCAACCTGGAGTACCTGCGTACCCTCGAGCTTTACGTTGCCGCCGGTGAGCACAAGCTCAAGGAGCTGGACGAGACGGCCATCCCGGCGCTCGCCAGGGAGGTCGAGGAGAGCGGGGACATGGTCCAGGCCCAGGGCCTGCGCGACCTTCGCGGGGCCCGCGACGACCTGGAGCGGCGGGTTCACGACCTGCGACTGACCCGCCAGGTCGCCTTGCAGAGCCTGCCCGGTATCCGTCTGGTGCAGGAGAACGACAAGGGGCTGATCAACAAGATTAACTCTACGTTGGTCAACACGGTCCCCCTGTGGCGGCAGCAGCTCGCACAGGCGGTGACCGTCTATCGCTCCGGCCGGGCGGCGGAGACCGTCAAGGCGGCGACGGATCTCACCAACGAGCTGCTGCAGGCCAACGCCGAGAACCTGAAGCAGGCCAACGCCGAGGCGAGGCGCCAGATCGAGCGCGGGGTGTTCGACATCGAGTTCGTCAAGCAGGCCAACCAGACCCTGATCGAGACAATCGAGGAGAGCCTGGCCATCGCCGACGAGGGCAAGCGGGCCAGGGCCGAGGCAACCACCCAGCTCCAGCAGATGGAGGACGAGCTGCGCAAGTCTCTGGCTGCGGCCAGTGCCCGGATCGAGCCGGCAACGAGTCGGGAGGGCACCTGATCCGGCAGTCGAACGCTTCTGCTGATCATGAGGCCCGGCGGCTCGGGCAAGACGCCGTCATCTCAGTCAGCTCCTCGGCGATTCTCTCGAGCCCCTTGATCGGTTCCCATTGGTTTCCGTTTCCGGAGGTCAATGGATTTCAGTATGTGACGGTTGTTTTTGCCATTTTCTGAAATCTGCTGGTTACAAACCGATACAGGATCGAGTCCTGATTGTTACCTTGAGCATCCAGGCTTGAACTGAATTCGCAATCGACTATGTCGCCAATCCCTTCGGCCCGCGACCAGCCCCTGAATTTGACCACTCAGGCCGAACCGGGCCGGTTCTACGCGAATTCTGCAAGCGGTGCGAACACGTCCTGGGCGCAGGCCGCAAATCCTAATGGCCAGGAGGCGGACAGGCGGCATCGGAGTCGGAACTGGAGCGGGGCCGATGGATTGACCGCCGCGACGGTTACCTCGACCTTCTCCCGGCCGACCAACTCGATGAGCTTGGAGAACTCTGCGGAATAGAAACGCGGGCAGTAGCCGACGTTGTAGACAGGGTCGCAAGTGCGCAGCATGAGTGCCATCGGGTCCTGTGGATTCTGAATGTCCTGCATGAGACATAGGCGCTCCCCCGGCTGAAGATGCTTGATGCGTTCCCTCGTTTCGTCTGGAAGGTGGCGGATACCGTGGCCGAAGAATTCCACGACATAGGTGTTTTCCGGCGTCGGCTCCGGACATGCGAAAATTTGAAGCGTATCGGTCGCGCGGATTCCGCCGCTGCGCGAGAGCAGGTCCAGGGCGTCTTCGGACTCGCCGTCGACTCCCAACCAGCTCAGGAAATCCCGATACTCGGGCCGGGATTTCGGTAGCAGTCGATTGGCGAACAGCGGAAACAGCTCCTTTGCGACGTAGACCGCGTGCAGGTCTGTCATGCGTCCGAAGGGGCTGAAGCGTTCCGACGATTCGGCGCCCTTGGTGTAGACGAAACGAAAATCGTCCTGTTCATGGGAAAGCTGGCCGACGGGAAGCCACCTGCGGGTTTCAGGGTCCTGCCAGGCCAGAAAGACTTTCTTCATCTGCTAATCCCCCGGTTGTGTCTCAAGCAGCCGTGCTTTGTTGGCCTCCAGCATCCTGAGCGCAAACTCGATGGCGGGCTCAGAGATCAAACTAACCGGAACCTGGTGAAAAATGGCTTCGAAATCGTCAGATCCAATATTCGACAGTCGTTCGAGCCAGGATCGGGCGGCCGCTCGGCGCAACCTTGCGCCGAGCCTGAACGCCTCCAGCGTTGTCATCGTCTTTTTCGCATCCGTGTGCTCGTAAAACGCGGAGCGGGCCTTCGAAGCGAAGCTCTCGATGGAGGCTCCGTCGTCCTTTGTCATCAGACGGAAGCGACGTTTTTTGTCCGTCTCGTTTCGGCCGAGGCTTGATGCGTGGTCATAAGTCGGTGCCAGCGTTATGCGTGCCGGCTTTTCGGGGCAGACGATCACTCCCCAGTTCTCGTCGTGCCGGTCCTGATTGCCGATGAGGCAATCCAACATCAGATACCCGACCATCCAGTCTGCAGCCGTCGTAACCGCCGCTGAAGAATGATAACCGCTGGGGGGCTCAATTCGTGAGTCTGTCCCAATGGCGAGAAAGACGCGGACAGTGTGCTGCCGGCGCTGATAACGCTGCTGCATCTGGTAGTCGGGATGCAGCTTGGACAGCAGCTCGTTGCCCGCGACCAAGCGGCAACGGCGGGGAACGAAGCTGTCGGTAACCACCCCCTGGCGTTGCCGCCAAACGGCGAAGTCATAGCCTGCGTGGGGCAAGGAGAGCAACCCGCAAATCTCGCACGCGACCTTTTCCGCCCAGTTCTCCCCGGTGCCGAGCCGTCCTTCTTTGTAGAGCCGCCGGTTGCCATCGAACCAGAACTTCAGCTTGGTCCCTAGTTGCTCGATTGTCTCGCCGGCGTCGTCGGGGACTTCAATGATAGGGAAGGTCACGGCGGCCCCGTCACAAGTCGCCCCTGAATGCCTTGTCCAGGACGGCGGGTAGGAGGGCGTCGATCTCGATTTGGTTGTCCGTGTGGCTTCGGCGGATGCTTGAGACCTTGGACAGGAGCGAGCTGAACTGCAGTTGCTTTTCGATGCTCGGAATCGGTACTTCAATCCTTTCGAGGCGCTTCATTGCCAAGGAACGGTTGCGGTCGGCGCTGCCGGGAGAGGCGTGCCCGATGCGGTCCAAGCCTTCATGCGTCAAAAGGTAGAAGCAAAGGAAATCCGCCGTTGCGATGCCATCAGCGGGCACGCAGGTGATGTAACGATGAGATGCCACTCGACCGTGATCGGACTTGTCGGCAACCGCGATGGCTCCCTCCCAAGCCGTTATGTTGCTGATGACGAGGTCTCCAGCATGGATGCGAAAGAGTTTCTGCCAATCCAAATCTGCACCGACGAGGGTTGGCTTGCTGGAGGCCGGTTCCCTCGGGCGTGCCCGCCGGCTTGGCTTCGACTACGGCAATGGGGAAGTCCCGCGTGTAGCGCAGAAGGTAGTCCGCCCGTTTCTTCTCTCCACGGATCGGTTTGCCGCCGACTATCTTGATTCGGCCGTCCGTGAAGGTCTTCTGCTCCGAAAGCGAGTGCGGAAGTTGCTCCCATTGTGCGTCCCGGAGCCTTGGCGTCACGTAGACCCGGCAAGTGTCCGCTTCATTTAGTGGCATCCAATACCCCTGGCAAATTGCTGGCACCCCCGGGACCGTCCAACCACAAGAATATCCCAGCCGATGCTACGCGAATATACCGAAACAATCCGGATACAAACCAGCCTCCTTCCTGAAATCCTCCCAATACGTGCGCCCTTCAACCTTCTCCTCTAGCGCGGCGAACTGAATCGACAGCTACCGCGTGACCGACCCGGATCCAACAGCGAAGAGCAATTGACCAGGCAACAACCAACCTACCAGATCGAAACCAACCGTTATGCCAAGTGCGTCGAGGTATCCAAGCGTACCCGTTGGGATATCGACAGCGACATGATCCGCGGGCGCCAGTTCGACTTCGGGCACAAGTCCCTCCCGGACGGTTTGTCCCTGATCCACGAACTCGATTTCCTGAACGGCGACGAACAGCGTCTGCTGAGCCGGATCCAGGGCAGCAGCTACGCCAACTCTTTGATCTGGTGGAACGCTTCATCAACGCCAATATCCCTGTAGGTGCCTGCGCAGAGCCGCTGCCGTGTGCGAGTCTTCGGCCTGCGCCAACGCCCCTGGCGGGCCTTCGGCTACGATGGTTCCGCCGTCATCGCCGCCCTCCGGTCCCAGGTCGAGCACCCAATCGGACGCGGCGATCAGGTCAAGGTTGTGCTCTATGACCAGCACGGTGTGGCCGGCGTCCACCAGCCGGTGCAGCACGGCGGTCAGGCGTTCCACGTCCGCCATGTGCAGGCCCACCGTGGGCTCGTCCAGTACATAGATCGTAGGTTTGGACGCCAAGCCTTCCCGGGCGAACCGCGCCTTCGAAAGCTCGGTAACCAGCTTGATACGCTGGGCCTCGCCTCCGGAGAGGGAAGGGCTTGGCTGGCCCAGGGTCAGGTAGCCCAAGCCTACGTCCTGGAGCAGGGTCAGTGCGTGATGTACCGGCGGGTGGACGGCGAAGACCTCTCGCGCCTCGTCCACGCCCATGGCCAGAACCTCGCCGATGTCCCGCTCCTTGTAGCGGATCTCCCTGGTCTCGTTGTTGAAGCG
This sequence comes from uncultured Gammaproteobacteria bacterium, assembly GCA_963802975.1. GTDB lineage: Bacteria > Pseudomonadota > Gammaproteobacteria > Chromatiales > Chromatiaceae > Thiosymbion. The sequence goes on from CAWDLA010000047.1 coordinate 91,979, forward strand.
GCTGCCTCCGCAGACCTCGCAGGTCGTCTTGACGTCCGGCAGGAAGCTCATCTCCATGCGCTGCATACCCTGGCCCTCGCACGCGTCGCAGCGGCCCCCCTTGGTATTGAAGGAGAAGCGGCCCGGGCCCCAGCCGAGCATACGGGCCTCGGGGGTGGCGGCGAACAAGCGCCGGATCCGGTCCCAGAAGCCCACGTAGGTTGCGGGGCAGGAGCGGGGCGTCTTGCCGATCGGGGTCTGGTCCACCTCCAGCACCCGGGTCAGAGATTGCCAGCCGGTGAGCGCGCTGCAGCCTATAAGCTCGGCCTTGCGCGCCCGGCCTCCCCGCGGGCGCTCGGCGCGAAGCAGGTTGCGCAGGCTCTGCGTCAATACCTCCCGCACCAGGGTGGACTTGCCCGAGCCCGAGACGCCGGTGACGCACACCAGCCTCCCCAGGGGAAGGCGCAGGTCGAGGTTGCGTAGGTTGTTACGCCGGGCACCCTTGATGCCCAGCCAGGTGCAATTGCCGTCGGTGCCCCTTGCCTTGCGGTTTGGGCCGGGGGAGCGGCCCAGGTAGCGCCCGGTGATCGAGTCGGGATTGCGGGCCAGCTCCTCGGCCGTGCCCCGGGCCACCAGCTGGCCGCCCTGGACGCCGGCACCGGGACCCAGGTCCAGGACGTGCTCGGCGCGGCGGATGGTCTCCTCGTCGTGCTCCACCACGACGATGGTGTTTCCCTTGTGCTCGAGCCGCTCCAGGGTGTCCAGCAGCATGCGGTTGTCCCGCGGGTGCAGGCCGATGGTAGGCTCGTCCAGCACGTAGCAGACCCCTCGCAGGTTGGAGCCGAGCTGGGCGGCGAGCCGGATGCGCTGGGCCTCGCCTCCGGAGAGGGTGGGTGCGGCCCTGTCCAGGCTCAGGTAGCCGAGCCCCACCTCTTTCAAGAATCCGAGCCGGCCGCGCACCTCTGCCAGCAGGTCGGTGGCGATCGCGGCCTCGCGTCCGTCCAGCCTGAGATCTGACAGGGCTTCCGACGCCCGCTCCACGGACAGGGCCGAGAGATCGGCGATGGTGCGGTCCCGAAAACGCACCGCCAGGGCTTGCGGGTTCAGGCGCTGGCCGCCGCAGGCAGGGCAGGGCGAGTGCGCCTCCCTCGGGTCGGTTTCCAACCAGTTTCCCTCCTCTCCGCTCTGCTCCTCGTCGAATCCGGACAGGATAACGCCCGTGCCGAAGCAGTTCGTGCACCAGCCATGCTTGGAGTTGTAGGAGAAGAGCCTGGGGTCCGGCTCCTCGAAGGCCCGCCCGCAGCCGGGGCAGGACCGGGTCGTGGAGAAGGGGGTCTGTGCGCCCCACCTGTCCCCGTCCGACTCCACCAGCCACACCGTGCCCTTGCCATGGTCGAGTGCGCTGTTCAGCAGGTCCGACAGCTCACCTTGATCGGCCTGGTTGACGACCACCTCGCCAACCGGAAGGTCGATGTCGTGCTCGCGGAAGCGGTCCAGGCGCGGCCATTGGTCCGTGGGCACCGGCTCCCCGTCCACCCGCAGCAGGTAGAAGCCCTTGCGGTTCGCCCAGGCGGCCAGGTCGTGTAGTAGCCTTTGCGTGCTACGACCAGGGGGGCCAGGACACAGACCCGGCGGCCGGCGAGCTCGGTCAGGACCCGCTCCAGGATGGCCTCCCGGCTCTGGGGACGGATGGGGATGCCGCAGTCCGGGCAGTACTGGACGCCCAGCTTGACGTACAGCAGGCGCAGGAAGTGGTGGATCTCGGTCAGGGTGGCCACGGTGCTCTTGCGCCCGCCGCGGCTGGTGCGCTGCTCGATGGCCACCGTGGGCGGGATGCCGAAGATGGCGTCCACGTCCGGCCCGCGCCGCCGGCTGCACGAACTGGCGGGCGTAGGCGTTGAGGGACTCCAGGTAGCGCCGCTGGCCCTCGGCGAACAGGATGTCGAAGGCCAGGGTGCTCTTGCCGCTGCCGGAGACGCCGGTGATGACGGTGAAGCGGTCCCGTGGGAATCTCGACGGTCCAGGTCTTTGAGGTTGTGCTCCCGGGCGTTGCAGGACTTCGATGACTTGCGCAGTGTCCTCGCTCGGCCCTGGCTGCCTCGGCACGCTGGTCCCGGTCGCGGCCGCAAGCGCTGCATCTTCCACCTTGCATCGGGCCGAGTCGTAGTCTCGCAGCGCCTTGCCCGTGTGACTGCTCGGATGCGTGGCGACGTCTCTCCGGTGTCCCGGTGCAGACCAGCTCGCCGCCGCCGTCGCCCCCTTCGGGTCCCAGGTCGATCACCCAGTCGGCGGCGCGGATGACGTCCAGGTTGTGCTCGATCACCAGCAGGGAGTGGCCCGCTGCGCAGCAGCCGCTGGAAGGCCCGCAGCAGGGTGGCGATGTCGTCGAAGTGCAGGCCGGTGGTGGGCTCGTCGAGCAGGAACAGGATGCCGCCTCCCGTCGCTCGCCGCTTGCCGGCGTCTTGGCCAGATGGCCGGCGAGCTTGAGCCGTTGGGCCTCGCCGCCGGACAGGGTGGGTACCGGCTGGCCGAGCCGCAGGTAGCCCAGTCCCACGGCCTGCAGGGGCTCCAGGGCCCGCTTCACCTCGGGTCGTGCCGGCGAAGAAGGCCAGGGCCTCGGTCACCGTCAGATCCAGGACGTCCGGCGATGGAGAGTCCGGCGCCGCCGTCTGGCGCGCGGACCCGCACCTCCAGCACCTCGGTGCGGTAGCGCTTGCCGTCGCAGTCCGGGCAGCGCAGGTAGACGTCGCGAGAGGAACTGCATCTCCACGTGCTCGAAGCCGGAGCCGCCGCAGGTGGGGCAGCGCCCGTTGCCGGAGTTGAAGCTGAAGGTGCCGGCCGTGTAGCCGCGTTCCCTGGCCAGGGGCTCGGCGGCGAAGAGCTTGCGGATGGGGTCCAGGGCGCCCACGTAGCTGGCCGGGTTGGAGCGGACGGTCCGGCCGATGGGGGACTGGTCCACCAGGACCACGTCGCGCGATCTGCTCGAGCCCTCGACGGCGCGATGGGCGCCCGGCTGCTCCTCCGGTCTGCCCTTGAGCTTGCCCAGCGCGTTGTAGAGCACGTCCTGCACCAGGGTGGACTTGCCGGAGCCGGAGACCCCGGTCACGCACACCAGCCGGTTCAGGGGTATCGCCACGTCGATCCCCTTGAGGTTGTGCGCGGCGGCGCCGAGGATCTCGGATGACCGGCGTCGCCCGGAGCGGGTGGATGCGCCTCCCGCTCGCCGGCCACCGACCTGCGCGCCGGCCAGGTAGTCGCGCGGTCAGGGAGCCGGTGGCTTTCGAGCAGCTCAGCGGGTGATCCGTCGAAACACCAGCTCGCCGCCGGGCTCGCCGGGACCGGGACCGATGTCCAGGATCCGGTCCGCGGCCAGCATGACCTGGGGGTCGTGCTCCACCACCAGCAGGGAGTTCCCTGCGTCGCGCAGCCGCTGCAGCACGCCGACGACCCGGTCCATGTCCCGCGGATGCAGGCCGATGCTGGGCTCGTCCAGCACGAACAGGGTGTTGACCAGGGAGGTGCCCAGGGCGGTGGTCAGGTTGATGCGCTGGACCTCGCCGCCGGACAGGGTGCGGGACTGGCGGTCCAGGGTCAGGTAGCCCAGGCCCACCTCGCACAGGTAGCGCAGCCGCGAGCGGACGCCGCCCAGCAGCAGATCCATGGCCTGGTCCAGGTGCCCGGCAGCCGCAGGTCGTCGAAGAAGCCTCGGCAGCGGTCGATGGGCAGGCGCATCAGGTCGTGGACGTTGAGCCCCGGCAGGGCTTCCCAGGCGGCATCCTCCATGTCCGCGCGGCCGTGGCGGAAACGCGCTCCGGAGCGAGGACCGCATCCGCTTCCTCCTGGCTGCCGACCCGCCAGAGCAGGGCCTCGTCCTTGAGCCGGGCGCCGCCGCAGTCCGGGCACAGGTCGTAGGCCCGGTACCTGGACAGCAGCACCCGCACGTGCATCTTGTAGGTCTGGCTCTCCAGCCAGTCGAAGAAGCGCCGGACGCCGTACCAGACCCCCTCGTCCCAGTCTCCCTCGCCCTCGAGCACCCAGTGCCGGTCCTGCGTCCGTGAGGTCCCGCCAGGGCACGTCGGTGGGGATGCCACGGCGGTGGGCAAAGCCCATCAGGTCTTCCTGGACCTCGGCGTAGCTGTCGGATTGGAAGGGCTTGACCGCGCCCTCGATCAGGGACTTGCTCCGGTCCGGCACCACCAGGTCCCAGTCGATGCCGATGGTGCGGCCGAAGCCCCGGCAGGTCTCGCAGGCCCCCAGCGGCGAGTTGAAGGAGAACAGGTTCGGGGTAGGATTCCGGTAGTGGATATCGCAGTCCGGGCAGTGCAGGTCGGTGGAGAAGCGCCAGGGATCACCGGGCGTGAGATCCTCGTCGAGGGGATAGACGCGAAGATGCCCCTGTCCGTGCGAAAGCGCCGCCTCCAGGGCCTCGAGGGCGCGTCCGCGGTTGCGAGCGGTGAGGCGCAGACGGTCCTGGATCACCTCGATGCCGTCCGCGTCCTCGCGCAGGATGCGCACGTAGCCCTGCTGGGCCAGCAGCTTGCGGATCTCCTCGGGGGTGAAGCGGCTCGGAACCGGTACTCTGAAGCAGATCAGCACGCGGGGATTGCTCTGCCGTGCGAGCAGCGCGAGATCGCTCCCAGACGCTTTCGGGGGTGTCCCGGCGCACCTCGCGCCCGCAGCCGTGGCAGAAGAGGCGGGCGGCACGGGCGAACAGGAGCTTCAGGTGGTCGTTGAGCTCGGTCATGGTCCCCACCGTGGAGCGGGAGGTGCGGACCGGGTTGGTCTGGTCGATGGCGATGGCCGGCGGGATGCCCTCGATGCGGTCCGCCCGGGGGCGGTCCATGCGGTCCAGGAACTGGCGGGCGTAGGGGGAGAAGGTCTCCACGTAGCGCCGCTGGCCCTCGGCGTAGACGGTGTCGAAGGCCAGGGACGACTTTCCCGAGCCGGACACGCCGGTGATCACGATCAAGCTCCCCGAGGGGCAGGTCGAGGTCGAGGCCTTTGAGGTTGTTCTGGCGCACACCGCGCAGGCGGATGCAGTCGTGATCTCGGGGCATTCGGGGGCGACTCCGGACGGGTGAACGGAACACATCATGATGCCACGCAGCGCTCTGGAATGCCTCTGCGGGTCGTCGTCGATTTTCGGCCTCACTCGCGCGCGAAGCCGTTACAATCCCCGGGCGATTCAATGAAACATCGTTTTGACAAGCTCAACGACCTGAGGAGATACACAGATGCCAAATTTCGGCGATTTGATCGGTGCTTTTCTGCAGAGCGATACCGCCGCCTCCACCCAGAGCCGGATGGGAAACGCGTTGGAAAACCTGCAACAGCAGGGGGTCGGCGGGACCGGCGGAGGAGGCGGCCTGCTCGACGGCATCCTCGGTGCCGTCAAGGGCGGCTTGAGCACGGCGGCGGAGAACCCCGCCGCGGCCGGTGGTATCGGTGCAGTTCTCGGCTCGTTGGTGGGGGGCGGAACGGACTCCGTCAAGGGGGCCGTCGGCGGTGGCGCCCTGGCCATGCTCGCCGGCGTTGCCTTTAAGGCGCTCGCGAGCGGCGGCCAGGCCGACAGCGCCGGACTCATGGATGCTGGCTCCGTTCCCGCGGGACTGAAGGTGCCGGAGACCCCTGAGGAGGAGCAGGCCGTCGAGCAGACCGCTTCCCTCGTGGTAAAGGCGATGATCAATGCCGCCAAGTCGGACGGTGAGATCGGTCCCAAGGAGATGGAGCGCATCCTGGGCAAGCTCAAGGAATCGGCGATGGACGACGGTACCCAGCATTGGGTGATGATGGAGATGAGCAAGCCCCTGGACCTCGACGCCTTCGCGGCGGAGATACCGAGCTTGGAGGTGGCGGCCGAGGTCTATGCGGCCTCGCTGCTCGCCATCGAGGTGGACACGGATGCCGAGCGCCAGTACCTGCAGCAGCTGGCGCAGGCCACCGGCCTGAACCCGGCTGTAGTCCAGTACATCGATCAGACGATGGGGATCGCTTGACCGAATCATGCCCGAGACCATCCGCATCGCCACCCGAAAGTCCCCGCTGGCCCTGTGGCAGGCCGAGCACGTAGCCGATGCCCTGCGGCGCGCCCATCCGGACTCTGCGCGTCGAGGTCCTCGGCATGAGCACCCGCGGAGACAAGATCTTGGACGCGCCCCTGGCCAAGATCGGTGGCAAGGGCCTGTTCGTGAAGGAGCTGGAGCAGGGCATGCTGGAGCGCCGCGCCGACATCGCCGTGCACTCCATGAAGGACGTACCGGTGGAGTTTCCCGACGGCTTGCACCTGCCGGTGATCATGGAGCGGGAGGACCCGCGCGACGCGTTCGTTTCCAACCGCCATTCAGGGCTTGCCGAGCTGCCCCGCGGTGCCTGCGTCGGTACCTCGAGCCTGCGCCGCCAGTGTCAGCTCTCCGAGCGCCGGCCCGATCTTCGAATCGAGCCCCTGCGCGGCAACGTCAATACGCGACTCGGCAAGCTGGACGCCGGGGATTACGATGCAATTATCCTGGCGGCCGCCGGGCTTATGCGCTTAGGTCTAGAGGAGCGGATCCGCGCCCGGCTCGATCCGCAGGAGAGCCTGCCCGCCATCGGCCAGGGTGCCATCGGTATCGAGTGCCGTGCGGACGATGACCGCGTGAACGCCTGCATCGCCCCGCTTCACCACGCCCCGACGGCTGAGCGCGTCTGCGCCGAGCGTGCGCTCAATAGTCGCCTCATGGGTGGCTGCCAGGTGCCTATCGCCGGTCATGCCGTCGTCGAGGGCGACGGGCTCTTTCTGCGTGCCCTGGTGGGCACACCGGACGGTAGGCGCGTGCTTCGCGGTGAGCTTCGCGGTCCCCGAGCAGGGGCGGAGGTCATCGGCAAGGCGTTGGCGGATGACCTGATTGCCCGCGGTGCGGGGGAGATTCTTGCCGCGCTTCGCGAGGGCTGATCCGTGCCGGAGCTCTTCGATCTGCTCATGCAGGCGTATACCCTCGCAGCGGAATGGTTCCTCGCCCAACCCCTGCCCGTTCAGGTCGTCGCAGGTGCGGTGGGGCTGGCGATTCTCTGGGTGCTGTCGATCATCCTGCGGGTGATCCTCGTGGCCTTGCGGGCAGCGTTTCGCGGGCTGTAAGCAGCTAAAAGCAAACGGAGGTCAGTGCTTGACTTATATACTCTGCGAGAACGCTTATCGCGCCTGTTTCCAGAGAAAGAAAGCGCGAAGGCACGCACTGACCCCTTTGCGATTTTAGCTGCCGGGGCCGCCACCGTAGCCCGGCTCACCGTCGCGGCGGCCCCAGCCTCCCCGTCCGCCTTTGCCGCGGTTGGCGCGCATCTGCTCGAGCTTGACCCGTTGCTGTTCGTTGAGCAGGGCGGAGATGCGGCCGTGTGCCTCCTCGCGCAGGGCGATGCGTTTGGCGTGCTGCTCCTCGAAGATGGACTTGATCTGCGCCTTTTGTGTATCGCTCAACTCCAGGTACTCGGACATCCGCTCGAGCCGGCGCTGGATACGCTGGGCCGGATCCCCGCGGCCCCCCCGCACTCCGGGGCCGGGGCCATAGTTTCCGCCCTGCTGGAAGCCGGGAGCCGCCGGCTGCTGATAGCCGGGGCCGAATCCTCCGCCGGGGGACTGGGCCAGGGCGCTGAGGCCGGTTAGGGTCATGACGCCGAAGGCGATTGCGGTCAGGGGCTTTTTCATCGTCTTGTTCCTCGTTTGAAGTCTCATTCTCCGGTCAGGGACCTTTTCCCTGTGGACAGCTCCAGAGTAGAGGTCTCTTGTGCACGCCTGGTGCATGCATTGCGCAAAGAATGTGATACGAGGAGCCTGTCTGACTTGCGACTGTTCTACTGCGCAGGCCAGACAGGCTCCTTACCCTTCCCGATCCTCGTACCGGTAGCCGACGCCGTACACCGAGTGGATGAGCTCGCGTTCAGGCAGCAGATCCGTGAGCTTGCGCCTGAGCTTCTTGACGTGGCTGTCGATGGTGCGGTCGGAGACGATCCGGTGGTCGTCGTAAATTCGGTCCATCAGCCGGTCGCGAGAGAAGATGCGTCCGGGGGCGGCGTGCAGGGTCTGCAGCAGGGCGAACTCCACTGCGGTCAGCTCGATCTCCCGACCCTCGGCGCTTACGCGCAAAGTCGACGCGTCCAGACCGAGAGGACCCGCGTCGGCTTCCAACTCAGGCGCACTGCGCCGCAGCACCGCCTTCACCCGCGCCACCACCTCGCGCGGACTGTATGGCTTGCAGACGTAGTCGTCGGCACCGATCTCCAGCCCAAGCAGGCGGTCGATCTCCTCCACGCGGGCGGTGGTCATGATCACCGGGACCTGGCTGAACCCGCGGATCTCGCGGCAGATTTCCAGCCCGTCGCGCCCCGGAAGCATCAGGTCGAGCAGAATCAGCGCCGGTCTGTTCGTGCGCACCCAGTCCACCACCGGCGGGCCTTCGGCGATCTGGTGCACATCGTGTCCCGCGGCCCGCAGGTAGTCCGCGAGCAGGTCCGAGAGCTTGACCTCGTCCTCGACGATCAGGATGGTTTGTTGCTGGGGCATTGTGTCGATTTCACGTCCGTCGGCGTTTTCGTTCGGACCCTTGCTCAACTCCACGGCAACCTGACGCGGATCCAAAGCCCGCCTCGGGGAGCGGGCCGGGCCTCGATGGTCCCGTCATGTGCTTCCACGATGTTTCGGCAGATTGAGAGCCCCAGCCCGGCACCGCCCCGGTCCCGGCTGCGGGAGCTGTCGACCCGGTAGAGGCGCTCGAACAGCCGGGGAAGGGCCTCGGCAGGAACGCCGGGGGCGGTGTCCTGGAAGTCCAAGACCAAGTCTCGCTCGTCCCGGTCCAAGGTCACCAAGAGCCCACCCCCGGCATCCGTGTGCTCCAGGCTGTTGCGCAGCAGGTTGCGGAAGAGCTGGGAGAGGCGGTGCTCGTCGGCCTGAAGAATCGGGGCATCGGGCAGTCGGTTCTGAAACTCCAAGTAGAGCCCCTTCTCCACGAGCTTCGGGCGGAAGGCGTCGACGTCCGCCGTGAGTGTCTCCAGTATATCGGTCTTCGCCTTGCGGTAGCTGAGTGCCCCCAGGTCGCTCATGGACAGCTCGTAAAGGTCGTCGACCAAGCGGCCGAGGCGCAGCGCGTCGGTGTGCAGCGAGTCTACGGCCGCCCGGTCAAGAGGCCGCACACCGTCCTGCAGCGCTTCCAGCTCCGCCCTCAGCAGCGCAAGCGGCGTGCGTAGCTCGTGAGAGATGTCCGCAACCCAGTGCCGACGGGCCTGCTCGTTGCGTTCCAGGGTCGCGGCCAGGCTGTTGATGTCGCGGCCCAGGCGTCCGAGCTCGTCTTCGCCTGTGGTCTCGACCCGCGCCCGGTAGTTGCCGGCCGCAAGCTGCCTCGTGGTGGATTGGAATCCGCGGATCGGCCGCACGAGCCGCCTGGCGAGCGGGAAGGAAAGGACCGCCGAGAGCGCGGTCATAGTCAGCGCAATGAGCAGCAGCATGCTGGTGTGGCGCTCGCGGAACCGGATCTCCCCCAGGTCGGAGATGGACGGACCCGGCAGGAGGGCCAGCTCCCCGATTCGCCGGCCTTCCAGCTCCAGCGGGTAGCGCCTGGTGTCTGCGACCAGCTCCGGGCGGCCGTAAACGACGGACCCGTCGGCATCCAGCAGCATGAGCCGCATCTCGATGGGGCGGGGCGGCGCGTCCGGTCGACGCCGGTGCAGCGCATGCTCAGGCGGCCAGACGCCGGGCTCTCCCAGCGCTCGCCGCACCCAGCGCGGACGGTGTGGACCCTCCTCCCGGAAACGGCGTTCCCCGCGTCCGAGCAGGGCCGCAATCCAAAGGCGCTTGTCTTCGCGCAGCCGCTCCCATCCGCCGTCCTGGAGATAGCGCTCCGCCAGGCGCTCGCTGATCCCTTCGATCCGTTTCTGCTGGCGCTCTTCGGCCAGCTCCAACAGCCCGGCTTGAAAGGACCAGCGCATGAACACGAGCATCCCGGCTACCACCAATGCGGTAGCGAGCAGCAGGGTCAGAAAGAGCTTGGTTCGGATGGACAGGGTCATGGGACGTTCTCCGCAGTCCACTGTCGCCGCAGCAGGTGCACGAATTAAGGAAGGTAAACCTGCCGGACCCCGGGGAACCCCGCAGTAGGCTCTCGGTTCGCTTTCCCTCTGTGGCAAACAGCGCGGGTCGTCGTTCAGCAGACAGGTGCTTCGTTCTTCGCACGGGAAGTCCTGGAAATCCGCGCGCGGGCGCGTTTGCGCACAATATCAATATCCAGGGGGCCGCAGGAGTGTTGTCGCCAACTTTACCTCACCGGGTTTTCTCAGAAAAATTCGCGCTGACTCTGTCGGACTGCTCCACCGTCGCCAGTTCTCGCCGATAGACTTCAAAGTTCACGCTCGTTTCTGGCTGTGTTTACGGGCGCAGTCGGCCACAGGACCGAAGCGCAGCGGCTCCGCAATCCTCGTTGTTGTAACAAGGCTGCAGTCACCTGGGCGGTTCATTGGTTGTGAGCGTCCGCCCTCTGCAATCTCCCGCTCATAGATTCGCGACGACGGCTCAACGCTGATTGCTGACGATGGCAGGAGCCAGCGCCGAACGCCGACCCCGCACCGCTTAGCTCTTACGCGTGGCGTGTGCGACGGGCCGCTTTAAGGCGTGCAACAGACATCAATTGCATCTTTAGATCTGGCGAACCAGGGGTCGAAAACTGGGGCCCAGTTGCTCTTCAGCGCCCCAGACCTCGGCTGCAAGTTGGTCGAGCGCCTGCGGGCTTGACTGCGACAAGAACAGGGAAGATTCAACTCGAAGGGCACAAAGGTCGCTCTTTCTTCGCGTTGCTAGTGATCTTCGTGGTTAATGACTGACTCGCGAGTTAGTTGGGCGGTGGTAGATCGCCTCCGGGTTTATCGCGAAGGCTCAGGTAGTCCAGCGGAAACAGGCGATGGGTGCGTTGTAATCTCATCCGAGGCCTCTTCTTCATCCTCAACCCGATAATCGCTAACGGTGATTCCTTCCGCCTGGTCGTAAGCCGAAGCAATCTCTCCGAGCATCCTTTCGATGGCTTCGCGCCGGTCCCATTCCAAGCTTTCACGTACGAGCCCCACGAAGTCGATCTCGTAGATCTGCTCATCAGGCAACTCATCCCAAGAACTCAAATTGACATATAAACCCAGAAGATGGACACCACCTTTCTTGAGTCGGTTCTCGAGTTTCCGCAGGGCTTTCCGGGTGCGACTGTTGAAGGCATCGGGGAAAGCCGTACGCACTGCGCGATTAATCAGCCACCGTTGAAGGATGCGAATAGCCGAATCTGGCACCAGTATCGAGGGGTCCGGATCGATACCTGCCAAGCGGTGTCTCGGTGCCAGCACACGACCATTCGAATGGATTCGATGCCACCGCCCTTCCCCATCCGAAGTGAGAAGGACGTGCAACTCGCGAGGGCTTTTACCAGCCGTCAGATTTCCGTCTGGAGCAACACCCTGGCTCAGCGGTTTGCACACGTAGCACTCCGCGACCGGTTCGGCGTCGTAGCTGTGATGGACCAGATCACAGCTTTGAGAGACCACCAGGAGTCGAACGTCATCTGCATTTGCCGGCAGGGATGCGTGTAGCGACGTCCCTTTGAGTACCGATGGAACATCCACATTCCGAACGCAGGACCATTGCCGCCAGCCTCGCTGCTTGATCAACGCAGACGGTTGCGGTGTGTTGTCTTCCGTAGCGGTTTTCGCCCTGGGGCAAAGCAGGTCACGAATGAGTCGCAGGAATGGCATGCGTCAATGCGTTCTCGTACTGATCCTTCTCGCTCAAAGGAACAAGTCTTGCGTTTCGTGCCTTACGCTGCTCATCCTGTTCCGCGGCCTTTTTAGCCAAGGCCTCCAAGTTGTGGCGCGATCAGCGAACGATCCAGTTGATCCTGTCTCAGCAGATCCAGCAACGAATTGCCTTCGGCGCTCTTCGTGCGCAAGAGGCGTCCGAGAGGTCGATTTGCCAATGATCGCCAATCCATACACACCTTCCTAAGTTTCAGCAGGCGTTCGTAATTGGCACCACTGACCTGTCCACCGCCGATCCAGTCATAGATCGCCTGACGCGAGACGCCAGCAATAGAAGCGAGATCGGTGACGCTGACACCCAGCGTAGTCTTGATCTCCGCGATCAAATCAGCACCCGCCAGTACCTCCGCGGTATCCGTGGTGGTTTGCTCGCCGATTCGCTCGAAAAGCTCATCCCATGATTCCGCTGTGGTCACATCCGTTCGGTCCTCGCTGATCAGGTAGTCCGCTGATCTCCCAGTCCCGAACAGGGAATTGAAGGCCGTCGCTCCCTTTACGCCAGCACCCGTAGCTAGCGTCACAAGCATCGCAGCACCGACCCAACCCAGTTGCGCCGAGCCACGCGGCACCGATGCACCCGCACCGGTCGCCGAGTAGTCGAATTCCTCCGTACCTAGCGACCAAAACTGCCAAGGAGACGCGTTGTTTGAGATCGATACTTCCGTGCTCATCGCCAGTCCTCCAGTGCGAAATCAGAGACCGTCTCGCGAAATACATCTGAAAGGATTCCATGAAGCCCATTGAATTGCTCGATTGCTCTCTCCACAGAGAACTCCTCAGGCTTCTCGATAAAGTGATCGTAGTCCAATATCCCTATTGGCATTCTCTCGTCAAAGGTCTTCACTGGAGACGAGGTCTTGCGGAACAAGATTCGGTGGCAGTGCTCCCTCGGTGTTCAGACCAATACGAACAACCAACCTCCCGCCAACGTCGGTATCTGTGATCAGATTGGTGAAGGACCGCGGCCGTCTAGCCCCGATGTGTTCCAGACCGACCCCACGCAGGCCATCTTTGAGGTAGTCGACGAGTTTGTGTTCCGCACTGGCTTGAAACGCATCGACATATCGCAATCCTAGGCGCTCGCTTGCCGCGATGCCTACGACGTCTTGAACGATCTGCAAACCCTGCTGCAGATCGGTAAAGAAGATTTTATAGGTATCGTAGGCCGTGGTATGGAAGGCCACAGAACCCGCTTGGACCAGGAAACCCGTGGTACGGTCGATGCGATCGAAGGCCCACTGCCTCGTGATCTGGGTTTTTGTTCCACTTGGACCGAGTTCGAGTTCACGGACCTCGCTCGGTCGGTAGAGCGAGTAATTCGCCTTGCGCATGCGCTCCTGGATCTCGGGTATGTAGTCCACCATCTTGAGGACCGCCCCGATCCGCACTTGGGCGACGACGTACACGAGAGGGGATTTTTCGAGCTTCTCCACGAGTGCACCTGTTGTAATATTTTGTGGTTTACACTTTACTTGACAAAGTATGACCCAAAACCGGTCGGAAGCAAACCTTTTTCGAGGAGACGAAATGCGGGAGGGAGAGGATCTGCGCCTAATCGGGGTTGGATTACCTTGTCATCGAGTGGGGGGAGGGAACCCGGCGAGAACAATGTGTTGGGCTCCGGACGCCGGGACCAGAACATCGAGCACCCGAACGTCTGTGATAATGCTGAAGTCGCCGCCGCCTTGGCGCCACTTCACCCTCTCCCCAGTCTGGTCCGCCGCCGCTCGACCGGAGGCGCCTGGGCGCACCTGAGTTGATCTCGGTCAGGCCGCCGCGATTGAGTAGGGCGAGCAAGCGGCGCACCGGCAATTCTGGGGGCGGCATATGTGACTCACAGTCAAGCCGGGTGGCTGCTCTCCGCCACACTGCGGACGGCTGCCGTCACTGCACCTGCGACCCGGCGTCGCGAGCGCCGGATCTCACCTCCCCGACAGGGAATCGTCCGTTCCTGGGACACTTCTGCCGGATACTACGGCAAGCTCATGATCAGCGGAGGACCTCAAGAGCAGGTGTCAACAAGCCGATCCGTAGAGCGAGGCGTGGCGAAAACGAAACAGCTTATCCCAGCAGATCGGATAGTCCGCAATAGTTCGATTACGGAGGTTTCCACTCGCTCTTTGGCGGTGTCTTAGTGTGGGAAAAGTAGGCGGTGGCAAGGTGGACGAATCTTAGAAGTTCGTGACGAAATACTGTTGGAAACAACACCCATCCCCTTCGTCGTCTCCCGTTACCAAAAATTGGCCATCGGGTCTGAATGCCGCCGCGAGGACGCCATCGGCTGTATCGCCTGGGCGCGGCTCGGCACCTCCGGCGGTTATAGCCCAAAACCGCAGCGATCATTCTTCGTCGATGGTAACGGTGGCATTTTCGAAGTTGGCCGGGGCGGGATGGGTCTGAAATTCGCCCAGGAAATCCGAGCGCATGGTCGCTGCGACCATCAACTCCCGACCGGCTTGAGGCAGTGTCGCCCGCGGCAGGTGCAGGGACCGGGTGCAGGCCGCGGCGGGGTTCAGCGAACCATCAGCTTACAGCGGCGACCTTGCGGTCCTGGCTGAGCCAGAAGTTCAGCATGTCTTGCGGCCAGTTTAGGTCCAGCGGGGGCAGATCCCGAGCCATGCGGAAGGGTGCGTCGCTGACCACGGCGATGACGTGGGGATCATTGGCGTGGATCATGGGTTTGGTTAGGCAGGGTCGGTAGAGCTCGATCTTGGGGATGGCCTCATGCTTGAAGCCCTCCACCAGAACCAGATCCAGGGCCCGGGTGTCCACGCAGGGAAGGATGTCTGCCAAACGCGGCTCGCGGGTCGGCTCGGCCCGCTCCTTGATGACGGCCACCCGGTGACGGGAGGCGATCAGCACCTGATCCGCACCGGTCATGCGCAATGTGTGACTGTCCCTGCAAACCCGGTCGTCCAGAGTCCGCAACAACATCATCTGGACCGGCAGCCGTTCATAGCATCGCAGGCATTCCGTCATGGACGCCTCGGAAAGGTCTCTCAGCATCCGGTCCTGTCCCTGGGAGGCATCGACGAACAGGGGCCAGGGTATTTGGGAATGGGGATCAGGTACAGTGCCGGTGCGCTCCCACTCCGCCAGCAGTCTGGCGGTAGAGAGCAGCAGATTGGTGAGCCCGATGGCGATCCCCGACTCCAAGGTCTGCAAGAAGGTCTGTCGCGGCATAACACCGCCGTAGGCGTCGATGAAGACCGCGAGGTCCTCCCGCTGAATCTCGCTGGCTTTGAGGGCCAGGGGATGGCGATTGGGGATGCGCTCGGTTTCGTTCTTGCCCTTCGCCTTCAAGGGGGCACTGCCGCAGGCCTGCGCCATCCGGACCGCCAGCAGCTCGTCGATACCCACATCGTCCGCCTCCGACTCGTCAAAGGCGTCGGAGCCGAGGTCGCTGGCGTGGGCGCCGCGAATCTGCATCTCGCGGCTGAACAAAGCCAACAGACGATTGTCTCCATGGCTTACACCGACTGGGAAGTAACCCTTGCCACTGGGCTCGATCCACTCCCCTGTGTTCTGGTGGGCCAGCAGTGCCGTCAGGAACTCTGGGACGCTGCGCAGGTGCGCAACCGTACTTGGAAGATCGATCCAGCTCGCCAGATATTGAGTGGGATAGATCCGTTGGACCTGCTGGGAGTGCCCCTACGCGTGCTTGCGATTCTCCAAGCACCAGGCGAGCAGCAAGTCCCCCAATACGCAGCCGCCCACACGGTCGGTGCATCCTTCCAGGCTTGAGTCCGAGCGCAGCAGGAGTCCTTCCACGACGGTCGCGATCGTCGGCGCCGGTCTGGCCCCGTCCCGTTTCCCGCCGAAGGTATCGACAAATCGCCCACGCCCGCGCCGGTGTCCGAAGCGGGCCATGTAGAGCATCGCCGGGAGTAGGGCCCCGATCTCGGACGACTGAGGTGCGATGGGCAGGGCGGGGTAATAGTTTGCGGTCCACAGGGCCCGGGCACGTTGCGGACCCAGCACGTCCTCGACGATGGTCTTGACGGGACGGGCCATCCGTTTAGGCCGCTCTGCCTGCGGCCGTGGGCAGGCCGCGCTTACTGACCGACAGGACCTCGATCCCGATAATATGCCCATCGGCGTCATAGTCGGCGATGATCCCCGGCTCGATCTCCTTGGTAGTCTCGATCGGCGCCGTCGAGATCTCGAAATAGGCGGCGTCTGCCACCGGGTCGAATTCAAGCTTCATAGGTCAGTCACCTCGTCATCGAAAAAGGCCGTCACGACGGCCACCGGATCGACCGTCTCGTTATAAATGACGCGCAACACCCGGAATCCTCGTTCCGGTATCGGCCGCAAGGCATGCGCCAACGTGCTGTCGTCGGGGTCGCTTTCGATCCGCGCCGGGTGGTCGAGTACGTCGGCGATCCATGTCTCCTCTATCCGCCGCCTCGTGCAACGCTTGCGGGCGTGGTCCGTCAGGATGTAGTTCACACTGCCTCCCGCACCAGGATCTGCCGCCCATCGCGGGGGACGATCCGCACCTGGAACACCCGGTCTTCCTCGGCGGGGTGCCAACCGTGAAGGGCGCGGGCGTCCTCCCGGGCGAGGCGTTGGGTGAAGATCTCCAGGTTGGCGAAGACCCCTTCCTGGGCGACGCCGGAGATCTGCACGCCGTCCCTCAGCTCCAGCAGCAGGTGGAATAGTTCCAACCCCATGGTCAGGACCTCTTGAGCACCGTTCGTGTAACGGTAGATCAGATGCAGGTGGGTGTGCAGGGTCTCCAGCCCTTCCGCGGCGCGCGCTAGGGCGGGTTTGAGGTCGAAGCGCTCCCAGGACTTGACGATCCAGAAGGCGCTCTCGGTCGGGGTGCGCGGGGTGATGCGCAAGGGGACGCCCTTGTTCAGCTGGTCGGAGCCGAAGGCCAGGGCGGGCAGGTCTTCCAGGCGGGCAATGCCGAGGCAGAGGTCGCGCAGGAGTGCGGTGGCTTCCTCGGGCGACATCAGTGGCAGCCCGCGAAAACGGGCCAGGTGGCGCCCGTTGGCCAGCCCGATATCGCCGCCGGCGGCTCCGGCAGGTCGGGTGAACCAGGCGCGGCGGCGGGCCTGGGCCAGGCGGTTATCGGTCCGATCCGGTAGGGGCTCGCGTAGTAGGCGGCGGTCTAAAATCGGGTCCGCCTCCAGGGCGGGGTCGAAGCGGGCCATCTCGGCGAGGAGCTCGCCCTGACGTTGGGGCGACTGGGCATCGAAGGCACGCTGCCAATAGCGTGTGGGGCGCAAGTCGGGGTCGCGCAGGTGTTGGACCGAGTGCCAAGCGGTGCAACGGCCCTCTGGGCGGAGCAGGTGATGCAGAGCTCCCACGGGTCGCTGTCGCCCCCGAGAGAATGTCCCGCTATGGGAAGGCCGGAACAGGTCGTCCAGCAGAGCATTGGCGTTCTGACCCTCCCAGGCAGCAGCGCCGTCCAGATTGACCTTGAGCTTCCTGCCGTCGCCTAGTCGGGTTTCGACGTAAGTGGCTTCGGCGAAGGGCGAGTCCAGGCCGCGTGTCTCGCTGTTGCCGTGGCGGGAGCCCGGGTACGACGAGAGCAGGTTGCTCAGCCAAGGGACCTGGTTAGGCGTAAGGGAAGGTGGGGTGTCGGCAACCGGGCGGCCCTGGTCTGCCTCGGGCTGGCTCGTTTCGGATTCCCGCTCTTCTAGGAACCGGCGCGCTGAGAGGGCGTCCGGGAAGCGTCGCTCGGTATCCGGGTGGGTCGCGCGGTCGAAAAAGGGGCGCAGCGCGTCGAACTCCTCGATATCTTCCCAGTTGAGGCCGAGATCCTTGCGCCGTTCGGCCCCATAGGCAAAGGGTTCGCGATCGGTGAGGCAGTGGAACAGGCTCGCAGCGAGGGAGTAGCCGTCGTCTCGGGGCTGAATGCCGGCGCGGGCTTGTGCTTCCGGGCTCGCGTAGGGGAGAGTCCCACCGCGGGCGGCCTCGCCGGCCTGGGTAACGGTGTGATAGTCGGTGAGCACGACGTTACCACCCTGGACAATCAAGTTCTTCGGACTGACATCGCCGTGCACCAAACCGACCCTTTGCAGCTCGCCCAAGGCTCCGCACAGGTCGTGAAGCCAGCGCTGGGCGAGGGCGTCAGCCGTGGGATCACCTAGGTCTTCGGCATACAGGGACAACACCCCGGTCAGATCCTGCAACGGCTGACCCTCGACCCACTTCATCAAGGCGACGAAGTGGTCTGGTTCCCAGGCCGGGGCGATCTCGTGGATGGTCGAGAGGTGCGGCTGGGTGGTGTAGGCGCGGACCCGCTTGTAGGCGCGGATAGCGGCCTCGCCGTCCTCGGCGTCGCGCACCAGTTTGGCGACATAGGTCCCGAACTTCTCGTCGGAGTGGGCGTCGAGCTCGACGACCTTGAAGGTCTGCCCGATGCGTCCGCGGCCCAGCCGACTGACGATCTTGTAACGGGACTGTTGAAAGTCCACCACGGTGTCCTCGTCCCAGTAGTCGGCGGGCGGAAGGTCGGGGGACGTCACTGGCGCTGTAGCCGGTGCGGAGGCAGTCAGCTGGGCGAGCGCCCCGGATAGGTCCTCCAGGCTTCGACGATCGGCGGGATTGGGGGCGCAGCCCGGTTCCAGGAGTGCGCGGACTTGATTGGGAAGGGAGGCGCCCGGGTCGAACAGGGTGAGGAGGGAGGCGCAGAGCGCGGCGATGTCGGAACGGGCGTCGGCGGCGGCTATCCCGCCTTGGCGGACCTCCTCGGCGACAAAGGGCAGCAGGTCTCCGTAATCGACCTTGGCAGGGGAGATCGTGTTGGCGTCTTGTAAACGGGAGAGGTTGAAGTCGGTGAACAGGGGCTGATTGTTGTGCCGAACTCGCAGACTGGCTGGAGAGAGGTGACGGTGGACGATAGGCGTCAGGTTCGAGTCCGGCGGCGGTTCATGGAACTGCCGCAGGGCATCGATGGCAACTTGGGCGTAAGCCAGCCGTGCCTCGTGATCCCATCCTCCATCTTTGCTTCGCTCTGCAAGGGACGGCGCGGCCGGATCGACCATTGAGTAGAAGTAAATCTCTCCCGGATAACCCTCAGCCTCCTGAAAGGAGTCTAACAGGCTCGGGACGAAGGGGCTCTTCTGCCAGCGCTGGATGGTATCAAACTCGCGCCGTGCCATTTCTAGCGCTTGCTTCTCTTGGGTGGCGGACAGGTCATAGAGGTGCAGAATGACGCGATCCCGGCGCGTCGGGTGCTGGCCGCGGTAGATGCGGTGGCAGGCATCTGTCTTATCGGAGATGCGCTCCAGGTTCACGAGTCCGGCGAAGGTTCGCAGCTCGCCGCTTAGCGCGATCTTAACGTCGGGCTCCAGCCACCGGGCGGCCAGCTCGATCTGGTCAGGTCGGAGTCGTTGCCCTCCCACGGACAGCAGCTCCGACCATTCCGGCAGCCCAAAGATGGCGACCCCGCGCGGGCTCGGGCGCTTGGCGGCGTCGAAACGGACTTCTCCCCGGGTCAGCAGGAGCCGGGCTTCGACGAAGCCGGGGTCGAGACGTTGGCGCAGCTTCCCGGCGACGCGCTTGGCCTTGGCGTCGATACGGTCGGCCTCGCGCTCGGCAACTACCGGGTTCTTGCGGATGTATTCGGCTTTCCAATGCTTTACTTCCAAGACGAACACACCGGGACCGCCGATCGCGACGATATCGATCTCGTCCGAGCGGGCATTGGGATGGCGGGCGTGATTCAGATTTGACAGGAGAATCCAGGTCCCGTCGGAATCTCGGAGCTTCTTCGTCAACCGGGCAACAGCAAGTCGCTCGCTTTCGTTGACGAACATCCCGCAGGGGATATGACGAACCATCGCAGCGTCTCCCTATGCGCCGGCTAATCTGGTCGGCCGGGCCTAACCAGCATAACGCTAACAGGCGCGGATCGGCCCGGCAAGGTAGTCGTAGTCCGTGCGCGTATGGAGAACGGCAGAGCCAACGAACGGGGGTGCCGTCGAATCTGTGGGTTGAATGTCTCCTGATGCCGAAAACCAGGATCACATTCCCCCGGCTTCAGGGTCCGCAATCGGGACGCTTCTGCCGGTCGCCACCGCAAGCTCATGATCAACGGACGACCTCAAGAGCAGGTCTCAAGAAGCGGATCCGTAGAGCGAGACGTGGCGAAAACGAAACAGCATATCCCACGTCTCGAGGTCACGGAACCCGACGCACACGAGCGCTGCGGGCGTCTCGGCGAACTCTTCCGCAAACCGGCGCGGCTCTCGAAACAGCACTTGCTGCCATGCGCCGCCGGCCTTGATCCCTGTCTCCGGATCGAAATCCAGAACGGTCAGCTTACAGCGGCGACCTTGCGGTCCTGGCTCAGCCAATCCAACAGGAAGTCCAGGATGTCTTGCGGCCGGTTGAGGTCCAGCAGGGGCAGACCCCGAGCCATGGGGAAGGGGGCGTCGCTGGCCACGGCGATGACGTGGGGATCATTGGCGTGGATCATGGGTTTGGTCAGGGAGGGCCGGTAGAGCTCGATCTTGGGGATGGCCTCGTGCTTGAAGCCCTCCACCAGAACCAGATCCAGGGTCCGGGTGTCCACGCAGGGCAGGATGTCTGCCAAACGCGGCTCGCGGGTCGGGTCGGCCTGCTCCTTGATGACGGCCACCCGGTGGCGGGAGGCGATCAGCACCTGATCCGCACCGGCCATGCGCAATGTGTGACTGTCCTTGCCCGGCCGGTCGATCTCGAAGCTGTGGTGGGCATGCTTGAGCAGGGCAAGCCGCAGCCCCTGTCCCTTGAGCAGGGGGATGAGCTTTTCCAGCAGGGTGGTCTTGCCGGTTCCGCTGAAGGCGCAGAAGCCAATCAGGGGGACGTCGCAGCGGATGGTCATTTCTGCCTGCCTCTCTCCAGTGTTCGTGAATCTTCCAGGGTGTTGACGTTGGCGAAGGCCTCCGGGTGATCGCTCAGGTCCACGAGTGCGACCCGGTGCCGCGCGTACCAACGGTCGATCTTGCGCTCGCCCGCGGCCAGGTAATCCCGCAGGCTGGCTGCCAGGGCCACCGGGATCAGGGCGTAGACCGGCTGCATGCGGTTACCGTCGGTTGCCACTGCGATCTCCGCTTCCTGCTCGGCGAGGGCCGCGCACAGGCGCTCCGCCAGGTCCGGCGCCGGATAGGGGCCGTCACAGGGCAGGGTCAGGATCCAGGGTGTCGACACCGCCGCCATGGTGCTGGCGAAGCCGGCGAGTGGGCCCTGGAAGCCCTCGATCTCGTCGGCGATCACCGGGTGGCCGTACGCGGCGTAGGCCTCCCGGTTGCGGTTCGCGTTGATCACCAGCGCGCCTACCTGCGGGGCAAGGGAGTCGATCACCCACTCCACCATGGGTCGGCCGGCGAAGGGCGCTCAGGCCCTTGTCCTGTCCACCCATTCGCCTCGCCTTGCCACCGGCCAGGACGACGCCGGTGATGGTCTCTTTGCGCGGTGCTGCGGTGCTCATGCGGGTCTCCGGAATTCGGTCTGCAGAAGACAGCAAGTCCGGTGCCAGCATATTCTAAGGAGGTGCTTCACGGCGGACATTCGATCCCGACACCGCGTTCAGCCGCAAATAAACGCGGATGGACGCACACAAAGCAAGGGCATGCAGTTTGTCATACCGGCGTCCGAGCTTCGTGTAAGATCTTGCTCAGGTCGGCAGCTGGCGCATTTCGGAGTCTTTTGTCCCGGACGCTGGTCGAATTGAGACAGAATGTCGCAAGCCCCGTCGGGCTTGGCGGCTAAGAGCCTGCCCGGCATTCGCGGTTCCGCAGTAGAAAAGCCGTAACGGACAGGCGCCTAGAACAAGAGCCGGAAAAAACGCCGGCCGCTACCAGAGGAATTGGAGGTTGGAGATGGGTTCGGACCCTTCGCAGGCCGGGCAGTCGCTTGATCCTGCCCCGCTGGATGTCGCCCTCGACACGGGGCTCGGCGCCACGGTGCTGGTCCTGGACGATGAGCCTGGAATGCGCAGCGTTCTTCAACGCGGCCTCACAAGGCATTTCGCGCTGGTAGAGACGGCTGCCGACGTCAACGAGGCGCAGGAGCTGATCAGCCGTTGCCACTTCGATCTGCTCATCGCCGACATCCGTCTACCGGGCAAGTCCGGGCTCGATTGGGTGCGGGAGCTGCGCGAGCAGGGCAGCGGCCTGGCCGTGATCTTCATCACCGCCCACGCGGACCTTCGGACCGCCATCTCCGCCCTGCGCGCCGGGGCGTCCGACTTCATACTCAAGCCCTTCCGTATCGAGCAGCTTCTCGCCGCCGTGGAACGCTGCGCGGAGCGGCGCAAGCTTCACCGCGAGAACTTCCTGCTGCACCGGGAGACCGACCACCGATTCACCCTGGAGGGCGTGGTGGGAACCTGCGAGTCCATGAAGGAGGTCTGCAGCATCATCAATCGGGTCGCGCCCCTGCGCTCGACCGTCCTGATCCAGGGGGAGTCCGGAACCGGCAAGGAGCTGGTCGCCCGCGCCATCCACCAGCGCAGTGGCCGGCCTGCGAGCTTCGTCGCCATCAACTGCAGCGCCCTCTCGCCGGAGCTGCTCGAGAGCGAGCTGTTCGGGCACGTCAAGGGCGCCTTCACCGGCGCCCATCAGCCCCGGGAGGGGCTTTTCAGCTTCGCCCACGGCGGCAGCCTGTTCCTGGACGAGATCGGCGAGATGCCTCTGGCGATGCAGACCAAGCTCCTGCGCGTGCTCGAAGAGAAGACCATTCGCCCCGTCGGCGGCAACCAGGAGGTGCCAGTGGACGTGCGCATCATCGCGGCCACCAATCGGGATCTGATGGCGGAGGTGGCGGAGGGTCGTTTTCGCCAGGACCTGTTTTACCGTCTCAACGTGCTGGCGGTGCGCCTTCCGCCCCTGCGCGAGCGCCAGGACGACATCCCGAGCCTGACGCAGTTTTTCCTGGAGCGCCTTTCTGCGGAGCTTGGGCTGCCGCCGCCGGAGTGTGACGTCCGGGACATGGAGCAGCTGCGCCGCTATGACTGGCCCGGCAATGTGCGCGAGCTGCGCAATGTCATCGAGCGCTGTCTGTTGCTGGGTAAGCGGCCGGGACGCTGTATCCTCTCGCAGTGGGAGGTGCGCTCCGCCGGTGTTGGCATGCAATCCGAGCCGGACCTGTCGCTGGATGCGGTCGAGAAGCGGCATATCCTGGCCGAGCTCGACGGGTCCGGCGGCAACAAGTCCGCCGCCGCCAGAACGCTCGGCATCTCGCGCAAGACCCTGGAGCGCAAGCTCAAGCTGTGGAAATCGCAAGGGGACCTTAATTCGGGATGAGATGGGCATCTGGAGCAAAATCCGCGGGGCGGTTCGCCGGAACGTCCGTTATAAGCTGCTGGTGCTCGTGCTGTTTCCCATCCTGCTCGCCCTTCCCGTGGCCTTGGCACTCGCCGTCTATTGGGGCGGGCGCTTCGGCTACGACCAGCTGTTCATCAAGGTCAGCACCGACATATCCGTGGCCCAGGATGTGTTTCAGCGTGCCCAGGAGGACTATCTGGACGTGCTCGCCCGGCTCGCCGAGTCCTATCGTTTCCATACAGATCTGGAGCGTGGAGATGGCCGATCGCTAGTGCGGGAGCTGCAGACGATTCAAACGGGGCACGGCTTTGCCTTCTTGAATCTGATCGACCTGCAGGGGTATCGATTGTTTGATCCCGGTGCCGGGCGGGTGTCCGAGTCTGCGCTGTTCGAGAGCGCGACCTTGGGCGAGCCGGTGGTGGGCATCGAGATCCTTTCCGCCGATGAGTTTGCCCGCGAAGCGCCGCAGGTCGCCGAGCAGGTCCGGCTGCACTTGGTGCCGACCCCGCGGGCGGGCGCCACGCTGCGGAAGGTTGAGAACCGGGGCATGGTCATCCGCGCCCTCTACCCGGTCAGGGACGCCAACGACAATGTCCGCGCGGTGCTCGACGGTGGTGTGGTCCTGAACGGGAACTTCGCCTTCGTCGACTCCATACGGGATCTGGTTTACGGAACGGGCAGCCTCCCCGAAGGCAGCGTCGGCACGGTCACCGTGTTTCTGGAAGACGTGCGTATCTCCACCAACGTCCCCCGGAATCCGGGAGGACGCGCCCTGGGAACCCGCGTGTCGAAAGAAGTGAGGGAGCAGGTGATGGGCCGCGGCGAGGTCTGGATCGACCGCGCCTTCGTGGTGAACGACTGGTACATCTCCGCCTACGAGCCCATCCTGGACGTCTCCGGTGAGCGCGTAGGCATGCTCTACGCCGGATTTCTGGAGGCGCCCTTCCGGCAAGGGCTGGTAACGGCGGTGTGGACCCTGGTGCTCTTGTTTCTGGTCCTCGGGCTGATCACGGCCCTGCTCGCGGTGTTCGGTGCCAAGAGCATCTTCCGTCCGTTGGAGGCCATCAGCGGGGTGGTGGAGGCCACGCGGGCGGGGCGGGATAGGCGTGTGGGCCGCGTTGATTCCGAGGACGAGATCGGCGATCTGGCGCGGGAGTTCGATGCCATGATGGACCTGCTGCAGGAGCGCAACCACCAGATTCGCGAGGCCGCCGATCTGCTGGAGCTCAAGGTGGAGCACCGCACCTCCGAGCTCAAGCGCCGCAACGAGGAGCTGGAGCGCACGATCGCGCTGCTGCGCGAGACGCGCAAGCAGCTGGTCATGGCCGAGAAGCTGGCCGCTCTGGGCGAGCTGACCGCCGGGATGGCCCACGAGATCAACAATCCCATGGCGGTCATCCTGGGCAATCTGGATGTGCTGGCGCAGGAGCTGGGTGAGGCCGCTGAGCCCGTGCGCCAGGAGATCGACCTCATCATCGAGCAGGTCTACCGGGTCCGGGACATCATCGACAGCTTGCTGCGGTACGCCCGTCCCGGCGATTTAGCCGCCTGGCTCGAGACCTTGGACGTCGATGACTTGCTACGCGACTCACTGAAGTTGGTGGATCACCTGGTGCGCAAGGGCGACATCGAGGTGCAGCTCGACTTGAGAGCGACCCTGCCGGTGCGCATCGGTCTGCAGGATTTGCAGCAGGTCTTCGTCAACCTGTTGGTCAACGCCGTGCACGCCGTTGGCGACTCATCCGGCCTCATTCGGTTGCGCAGCCGGGATTGGGCGCAGAAAGGCGTCGTCGTGACCGTGAGCGACGATGGCCCCGGCATACCCGAGGGTCTGCGGGATCGGGTGTTCACGCCCTTCTTCACCACCAAGGACGCGGGTGCCGGAACGGGCCTGGGTCTGTCGATCAGCTACGGGCTGATGCGCCATTACGGCGGCAACATCACCCTGGAGTCCGAGCCGGGCAAGGGTTCCGAGTTCTCCGTTTGGCTCCTCAGCGAGCCGGAAATGGGAGACGAAGACACCGTCCTGGCGGAGCAACTGCGGTTGGCGGGTGGCCAGCGTTATGTCGCTTGATTGCGATATTTGTGTCTCTGCGGTTCAACTGCAGTTTTGGGTTTCGGTGCTCGAGCTCACCTCGGGCACCGGGATCGTGTCCACGACAGAGCGCAGGGTTTCGAGCGTAAGCGTTTCGCTATGGGCGAGCTCCAAGCGGAGCCTGGTGACGGCGATGGCCGCCTGTTCGGGCACACCACCGGGTAAAGCGTGCGAGTGGGCCAACAATGCCCTGGCGGCGTTCCTGGCGATTGCGAGGGAGCCATTGATGCCTCGGAGCATGTGGTGAAGGTGGCCGATCGCTTCTACCGATGCGGCGATTTCCGCCCTGGAGGGTTTCTTGGTGTCCGCGCCGCGGTCCTGATTGTCCATTGCCGGTTCCTCAACCCTGTGCCTGTGCACCGATGTTAAACAAGGACACGCGCGCTTAAACCACACAGTTTTTGCTGCGGAGCAATCCACATGGGAGATTTGACGAGCTCAGTATCTTCGACGAATGCAGGATACCAAACGTTCTTTGACAGAAATCGCCTTAGGGTGCGAGCCGCTCGATGCTCCAGTCGTCTTGCGGCGTGCGGCTGTAGCGGAACCGGTCGTGCAGGCGGCTCTCCCGGCCCTGCCAAAGCTCGATGGTGGCCGGCTCAACCCGAAACCCCCCCCAGAAATCCGGCAGCGGGATTTCGCCCTTGGAAAACTTGCGCTTGATCTGATCGACCTTGGCGTCGAGCAGGGAGCGGGAGCTGATGACCTGGCTTTGGGGCGAGGCCCAGGCGCCGATCTGGCTGCCCCGAGGGCGGGTCGCGAAATACTTGAGGGACTCTGCGGTCGGGATTCGGGACGCGGTGCCCGTGATCTGAATCTGTCGCGCAAGCCCCACCCAGGGGAAGAGGAGGGCGACCCGGGGGTGTGCGGCGATCTGCTTGGACTTGCTGCTCTCGTAGTTGGTGAAGAAGACGAAGCCCCGCTCGTCGTAGAGCTTGAGCAATACGGTGCGCACCCATGGCTGGCCGTGCGCGTCCACGGTTGCCAGGCTCATTCCGTTCGGCTCGGGGATGCCGGTAGCGATAGCCTCCTCGTACCATCTCTGGAACTGGCGGATGGGGTCGGGATCCAGCTCATCTCTGGGCAGGCCATGCTCCATGGAGTGGGCGCGGAAGGCTTCGGGGGATCTGTTCATAGGTTGTGCCGCTCGAGCCCCACGTCCTCCTGAACCGCTTCCAGAGGGCATTGGAAGTCGAGGGATGCGAACTCAAGCTGGTTCTTGCGCCGCGGTTGGATGAAGGACCCGGTTTCCTTCCGCGATGCTGGTCATCGATTTACTCCTTCGAGTTTCTGCCGGCAATTACAGCACAGGAAGTGGCTTTCCCCAAGGTGTCAATCTTGGCCCCAGACGAGCTTTCCGGCGTCGGACAGGTCGTAGCCACCCAGCATAGCCGCCAGCTCTGCCGTCTCCGCGTCTTGGAGCCGCGCAATCAGGTCCTGCAGCAGCTTGCGGAAAAAGATGCTGCGCTCCAACGCGAAGTCGAAGCACTCCCAGCCGGTCCCGACGAAGCCCAGACCGTTCTCCGCAGCAGCGGACCGTGCGCCCGGGGCGATATCGGCTTGGCCGAGTGCGATGCGGGACGCCGCGTCCCTTTCGGACAGCGCGGTAGCCGTCACGTCCAGCGCCGCCGTTTCGACGCCGTGCCGGTTCAGGGTCTCGAGGAAGAAACGGTTGGCGCCGGCACCCTCCTGGCGTATAGCCCAGCGCAATGGCCGATGCAGCAACTCCTCGATGCCGAGCCGGTCCGACAGGTCCCGGCGAATCATGAGCCCCTGCTCGCGTCTGAACGCACGAACCAGCACCCAGCGCCGGTAGCCGCTGAATTGGCTCAGCAGGGCGGGATGGCGAAGGTGGCTCTCTTCGCCTGGACCCCAATGCAATCCCGAGGCGTCGGCGCGTCGGCCCTGGAGCAGATCCAGGCCGGGACGGGTGCCCGTGGCCGTGTAGCTCACCAAGCCACGCGGACCCAGGTCCCGTGCCAGGTTGAGCACCACGCGGTAGAGCAGGGGGTCATCGCTGCCGGCGATAACCAGCCGGTCGGTCAGCAGACCGCCGTGGCTCGATTCCAGCATCCAGCGGTCCAACAGCTCCCGCGGGAACATCCACTTGCCGGTGACCTTGGTGCCGGGGATGCAGCCCTCGGCGACCAGGGAATAGACTTTCTTCTCGGCGAGATTCAGGTAGTCGGCGGTCTGCCTGACGTCGAGAAAACGGGGTAGGTCGTCGATGACTGCAGCCATGTTTTCGTTCTGAAAAGGAAGAGGTTCGCTATTCGCGTTTATTCGCGGACAGTGTTTCGGCGGTGCAGGTGAGCCCTTGTGGGCGACGGCTTGGCGTCGAACATGACGCGCTCGGCGCCGTTGTAGACCAGGAAGTGCTTTCCCTTGGCCCGAGCGATCATGGTCACGCCCACCTTCTCGGCGAGCTCCAGCCCCTTGTGGGTGATTCCGGAGCGTGAGAGCAGCACCGGGATGCCCATCTGGGCCACCTTGATCACCATCTCCGAGGTCAGCCGGCCGGTGGTGTAGAAGATCTTGTCCGCCCCCTCCAGGCCGTTGAGCCACATGTGGCCGGCGATGGCGTCGGCGGCGTTGTGGCGGCCCACGTCCTCCACGAACAGCGCGATCTCGCCGCCGCCGCACAGGGCGCAGCCGTGCACCGCGCCCGCCCGTCTGTAGACCTCGTTGTGGGCGTTCAGGTTGTCGAGCAGGGCGTAGATGTCGGACTGGCGCAAGCTGCACCCGGGGCAGGCGCAGACGCTCCAGGTAATCCGTGATGCGCCCGAATACCGTGCCCTGGCCGCAGCCGCTGGTGACCGTGCGGTGGGCCAGCTTCTCGTCCAGGTCCTCGATACCCTCGAAGGTGGTGACCGCAACTGCCTCCGTCTCCCAGTCGACCTGGATGGAGTGGATGGACTCCAGGCAGGGGACCAGTCGCTGGTCGCGCAGATAGCCGAGCACCAGCAGCTCCGGGTGGGTGCCGAGGGTCATCAGGGTCACGATCTCCCGTTTGTCGATATACAGGGTCAGGGGCTGCTCGCCCGCGATGTGGCCCTCCCGCTGCTCGCCGTACTCGTCTACGGCGATGACGGGGTAGGACGGTTTGAGACCCGCATCGCTCAGGAAAGGCACATAGCGGGTGTGTGGGTCTGGAGTGGCCATCTCAGCCTCCGGTCGTGTTCATGTGGCGGAAGATCACCGGCTGGGCGTCGAGTCGAAGTCGTGGCCCCTCGGTTTGATGGACATGGCTGCCACGATGGCCCGCTTGACGGCCTCGTCGTCGGGGGTTGGCGCGCAGGGCGCGGCGCAGGTCGATGGAGTGCTCCTGACCCAGGCACAGCAGCAGCCGCCCCTCGGCAGTCACCCGCACCCGGTTGCAGTGGTCGCAGAAGTTGTGGCTGTGGGGGGAGATGAAACCGATGCGCGCTTCCAGCCCCGGTATCCGGTAGTAGCGGGAGGGGCCGCCGGTGCTCTCGGTGGTGGGGATCATCTCGATCGTGTCGGCGCAGATCCGGCGGATCCGGTCGCTGGAGTAGTAGGCCTCGGCCCGGTCGTGTTCGTCTATGACGCCCAGGGGCATCTCCTCGATGAAGCTGATGTCCATCCCCCGGGCGATGGCGAAGGCCACCAAGTCCAGCCACCTCGTCATGGTTGCGGTTTTTCAGGATCACGCTGTTGAGTCTTGACCTCGCTGAAGCCCGCCTCCAGGGCGGCGTCGATGCCGGCCAGGGTCTTGTCCAGATCCCCATTGCGGGTGATGGCCCGGAAGCGCTCCGGACTGCAGGCTGTCGATGCTGATGTTGACGCGAGTCACGCCGGCGCTCTCGCAGGTCCCTGGCATAGCGGTGCAGCTGGGTGCCGTTGGTGGTGATGGTCAGGTCGCGGAGCCCGTCCAGCTCTCCCAGTCGCTCGAACAGCCACAGGATGTTGCGTCGCACCAGGGGCTCGCCGCCGGTGATGCGTATCTTCGTCACGCCCAGCTCGCCGAAGCACTTGCCGATACGCGCAATCTCCTCGAGGGTCAGCAGCTGGCTGCGGGGCACGAACTGGATGTCTTCCGCCATGCAATAGACGCAGCGCAGGTCGCAGCGGTCTGTGACGGACAGACGCACGTACGTGATGTGGCGGCCGAAACGGTCTACAAGCTTGTCGGGGCGCTCGCCCATCGAGGATCCCATCGGTGTTTCTCTTCTGCGCTAAGCTTGGAAATTTAGGCAGGAACCATGCCGGCAACGAAAACGATACCGGTGATATTCCGGAGATTGCGGATTTCTCCGGGGCCGATCGCGGTCGTTGCGAATCGAAGGGTCCTATGTCGTTCCCTGGTTCCACCTCACTTATGGGCTGCTACAGCGCTTTCCCTAGCGGAGGTGTTTTGAGTAACTTAATCGATCGCGCTTCAGGAGCATCGGAACGGTCTTTTTCAAGGCGACGGATACTCTTTTTTCCAAGGACCTGGGGACGTATCCTGCTCTGTACTTGAGCACGGAAGCCAGCTCTGAGCGGATCCAGGGCATCGGGAAGTACAGGTCGTTGTTTCGTTTCTGGCCATCGATCCCGTCGAGTCTCGAGCGATCCAAAGCGCCTTGCGTGCCAAACGGATGGAGCGAGGAATGGATGTAAAATCCACCATCGGGAGCAAGGCCGACAACCCCCCGAGGCTGATTTGATTCAATCCACTCAATTTCCGAGAGCTCGGCACCTCTCTTCACTACCGCGTTGAACGCTTCGATAGGTACGCATTTCAACGTTTCGAAGTACATGTGGCCGCTGGCGGACGCCATGGCGGCAATTTCCGCCATGACTTTCTCGCTGCTGGCTTCGGATATCAGCAAATAGTCGTAATCGCCCGCAACGACGAACCAATGCAACAGTTTCCCGCCAGCGTCTTCCCACAACTTCTTTGTTTCCTCGATGTGGTCGGTAACACGGTTGATAGTCTGAACGCGTTCAGTGGGTAACGTCACGTGGCTAACAAAGATTGGCATGATGCGCCTCCTGGTGTTCGGCAAAGGTGAGCGTGATGATAACAAGAACAGGCAGTCCTTAAATCGTTCCATGTCGATGCACCCGCGACTCTTAATAGCCGCGTAACCGAAAGTGGAAATGACGGAGGGTCGCCGAAGCGACCCTCCTTCCACTGGCTTTTATGTGTGACGTCGATCAACCGTCCACTAGATCGTAAGTAATGGCGATAGCGATTGCAGCAACGATCATGGTAATCGTGAACACTCGGAGTCCTGGTGGTCGGCTGGTGAGCCGCTAGGCCTCGTCGAGGTGGGTCGAAGTTGCTCAGATGGCTGCGCAAAGCGGGACAATATGTCCCGGGCGCGGCGTTTCCGAATCCCCGTGAGCTGCGGTGCAATTGCTTCCTCGCTCTCGGTCGATGCAAGCGGGTCTCGAATTTTGCAACTGGTGCGTATCTTGCTGTGCCTAATCCGATAATTTTGCGATCAAGTGCAGGCGTATGTCAGACAGAGAGACCGCGTTGTCCCCACCGTCGATTTTCCCCGTCTCGGTGCTCATGGAGCGGCGCAATGTCTCGGGAAACCCCTGGATCAGCGAGAGCTGGAATGCGTTAGGAGTGGTCGTGGGCGCGGACCGGGCGGGGGAGGCCGGGAATCCTATCCGGGTCGTGGACGGTGTGGATGCGGACCGGTTCCTGTGGACCGGTCTGACGGTCGAGCTCTTCCGCGACGAGACGGAGAGCTACTACCACAACCTGATGGTGGGGACCCCGGCTGTTATGTAGTCGCCCGTTTCCGGGAGGACGGCATGCCTGAGCCGGTGCTGGTGACCCTCAGCTTCGACGCCGGTCAGGCCTACCTGGAAGGGGACGAGACCGTCTACAACGTCCCTCTGCCGCCGGAGCTCTACCGCGCCACAGAGGCTTTTGTCCTCGCCCACTACGTCCCCGAGAAGAAGAACAAGCGCAAGCTCGAGAATTGGAAGGAGCAGGCCCATGTCCGGCGCTGAAGAAGGAGGCTCCGGATTCCTGGCGCGCTGGTCGGAGCGCAAGATGAGCACGCGCGATTGTGTTGATGCTGACGGACCGGCGGCCCAGTCCGGGGCGGATGCCAAGTCCGCCTGCGAGCCAGGCGCCGAAGAGGAGGAAGCGCCCGTCCTCACAGACGCCGACATGCCTTCGTTGGAGTCGCTGGACGAGGGTTCGGATTACTCCGGATTCCTTTCGCCGGGGGTATCCGAAGACTTGCGCCGCAAGGCCCTGAGCAAGCTCTTCCACGGTGCCCGTTTCAATGTCGCCGACGGTCTTGACGACTATGCCGAGGACTTCTGCAGCTTTGCGCCGCTCGGTGACATGGTCACAGCCGACATGCGCCACCGGATGCAGGAGGCGGCAAAGCGCCTGCTGGCCGGCGAGGACGACGCCGTCGGAAGCGGTGAGGTCGTGGAAGAGCAAGAGACTGCCGATGAGGGCGCGGTGGCGCCGGAGTCCCCCGGGGGCACAGCGAGAACCGACGGAGAAGCGACATGACCCGGATGCTGGCCGCAGCACAGAGCGACCAGGACTCGATCAACCGGCACGCCCGCGAGCAAGCCCTCGCCAAGGCCGCGGATTACCGGGTGGAGGTCACAGGGCTGGTGAGCTACAGCTCGTTTGGGCGCCTGTTGGTGATCGGTGACGATGCCGAGGCGGTGGGGCGTGCCCTGCGGGACGTAGCGCCGCTCAAGCCCGCTGCGCTGATCCTCGGCGGTGCCGGGCAGACGCCGGCGGACCTGACCACCTGGCGGGCAGCCCGCGAGTCGGTGCACCTCTCGGGCTGGCTCGGGGATTTCCGTCTTCGGCTCCTCGAGCAGTCCGCCGGTGAGGAGCGGTTCGACCTGGTGCTGGACCTGACCGGCTCCCCCCTGATAGAGGCCGAGCTGCCTCCCCCCGGATACAAGCACGCGGCGGGGGTTGTGGCCCTTGATGCGGCCGTCGCTGAGCTGCGAGACCTGGTTGGCGAATTCGACAAGCCGCGCTACTTCGACTACGACCCCAACATCTGTGCACACGGTATGAAGGGTGCCACCGCCTGCCGGCGTTGTATCGACGCCTGCCCCGCGGACGCCATCACCAGCCTGGTGGATCGGGTGCAGATCGAGCCGCTTCTTGTGCCAGGGGGGCGGGGCCTGCGCCACGGCCTGCCCCACAGGGGCCATCGGTTACCGTTATCCATCCGTCGAGGATCAGCTGGAGCGGGTGCGCCGGCTCCTCGCCGCGTACCGAGAGGAGGGTGGGGAGCATCCCCTGCTGCTGATTCACGACGTGGAAGAAGGCAACGAGCGCGTGGATCGCCTGCTCTCCGATTCCGACCTGCCGACTGGACACCTGCTGCCGCTGGCGGTCGAAGAGGTGGCGAGCCTTGGGCTGGAGGCATGGTTCTGCGCGCTGGCCTATGGTGCGCGGGCAGTTCGTCTTGTGGGCAGGCCTGGCATACCCGACAGATCCCGCCGCGAGCTGACGGAGCAGCTCGGTTTCGGCCAGGCCATCCTGGCCGGTCTCGGGTACCCGCAGGATGCCTTGGCGTGGCTCGATGACCTTGATGAGCCGGCGGCTGTGTCTATGCCGGAGAATGCGCCTTTCCAGCAGGCGGCGGTGGGTGGAAAGCGCCAGCTCTTCTTCGCCGCGCTGGAGCACCTCTACATAGAGGCGGAGAGATCCAAGCCCCTCGTCGAGCTGCCGGCCGGGGCGCCCTTCGGCACCGCGGCGGTGGACGAGAAGGCCTGCACCCTGTGCATGGCTTGTGTGACGGTTTGTCCCGGCAAGGCCCTGCAGGATGGACAGGATGTCCCGCAGCTCAAGTTTCTGGAGACCAACTGCGTCCAGTGCGGCCTTTGTACCAGGACCTGTCCGGAGGACGCCATCTGGATTTCCCCGCGACTCCTTCTCGATGCCGAGCGTCGCAAGAGCCCGCGCCTGTTGCGCGAGGACTCCCCCTTCCACTGCGTGAGCTGCGGTACAGGCTTCGCCACCACCTCGGTGATCGGCCGGATGCAGCAGCGCCTCGCCGGACATTCGATGTTCAAAGGCGAGCGAGAGAGACGCCGGCTGCAGATGTGTGCGGATTGCCGGGTCGCGGACATGATGCGGGAGCAGGAGCAATAGCCTGGTCGGATTTGCGTCTTTTTCTCCCTTCCCTTCCGGCGTGGCTGGCGCCCGAATTGCGTCCTCGTAACGAGATACCCGAATCATGGCCCGAGAAAAGTTGAACGCCACTGCCGAGCTCATCTCACCCGGTTGCGCCGAAGAAGAGTCCCGCGCCGGTGTCTACTTTCTTCTCGGAACACTCCTGCGGGACGCGCCTACGCTGGAGGTGGTCCAGCAAGTCAGGCAGTTGTGCGGGGCGCACGGGCGGAACGGTTTCGCCCTGGCCTGGGAGGGGCTGAGGCTCTCGGCCCAGAGCGTACATACCGACGAGCTTCAGGACGAGTTCCAAGAGTTGTTTATCGGCCTGGGGCGCGGAGAGCTCGTTCCCTACGGCTCGTGGTATCAGACCGGTTTTCTGATGGAGAAGCCCCTGGGCGAGCTCAGGCGTGACCTTCGATCTTTGGGATTCGAGCGGAGGCCCGGTGTCTACGAGCCAGAAGACCACATAGCCGCCCTGTGCGAAGTAATGGCCCAAATGGCTATGGACGCACAGGTGCCGGTCGAGCGCCAACGGGACTTCTTCGAAGCGCACATCGGTCCGTGGGCGGAACGGTTCTGCGCCGACCTGGAGCGGGCCCATGCGGCCCTGTTCTACAAGTCCGTGGCGAGGCTTGCGGGCGAATTCTTCGCCTTAGAGCGCCGCTATCTGGAAATGGATGGATAGCGCGCCTTAACGAGAACGAGACACCAAGAAACACAATCGGAGTCGGATGGTTTGACCCCGCGTCAAGACGCCAAGACGAGAAGAGAGATCTTGGCGGGCTTTGCGTCTTGGTGGGCGTGTTTTTATTTCCTGATTGAGTCGGCAGCGGCAAGCGACCGCGGAGGGCGGCAATCCCTTGCTGCGACTGGCCTGGAACACGGACGTCGACGACACGAGATGCCTGCCTCAACATTGCACTGACAGAGAGGTGTGAAGATGAAGAAGACCAAATCCGAAGCCGTCAACCGGCGCTCATTTCTCAAGACCGGCGCAGCGGTCGGAGGCGGTGCGGCGCTCGCAACCCTGCTGCCGGGCAGCGCCGTCGCCGACAGCGAAGAAGAGTCGACCACCTGCGACGGCAAGAAGAAAGGCTATCAGCTTTCACGCCACGTGGCCGATTACTACAAGACCGCCAAGATCTGATCCATTTCGGAAAATGCCCGGGCATTTTCCGAACAGGAGAATGAATAATGAAACTCGTTAAGAAGTCATCTGCACCCTCTCCAGTTACTGAAGCGCGGGCGGTTTCTTCCGGGCTTGCGGTCAATCGGCGTGATTTTCTGCGCAATTCCGGTCTTGCAGCGGGCGGCGCGGCCCTCGCCACGAGCCTGGCGCCCGGCATGATGCGCCAAGGCACGCGCCACCGAACCGGCACCGAACGCCGACGAGACCAAGACGATCCGTACCGTGTGCACCCACTGTTCGGTGGGATGCGGTATCTATGCGGAGGTTCAGGGCGGCGTTTGGACGGGGCAGGAGCCGGCCTTCGATCATCCCTTCAACCTGGGAGGTCACTGTGCCAAGGGCGCCGTCCGTGCGCGAGCACGGTCACGGCGAGCGCCGCCTCAAGTACCCCATGAAGCTCGAAGGCGGCAAGTGGAAGAAGGTCTCCTGGGACGAGGCGGTCAACGAGGTCGGCGACAAGATGCTCCAGATCCGCGAGCAGTCCGGCCCCGATGCGGTCTACTGGCTGGGATCGGCCAAGCACAACAACGAGCAGGCCTATCTGTTCCGCAAGTTCGCGGCCCTATGGGGTACCAACAACGTGGACCACCAGGCTCGCATCTGCCACTCCACCACCGTTGCCGGCGTCGCCAACACCTGGGG
This sequence comes from uncultured Gammaproteobacteria bacterium, assembly GCA_963802975.1. GTDB lineage: Bacteria > Pseudomonadota > Gammaproteobacteria > Chromatiales > Chromatiaceae > Thiosymbion. The sequence continues at coordinate 127,096 of CAWDLA010000047.1, forward strand.
CTACGGCGCGATGACCAACTCCTACAACGACATCCACAACTCCAAGTCGATTCTGATCATCGGCGGCAACCCCGCGGAGGCCCACCCGGTCTCCCTGGTGCACATCTTCCGCGGCAAGGAGCGGAACAACGCGCCCCTGATCGTGATCGACCCGCGCTTCACCCGCACAGCCGCCCATGCGGACCTGTTCCTGCGCATCCGTCCCGGCACCGACGTGCCCATCATCTACGGTATGCTCTGGCACATCTTCCAGAACGGCTGGGAGGACAAGGAGTTTATCCGCCAGCGGGTCTATGGCATGGAGGAGGTGAAGAAGGAGGTGGCCAAGTGGACCCCGGACGAGGTGGAACGGGTCACGGGTGTCAAGGAAGAGTTGGTCTACCAGGCCGCCCGGCTGATGTCGAACAACAGGCCCGGCACCTTCATCTGGTGTATGGGCGGCACCCAGCACACTATCGGCAACAACAACACCCGCGCCTACTGCATCTTTCAGCTCGCCCTCGGGAACATGGGCCGGGAGGGCGGCGGCACCAACATCTTCCGCGGGCACGACAACGTGCAGGGAGCCACCGACATGGGCGTGCTCTCCCATACGCTACCGGGGTACTACGGCGTCTCCGAGGGGGCCTGGAAACATTGGGCCGGTGTCTGGGGTCTGGACTACGAGTGGCTCGTCGAGCGTTTCGACAAGGAGGAACGTCCCGGCGAGTTCTTCGGGGAAGAGGGAGAGAGCGCGACTACCGTGAATCCGATGACGGAGAAGGGGATACCCGTATCACGCTGGATCGACGGGGTGCTCGAGGACAAGAAAAACATCGCCCAGCGAGACAACGTGCGTGCCATGGTTTTCTGGGGTCATGCCCCCAATAGCCAAACCCGTGGGCCGGAGATGAAGAAGGCCATGGAGAAGTTGGACATGATGGTCATCATCGACCCCTATCCCACGGTATCGGCGGTCATGCACGACCGTACCGACGGGGTCTACTTGCTCCCGGCCTGCACCCAGTTCGAGACCTACGGCTCCGTGACCGCATCGAATCGCTCGCTGCAGTGGCGCGACAAGGTGATCGAGCCCCTGTTCGAGTCCCTGCCGGATCACACCATCGCCTACAAGCTGGCCACCAAGCTGGGTTTCGGCCCGGAGCTGTGCAAGAACATCCAGGTCAACGGCGAGGAGCCCTTGATCGAGGACATCACCCGCGAGTTCAACCGCGGCATGTGGACCATCGGCTACACGGGGCAGAGCCCCGAGCGGCTGAAGAACCACCAGCAGAACTGGCACACCTTCGATGTCACCAGCCTCAAGGCCAACGGCGGCCCGGCGGACGGCGACTACTACGGCCTGCCGTGGCCCTGCTGGGGCAACGCCCAGATGGGGCATCCTGGTACGCCGAACCTGTACGACACGTCCAAGCCGGTGGCGGACGGCGGACTCAACTTCCGCGCCCGCTTCGGCGTGGAGCGGGACGGGGTCAACCTGTTGGCGGAGGGCTCCTACCCGGTGGGCTCGGAGATCGAGGACGGCTACCCCGAGTTCACGGCGGACCTGCTGCAGAAGCTCGGTTGGTGGGGCGACCTGACCGCCGAGGAGCAGGCGGCGGCCGAAGGCAAGAACTGGAAGACCGACCTGTCCGGCGGTATTCAGCGCGTTGCCATCGCGCACGGCTGCTCGCCCTTCGGCAACGCCAAGGCGCGGGCCGTGGTCTGGACCTTCCCGGACCAGGTGCCGATCCATCGCGAGCCGCTGTACACCTCCAGGCGCGACCTGGTGGAGCAGTACCCCACCTACGAGGACCGCAAGTCCTTCTACCGGCTGCCGACGCGCTACCAGTCCATCCAGGCGACGGACTACTCTCAGGATTATCCGATCATCCTGACCAGCGGACGCCTGGTGGAGTACGAGGGCGGCGGCGACGAGACCCGTTCCAACCCCTGGCTGGCGGAGCTGCAGCAGGACATGTTCGCGGAGATCAATCCGCGGGACGCCAACAACGCGGGCATCCGCGACGGCGGCGACATCTGGGTGGAGACCCCGGAGGGGGCGCGCATCAAGGTCAAGGCACAGGTCACCGAACGCGTGTCGCCGCCGGCGTGGCATTCACCCCCTTCCACTTCGGCGGTCATTTCCAGGGCAAAGACCTGCGTTCCAAGTATCCGGAGGGTGCCGACCCGTACGTGCTCGGGCGAGGCCTGCAACACCGCATTCACCTACGGTTACGACTCGGTGACGGCCATGCAGGAGACCAAGTGCTCCCTGTGCAAGATCTACCCGGCGTAGAGGGTTAGGGCCGAGTGAAGTCGGCCCTTGCCGAATCTAAACGATCGCGAGTCGTGCGGGGGGAGCCTGCCTCCTTCGCCGAACGAAGCGGAGAAACAAACATGGCACGAATGAAATTCTTCTGCGACACCGAGCGCTGCATCGAGTGCAACGGCTGCGTTACCGCTTGCAAGAACGAGAACGAGGTCCCCTGGGGCATCAACCGGCGGCGGGTGGTGACCATCAACGACGGCGAGCCCGGCGAGCGCTCCATGTCGGTAGCCTGCATGCATTGCTCGGACGCCCCCTGCATGGCGGTCTGCCCGGTGGACTGCTTCTACCAGACCGACGACGGCTTGGTGCTGCACGACAAGGACATCTGCATCGGCTGCGGCTACTGCTTCTACGCCTGCCCCTTCGGTGCGCCCCAGTTCCCGACCACGGGTTCCTACGGGTCTCGGGGCAAGATGGACAAATGCACCTTTTGCGCCGGCGGACCTCAAGCCGACAACAGCTCCGAGGAGTATCGGCAGTACGGCTCGAACCGGCTCGCCGAGGGCAAGCTTCCGGCCTGCGCCGAGATGTGCGCGACCAAGTCGTTGCTCGCGGGCGACGCGGACGTGGTGGCGGACATCTACCGCGAGCGCGTGGCCTACCGCGGCGCCACCGGCATGGCGAGCGGTTGGGGCGTGGCCTACGGCAAGCCGGGCGTGCGTGCCGGTCGTAACCTGGACGGCAAGGCGGTCGGTAAGGACTAAGCGGGCTTGGTTGGCAGCTTGGTTGGGAGGAGCGCGTTGTCTGCGCGCTCGCTCCGTTGAGTAGTTGGGTATGGCTCCAGCCCGATAGCGACTTGCGATCGAGCCGCGGTTTCGGACTGAAGCCCGCCCCTTCAAGCTCTTGGAAGCACGCATTGAATCACTGCAACCGGCGGAGACAGCGGAAGAATCTGTTCATGCGCGACCATCCGGGAGATAAGAGAAGACGCCGTTACCGCGGGGCGCTGAGGGCCACGCTGGTCTTGCTTGCCTGCGTGCTGGTCTTGCCCTTGATCCCGTACGGTTTCGCGGCATCGGGAGTCCAGGTCCCCAATCCGGGGACGGATCTTTGGCGCCAGGTCCGCCAGCGGATGCAGCAGCCCAACACGACCTCCAGGTCCCAGGGCGTGGAGAGCGCCGTGCTGATCAACCCCCGCGGTGAGGACTGGCGCCAGTTCAGGATGGAGCGGCTGGTGCCCATCGGTGGTTGGATTCTGCTTGGAACCCTTGGCTTGATCACCGCGTTCTTTCTCATCCGCGGCAGCATCAAGATCGAAGGGGGCATATCCGGGAAGCTGGTGCCGAGGTTCTCGGTGAACCAGCGGGTGGTCCACTGGCTCGCGGCCAGTCTCTTTATAATCCTCGGCCTGACGGGCCTGGTGCTCTTGTACGGCCGTTTCGTGCTCATCCCGCTGCTCGGTCCCGGAGGGATTCTCCGCCACCGCGGCGGCCTGCAAAGAGGTCCACAACCTGTTCGGCCCCATTTTTCCGGTGGCCATCGCCGGGCTCATGCCTTCCAGTTCGGGCGCGGCAACTGGTTCAACATGGTCGACGTCAAATGGTTCTTCAAGGTCGGTGGCCTGTTCGGGACCCCCGCCGACTCCGGTTACTACAACGGCGGGCAGAAGAGCTGGTTCTGGATGGTGGTCCTGTTCGGGCTGGCGATCTCTGTTTCCGGCTTGATCCTCGACTTCCCCGTATTCGGGCAAGGAAGGGAGGTCATGGGCTGGGCGCACGTTGTCCACGGCGTCGTCGCGGTGTTCTTCATCGCCGCCTCCCTCGGTCACATCTACATAGGAACCGTGGGGATGGAAGGCGCTGCCGGATCCATGAGCGACGGTTACGTCGATGCCAATTGGGCGGAAGAGCATCACGACCTCTGGTATTACGAGATGGAGAAGGCCGGGATGGTCGACGTGGAGCCCAACGCCTTGGAGGAGGTCAAGCGCCACGACGACATCGACTTCAAGGGCTTCGGCTCTCCGGTCGGTAAGACGGAGGAAGGCTGAGCCATGTTTCTGGATTTCGTAGAGGGGCCGTTCTGGTACTTTTCGGCGTTCGTGTTCGTCGTCGGGGTTGCTTGGCGCTTGATCGACGTCTTTCGCCGCGGCACACGGGCGGATCTTGCACCGTCCAGGGTTTCCCCGCGAGCGGTCAGACGCAGGGGCCCTGCGGACCGTGGTCACGCGCTCTTGGACGGCGCCCGGGTTCACGAGCGGTGCCACCTTTCACCTGATCAACGGCTACCTGTTCCACCTCGGCCTGTTCATTGTGCTGTTCTGGGCCGCCCCCCACGTGGCGTTCATCGAGGAGCGAATCCTGGGCTTCGGCTGGACTCCCGCGCCCCATTGGCTGTTCATCGTCGGCGCCAACGTCGCCTTTTACGGGCTGATTCTGCTGTGGCTGCGCCGAGTCATGCACCCGGTGATGCGCAAGATCTCGACCTTCGACGACCACGCAGGGGCCATCCTGACCTTCGTCGCCATGTTCACCGGCTGCATGGCCCTGCTTCAGGGCCACGACAGCTTGCGCGCCATTCACATGCTGACGGTGGAGATCTTGATGATTTATTTCCCGTTCAGCCGCCTGATGCATGCCTTCACCTTTGCTGTCAGCCGCAGCTACACGGGCGCGGCCATGGCGCGAAAGGGTGTCAGGGCTTGATTTTTTGAACGCCAGAGACGCGGAGGACGCAGAGAAAGTTTCTTCACGCTTCTGCTGTTTAGTTCGGGAGTCATCGATATGCCGACGGTACAGACCGAGCACGATTTCGAGCGCGGTGTCGAGGTGTTGCGCGAGCAGGTCGACGCCAAGATTGCGTCTTACTTCTCGAGCTGCGTGCACTGCGGTCTGTGCGCCGAGGCGTGCCTCTTCTATACGCGAGACCGGCGACCCGCGTTACACGCCCATCTACAAGGTCGAGCCCATGCGCCGCCTGTGGCAGCGGGAGCACACCTTCTTCGGCAAGCTGGGAAAGGCGTTGGGGCTCGGAAGAGACCTGAACGCGGACGACTTCGCCGACTGGCAGGAGATGACGTACGACAGCTGCACCCTGTGCGGGCGCTGCTCCATGGTCTGCCCCGTGGGCAACGACATCGCCTACATGATTCGCAAGCAACGCGAGGCCTTCGCCGCGAGCGGATACGCGCCGGAAGGCTTGCAGGCCGCGACCCAGCGGGCGGTGGACATCGGCAGCCCCATGGGGATCACCCTCAAGGCCCTGACGGCGCAGATCAAGCATGTGGAGAAGGCGACCGGCCTCCAAGTCCCGCTGGACAGGCAGGGTGCGGAGTACATGGCCTTGTTCTCCTCCATGGAGGTGATCAATTTCCCCGAGTACATCGAGAGCCTGACTCGCATCTTCGACGCTGCCGGGGTGAGCTGGACTGTTTCCACCAAGGCCTTCGAAGCCACCAACAGCGGGATACAGATCGGCAGCTCGCCGGTCGCCAAGGAGCTGGTGAGCCGCGTCGTCGACGCGGCCGAGGCGCTCGGGGTTAAGTACGTAATCAGTCCGGAATGCGGACACGCATACATGGCGATACGCTGGGATGGACCCAATCTGATCGGGCGCCCGTACAAGTTCGAGGTGGTGCACATCCTGGAGCTGCTCGACGAGCTTCGGGCCAATGGCCGCCTGCAGACCGAGGGCTTGGAGGAGCAACGGCTGACCTACCATGATCCTTGTCAGATCGCGCGCCGCGGCGGCGTGCTGAAGCAGCCGCACAATCTGCTGGAGATGGTCTCGCCCGGTTTTCCCGAGGTTCCGGACCACGGGCGCATGAACTGGTGTTGCGGAGGCGGGGGGGGCGTGAGCGCCAACGAGGACACCGAAGACCTCCGCCTCGCGGTCTTCCGGCGCAAGAAGCGTCAGCTCGAAGCGACGAAACCCGACACCCTGGTAACCGGGTGCGCCAACTGCAGAATCGTGATCGAGGAAGGTCTGGAGCACTACGAGATGGACATCGAGGTCACGGGTCTAACGGAGCTCCTCGCCAAGCACCTCAGGGAGAAGGATCAGCCTGCGGGAGCGGGGTAGAGCGCGGTCTTAGGGGCAAGCTCTTCCGTTGCGGTGGCGGTAGGTAAATCAAGTTTCGTTGTGCTTCTCGGGATTCGCGGGATTCCGTCGAAAGTGCGCTCCTGATACCTAAGAAAGAACGCGCGCCGTCCCGGCGCGCCCTCGGCAGGCCCGTCCACGGAGCGACCTGTTTACCGGCGAGACCGTTGCCGATGAGGATCGAATCGACGTAGGCCGCTTGCAACATCTGGTCATCGGGCTGATCGACCTTTTTTTTCAACGGATCTACCGTTGAGCGACGTAGAAGAAGTTTTGAAAATCGTGATTGAGGCTATGCACCTCGACCGCGCCGAAACCCGCCTCACAGAGCAGCTCCAGCGCCTTCTCCTTTCCCCACATGGCCCCCAGGCCGTCCCCGCCCTGCGCCAGGCATTGAGTGTGCTGCGCCGCTCACTGCCCGATGCTGTATCCATGCTGCTCACCGAGAGCGACACCGTTACCCTGGCGCCCGATGCCGTCGCGCCCGACGTGGCCGAGCTCTGCAGGCTCGCCACCTCTGACGACCCGCTGGACCTGGAGCAGGCCGCCGCCTTGTACCGGGGGGATTTCCTGGAGGGCTCGGGTGCCGTGGCCAGTAGCTTCGAGGACTGGATGCTGCAGGAGCGCAGTGCCCTGCGGGAGCAGGCCGCGGCCCTGGATGCCTGTATCGAGCCCAGCGCCCGGGGCACCTTGTTGGTGCGCGGGGAGGCGGGCATTGGCAAGACCAGCCTGAGCGAGGCGGCCCAGGGGCTCGCTCAGGCGCGGGGCTTTCGCGTGCTTCGACTGCGACTCATCGACACGGGAAGTGAAGCCAGGGGGGCTCGACGACCGTCTTGATCCGGGAGCTGCTCAGGCTGCCTGACGGCCCTTGGAGGTGGCGTCCCGGATGCGAGGAAATCGGCGGTAGGATGTGCTGAGCGCAGCGAAGCGCATCTTTCGCGATTGATATGGTTCGCTCCGCTCACAGGCATCCTGCGCCAGCGGCAGGACTGCAACCCCTGGCCGCCGACCTCGTGATCTGCACTTGACGCCAAGCTCTCTCGCCCGGGCCGCGGCGGCTTCCGACCCCGGGCGGCGGCGATCATAATTAGACTCAGATATGGACTTTGGCTGCGGGCCGGCAGCCAATTCGCCAGCGGATCCCCTGACGCCCTCGCCGGGACCCGTTCATGTGCCGAAACCGCGGCCATTGCGGACTGAGATGAAAATCCACTGCTTCCAACACAGCCACCTCGGCGGCGAGATCTACCTACCCGATTGGGCGGCAGCGAAGGGGCACGAGTGGTCATCCAGCATCGTGCCCGCGCTCCCGTCCCTGCCGTCCCTCTCGGACCTGGACTGTCTCGTGGTTCTGGGCGGACCCATGAGCGTCTGGGAGGAAGACAAGCACCCGTGGCTGACCGCCGAGAAACGCCTGATGGAGGACCTGATCGAGGCCGGCAAGCCGATCCTCGGGATCTGCCTGGGTGCCCAATTGCTGGCCGACGTGCTGGGTGCCAGGACCTATAGGGGGGAGCATATGGAGATCGGTTGGCGGCGGGTGGAGGCCAGCGCAGAGTCACGCACCCATCCGGTCGGCAGCGTGTTGCCGGATGCCTTCGAGACCTTTCTCTGGCACGGGGACAGCTTCGATATCCCGGACGGGGCCACGCACGTCGCCCGCAGCGCGGCCTTCGAGAGTCAGGCCTTCGTTTTCGAGCGTGCCCTGGCTTTGCAGTTCCACCTGGAGGTTCGGCCGGACTGGGTGCGGAGAATCGCCGCGAGGGATGCCGGAGCCCTGGCGGCATCCGAGCATGTGCAATCGCTGGAGGTGGTGCTCGGCAAGCCGGAGACGCTGTACCGGGCCAACAACGCTATCATGGAGCGGCTGCTGGATTGCTGGCTCGCGAAGCCCCGGGATGCGAAGTTTGCAGTATAGCTGTTGAATTTTCCCCGACCGCCATATAGCGTGACGGTTTCGCCTGGTCCCTGCTCCGATCCTGGGAATTGTCCGGCGGCTGACGGGCCGCACAGCGGACCCTGCTGGCCGGCCGGCGAGCCGGCGTCAAGGTTTCGATCTTGTCCGTCGTATTCGTCTTATTCGCAGTATTCTTCTTTTTCGATGTACAGCAACCCCGCCGATCCCCGCAGCCTCTCTATCGTCATCCCAATGTACGACGAGTCAGACAACGTGGCTCCCATGCTCGAGCGGGTCCACGAGGGCCTGAGCCTGTACCCCGGTCCCTGGGAGCTCATCTGTGTTGACGACGGCAGCCGGGACGGGACGGGGGAGCGGCTACGCACGCAGGCACCACGCTATGGCGACCATGTGCGTGTCATCGAGCTGCGGCGCAATTTCGGCCAGACCGCGGCCATGCAGGCGGGATTGGATGCGGCGCGGGGGGCGCTGATCGCGACCCTGGACGGGGACCTGCAGAACGATCCTGCGGACATCCCGCGCATGGTGGGTGAGCTCCAAGAGCGGGACCTTGACCTGCTGCAGGGCTGGCGCAAGGATCGTCGGGATGGGCTGCTGCTGCGCAAGGTCCCCTCGCGTATCGCCAACCGGCTCATCGCCAAGGTCGCGGGGATTGATCTGCATGATTATGGCTGCAGCCTCAAGGTCTATCGTGCCGAGGTCATCAAGCGGGTGCGCCTGTTCGGGGAGATGCACAGGTTCATACCGGTGTGGGTGGCGGGTGTGACCGATCCCAGCCGAATCGGCGAGACGGTGGTGCACCACGAAGCGCGGCAGTTCGGTGAGTCCAAGTACGGGATCTCGCGCACCTTCCGGGTGCTGCTGGATTTGCTGGCGGCCTTTTTCTTCCTGCGCTACCGGGCGCGTCCGGGGCACTTCTTCGGCTCCATCGGCTTGGTGTTCGGATTGGTAGGTACGCTGATTATGGTCTACCTGCTGGCGGTCAAGTTCGGGATGGGCGAGAACATCGGTGATCGCCCCTTGCTGTTTGTGGGCATCCTGTTCCTCGTGTTCTCGATTCAGCTCCTGACGACCGGCGTGCTGGCTGAGCTCCTGGCACGGACCTTCTTCGAGTCCGCGGACCATCCGAACTACAGCGTCGTGCGACAGAGCGATCCGGAGCGGGCGGGTTGGCGGGAGTCCGAGTGAACAGTTCAGTGGAATCCGGTACGACGGGTTCGGGTTCATCGGAGGAGCTCCTGACCTCGCCTTGGGTGTTGGTGGCGGCCCTGCTGCTGAGCTTCTACTGGATGCTGGGGTCCGTGCCCCTCTACGACCTGGACGAGGGGGCCTTCACGGAGGCCACCCGCGAGATGCTGGCCAGCGGCAACTACATCACGCCCCACAAGGACGGGGAGCCTCGTTACGACAAGCCGGTGCTCATCTACTGGCTGCAGGCGGCGTCGGTGAAGCTGTTTGGTCTCAACGAGCTTGCCCTGCGCTTGCCTTCGGCCCTGGCGGCGACCGGTTGGCTCCTGGCCCTTTGGTTCTTTGTGCGCGAGCGCCTGGGCAGGCCGTCGGCTATGGTGGCGGCCCTGGTCATGGCTTTGACCCTGGAGGTGTCCATCATCGCCAAGGCGGCTACCGCGGACGCGGTGCTCAACCTGTTCCTGGCCTTGAGCTTCTTCGAGATCTTCCGCTGGTATCTCCAGCCCGCAAGGGCCACCCTGCTACGGGTCTATCTCTGGATGGGGCTGGGCTTTCTGGTCAAGGGGCCGGTGGCGGTCTTCTTCCCGTTGATGGTGAGCTTTCTGTTCTTCCTCACCGAGCGCTCCTCGGGGGATTGGCTGCGGGCGGTATTTTTCCCTTGGGGGTGGGCGCTGTTCCTGGCGGTCGCGCTGCCCTGGTACATCGCCATCTATATTGATAACGGCTCCGGCTTCTTCGAGAGCTTTTTTCTGCGTCACAACCTGGGCCGATTCGGCGACAGCATGCATGGGCACACAGGCTTCTTCGGCTACTACTTCGTGGTGCTGCCGTTGATCATGCTGCCCTTCACCGGCTGGTTCCTGCGGCTGCTGCCCGCACTTAAAGCTAACTGGGCCGATCCGTTGGATCGCTTTCTATGGCTCTGGTTCGGGGCGGTTTTCGTCTTCTTCTCCTTCTCCGGGACCAAGCTGCCTCACTATGTGCTCTACGGCGCGTCGCCACTGTTCATTCTTATGGCACGGTACCGGGATCTGCTCCTGAGCCGGTGGCTGACCTTCGTGCCGCCGGTGCTCTTCTTCGTGCTGCTACTTTTCCTGCCGGAGCTGGTGGGGCTGGCCGTTGCCAAGGCGGACAGGCCCCATGAAATCGGCATGCTCGAGCTGGGCGGGAGTCTGCTCGATGCGAGCTATCGAATAGCGGTTACCGTGGGCTTTGCCCTGGTGCTGGCGCTGGCCCTGTGGCGGCGCCTGCCGCCCTGGCAGGCGCTATTGCTCGTGGGCTTTGTCCAGACGGCGGTGGTTACCGGCGTGCTGGTTCCGCGGGTGATGGAGGTCCTTCAGGGCCCGGTGAAGGAGGCGGCGCTGCTTGCACGGAAGATGGGCATGCCGACCGTCGCTTACCGCACCAGCATGCCGAGCTTCAGTGTCTACCGGCAGGCGATCACCCTTGACAGGAAGCCGGAGCCGGGAGACTTGGTGTTCCTTCGCCTGGACAAGCTGGAGAAGCTCGCCAGGCAACTCCCGAACCTGGAGCAGGAGCTGGTCTTTCGACGCGGCGCGGTCGCTCTTGTCAAGGTGACGGCAGGGCCGAGCGGTGGCTGAGGGCCTCGGCTCATTCTTTCGGCGCGACTTGCGGGAGGATCTGATGGCCGGCTTCCGGCGGACGCCGGCCGTCTCCCCGGACGGGGGCGTTTGGCTGGCCAGCTGGGCACTGGCTAGCGGATCCTTCGCTCTGATCCCGTTTCTGCTCTACGGCTACCATGCGGGGTTTTCCCGGCTAAACGGGCTCGCGGCCCATGCGCCCGATTGGCTTTGGCAGTGGCTGACGGTGCTCGGCGACGAGCGGGTGGGCTTTGCTCTGACCCTTTTTTTTACGCGGCGTCACCCGCGTGTCTTCTGGACCCTGATTGCCGCGGCGCTTGTCGGCATCGCGGTCACCCACTCCCTCAAGCCCCTGTTCGCCGCTTTACGCCCGCCGGCGGTGCTGGAGCCAGGGACTTTCAATCTGATTGGTCCGGGGCACCACAAGTTCAGCTTCCCCTCCGGACATACGGTGACGGTGGCGGTCTTCTTCGGCGCTTGGGTCTACTTTGTCCGCTCGGGATGGGTGCGGTTGCTGCTGCTCCTGCTCACGGTTGCTGCAGGTTTCAGCCGTGTGGCGGTGGGCGTGCATTGGCCGGTGGACGTGGCCGCGGGATTGGCGGTGGGGACGATGGCTGCTTGGTCGGGTGTTTTGCTCGCGCGCCGGACCGAGCGTTGGGGTACCCATTGGCTCGTGCATCTGGGTCTGGTCGTCCTGGCGGCGGGTATGGCCTTGTTGCTGCTGCTTTCGGACGGCGGCTATAGCGGCGCTGCACGGATGCAACTCTTTCTCGGTATCACCGCGCTGGGCTTTTCCGTCTACCTCTATCTGATCGCCCCGTTGCTTCGGTGGCGCGGTTTGTGGCGGATTGGGGGTTGAAAGAACGCCGGAACCTCCTTTGCGTGTTGGCGTCTGCGCGCAAGATTTTTTTTTGCTCGATGAAGGTACTGCCCGTTGTCAACCCCGCGGTTTTGTATCAACGCCGGCCCGACCGGGCATTGCGCACGGAATTTTCCGCCTCCCGCACCCGTTGTTCCGCGCTCTGCACCCGGTCCAGATAGCTCTGCTTGAGGACGCGGCCTCCCGTGGCGAGGGTTTGCCAGTCACCATCGCCCTTGATCTGGGCCTCCTCAAGGGCAATCTGTGCCTTGCGCAGCTCCTTTTCGGCGACGGAGGCGATGGGTGCGCGTTGATCGCCCTGCGCCTGGCGTTGCTGGAGTGCGCTGTTGGTGGTGGCCTCCAGCTCTTTGGCCTTCTGCGTGGCCTCCTGCTGCTGTTGCTCTGTCGGGCCCGGCTCGATCGGGACCCGTTCGACCAGCTCGCCCGTTTCCGCTGGAGGCGGTGTGGACGAGTAGGTGACCCGACCCTGGGCATCGACCGACTTGTAGACAGTCTGAGCCGTTGCCGGGCAGGCGGCGAGTAGGGCGATGACGGCGATCGGCAGCCAGCGTTGCGTCTTCATGGACTCTTCAATCTCCGCGTTCGTCGGGCCTAAGCGGCTCCACACCGGAGTTTAGTGGAATGTCGCCTTCATTTAAGGCGATTTCTGTCGAATTACAGTCCGTCTTGCTTGTCTTTTCGTTCGCCTTCGGTGTGGAGATCTGTCCCTTGATGGGTATGGCCCGCGGAATGGGGGGAGCCGGGGCCATAGCGGCCCCGAGCTCTTGAAGCAGGTTCGTCTAGAAAGAGCCGGTGGCCCCGGCAGTGAGGATGGATAGCATGGTGCCGTTGATCGTAATGGCAATCGCCTGCAGCTCCGCGGGCAAGGGATAGGCGTTGATGATCATGTCCAGGTTGAGCATCTCGAGCCACAGCTTGCCGTCGCTGTCCTCGACCAGGGAGATGCGGCAAGGCATGTAGGCAGCGTAGATGGTGTTGAACTTGACCATCTTGATGGCGTCTTCCGGGTTGCAGAACTGGAAGATCTCCAGGCGTGGCGAATCGATGCCGCGCGCTCGCAGCTCTTTGCTCACGTTCTGATGCCCGACCATCTTCATGTTGAGCTCGGCGGCAGTGGAGAGCATGGCGTCGACTGCATCGTCACCCGAGATGTCTTCTCCCACGGCCATCTTGATCACGGTTTGGTGGATGTCGAACATCTGGACTTCGGGATCCGCGGCCCGGGTGGCGGGGAGCCACGCCAGAGTGAGGGCGAGTAGGCCGGCAAGTATTTTCATGGTCTGACTCCTTACGTAAGATTCTGAATTAGGATCTACAGGAACGCGGGCCTATTCGTCGTCCAGGGTGGAGATGAAGGCGAGGATGGCCTGGAGCTCTTCGTCCGAGTAGTCGTCGAAGGTCTCATCGTCCTCGTCGTTGTCGTGGAGCCGGTCCCTTTTCTTGAACATGTCGATCTGGCGCTGCAGGTATTCGGTGTACTGCCCGCGCAGGGGCGGGGAGTCCTTCTTGCGCTTGCCTTCACCCTTGCGCCCGTGGCAGGTCTTGCAGTCGCCCTTGTACAGGTCTTCGCCTTCTTCCACGTCGCCGGGCGCCGTCGGAATGTCCAGCGGGAATTTTTCCGATAGATCGATCTCGGAGATATAGGCGGCGAGGCTGGCGAGGTCTTCCTCGGACAGGTTGCGCAATCCGCCGACGACGGTCATGGCGGGGTAGCTGAGGGTATCGTCTTTGTACTTCTCGATCATGCCCAGCAGGTAATAGTCGGGAAGCCCGGCCAGGCGCGGATATTTACCTCCCAGGATGCCCTGGGACAAGTGGCCGTGGCACAGGGCGCATTGGCGGTGAAGCTGCCCGCCTTTTTCCAGGTCCGGCTCGGCGTCGCTCCCGGCCTGAAGGGAAAGCGGCAGGGTGGTCGCGAAGGCGGCGAGAAGGGATCGCGTCAGGGTATGTCTCATGCTGCGAAAACTCCTGAACTGGGGTGAGTGATTGTGATGGATCCGCTGTTGGGTCCGTAGTGCGCCGGGCTCCGGCTGCGACGGAAAGCCGCCGATTCTCATAGTAACTCACGCGCAGTCTCCATGATAAAACGCAATGGGTCGTATTTCGGCCTGCGTCACTCTATGAAACGGGGCTGGTTAACCCCATGACCAATTGGAACAAAACCTGTACTTTGTGCAAGAGCAAAGCTGATGAAAATGGACGCGATTTTTCTTGCCCTGGGGCGTTTCGGTGAACGGAGGCGTTGCGATGGCTGCAGCGAACTGCCCGGAGGTGGGTATCGGCACGGGTGTTCCTTGCCCGCCCATTCGACTAGCGGGCGATCCTAAGTTGCTTGCCACAATCGACGCCTACCGCCGTGGCGAGCTCCCGGTGTTGGTCGTGCCAATCACCCTGCTGCGCCACTACCTCCGACGCCACCCGGATCCCTACATGGAGCGCCAGCACTATCTTCACCCCCACCCGGACGAGCTGAGCCTGCGCAATGCCATCTGAAGTATCCCCCGGGGCCGCTCCCGTCTCATTCGGCCTCCTGGTGATAGGGGATGAGATCCTGAAGGGCTCGCGCAGCGACGCGCACTTCGAGCATTTCAGGTCCGCTCTGCGCCCACGGGGGCACGATCTTGCCTGGTTTCGGCTTCTGCCTGACGAGCCACAGATATTGACGGACGAGCTTAGATTCTCCATGTCCCGGAGCCATCCGGTGCTCGTCTGCGGAGGGATCGGCGCGACGCCGGACGATCACACCAGGGCCTGTGCGGCGGCGGCAGCGGGAGTGCGTTTGGATCGTCACCCGCAGGCGAAAGACCTGATCGAGGGGCGTTTCGGGGCGGACGCCTACCCCTATCGCATTCTGATGGCGGATTTGCCGCAGGGTTGTGCCCTGATACCGAATCCCGTCAACCGGATTCCGGGTTTCTTCGTTCGGGATCACTTTTTCCTGCCCGGTTTCCCCGAGATGGCGTGGCCCATGGCCGACTGGGTCCTGGAGACCCGGTTTTTATCTGCGCAGGAGTGCCTGCGCGAGCGTGCCGTACGGGTGTTGGGTGTACCGGAGAGTCGGCTGGTTCCGATCATGCGCCGCGTCGGACCGCGGTATCCCGGGTTAAAGCTGTTCAGCCTGCCGCGGATGGGGGAAGACTCGCACGTACTTCTCGGCTTTCGCGGCCGAGGCTGTATCGAAAATGCGATCGAGACGCTATGCAAGGAGCTCGATGCGGAACGGGTGAGATGGGAACCAAACCCATTTACGGGCGGTGAGACGACGTCGGGCATCAGTCCAAAAACGGATTCTTGATCTGGTCAGGCGATGGCTCTGCCGACGCGGGAACGACGGACGTGGGCGAGGTGTCCTGCTGTTCCGCCAGCATCGACGTGCGGCCTTTGCGACGTCCGTGCCGGGGTGATTCCTGTTCTGCCGGATCTGCGAAGAAGATCGCCGTGATAAAGGCGAAATAGACCAGGTTGGCGGGGATGTGCAGGTTATAATCCGTCAGGGTGTGGAGCAGTACGAGGAAGATGCCTATCCCGGCGCCGATCTGAGCAAATTTAAAGCGCGTCCAGGCGGCCTTGGTCCAGACCCGTGTCCATTGGTGGGCGTAAAAGACCAGCAACGTCAGTATCATCAGCGCGGCTAAAAGCCCGCCCTCGAAAAGCCATTCAAGGTAGTCGTTGTGTGCATGGTTAATGAACCAGCGACCGAGCTCCGCGGGCTGGAAAGCCGGGAAAACGTACGGATAGGTTCCGGGGCCGCTGCCGATCGGAAAAAAGCTGGCAATGCCGTCCAAGGTGTCGGAGAAGAGCGTTATTCGGGCGTCCGCGAGCGCATCTTGGACGGAGAATCGGTCCAAGACAGGCGCTAGCCCTATGCTGGCGCCTATACCGAGGGCGATTGCGGTCAGGGTGCCTGTCGGCCCGTACACATTGTCGCCGCCGATCCGCCGCGACAGCGCAAACGACGTCACGACAATTCCCAGCATGGCGAGCGCGATGCCGGTGCGCGACCGAGTAAAGATAACGCCGACCAGCAGCAACAGGGCGACTGCGCCGTACACGAAGGCAGTATGCCCGCGAACCGACGCGTAGAAGGAGATCCGCCCTTTCCATGTGCGCGCAAAGCCATGTTGCCCCCGACCTAACGAAAAAATAAACAGGGCAAGCGCTAACGGGAACACCATTTCGAGCAGTCCGGCGAGGTGATTACGGTTCGTGTAGGTGCCAACAGCGGAGCTGCCGCTCATTCCCAGGTACAATGAGCTCCCGCTGCCGTCGCCGAACTGCATCAGACCGAGTGTCGACTGAAAGGCCGCGATAACCAGAAGCAACAGAACGAGCTTGAACGCGGCCCGATGGTCGAGCATGCGCGTGCCGAGGAATACGGCGATAGGTACGAGAAGCAGCAGCCAGGCGGACTCGGTTTCCAATGGATACAGAGAAATCCGTGCCGGGCTGCTCGCCGTATTGCCGCTCAGGAGCGATAAGGCTGCGGAATATGGTTCCCGCCCCGGCAGAAGCTCGAGAAACTCGGCTGGTAGGGGAAATAGATAGGGGAGCGGAAAGGCGAACAGGATGAGAAGGGCGATGGTCTCATGCCGGGTTACAGGTTTGCGATTCGGCGTCCATAGGACGAGGAGCAGAATCGCGACGGCCAGCAATTCCAGCGTCAGCAAGGCAAACGGCACCTGGCCGGAGCGAAAAAGGGGGGCAAATACCAAGGTGACAGCGAGCATCCACAGCACCGGGTGCCGAAGGCGACGGTCGTCCGAGCTATTGTCGGGGGCGGGTGTACTGTTCAACGGTTTGACTTCGGACGAGCTCCAAGTGTTTGGCCGGTGCCTGGCGAATGTAGGGAAACGGTTGCCGAAGCCCGATCCGGGTTTCGTTCCAACCTTCCTATGGTAGTAATATTCCTCATCCTGCCAGGATGCGAAGCTTAAACGCTTGAACAATTGCCGTCACCAGGTAGCGGGAAACATGCCAACGATTCTTCGACTCAGCATACCTCTGTTGTTCCTGATCGGGTGCCAGGCTTGCTCGACGCCGGGTGGCAGTACCTCCGGCCGCACAGACTCTCCTGCCGCCTCCTCAGGGCAGTCAGCGCGTCCCGCTGACACGCAAGCCCTGCCCAAGGGAGACTTGGTGCCGGCTGTAGTCGGAATTCCGTCAGATCCCGGGCCGGCGAAGACCTATCGTATCGGGCCTCAAGACCTGTTGAAGATCGAGGTCTTTCAAGTCGAAGAAATGTCGAGCGAGGAACGGGTGAACGACGGGGGGTTTGTCGCCATGGCGTTGATCGGCGACGTTCAAGTGGGCGGTCTCACGCCTGGAGAGGCCGAGGATGTCATCGAGGGCGTGCTCGGGAAGAATTACTTGCAAGACCCGCAGGTCAACATTTTCGTCTCTGAGTACGCGAGCCAGGACGTGACGGTTACCGGGAATGTAAAGAAACCCGGCGTGTATCCCCTTACGGGGCGGACGACACTCGTGCAGGCTATCGCTCTGGCGGGCGGGTTTGACGGAGTGGCCAATGAAGAGGAGGTCGTTGTCTTCCGGCAACAGTCAGGGGGAACCGTCAGTGCTTATGTGGTCAACGTCGAAGCGATTCAAAAGGGTGAATTGACCGATCCTGTGATCGTCGGGGATGATCGAGTGGTTGTCCCGAAATCGGGAACGGCCGTTTTCCTGCGTGGCCTGGGCGATGTATTTCGCGGTTGGGTGCTTCGGGCACCCATCTACTAGATGCTAGATGATGGCAGGGATCGGACCCGGTAGCCTATCCGGCATGCGCTGTTTCGCAAGGGACAGTCGTAGGCGGACAGGCTTTCGGGACCCTGTAGTTGCCCGCAATAGACTTTCTCGGATGCAAAAGCCCACATGACAACTGAGATGACCTCGAAAGGGGGTGACGGTCGCGATCACCGGATTGCGTTGGCGGCGCAGCGACAAGAGCTGCAACGCTTGCGAGAGGTCGCCGCCAAACGCAGTGATTCCGGGGAAGATGACGACAGCATCGATCTGCGCGCGTACTGGAATGTTCTGCTGCGACGAAAATGGACGATCGTCACCATTGTGGCGATCAGCCTCGTGTTCACCCTGGTTTCGACTTTCAATGAGACACCGATATACCGCAGCTCGTTGTTGCTGAATATCGAACGTCAGTCGGACCGGGTTGTGGACTTCCAGACCGTTTCTCCGACGGAAAGCACATCCAATAACTGGGAATTCCGTCAGACCCAGTTCGAGCTGCTTCGAAGTCGAAGCCTGGCGCGCCGGGTTATCGAGCAGCTTGGTTTGGAGGCTGCGGAATCGCCTTCCGGCGAAGAGGAAGAGCAACGATCGTTTTTTGCGGAGCTTACCGATACTTTTCGAGGGTTGCTCGCGGACGGTGACCGGCAGGACGAGGACAAGCGCGCCAATGAAGGGGCAGGAGACGAAGGCGCTGTCCGGTCCGGTTCCGAATTCGCGTTGCTTGGGAATCTCGAGATTGATCCTGTGCTGGAATCCAGTCTCGTACGCATTCACTACGATAGCGCCGATCCGAAGGAGGCCGCCGCCGTCGCGAACGCGATTGCCGACAATTTCGTCAACAGCACGTTGGAACGGCGTT
This sequence comes from uncultured Gammaproteobacteria bacterium, assembly GCA_963802975.1. Lineage (GTDB taxonomy): Bacteria > Pseudomonadota > Gammaproteobacteria > Chromatiales > Chromatiaceae > Thiosymbion. Next base: position 145,636 of record CAWDLA010000047.1, read on the forward strand.
ACGAGTCGAATTCATATGCGAAGAAGTTTCTCGACGAGCGCATCGCGCAAGTCCGCGCGAATCTCGAGGATTCCGAGGCGCGGCTGCTGGCATACGCAAGAGAACGCGAAATCGTCGATCTCGACGACAAGCTCTCGAACCTCTCGCAAAAGTTGAATGAGATGAACTCACAGCTGGTTGAGGCCGAGTCAGAGCGAATTCGGGCCGAGGCAACTTACCAGGAATTGCTCGAGGAAGGAGGCGCTGCGATGGCCGATGCCGTGAGCAGTCCAGTCATTCAGAAGCTGAAAGAGCGCCGGCTCGAGCTGGAATCTGAATACCAGGAGCAGCTCAAGGTCTTCAAGCCCGGATACCCGAAGATGCAGCAGCTGCAGCGAAAAATCGAGGAGGTAGCCCGGGAGCTCTCGGCTGAGATTGCCTCGATCGGAAAGTCCATCAAGATCGCGTACGACGAGAACATACGCCGTCAGGCGGGTCTTCAAGCACGCATCGCGGACGTCAAGAGCGAGATACTCGCTCTGCAAGACCGTAGTACGGACTACCAGACACTGAAACGCGAGGTTGACACGAATCGCGAGGTTTACGATGGGCTTCTGCAGCGAATGAAGGAGGTTGGTGTCGTTGCAGGTATAGGAACCAACAATATCTCCATTATCGACCGTGCGGAGGTCCCTGCCGCGCCCTACAAACCCAACCTGAAGAAGAATCTCGCGGTGGCGATTGCGCTCGGGCTGTTTGGCGGCGTGTTGCTGGCCTTCTTTTTCGAGACGATGGACGACACCGTCAAGAGCGGCGATGACGCAGAGGCGCATGTCGGCGCGCCCCTGCTGGGCGTCGTCCCGCTTGCCGTCTCCAGAGAGCAGGAGCCCGAAGGTGAACAACTGGCTCTATTGGTATTCGATGACCCCAAGAGTCCTCTCGCCGAGTCCACCCGTTCATTGCGGGCGTCCCTCATGTTTGCGACCTCGGAGGGCGCGCCGAGGATCTTACAGGTCACGAGCTCCGGGCCCGGCGAGGGGAAAACCACTACAGCCGTTTCTACTGCAATAACATTCGCCCAGACAGGGAGCAAGGTTCTCTTGATCGATGCCGACTTGCGCGATCCCTCCTTGCACAGGTCCTTTTCCCTGCCCAACTCGCAGGGGCTGACCAACTACCTTGCCGGAGATGTCGAACCGGCGGAAATAGCAAAACCCACACGGGTTACCGGACTGTTTACGATCACCAGTGGCCCGCTGCCTCCAAATCCGGTAGAGCTATTGTCTGGTCACAAGATGCTCGAGTTGCTGAGTCTTGCGTCCGAGCGCTTCGACTACGTCATCTTGGACGGGCCGCCCATTATCGGTCTCGCCGATGCCCTGGTAATCGCCAACCTAGCTGGCGCGACCATTTTAGTTGTCGAGGCGGGCGCCACACGTACCGGCGCTTTGCTAGCCTCAGTCAAGCGTCTTCGTGCCGCGAACGCCTTCATCGTCGGCTGCGTTCTGGCGAAGTTTCGCAGGGCTGGTTCGGCATACGGGTACGAGTACGATTATCATTACAGCTATAGCTACAGCTACGGGGGTAGGAGCGAGACAGAGGCCCTCCCCAAGCAAACCTAGCTCTGTCCGATTTGCCGGTATCTTGAACATGCTCGGTTCCACCAAGAATTTTCATCGCATGATCGACATCTGTTGGAGATATCTGTCCGCCACGGGGGCAACCTCGGTGCTTCTTGCTTTCGCCGTCGCGGCCATTCTCTCAGCCTGTGCGCAGGCGCCGCCACGCGATAACCCGGAACCGGAGTCGGCCAGCACCGATCAAGAAGCGCAACCGGAGGAGCTCGAGCCAGATTTGCTGTACGAGTGGTCCGGAAACGGCCGTAAGGTCTCACGCATTGAGATCGACATCGACGAGCAGAAGGCGTCGTTCTACGACGGTCCGAACAAGATCGGTTGGTCCACGGTCGCGTCCGGCATTCCTTATTTCTCTACACCGAGGGGACAGTTCGCTATCAGCGAAAAGGTTGTAGAGAAGCGATCGAACCTATACGGAAAGATCTACGACAGCGCGGGCAAACTGGTGATCGTAAACGCAAGGAGAGGTGTTCATCGCATCCCACCCGGGGGTAAGTTCCACGGCGCCAAGATGCCCTATTTTATGCGTCTGACTAAAGGCGGAGTCGGGATGCACGGGGGTCCAATCCCAGAGCCGGGTACTCCGGCCTCCCATGGTTGCATCCGCTTGCCGCACGCTCTTGCTCCGATGCTCTACGAGAGTGTCAGTATTGGAACGCCGGTGCGCATCCTGGTGCGCAAGGGATCGTAACCAACGGCTGGGACATGCAACGGCGACTCAACCGTGAGAGGTAGAAGCGAGGGATGCTCGTTCTGCGCAGATTCCTGATTTCGCTCGTCGCGGTGATTCTCGTCTGGCGCATCGCCGCCGTCGGTATGTCCACTCACTATGCAGAGCTGTTGGAAGAAGGGGATGAAGATGCTGCGAGCAAGGCCTTAATCTGGAACGGCCGTCAGCCGGAGGCATTACTTCACCAGGCCCAAGTCTCTAGCGAGCGAGACCCTGAAACAGCAGCGGATCTCCTTGCACAAGCTTATGATGCAAACCCGGCAGCCCCCTGGCCGTTGATGGCCATGGCCAGCTTGGTGCAGGGGGATCAGGCCCGATCGGAATCGCTCGTCACAACGGCGGTGAATCTAGCACCGTCGGATCCCCGGATCCACAACCGAGCCGCCGCCTACTGGATCTCCCGCGACGACCTGGGGCAAGCAATGCGACATTGGTCGCTCGCGATGGAGACCTATCCGGCATCCAAAAGGCAACTGTTCCCAATATTGCTCGAGGCCGCGGAGGATCCCCGCGCCAGATCCGCCTTCAAACCCTTCGCGGAATCACCACCGGCGTGGTGGGAGGCGTTCTTCGGATCGGTTGCGAGCAAGGTATGGGATTTGGATACGGTCCGAGCTCTCTACGCCTTCCGACGGGAATCGTCGCGGGCACCCATCACGGAACCGGAGCGGCAGGCCTACGTCGCTCGTTTGAAAAAGGACGGGATCGTTGTCGAGGCTTACATCCATTGGATCAATGGCCTAACCAGGGAGCAGAGGGGCAGGCTCGGGTTGATATACGATGGCGGCTTCGAGCTCGAGCCCAGCAACTGGGGATTCGACTGGCGGCTGCGCAGCACGCCGACAACGATTGTCAACCGCGCACATACCTACGGGGTCGATGGACACAGTGCGCTCCATCTGGTTTTCAAGGACCACAATAAGGGGTTCCGCGGCGTTGCCCAGGCTCTTTTCCTCGCTCCCGGACTCTATCGCGTCACGGGGAAGGTCCGTACGGACCGCCTTCAAACGGAGGGGGGGCTAAAATGGCTTGTGCGCTGCCTGCAACCAAAGGACAAAGGTCCTGGGGGAAAGCGATCGTTTCCTGGGCTCCAACGAATGGGAGGAGTTTGCTTTTGAGCTCGAGGTACCCGCTTCTTGCGTGCTGCAAGAGCTCCTCCTCGTTTCCGCCGGAACGCGCGCGTTTGAGCAGAAAGACCACGGGCGAGGTCTGGTTCGACCGACTAGCCATCCGGCAGATCTCTAAACTAGCACGCGCCACAAATGCCGAGCTAACGGGCATTGTTAGTCGCAACACCCCGAAGAACGAGGGCGGAAAACAGCACGAAAGTTTCCCAGTCTCCGACCAACCCTCGGAGGAAGAAGGGGGTGCTGAGTCTGCGCAGCGTGACTCACCTATTAATAGCACTGCGAACGACACTTCCATTCCCACCGATAACGCCTCTGCACCGAAGACGGAAACCCGTCCCTAAGTCATAAACCATCTAGCGCGCTGTTGACAAATCAATACGGATTCACTTGCATCAATCCACAGTTTGGGCAAAGATACCAAGTAGAAATCGAACAAATGTACAAAAAGTAATGCGATGGGAAACAAAGCGTCTCTTCTACTATCGATCTCGGCTACCACTATTGCATTGATTTTTGGCTTTTCCGCAGCCGTTGGCGAGGAAGAGGAAAAGTGTGACGAAAAGGGACCCTGCTGCGAGCTCGACTGGACTGGGCAAGGCGCAACGATCGTTAAGGTAGTGGGCGAGGGCTTGGTCAGCCAAAGCCCGTGGGTCGCAGCGACCGTGGGCATGCGCGTAAGAAACGGCGGACGCGTCATGGCCTTGGATAAGAGCACCGTTGTCGCTGCGTTCGACGACGGTTGTTGGCATGTCTGCGAAGAAAATGAGATGGTAACTGTCGAGGATGTGAGCCCCTGCTGTGCTGACGCCGCTCAACCCGCCGTTCCCCCTCCTCCGGCCGCTCCTCCTCCGGGCGCCGGGATACCCTGGGTCGTACCGATAGGCGTTGCCAGTGCCGTCGGAGCCTGCATAGCGACCGACTGCCTTGACGTAGACGGAGACGGAGATGGAGACGAAGTCCCAGTGACCCTCAGCAGCTCCCACCATGAGCAATTAAGCTTCGCCCAATAGACACGGGACCGCGCCTTCGAAGAGGGCGTGCCTGTCGCGAGGGCAAGCTCGCGGTTGTTGCTTTGCTCTACAGCCAGTCGAGTCGGAAACTCGGTGCAGCAGCCGGATGCTGAACGGTTTCTATTGGAACGGAGAGTTCAGGATGTTGCTGGCCTCGTACCACATTGGGCAATTGCGCTAGCCCAGGCTGTTGTTCCGGCGACCCGGATGCAGTTTTTTCGCGTCGGGTGCTTTCTGCGGCCTTCCGCAAAGACGGCATTAATGTGATTGGCGGTGCATGTTTCCCAACGTTTGGTGGCGCTTATAGCCAAGGCCTGTGATTTAGCGATTCCAACGAAGGCCTGTGGTTCCTTCACGGGTGCTGTGACGGTGCACGCTGTAGAAAGAAGCGTGGTTGCGAAAATAGCAAAGTGAACCGTATTCATTTTCGATTCCCTCAATCTGTCGTTTTTCTTGGATGTTCGTGAGCTTTATCCTGCTCCCAGCAAGTAAGATTCCCTTGCGCTCTGAGGACGTCGCGTTTTGGCGCGTCAGCCGTATGTCGACATCCGTCCTTGGATCTGACCTGCTGATCCGGTCTGCTGGTCAACAAAGCGATATCTACAGCCTCCAGCCTCGGAGGGAGGCTCATGTTTCGCCCACGCGCTTACGATAGCGCAGACCTCCTCAAGACTGTGTGATGCCCGTCAAAAAACGCTCTTTTTCGCTAAGGACGTTGGCCATTGACTCTTTGGCCAAGATCAGCGGGGAACCGGAAAGCGGATTCCAGATTCCTTCTTTTCAGCTGTCTGTATCGTCACAAAAATGCTGAAAAAACAATCAGATAAAGTACAGTATTATCACGAAATTTTACCCACGGCTAAGGGTCGTTGTGAACGCTGCCTGGGGTGAGATGAAAAGGTTTGAGGGAAAAGCCGATCGTCGGGCAGTGCAGGGAGGCGAGTTTAGGGGCCAGAAGGTCCTCGTCCTCGCGCTCGAATACCATCGTTTCCCGCTTCGCTACAAGAAGCTGGCGAACCCGGAAGCACCGCTTCCCACGGGCTTCGATACCTTATTCAAGGATTTCTGTATCGCTCTAACGTCTCGGAACATCGAGGCTACCGCGAAGATGTTGAAGGTCAGTCCCGAGGGACTCGAAGAGGCATCCCAATTCTTCGTGCGGCAGGTGCTGCTTGCACCAAGAGCGGATCATTACCGCGTCCTCGGGCTATCCCGCAACGCTTCGCAAGAGGATGTAAAGCAGCATTATAGTCTCATTGTTCGGCTCTTCCACCCGGATCGGTCCAATGACGGTGATGAACGAAATGCGGCATTCACCGCCCGAATCAACGCGGCTTACAATGCGCTTCGCACCATCGACGGGCGTCGGCGTTATAACAAAAAATTGGAAGCGAAGTCCGCAGATGATGGGCGCAATGCACTTAGCATGCGGGCTTTCGTCAAGCCGGATGCACCTATACCCGCCGACTCCGAACCATTTAAGGCCAAATTCGTTGTATCGCCGAGGGCTCGAAAAATCGCTGTCTGGGCCCTGATCCCTCTATTCGCGGCGATATTCTCGTTTTTCGTATTTCATTCAACACAGAAGCCGTTGCTGCGAATAAATCCGGTGCTCGCGAGGAAAACGTCGCCGGGACCGGCTTACCTGAGAAATGGCCTTCCGGAGCCGTTCCGGCTCGGCGTTTCAGCCGCCCCCTTAAGTGATTTCTCGCTGGTAGGAATAAAGCAGGGCGATCGAGTGAGCGAAGACCCGGGTAGTGAGTCGATGCGTGGAAGGTACTGGTTCGGCGAGTTACGTACTCGCGCCGGCACCGAGTTGACAGCGGTTCTCGATCGGGTGTCGAGATACTACAGAGAGGGTGATCTCGACGGGTTCGTCGGCCTCTTCACGCCGGACGCCGAAACCAACGGCGGTAGTGGGAGAGAGAATATCCGGGCGGAGTACTCGCGACTTTTCTCTGAAATCGACCGGCGTCGCCTGTCCTTTTTCGATATGCGCTGGCATAGCCAAGGACATGACACGGTTTCCGGTCAAGGAAGCTTTCAGGTAAGAAGTATGCTCGAAGGCGATAGCGACTGGCGCGATGGATTCGGAGCTGTACATTTCGAACTGGTCCCTTGGAACGCCAGCTACAGAATCATGCAGTTGACCTACAGCCTGGAATAAAGCGCTACGTCCTTGAATCGGCTCTGTGAAGCAGCTGTCTGGCGAAAAAGCGCTTTACTCGCCACGCCCTCATAATCATCCAAAAATGCAGCGCGAAAAGGGCGAGAAAGCCAAGAAACATCCAGTGCTCGGCAACGCCTCCGAAATGACCTGCTAGTCCGATACCGGCTCCGAACAGTGCAAACCCAACCAAGATTGCCAGTGTCTGCTTCGGGGTAAAGCCAGCAGCCGTCAAGATATGGTGAAAGTGCTCTTGATCTGCCGAGAACGGCGATCGACCCAGTAGCATCCGGCGGAGCATTAGCGCAACCGTATCGAACAACGGCAATGCAAAGAGCCAAAGTGCGGTGACCGGTGCCAAAAGCCGATCTGTTCCCTGTGAGAGCTCGATCAAGAACCAGGCGGTAACAAAGCCGAGAAACATGCTTCCCGCGTCCCCCATAAATACGAGGGCCCTCTCGCTGAGTCGAAGATTGAACATGAGAAAAGCGAACACGACAGCCGCAAGCAAGACAAGAATACCCACGGCGCGGAGCTCATCGGCCGACCATGCAATGACCCCAAGCGCGCTGATTGTGATCAGAACGAGCGATGCCGCAAGTCCGTCGAGGCCATCAGCCATGTTTACGGCGTTGATCACACCCACGGTTGCGAAAACGGTCACAGGCACCGCAAGGATTCCCAACGCGAGTATATGACCAGGCCAGATCAATTGACCGAAATCCTGGAGCTGAACCGCCGCCCCTGCCGCCATTAGCAGACCCGCGGTGATTTGAGCAACAAAACGATGCGTTGCGGAAAGCTCGTGAAGGTCATCGAGAACGCCAACAACGACGAGTATCAGCGCGCCGGCAAACAGCAACCGGTATCCTGACAGGGGAACATCGAGCGAGAGGACGGCAAGGGAAAATGCAATGAACATTGCAATGCCGCCGATCAAAGGTGTAGGACGGCGGTGAGCCTTACGGCCGCCGGGATTGTCGATGAGTCCGATGCGGTGAGAAACTGGCTCAAGGATCCATAGAAGCAGTGCGCATACCGCGAACGCGACCAAGCCGCTGAAGATCAAATCGTGAGTCATTGATCGATTTCAAAGGTCCTTCAACAGTTCCAAGACATTGCAATTCTAACAGGCGCCACATGCGGACGCCGCACAAAGAGGCTGCCAACCCTGATGCCCGTCACTTACCACCCGAACCTATCGCTGTTGGCGGCGATGCTGAGCGGCAGGCAGGTGCAGCTTTCCCGCTCATACCGCAGAGCCGCGACAAAACTGCTGAAAACGGCCCTTGACCACGGCGTCACAGCCATGCTCGACATTCGTGTCCGGGAAGGAACCGTACGCGGGCTGATCGAGGAGGACCGGAAGGGGTTGAGAAAAGTGGCTTTCGCACAAGGCGCCTATGATCTGATACTGAACGCCGCCACCAGGAGGGCGCTCGACCTGCTGGCGGCCGAAAACATCCCTGCCTTACTCCTGAAAGGAACCCCGGTCGCGTACCTATATTACGAGGATACCTATCTCAGACGCCGCTGCGATACCGATATCTTCATTCGGTCAACGGACAGGGAGCAGGCGGCCGAGGTCCTGGCGGCCAACGGCTACGGGATCTCGGGGTTGCACCAACGGTCATTGTCCTCCAAGCAATTCGTCGCCACCCAGGCAACCCGGCAGGGATTCGTCGTGTCGCTCGATATTCACTGGAGGCTCAGCAACCGCGTTCTCTTCAACGACATCCTGCGATTTGAGGAATGCTGGGAAACGCGCCAGCCGCTTCCCGTGCTTGGCGGCAACGCATACACGTTGTCCGCCGCGCATCTGCTGCTACATGCCTGTATCCACCGCATTGCGCACGGCAGAAATACGCAGCGAAATCGGCTGCTCTGGCTCTACGACATCCACCTCATCACCGGCAGGTTGTCGACGGAGGATTTCGGCCGGTTCAAGCAGCTGGCAATGGAAAAGCAGGTGGGAGCTCTCTGTCGGGATGCGTTCGTCATGTGTCAATACTACTTCCGCACGCGCTACCCGGAGCACTACCTGTCCGCATTGGCCCGAAACCAACGACTGGAGCCAACCGCGGATCTGCTGCAGGCGTCGAAGCCGCGATGGGTGCTTGCGGATCTGCTCGTGTTGAAGACTCTGCGCCAAAAACTCGCTTTCGCTGGCGAGTTGCTGTTTCCGCCCCATCTGGCCGAAGAGAAGCGCTTGTTACCCCGAATCAAATCCTGGACGACACACCTGTTGTCCAGGGTCGGATAGCCGCGACAGATAGTAGGCCGCGATCTTGGCCGCTTCCGTCGCATTGACCCGCAAAGTGCGCTCGTCGCGCCACCAGGTCTCTGTCGGAGGCAGTCGATCCCGACAATCCGAAACCAGGTCGCCGAGCTCACCCGCAGCGCCGCCCCCGCATCGCGCACATAGAGCCCGTTGCCGCCACCCGAGCGCGCCCGAGCAGCGGCCCCGACACCCGCGGGTAAAACGACCGCATCAAAACCCCAATTCCCGGTAGACCGCATAGGTCTCCCGGAACACGATTTGCTCATCGAACTCGTGCAGCACCATTTTGCGGCCCGCGGCGCCGAATTGCTGGCAAAGGTCGGGGTGATCAAGCAAATGCTCGATTTTCTCGCTCAAGGCCATGGCATCGCGCACCGGCACCAGGAATCCGTTGACCCCGTCTTCAACGATTTCTCGACAGCCCGGAGCATCCGTGGTGACGATGGGCAAGCCCATCGCGGCGGCCTCGATCAGCCCTCTGGGCACACCCTCCCGGTAGCTGGGCAGCACGACCAAATCCACGGTGCGCATCAGCCGGTCCATGTCGTCCATATGCCCAAGCACCTTAATCAGGCCCGCGTCATTCCATTGCGCGATATCCTCGTCCGGCACCGCTGAAGGATTGCCCGGATCCGATGAACCCGCTAACAGAAACTCCACCTCACCCGCTCTGGCCTGAAGCCGCGCGGCCGCATCGACGTACTCCCTGGTCCCTTTCTCCCACAACAGCCGCGAGGCCAGAAGAACGCGAAAAGGACTACCCCGATCCCGCTGGAAGGGAGCGAAACGGGCGGTATCCACCCCCGAGCCTCTGATGAGCTGGATTCGCTCGCCCTTGATCAAGCCCAGCTCCAAAAAAAGCCGCTGGTCGTCCGGGTTCTGCACAACGAGACGGCTTTCCGAACCAGCGAGGGCGAGCTTGAGTAGCGACTTCACCGGCGCTCTGAGCAGCCTGGCCCTCGGCGAATCGCTGACGAACACATGCCCGAGTCCGGTAACCGCATTGATGCGCCTGCCGATCCCGGCCCGCCGCGCCGCGAGCGAGCCATACACCACACACTTTATGGTGAAGTTGTGGATCACGTCCGGCGTTTCCGCCCGGAGAATCTCGAGAATTCGCCTCAGCAGCCTCAACTCGCTTGCGGCATTCAAGCTTCGTCGGTCCATCGGGAGGGGAAACCAGCGAAAACCCGCTGCTTCGATGCGGGGGCCATACTCCCCGGGCGGCGACATCATCGCCACGTCCGCGCCTTGCTCCCGCAGGTAACGGGCCAGCCCCAACCGGAAGTTGTGCAGATACCAGTCCGTGTTAGCAAAAAACAGAACCTTCACTCGATTCGGTTCCCGATATGGATCCTGTTACTGCAACAATATGTTCCGGTAAGGCAGCCAATACCGCGCATGGGTCGCATAATTCAGCCAGACGTAGAGAACCGCCGCGTATCCGGCCACCACGCCAAAGCGCACGAGCTGGGGCTTTATCTGGCCGCGTAACAGCACGGGCAGGCGCGCGAATACGGCGACTTGAAGCGGCGTGAAATAGAGAGAAAAGCGGTCGACCGCGGTCGTTGCGAAATTGACGAGGACAACGCTCACAAGCGAGGCGACAGACAGCCAAAACCAAATGCCAAAGGCAGGAAATAGCCTTTTCGACTTCTTCGTATAGAGCAGCAGCAACAAGCTGGGCACCAGGTTCATTAAGACCCTTATCTTCGCCCCCTGCGACTGCATCTGCTTGTCCACGTACTCCTCCCAGAGATGCTCCTGATGCTCCGCCAATAGAAGATCCCAAAGACCGTAAGCTGCTGCGACGACGGCCACGCTGCGCAAAAACCAACCCTTTCCGTAAAGAAAAATTCCCAGCGGCACGAGCAGCACCGCGCTCTTATGAAATGTCGCACCCAAGGCCACCCAGAGGAGGTACTGCAGGAACTGACCGCGTTCGACGGCAGCGAGGGCGAGAAAGAAGAAGCCCAGGGCAACGCTCTGTCTCGTATAACCCATGGCCATGACGACGATCAGATAGGGCACCGCGACCGCAAAGCCCAACCAAGGCGCCGGTAACTGGCGACAATAGACCAGCAGCCCGATCATGAAGATCGCCCCGCACGCCGTGTTGACCCCGTAGATTCCCCAGTGCCAACGGGCCATGACCCAGTTGAGAAACGCGTAGCCGGGATCGGAAATGGCGATCTCCCTGAGAGGTGTTCCGATCGCGCGATTGTAGTGGCGCAGATAGTTGAACCAGTCTCCGCCGACTTGATACCTGAAACCGATCGCGAGGATGAATATCAGACCAACCGCGATGCCGGCGGCGAGGACCCAGCTACGCCTTTTGGTCCCAAGCACAAATGCAGGGATCGCCGGTATCGCATACAGAAGCCAGTAAGGGAGCATCTCAGGGTTGCGCCTCTAGCCAGGCCTGGAACATCAGAACCGCCCAGAGCGCATGGTGCCAGTTGCGCCGGCCATCCAAGGTGCTCCTGCCAGCGCTCGGCGGATAGGGACAGGATCGAAGAAACCCTCGCCCTTGAGCCGCTTTTCGTCCAGCAAGTGCCTCGGCCCAGTCCTTCAACGGACCGCGAAGCCACTGCGCCAACGGGATTCCGAAGCCCTGCTTGGGCCTGTCGATCAGTTCAGGCGGCACGTACTTGTGAAGAATCTGCCGTAGCGGCCACTTGCCTGTGCCGCCGCGGATCTTCATCGCCAGCGGCATCCGCCAGGCAAGCTCCACCACTCGGTGGTCCAGTAGGGGCATGCGCGTCTCCAAGGATACCGCCATCGCCGCCCGGTCCACCTTGCACAGGATGTCGCCCGGCAGATAGGTCATAGCGTCCAGATACATCATGCGATGCTCGGCCTCCGGGAGAACCGGCCACTGGTCCGGCTGCGCCAAAAGCGTCGGCGCCTCACGCGCCCCCAGGGCGACCGCCTCCGGCTGTTTCCACTCCGAGACCAGGCAACGATAGAGGTCGTCCAGGTCGCTCGCGCCTGCCAGACCTTCTGCCAGCTTGTGCGCCTTGTCCCCGGCGAGCTTCACCCCGATCCCAAACCATACGGCAAGCGAGTCCCAGCGCTCGGGTGACTGCCTCAAGATCCATCGTCCGAGCATCAGGCGCGCTGACGCCGGCAGCCAGCCAAGTCTGCCCCATATTCGCCTGGCCCAATAATAGCGGTTGTAACCGCCAAACAGCTCATCGCCCGCGTCCCCGGAAAGGGCCACCGTCACATGCCGACGGGCCTGCTGGCAGACCAGAAAGGTCGGTATTTGGGATGAGTCTGCAAAAGGCTCATCGTAAATGCGCGGCAGCTGAGGTATCACGTCCAGCGCGTCACCGGCGGTAACAGTCAGCTCCGCGTGATCCGTGCCGAGATGACGAGCCACGGCGCGAGCATGAACGGCCTCGTCGTGTGCGGCATCGTCGAAGCCGATGGTGAATGTCCTGGCCGGCGACACCGCCTCCGACTGCATCAGCGCGACGATCGTGGAGGAATCCACCCCGCCGGACAGGAAGGCCCCCAGCGGCACGTCCGCGATGGACTGAAGCCGGATCGACGCACGCAAACCATCCTCCAACTCGGCGAGCGCCGACGCCTCATCTTGCAGCGGGTCGGCTTGCCCATCATCCGCAGCCTGGTGCAGCGACCACCAGCGGCGCAAGGACAGCCCTCGCCCGTCCATTGGAGCGCGCGGCGCATCGGGTGGCGGCGAATCGACGCCTTCCCGCGCCAGCACCAACCGGCAACCGGGCTCCAGCTTGTAGATGCTCTGGTAGATCGAATGGGGCGCGGGCACGTAGCTGAACCGCAGATAGGTTGCCAGCACGTCCCGATTGACGGCGCAGTCGAAGCCCGGGAATGCCCGCAAGGCCTTTAGCTCGGAAGCGAAGACGAATGCGCCCCGGCACCAACCATAATAGAGCGGCTTCTCGCCCAACCTGTCCCGCGCCAGGTGCAGCCGGCGCTCGGCCCGGTCCCAAAGCGCGATAGTGAACATGCCAACCGCGCGCTTGAGCGTCTCTTCGATTCCCCACTGCTCGAAGGCGGCGAGGATCGTCTCCGTATCGGAATGCCCACGCCACGCCTTCCGAACTCCCTCTCCCTGCGGCAGAGGGTCGGGATGAGCGGATAGATGCACGCCTCTCTCCAACTCCGCGCGCAGATCTAGGTGGTTGTAGATTTCCCCGTTGAAAACAAGCACGAATCGCCCGCTCGCCGACTCCATCGGCTGATGCCCCGCGGGTGAGAGGTCCAGGATAGACAGGCGGCGATGACCCAGCACAATGCCCGCGTCCTCATCGACCCAGTGGCCACCATCGTCTGGACCGCGGTGCTCGAGCGCAGCCGCCATTCCCGCGACGACCTCAGGCAACACGCGTGCGCGCCGGTCTCCGAAAACACCCACGACCCCGCACACTGGCTAAGAGGCTCCAAGGACAGAGTGAAGAAGCGCCACTACGCGCGGTCCGGCGACCTGAAGCGAATAATGCTCCTCGACCTTTCTTCGCCCTGCTCTACCCATCCGTTCCCGCAGCTGCGGATCGGCCAACAGCGTGCGCAATGCCTGCTCCCACTCCTCCGGCGTCTCCGCGAGAAAACCGTTGACCCCGTGCTCCACGATCTCGCGGTTCACTCCAACCGGGGAGGCGACGACTGGTAGTCCGCAGGCCATATACTGAATGAGCTTGTAACCACACTTGCCTCGCGACCAAGGATCGTCCGGCAGAGGCATGACGCCTATGTGCAATCGCTGAAGCTCAGCAACTTCTGTTTCCTCGGACCAATCGCGAAATTCAAAAGCTGGGGTCGGGCTCCCCCCTGTCGAACCAATGACGCGCATAAGTGCATTTCCATCGCGCGTCAATCGCCTAATAACCGGCATAACAGGGTCCACGTATTTCCAGGTTGAAGGCGAACCCACCCACCCGATGACGGTTCTATCGCCATCCCACTCGCGCCGAGCGCCGGGAACAACAATTGAGGTGTCGACAACCGTCGGGATCGTCACGCTGCGTGGGCAAAAACGTCTCGTATATGCTCTGAGATATTCATTTCCGCAAAAGCAGACTGCAGAGCCTCGCAACAACTTCTCCAGCTTACGGCCCAGGATGTGCCTCACCAGAACATTGCGATGCTTGTCGTACTGGTGAAAAATTGCATCGTCAAAATCGTAAATGATCGGCTTTCCACCCAGGAATGCCAGCCTCTCTGCGAATCCTGGAAAATAGGGGAAAACTTCACAATGAATCCAAAGCAAATCAATTTTTCTTTCGCGAATCAATCGTAGCGCGCGCGAGACATAGCTGCCCGCAACCATGCGCAGGGAAATCGCGGTGCCGTTAAACAACCCCTCGAGATAGCGGTTATCCAGGAGAGGAATACATTCCAGGCTGAAGCCGTTCTCGGCCAACACCGGGCGGTACTGTAATAACCGTTGGCGCGTGCTTGCCGCGCGGTCCCCGTATTTCATCAGTGCAAGAATCTTCATTGGGCTCCGCACTGAACCCAAACATTGCATTTAGCCATTCTTGAACCCGACAGCACACCAAAAGGGCTCTTCGTTCGAAACTACGACGTCGCGCAACCCCGCACGGTCCATCATGCTTCGGACCTCTTCCCGGGTAAATCTCTGTTCGAGTGGCGTTCCGAAGCGATCCCGGCTGTCGGTCCGCATCGTGTAAAGGCTATAGTTGCGGTAGCCGTAGAGCGGCAAGTTCTTCATGTCCAGACCAAGCTTCTCACCGAACCGCGCAAGACGAGCAAGAGGCCAATACACGGTGAGCGCAATGGTATCGGTAAAGAGATATTTCAGCCGTGATGGCAAGCGGCTAACGAAGGCCCGCAAACCCTCGCTTAACTTCCAGGCCATTCGAAACCATATCGGCCGGTTATCGAATCGATAATAGAGATACACCAGGAAAGGCGCACGAGGCTTCAGAAGCTCAACACAAGAGGCTAGCGCAGATTCGGTATCAGGAATATGGTGCAACACCCCAAGTGAATATCCGAAATCTTGCGTAGCTTTGCCGAGTGGAACGGCATCTGCCAGTGCATGGACGAATCTTACATTATCGAGGCCATCGAGATTCGTTCTCGCAATATCGAGCGCAACGTCGCTCGCATCGATACAATTTAGGAAACCTACGCGGGGTGCAACTAATTTTGCCCATCGGCCCGAGCCGCACCCCACCTCAAATCCTTCCGCGATATCGGGCAGGGTATCCCAGGGAAATATCCGGAAATATTTGGCGAAGATATCGGCAAGCTCGTGTGGATCGACAGCGGATTGGTCGAAATGCGACCATTCGTCGCCGAAGCTGTCTACTGTGACGCGATCCACATTGGAGCTTCCGCGGTCGGACCGACGTGTTGGTGGGTTGCATTTGTTATCCATAAAACTGGCTGGTACCGCGAGTTACGGGGGGCTTGCAGTTAGCTCGACAAGTTTGACCTATCGCGTAAAGCATCGCAGCAAACGATGCAGGCTCGTTCGCGAGGTCTCGATAGATCCGGTCGGGATAGCTGACCCCTTACTCCCACTTGACCCCTTACTCCCGCTAGTTTATTCGTCGCATACGGGGAATCGGCCATCGTGTTCTCCGGCGTTCTCGCTCCCGCTCTCAGCTGCATCTCAGAAATCCGATTCGATACCGACAAGCGGGTCGTCATGCATCCTAAAGGAAGCGGACAAAGCGCTTGAGGGGATTGTAAACGAAACGACTCATGGCGCGGATTGAGTCCCCGACGGTTCGTCGAGCGCGAGCAGGGCCATCAATCCATCACGGAAGCTCTTGGCGGAAAACATCTGAGCAACGCGTGCCCGCCCCGCCGCCCCCATCGCCTGGGCGCGGAACGGATCGTCGATGATAGCGCGCATCGCCGCGGTCATCGCCGCGACATCGCCAACGGGAACAACAAAGCCTGTCACTCCGTCCTCGATGATCTCGACGGGACCGCCCGAGCGGGTGGTGATCACGGGCAGGCCCGCGCCCGAGGCCTCGAGTACGGTCATCGAGAAGGATTCCGATGCTGAGAAATTGAGCGCGGCAAGTGCCCCACTCCGCGCCGCCCCCGGATCAGCTGCGAAGCCGTGCAGTCGGATACGGTCCTGCAGTCCAAGCGTTGCGACACGTGCGGCAAGAGTCTCGAGGAAGGCGCGGTTCTTGGGCAGCCCCATGTCCCCGCCGAAAAAGTCGAGCGTCGTGTCCGGGCGGCCCCCGGACAGGGCGGCAAAGGCCTCGATTGCGTGATCCTGCCCCTTGCCGGGAATGTAATTGCCAATGTAGACGAAGCGTACCGACCCTCGATCGTAAAACGGGGCTCGTTTCGGCAGCGGATCAAGCGTGTCGTAGATGAGGTCGGCCGGCATTCCGTGCGGCAGCTGGCCCCGGATGTGGCGCGAAACCGCCACGAGGCGGTCCGAGCTGGCCACCGCCATCCGAAGCCAAAGCCGCGACAGCCGCGCGCCGAAAGCTGCGGGGTCCATCCGGACCCATGTTATAACGCGGCCGCGGAAGCCCATAAGGCGGCAGAGCGCACCATGCATCAGGTAGAAGTCGTTGACAATCAGCGCGCAGGCTTGGTCGCGCCCCATTCGCCAACGAAGGGCGATGGAAGCCGCGACTAGCGCGGGCACGTAGGCCAATACCGACCACGCCGATCGCCGCAACGAAATGATCGGCAGGCGCTGGACGGCAGCGAAGTCGATTACCTCGGGGTCGGGGATCTTGCTGGCGCGCGGGAGGACCAGCACCACACGCACTTGACCTGCGAGCGCCCGCGCGATGTTACGCGCACAGACGAAGGCGCCCGTCCTGGCGACCGATCCGTCGACGAGGTAGATCACGGGCGGCATGTGGAGGTTGTCGCGGGTTACTTTGTCCAGCGGGCGGCTGCAGCGGCGATCTCCGCCCTTTGCCAGAGACCGGTATAGCGCGGGAAATCCCGACCCGCCTGGAAATCGGCAATGCGCACCTCCGGCCGCGGCAAAGAGACGGGAGGCCGCTCCAGATCCAGATAGCGAAATCCGCCAATGCCGACGTCCAGATTTCGGTGCACGAAATGGGCGCGATGCGTGGTCAAAAGCGCGTAGGGGATCATTGAGCGAGTGAAGTTTTCTAGCGCCCGCTGGATATCGGCGAAGGGGAGGTGGAACAGGCAATCCCTGCAATGCCAAATGTCGGTCTCGGGAAATGGGTCAGACGTGACATCAAAAACCCGCAAGTCGAGCCCTTGATGTCGTCGGCGTGCCTCCTCGATCACGAGAGATGAGATGTCGCCGCCGACAAAGTCGATTCCGATCTCCTCGATCAGCCGTACCATCCAGTTAAGATCGCCGCAAGGGGCGTCGAAGATCCGCCTGAAGCCGCGCGTTCTCAGAAGCGCGCTCAACCCCGCGCGGTATTTCGCGGTGAAGACTGTCTCGCTGCCGACGCCACTGCGGCTTTGAGATGAGCCCCAGTAGTTCTTTCGAAAGACGTCGTTGAAGAGTTCGGCGGCACAAACGGCATCATCGGCGAGGGGATTGGCAAAGGCACGAGGAAACGGATTCACCCCGAATGGACGCCCGATTCGGTTTGCGATACGCCGCGCTAGCGGTCCCCTCCCGGCTTTTTCAGCATTCATTCTATCCTCCTGTTTGGATACTCTCGGCCGAGTCGACTGCATATTAGCTCGTGTACGAGCATCGCCCATTGGTGCCCGGTTACCTCCAAGTCGAACCGCGCGACCGCGTCCCGGCATTCCACTGCAGAGCGGCGGTGAGGTGGGCGGGCGAGCTCTCTACAAATGACGCGTTCCCAGGCCTCGGCCCCGCCGGGGGCGTCGGGCAACGGCATCAATATACCGTGCGTCATTTGCGACGGCAGCAGATCGGGGTGCGGCTGTGCGCTGTCCTCCGGACCGGTCAAGATCGAGCGCGGCCCGTAGCGGCAATCGGCCGCTAGAACGGTTATCCCCGAGGCGACGCCTTCGATCAGCGCGTTGCCGAGACCTTCGTGCAGCGAAGGGAAGCAGAACAGGCGGCAAAGTCGGAAATGGCGCATTGGGGTGGGCCGACAGCCCGCGAGAAACACGTCTGCTGCGGTATCGCCCCGCTCTGTCACCTGCAGCCCCTCAGCCGCGCAAAGGGCACGCAGCGTCCCGAGCAGGGGGCCATCGCCGATGACCAGGAGGCGCGAATCTCGGAACTGTCGCTGGACCCTGGCGAACACCGGCAAAAGTAAATCGATTCCCTTGCCGCGGTCGAGGCGCCCGGAGAAGACAATCGTCGGCGCATCGCAGAAGCGTTCGATGTCAGCATCGACCGCGGCCTCGCTCCAGGCGATTAGTGCGTCGGCGTTAATTCCGCCCTCGATGGGTACGATCTTGTGTGCGAGCCGCGGCCCGGTGATGTGGGCGATCTCCTCGGAGTAGCCGACCGAGGCCGGGACGATGCGCTTGGCCAGCCGGTAGGTCAGCGGATCAAAGATGCGCAACCACAGCCACTTGCTGCGCGGCGAGATGCCGAAATGATGCAGTTTCGAGCCGCGCTCGGACACGATGCTGGGGCAGCGCCGCTCGGCGAGGACATTGAGCAGGTTCGGCCCCGACAGGAAACTGATGGTCACGTCGTGCCCGCGTTTGAGAGCGCGCAGGCGCCTCAGCATCCTAAACCAGCGCAGGACCTTAGACAGGGACGGCCGGCCCGCTCGGCGACCGTCGCCAATCACTTCCACCGGGAGGTCGCTGTCTGACTGTGCGTTGGTGTAGTCGGCGCTGCCATAGTCCCGCGCCATGAGGGCGATGGTCACCGGCATACGCCGCGCGAGGAACTCCGCAAGCCGCAGAAAGGCAGATTCCGCGCCACCATAGCCAAGCGTGGCCGTGAACATCAGCACGCGCGGGGCTGCGTTCCTTTGGTGCCTCACGGCGTGATCCTTTCCATAATCTGGGCGAGGGCGTGCCGCGATTCGGCGTTGTTGCGCAGGGCATCGGCGGCGATGCGGTTGGCCGGGATCGCCAGCGCCTCTTCCACCAGCTCGACAATCGTGGGCGGATCGAAAGGCATCGCAGCAAGGCGCGTGGTCTCGGGCAGCATCCCATGGATCGCACGCAATTTGGGCTCGATCTCCAGCAAGACGGACGCGCGTCCGAGGCAAGCTCCGCAGACCGCGCCGTGCGCGCGGGCGGTCAGCAGAACGTCCTGCGCCGCGAGCACACGGGAAAAATCGGCTACGCTAGTCTCCTCCGGGTCCCAGGTCGCGTGGGACAGGGTCGGCAGCCGGGCGAGGGTGCCCGCGTCGGCGGAGGAGTCGAAGGAGATCAGCGTTAGATCATAGCACGTCGCAAGATGGTCCAATGAGGGTCCGATCTGCCGAGCAAACGAAGCGCTGCTGCCGGTTGGCCAATCACGCAGGATGACGCCCACCGCGGGGCGGCCGGGCCCAATCGAGCGAGGCGCGAGCGCGAGCTCTGGCGGGCACCAGTGCTCCCACAGAAAGGCCAGATCCGAGCCGCTCACGACCGGAGGGGCTACGCCAAGCCGGTCAAGGTTGGTGACGCTTTCTGGATCGCGCAACCAAAGCGCGTCGAAATCGGCAAGCACGGGCAGCGCGTCTCGCAGCTTTGGCGAGCCGGGAGCGAAGGTTCCGATCCCGATCCCGAGGCCGAAACGGGTGCGGGCCGACATTCGCGGTCGCCCTGTCAGGCGCCGCAGGGCCGCTTCGGCCCTGACAAGGGTCGCCGCACCGCCCGGTAGCAGCATGGCGTTGGTCGCGCGCCGTAAGCCGGAATGCCCGGCGAAATCGAAGAAGGTCCCGCCGCCGCCGTGCAGGATCAGCCGATGCCGGTCGCGGGTACCGAAGGGCAGTCGCTCCACTGACTGGCCGAGAAGGCGGTCGAAATAGGTTGCCGGCGTGCCAGTCCGTATGGCGATCCGTGCGTCCGGCAGGATTTGCCGGGCCAGTGCATGAGCCACGATCATCAGCAGATCGTCCCCCAGGTTGCCCCTGCCGTAGTAGCCGAGAAGGACCACATCAGCGGGGCTCATCGCGACCTGCCAATGATATCGGCGATTGCCTGGGCAGAACGGCCGTCGCCATAGGGATTGCTGGCGTTCGCCATTCGGGCGTGCAGAGTCTCATTGCGTAAGAGACGTGTCGCGGCCTCGACGATACGCGCGCGGCCCGTTCCCACCAGCTGACTGCATCCGGCCTGAATGCCTTCCATTCGCTCGGTCTCGTTGCGTAGCACGAGTCCAGGGACGTCGAATGTCGGCGCCTCTTCTTGGATCCCGCCGGAATCGGTAATGGCCAGAAAGGCCTCGCGCAACACGAGAATTATCTCGTCATACTCGAGCGGGGCGATGAGATGTACGTTCGCAATCCCTTCTAGCGCAGGGCGC
>CAWDLA010000048.1:0-254094 GCA_963802975.1 uncultured Gammaproteobacteria bacterium
CGAGTAACCATGAACCGAAACGCTTACTTCTTCGTTTGGGAGAAAACCCATGCTCCAACTCATGCAACCGACGACGGCCAACCTGGTGTTAGTCAGCGCCAACGGAACCGTAACGGCTGAAGATTATGAAAATGTTCTGATCCCGGCCATCGAAAAGACGCTGAAAACCTACGACAAGGTGCGCGTGCTGTTCCAACTCAGCATCGGATTGCCCTAGGCCCGCAATGTCCAAAGCGGAATTGCGGGCGTTCGAGAGCCACAGGGTCACGCAGATCACCCGACCGTCAGCAGTCGGCTACAAGCGAAAATAAGCGGATCGACTCGGGAGTCCTCCGCGTACCAAAAAACGTCACGGGCTCTCGGGCGATTGAGCGACCGTGAGCCTGTCCGCGCGCGCCAATCTGCCGTCCATCGTTTCTTGTTCTTCGGCGGTCATAACGAAGAAACTACCACCCGCCCGAACGATCTGTTACACATGCCGTAGTCTTGGCGCCGCCCGCGCGTATCGGCAGGCGCATCCACCGCCGCAGTTATGCTAGACGAAGACTCACTGATGAACTGGACAATTTTTTTCGAGAAATGGGTGCCCGCGATGATCACTGGGATCATAGGTGGGCTGGTTGTCTCTCTGATTGTTCCGTATGCTCAAAACAACTTTGCCTTGACCAAAGAGCTGAGCGTAAAGAAAGTAGAGGTTTTCTCGAAAATAAACGATGCGTTCGTGGAATATATCTATGCGCGGGAACAGTTATCTCTCGACGCGCTTAGAACTCGAAAGATGGTCCTGGAGTTCGATTCACTCGATGAAGAAGCGAAACAAACTCTTGCCGCCAGAAGGATCGAGCTGATGCGGGATACAGACACTGCGGGGTTGAACCTTCGGCGAGAGCTATACCGAGGCGGGTATTACTTCGGCGGCGAGGTTCTTGGAAGAACCAAAGAGTTCATTGAGTGGGACAAAGAACGCGCCGCCGCCCCTGTAGATGAGTCTCCTGGGGAGACCGAATTATTGAAGTGGCGCGATGAAATTCTCGCTTCAATGCGAAAGGTTCTGTGAGTAATCGACGCCCCAGAGCGCAATCAGCAGTTAGGCACGAAGTCCAAGGAGCACCCGGCGAGCCTCATCTCCGTGCGGGAGTTGAACCTGGACGGGGAGAAGCATGACCGCTGGGAGCGCATCGTCGGTACGATCATCAGGATCATCTATTCGGGGGCGGGCATATTCCGCCATTGCTAACGGTGGCGCAATAGGAAGCGCCCCGACATCTCTAGCCGAGGCGCTTGTCACCACCACGAGGAGGAATGCAGCATGACCAACTTCACCGTCCCTGGCAGGACTGCGGCAACCTCGCGCTTTTTTTGTACTGCGGGCTCAGATTAGCTTCGCCCGCTACCTCAGTTTGTGATTCTCCGCACAAGCGTTCTCTCGTCTCACCCGACAGGTTCCGGATACGTGACGGGAGTCTCAGGTTGCGCTTCGTTCCGAACGGCTTGATTTGCACGAACACTTGGTAAAGATACGCATGCGGTATCCCGACTGCCTCTGCGATCTCGGTGAGCTTTCACCAGAGCTCGCGCGTCTCACTTCTCCGCCCCCTTGCGAAATCGGTTACGCGACCTGAGTCCGCAGAGCGTAAATCCCCGTCAAACACCCTCTTCGCGCATAAGGCCGCAGCCAACGAAATCTACAGGCGGGAGTTAGCGAAAATGATTCGTGATCTTGCTGACGAAAAGCTCGGACCGAATCAAGGCTGAGTGCTTTGCCCGCCTCACGCAAGGCCGGCCTGTTGCTTCCAACACAACCTCTCGCGACCCCGGATTCAGCAAAGCTACTACCGGACCTCATCAGGGAATGACCAGCGTCATTCCCGGAAACAGGCGGTCCGGATTCTCCAGCAAGTGGCGGTTTGCATCGAAAATCTCCGACCAGCGGCCGGCTTTCCCATAAACCTTCTGGCTGACCTTGCCCAAATTGTCGTCGCGCTTCACGCGATAAACGCCCTCGGCTGACATGGACTGCGCCAGCAAAAATTGCCGTTCACGCAGCTCCGCCTCCAGCTTGGACCGCATCGCGCTCCAAGCCGCATCTTCCATCTGCCCGCGCTGCCTGTACAGCGTACGCAAGGCATCAGCCCGCTTGGCCGCCTCCTGTTGCATCTTTTCCTCGGTGACCGTGCCGCCCGAGGTGACGGGTAACAGTGCCCGCAACGACTCCAGATCGTTGCGCAAGCTGACGGCCTCCTGCGTCAACTGCTGCTTGTCGGCCTCCAGCGCTTGAAGCCTCTCCTCACACTCCTCGACTCGACATTCGGATTGATCCCTCGGTGCGAGGGTAACCGCTTCCGCCTTTGGACACTTATCCCCTGACTCAGGCGCAGCCTTGGCCAGTTCTTGCGCGTCGGCTTCAAGCTCGGCCTTACCCTTCTGCAGTCGCTCCAAGGCTGCGACCGCGCCGGCATGAGTCTCTTCTAAAACCCTTAGCCGTTGCACAGTATCCGCCGCCTCCTCGCGAGCCTTCTCCAGGCTGTCGCGCAGCTCGGCGTTCTCCCGCACGAGCGTCCCATTCATCGCCTCCGCAGCCGCCAGCTCGGCCGAACGAGCCTCGCGCTGCGACTCAATCTTGTCCGCCTTGTCCTCTGACTCGCTCAATGAGTCCCGGAAAGCTTCGGTCCGGCTCTCGAGGGCGGTACTTGCCGCCTTCAAATCGGCGAGCTTGGCCTCCGCTGCATCCGCGCGCCCTTGAGCAGCCTTTGCGGCTTGCTCTTGCTCCGCAAGCCGGGCCTGAAGATCCGTCTCCGAAGCTATCAGCTGCTCGATCCGCATCCCCTCCCGCTGTTGGGCCTCCCGGTCACCGCCAAGCTCCTGCGTCAGATCCTCTACTCGGCTGGCGGATTGGGCGAGTGCTTCTTCCAGCTTGTCCTTTTCCTCGGCCAGGACCCCATACTCCGCACCCTTCGCGCCCAGGCTCACCTCCAGGGTTTCGATCCGACGCGTCAGCTCGTCTCGCGCCCGTTCATGGCGTTCCAGCTCCCCCTCCAGCTCCCGCTTTTCGGCCTGCATAATCAGATTCGCGCTCAAGGCGTGATCGCGTCCTCGCTCCAGCTCCGCACAGCGCGATCTGCGCTCATCCCCTTCCAACTCCATGGCGCTCAAGTGCTGCTGCAGAGCCTTCAGCCGGCCCTGCAGGTCCTGGGCACCCACCCCCGTGTTGGCGCGTTGCGCCGAGAGAGCGGCAGCGAGCTTCGAGTTCTCCGCGACCACCAGCCTGCGCGCCTCCTCAGCTTCCCGATTCGAGCGCTCCAGCTCCACGAGCCGCACCTTGAGTCCGGAGACTTCGGCTTCCTTGTCCCGCAACGCCTGCTGTATGGCGGTAAATCCTGAAGCCGACTCCGCCAATTGATCTTGAAGACGCCCGATCTCCCCTTCTAGCCAACGCTGTGTTGCGTGCAGGTTGCTCAAGGCCTCGTACATGGGATCGGCTTGCTGCGAAGCCGGGGTTTCCTGCACCGACGCGGCGCTCTCCCGACCCGCTTCAGCGGCAGCACCAGGTGCAGCGAAAAAACCGCATAACAGCACGAGGGCGCCGAAGCTGCACAGTCTTGCGCCACCTCCCGCGCGGAGCTTGGATAGGTTCTTGTTGTTGTACGTCGCGGATGCCGATCGCATGCTCATGCGTGCTCCTCGTCGATATGATCTCGTACGGTTTCTTTGGTGGTCTTCTTGAAGCTGCATCTATCGCGCCGCCGGGGAAAACGCCCGCAGCACGGCGTCCTGCAGGGACGAGAGCAGGCGCTCAACCGGCCTTTTGTGAACGGCATAGGTAACCAGAAAGATGTCTGCATCGCCGCTTGCGTCCATCAGGTAGTCGTCACTGGTCTTGACCTCGTCCACCAGGCCCAGTTCCAAGGCCCGGGTACCGTGCCAATACTCTCCGGTGGCCAGCCGGTCCAGATCGACGTCGGGCCGATACTCGTGGATGAAGTCCTTGAACAGGGCGTGGGTCTCCTCCAACTGCTCGCGGAGCTTTTCCCGGCCCGTGTCCGAGTTCTCGCCAAACAGGGTCAGGGTCCGCTTGTACTCACCAGCCGTGTGCAGCTCGAAATCCACGCCTTCCCGCTCCAAGAGACGGTGGAAATTCGGCAACTGCGCCACAACGCCGATGGACCCCACAACCGCAAAGGGGGCAGCGATGATCCGCTCGCCTACGCAGGCCATCAAGTAGCCACCGCTTGCAGCCACCTTGTCCACGACCACGGTCAACGCAATCTTGCGCTGGCGGACGCGGGCTAGCTGCGAGGCGGCGAGCCCATGCTCCGTTACCATACCGCCTGCGTTCTCCAGGCGCACCAATACTTCGTCACCCTCCCCCGCCTCCATGAGGATCCCGGTGACGATCTCTCGCAACGAGGCGGCCTCGGTGGCCTTGATGTCACCGTGAAAATCGATCACGAAAATCCGCCGGCGCTCTACGTCACCGCCTTTCTCTCGCCGCTTCCGCGCCTTACGGTCTCGTTTTAGCGTGCGGATGAAGTCCTTATTAGGTAGCGAAGCCTTCTTCAGGACCCGTGCCATATCGCGATACTTCCCGTTGAGGTCGGCCACCTCAATTCGGTCGCCGTCCACCCGCTGTCCGCGGCGCGAGCGCACCAAGGAGATGAGCAGCGCCCCGGTCGCCAGGACAATAGTCAGGGTCTTGGCGAGAAAAAGTCCATAGTCGATCAAGGCTTCGGTCACGGAACGGATCTCCAGCGGGCCGGTTCAAACGGCAATGGGTGCGCGTATCGCCGGTCGAGGATCGTAACCGTCGAACCGGAAATCCTCCAGCTCATATTCCAACAGTGAAGGCGGGCGGCGACCGATGGACAAATGCGGCAACGGCCGCGGTTCGCGCCTAAGCTGCTCATAGACGATGCTCCTCGGTGAGATGATTTCGGTAGAGGTGCAGATCGCCGAAGCTATGCACAAAGTCACCGACGTCCAGGTCGCATTGCTGCGCAACCATGTGGGTGAGCAAGGCGTAGCTGGCGATGTTGAAGGGTACTCCCAAGAACAGATCGGCACTGCGCTGATAAAGCTGACAGGAGAGCTGCCCTGCATGCACGTAAAACTGGAACAGGCAGTGACAGGGTGCCAAAGCCATGCGGCCATGGGCAACGTTATCCTGTGGCGAGAGGCCGTCGTGCGGGAGCTCCGCCGGATTCCAGGCGGACACCAGAAGGCGGCGTGAGTCGGGATTGGTCCGGATTCCCTCCACGACCTCGCTGATCTGATCGATGGTCGAGCCGTCGGGACAGGCCCAGCTGCGCCATTGGTGGCCGTAGATGGGACCAAGGTCTCCGTTCTCCGCCGCCCACTCGTCCCATATGTTGACCCCGCGCTCCTTCAGCCACCGGTTGTCCGTCGATCCGGCGAGGAACCAAAGCAGCTCGTAGATGACGCTGCGCAGGTGGATTTTCTTGGTCGTGACCAAGGGGAAACCCCGGGAGAGATCGAAGCGCAGCTGGCGCCCGAAGACGGAGCGGGTGCCAACGCCGGTGCGATCCGGTTTGTCCCTGCCGTTGTCCACCACGTCACGGAGTAGCTCAAGATATTGCTGCATTGAAGGACTGTTCTGTTCAGAATCTCAAGGGTCCGCAGTGTACCCCTTGACCGATACGCCTCGCACCCATGGTGTCACTTCCCCGCGGAGCCTTCGCACCGACGCCGGCTCGGCCGCGAACCGCGGCACGCACGGAAAGCGGCCAACATTGGTGCAACAATCGGTTTTGCGCCGGTCGGTTCTCCCGCGGAACCGCGTATGCTGCGCAGCCTCGGGAAGGTTGCCATTGCGCGTCGTTGCTGACCTCGATCAGCCTGAGATCAAAAATCCGTCCGAGCGCATTTCCGTCAACAGACAAGTCGTGGAAAATGTGAGAACGCGCGTCTGACCTTGGTCCGCGCCCCTGCCTGAACGGCATCGCAGACGCGCAACCACTACTAAAGCGCCCGAAAAATAAGGGCGCAGGGAGGAAAAATGCCAAGCGACCGAATTATCGCCTTCGTCATGGCCGGGGGACAGGGTTCCCGCCTGCAACCCTTGACCGCTGTCCGGTCGAAGCCTTCCGTGCCCTTCGGCGCACGGTACCGGATCGTGGATTTCGTGCTCAGCAACCTGGTGAACTCTCAGATACGAACCATCTATCTCTTGGTGCAGTACAAATCCCAATCCCTTATCGAGCACGTTCGCAAAGGATGGACCATCTCCCCGCTGATGCAGGAGCAGTTCGTCACTGTTGTTCCGCCGCAAATGCGCTCCGGCGAGCAATGGTTCGAGGGCACTGCAGACGCGGTCCACCAGAACATCAACCTGATCGAGGAGCACCGTCCCGATTTGGTCGCTGTCTTTGGTGCCGACCACATCTACCGCATGGACATCCAACAGATGGTCGCCTTTCACAAGGCACGAAACGCCGACGTCACCGTCGCCGCTCTCCCCGTCCCGTTGAATGATGCCAAGAGCTTCGGCGTTATCGCGGCCGGGCCCGACGGACAGATTCAACAGTTCCAGGAGAAGCCGGAGAATCCCGCCCCCATGCCGGGAGACCCCGATCGGGCTTTCGCCTCCATGGGCAACTACATCTTCGACTCAAGCGTACTCTTGTCCGCCTTGCAGGAGGCCCAGAGGAACGGCGAGTCGGACTTCGGCGGACATGTCCTACCGCGCTTGCTGCGCACGCACAGACTGTATGCATACGACTTCGCAACCAATGAGATCCCCGGCATAAAGCCTTACGAGCATCGCGTCTACTGGCGCGACGTCGGCTCCATCGACGCCTACTTCGATTCCCACAAAGATGTGCTTGGCGGCGAGCCCGTGTTCGATGTATTCAACCCGGAGTGGCCAATTTTCTCGAGCAACTACCAGGGGCCGGTTGCGCGGGTCCTCGGCGGGGCGGTGCACAACAGCCTGCTGGGTTCCGCAACCGTGATCCATGACAACGTGCGCATCAACAACTCCATCATCCGGCGCGAAGCGGTGATCGAAGAGGACGTCGAGATCGAAGATTGCATCATCATGGACTACGTGCGCGTCTGCAAAGGCTCCCGCCTGCGCCGCGTCATCGTCGATCGCCACAACATCATCGAGCCGGGCGCCAATATTGGCTTCGATAAGGAAGCAGACAGTCAGCGCTATACAGTGAGTGAGGGCGGAGTTACGGTTGTACCCGGCGGACGCGCTAGCTACTTCGCCCGGGATTGGGGAGGGCGCAGCAGAGGTGGCTACGCCGAGTGATCTGACTTCGGCATGCCTCCCCTACCCCGAGATGACACCTTAGGCGCAAGAGGGTATTGGACCTGAACTTGGGTCTAACTGCATGCCCGCGCCCATCGTATGCTCACCCGGGTCATGCGTATCGTGCGCAATGGCACGTCACACGGTGCAGTCGAACAAATGAACCAAGCCCGTCAAGCGTCCGTTTTCCACGATGACCAGGCTCGTAATGCTGTGCTCGGTCATTAGATCGACCGCATGCTGTAAGCTGGCTTCGCTGTCGATCTGCATGGGGTTTGCGGTCATCATGTCAGTTGCCCGCAGCTCCGAAAACTCTCTGCGGTGCTTCTCGATGGCGCGGCGTAGATCCCCGTCGGTGATAATGCCGGCCACCTCGGAGCCGTCGCAAACGACAGCGACGCCCATGCGTCCTTGGCTGATGGTCTGCACTACGTGGGCCGCCTGGTCCCCTGGAAAGACGACCGGCAGATCTTTCGTGTGCATCACATGACTCACGCGCGTTAGCAGCCGGCGGCCCAAGCTGCCGCCAGGATGGAAACGCGCGAAATGCTCGGGGCGGAACCCGCGCGCCTCCATCAGTACGATGGCGAGGGCATCTCCCATGGCCAGCGCCGCCGTGGTGGAGGCGGTGGGGGCGAGCTGCAGCGGACAAGCCTCTTTCGGAACCGCTGCGTTCAGGTGGAAATCCGCGTTTCGCGCCAGCGTCGAATTCGGCCGGCCGGTAATCGCGATGAGCCGGTTTCCATTGTCTCTAAGAAACGGGATGAGGCGGATGACCTCCTCCGTCTCCCCGGAGTTGGACAGTGCCAGGAAAATATCCTCAGGCCGCACCATGCCCAAGTCGCCATGGTAAGCCTCGCCCGGATGCATGGAAAAAGAAGGCGTGCCGGTGCTCGCCAGAGTCGCCGCAATCTTGTTCCCGATCAGCCCGGATTTCCCCATGCCGCAAACGATCACCCGGCCACTGGTTATGAGAATGGCATCTACCGCATCGGCCAAGTCCGAATCCACCTGCCCCGAAAGAGCACTCACGGCAGCGGCTTCGATCTCAAGCACCCGCCGTGCCCGATCAAGGAAGGATTCTTTCGGCACCGCTATGTCCAGTTTCGAACCTTGCATGCGTGATATCGCTCCCGCGGCCTGACGTTGATCGTTGGTCCCCCTCGGGGAACCTGATCGAATCAGGGGGCCCTACCCGGCGCGGAACCCGGAGCTTGCCCGGGCACGGGGCGAGCACCGCTGTACAGTGGAATCGAGTGATCGAGAATGTGCAGAACTTTCGACGATCAAGCCGACCTTCGGCTTATTCCAGGTGTATACGGAGGTAACGGCGTAGTTCCACACGGCGCCAACGATGATACCTGCGAACGCAGACAGTGCCCATCCTACTTCCCCGAGCAAATCGCCTTCGAAAAGGTAAGTTGCAATACCCACGTTCGCCACGGCTCCCACCGAGCACGCGACGGTAAAGGAAAACCACCCCCGTAAAAGCGATCTGCCTCGCAACCTTCGGTCGCGATAGGTTAACGCATTGTTCATCAGGAAGTTCGTCGTCATAGCGACGAGCGTAGCCGTCGTTTGCCCGGTGATGAAGGTAAAATCCATCAGTCGAAACAGCACCCACAACACGGCCATGTGAACAAACACGCCAATACCGCCGATAAAGGCGAAGGGAATGAAACGAACTGGCACATAGGATCCAAGACTCTTGTCCAGGATCATCATCACGTACTCCCAGGCCACGCTCACGTCCAGCTTACTCTCGCCATGCAGCCTTGTGCGAAAGGTGTAGGGCAGCTCTTTCACACGTAAAGGTCTACCTGCGGACGCGACCAGGTCGAGAAGGATTTTGAAACCCAACCCCGAGAGCTTCTTCGCCGACTCGTGCAGAATCTCTCGTTTCAACGCGAAGAAACCACTCATCGGGTCGTTGAGCTCCGTTTTCACGATCAACCTGGCAAGGCGCGTTGCATAGCGGCTGATGAGCTCCCGATCCGATGCCCACTCGCCGGTGCTGCCGCCTTCCACGTAACGGCTCCCGACAACCACATCGTAATTCTCATCCTTCAACACCCCGAGCATGTCCTTGAGTAAAGACTCATCATGCTGCAAATCGCCATCCATCACGGCGAGATACGGGGAGCTCGAGGCCAGCATTCCTTCCACGCACGCGCTGGATAGCCCCCGGCGGTTGATACGATGCACCAGCCTCACGCGCGAGTCTGCCCGCGCCAAGTCCCGCACCCGCTCCGCAGTTCCGTCGGGAGAATCATCGTCGACGAAAATAACCTCCCAACGCACTCCGCTCAGACATGCGTCGAGGCGGTTCGCCACCTCTTCTACGTTGCCCCGCTCGTTAAAGGTCGGCACGATGACCGTGAGCTCGGGTCCGGGCGCCCGCACACCGGCTTGTTCTCGTTATCGATCCGATCGTCTTCCATCAGCTCAAGACCCCTGTTCAGGCTGTGCAAACCCGACATAGCGTCGGCGCGACGCGACGCGACGCACGACGGCATAACGGAACTTGGCTGCATGTCCGATCTCTTCCCGCACGATCGCGCTGTTTTAACAAAGCATCTATGCGGGTGCGTCTGTGAACTTCACGTCCGGCTTCTCGCGGCCTTCGATCAGCTGCACCAACCGCCGGCAGCTCTGCTCCCAAGCGTAGTTACTCCTTACCAAGCGCCTGGCGGCATCGCCAACACCAGGACAGTTACCGGCCAGCAGGTCCAACACCGCAGCAGCGAATGTCCGTGCATCGTCAGCCACCAGCAAATCCCGGCCATCCTCTGCGGCAATGCCTTCCGCGCCCTTTGTGGTCACGACCACCGGACGGGCCATGGACATGGCCTCGAGCACCTTGTTCTCGATCCCCCGGGCGATACGCATAGGCGCAACCACGGCCTTGGCGTGGCCCAAGTATGGCCTGACGTCGGGTACTCTGCCCGTCACCACGACACCGTCCCCTTCGAGTTGCTTCACGCCGGAAGCGGGCCGGCTGCCGACGATGTAGAAGACCGCGCGCGGCTCTCCGGCGCGGATGAGCGGCCAGACCTCGTCGACGAACCAGGTCACGGCGTCCACGTTTGCCCAACAGTCCATTGCACCTGTAAAAACGACGGACGGCGCGCCATCGGGAAAGGGAGATTGGCCCCTGAGTCGCGGGTCGAAATAAACGCTGTCCACGCCGTTGCTCACATGGGTCACGCGCTTGCCATCGGCACCGAGCCCATCGCGAAACCAGGCCGCTTCCGCCGGGGATACGAACACACCAACATCGAAAGCACGCGCGACCATCGAATCGAACGCCCCGAGTCTGGTCGCTTCGCGTCCGTAGACCCAGCGCATCGGACCGCGTCTGCCCTTTGCAACCTGCCGCCATTTCTCCGAATCCACGTCGACAAAGTCGATTATCCGGCGTGCGCTATCAAAGGGCGGGCCGACGACGTATTGTGCCATGGCGGACGAGTAAACCACCAGATAACGGATGTCGTGAGAACGCCAGGTCCGACCCAGCCAGCGGTACAGCCCGCGATCGCGGTAGTAGGGCAGACTGAGGGCTTCGCCCGTCAGCAGACCGGCGAAGCTCCTGGCCTTGCTCAGTGTCGGACTTCAGAGGCAACAGCAAGCAACTTTCGCACAGAGACTCGAGCTTGTCCCGATACGCCCAGTCCGCAGGATCGTCCACAAAGGCAGCCAGATGCACGCGAAAGGATTCAGCGAGTGCGAGCAGCCAATGATAGGACCTG
The DNA here is from genome assembly GCA_963802975.1 of uncultured Gammaproteobacteria bacterium. Taxonomy (GTDB): domain Bacteria; phylum Pseudomonadota; class Gammaproteobacteria; order Chromatiales; family Chromatiaceae; genus Thiosymbion. Next base: position 11,023 of record CAWDLA010000048.1, read on the forward strand.
ATCTTGTCTCCCTTGTCCGGAGGATAAGGAATTCGATGACACAGGAACAACAGATCCGGCTTAGATGCCTGCGCCTTCATCACGCGGGCTTGAGCTCAGCCAAGGTTCCGCGCAACAATCGGCCCGATCGCGTTGGCAACGGGCAGCGTCATGACGTTCAACTGCACTACCGGCTCCGCAGCAACTTACTTCAGACTTATGGTGTGAATACCGCCTTAGAGCCCGGCGGTCCGCCGCCCAGCGGCCAACATCCGCAGCGATGCGTTCCGCCGCCCGTCCGTCCCAGAGCTCGGGTATCCTTCCAGCTTTGCCGCCGCTCGTCAGCACCGAATCGAACGTGGCGCGGATGCGTTCGGGATCCGTACCAACAACGCTATTGGTCCCGGCACTGACCGTGATCGGCCGCTCCGTGTTCTCCCGAAGCGTGATACAGGGCACGCCAAGCGCGGTGGTCTCTTCTTGTATACCGCCCGAATCCGTGAGCAGTACCTTCGCTGCGGCCATCAGGCTAAGCATATCCAGATACCCAAGCGGCGGCAGGAGCATGAAATCCTCGCCGAAGAGCCGATCCAAGCCTGCGGATTGAATCCGCGCAAGGGTTCGCGGATGGGCCGGAAAAACTATAGGCAACGCCCCTGCAAGCTCACCGATGGTTTCCAAGAGAGCACGCAGAACTTGCGGGTCATCTACGTTGGAGGGCCGGTGCAATGTAGTCATTCCGTAGCCGCCGGCTTCCCAGACCCGGTCGGGGATCGAGAAGCGCGAGAGAACGGCTTGTGGGTCGGGACACCGCTCCCTCGTATGGAGCAGGTTATCAATCATCACATTGCCCACAAAGCGTACACGCGCCGGGTCGATACCTTCCCTGGCGAGGTTGAGCCCTGCATCCCGCTCGGTGGTATAGAGCAGGTCCGAGAGCTGGTCCGTCAGGACCCTGTTAATCTCTTCCGGCATGCTGCGGTCGTAGCTGCGCAGGCCCGCTTCCACATGGATTATGGGAATGCCTTTCTTGGCCGCTACAAGGGCGCAGGCAATCGTGGAGTTGACGTCTCCCACCACCAAGATCGCATCTGCACGCAAGCGCTCCATTTCCGGCTCGAAGCGCTTCATGATCTCCGCCGTCTGGACCGCATGACTCGCCGACCCGACCTCCAGATCCACGTCTGGCTCCGGTATATCCAGCTGCTCGAAAAATGACGACTTCATCGCCTCGTCGTAGTGCTGCCCTGTGTGTACCAGGGTGGCGGCGAGCGCACTCTCGCGGGCAAAGGCCCGCATCAAGGGGGCGATCTTCATGAAGTTCGGCCGCGCGCCCACGACGCAGACCAGGCGCAAGCGGTCAGTCGATGTCATCGTAAGCCTTCGAGATCCAGCTGCAGCAGCACGGCCTTTCGCAGGAGCTTGCGCTCGTGCTGCACGATCTGCCTCAGGCCCCTCACCTCTTCCTCCAGCCTGGCCAAACGCAGAGACATGGACTGTTGGTCCGCAGACTCGAGGTCCGATTCGAAGCTCGATCTCTCTTCTTCGGCACCGAGCCCCTCGTCGGAGGTAACGGCTTCTCTGACCTGATCGGGTTGGGCGTGCCCCACCTCCCGTTTCATCTCGCCCTGGACGACTTCCAGGTCTTCAGCGCCGAGGGAATGCTTCTCCTCTATGCACCCGTAGAGGAACAAACGGTCACAGAGGGTGTTTATGCGCCGCGGTACACCGTCGGTGAACGCAAATACTCCCGCAAAGAGGGCGTCGTCCAAAGACGGATCCCCACGCCAGCCGACCAACGTCAACCGGTATTCGATGTAGCCTCGGGTCTCTTCCTCCGACAAGGGCTCCAGGTGATAGGAGGCGATGATGCGTTGCCGCAGCTGCTCCATTCCCGGTCCCTGCAAGGTGCGGCGCAGCTCTTCCTGACCGAGCAGAAAGCTCTGAAACAGCGAGCGCCCCTCCACTTGGAAATTGGCGAGCATCCGCAGCTCCTCGATCGAGCGCGCCGGCAGATTCTGCGCTTCGTCAACGACCAGCAGGATGCGCTTCCCCTCGGCAAACCGCGATCTGCCGATCACCTCCAGGTTATGGAGCAGCGTCGCCTTGTTCATCCCCTCGTGGGCCAGGCCGAACGACGCGCACACCATCCGCAGCATGTCCTCAGCGTCAACCTGGGTGGTTACGAGCTGTGCGGCCACTATGTCGCGATTCTCCAGCTCGCTGAAAAGCTCGCGCACCAGCATCGTCTTTCCGGTCCCTATACCACCGGAGATGACGATAAAGCCCTCGCCTTGCTCGAGGCCATAGCGCAAGTAGGCCATGGCCCGGTGGTGGACCTGACTGTCGAAGAAGAATCGCTGATCCGGCGTCAGTTGAAACGGCTTGCCGTTCAGCCGGTAGAACTCATCATACATCGTGCTTAGCGGGTGAGATCGCAGTTGAAGTTGAGGTTGAAATCCAGACCGAAAAGGTTATCGCTTAAATCATAACGCGCCGACAAAGCGCTAGTATCGCATGTGCACTGATCCCTTGCTGGAACGCGCATCTCACATCGGGCTCCCAATTACCTTTCCACATTTGAGTCGTATCGGTAGCCATTTTTCCCGGAATAGCTGTTTTCCTCGCACTTGTTCAGAATCAGATAGACGTTGTCCGTATCCTCGAGTTGAGAGAGCGCCGCTTTGACGGTGACCCGGGACGTGGTTTCATACTCGACGACGATCACGACCTGCCCCATCAGCGATGCAAGCACGCTGGCCTCGCTGGTCTCGAGCAACGGCGGCGAATCGAAAAGCACGATGCGATCCGAATATCGGTTGGCCAGTTCCCCAACCAAACGTTTCATATTTGCACTCGCCAAGAGCTCGGTGGAAAGCTTGTGCTTTTGACCCGCGGGCAAAACGGTGAGCTTCGGAATGTCGGTGCGCAATAACATTCCAGAGAGATCGTTACGCCTATCGACCAAGTGCTCGATCAGGCCTGGCTTGTCTTCGACTCCGAGCGTCTTTGACAAACCCGGCTTGGCAACGTCGGCATCCACCAGCAGCACCGCGCTGTCGAGCTCCAAGGTTATGGATATGGCAAGGTTCAACGAAGTGAAGGTCTTGCCCTCCCCCTGCACAGAGCTGGAAACCATGATCAAATTCGACGGCTTGCCAGCCGTTGCAGCGCCATTGAACGCGTTGACCAACAGCGGGCGCTTGATCACGCGAAATTCTTCCGCCGTCCGGTTACGCCCGCCCTCGGAAGACAAGATCAGATCGCTGACGTTCTCCGTGAGCTTCAATTCCGTCGTCAAGCCTTTGGGCTCGACCTCCAGCTCCAAGCTTTCGAATTCGCTCCCCGGGGCGCCGGATTCGGGGGACGAGCTCGAACCGGCTGCGGTTTGATCGGAAACCGCAACGGCCTTGCGTCTCCCACACACCGGCAGCCGCAGTTGCAACCTCAGGCCCCGGCGCATCGGATGGTGCCCTGTCGACGATTTCGCCGGTGTTCCCGAGGGCGGAGCCCGTCAGTGCTTGCCCCTTTTCCGCTTCTTCCTGCGCGCGTTTTTCAGCGAGGCGTCGGACGGCTTTCTCGATCGTACTCATGGTGCTTGGCCTAGGAATTGCGCCATCAACCCGATGTTGGCACGACGTCCAAAATCCAATCGGTTAAATCGGAAAACAGGACATGACGTCGATTCGTAACGAAAAGACAGTAAGTACTAAAGCGTACGAGCCGACCAACCCAAAAATTGCGATTATGAAAGCGAGATTCACGACACGACGCTTCGTCTTCTGCTGTGGCGTCCAGATCATGTTTACGCTGCCCAAAACGGGAACACCCATCGCTTCACTGAGCTGGCGTCTGTCTCCGAAGACCGGGCGCAGCATGGAGATGATCAAGGCGATGCCAATGCCCGCGGCGATTGCCCCACCAAACACCGCGCTGCTCATCCCGACCCGATTCGGACCCGCGGGCTCACGCGTTGCTTCTGGCGGGTCCAAGGTGCGAAAGCTTACCGAGCCGACACTGGTATCCACCTCACGCGTGAGACGCGCCTTTTCCAGCCGCATGAGCAGCGAAGCGTGATTCTTTGCGAGAATTCCGTGATCCCGCGTCAACTGCTGCTGCTCGTCCTCAAGCTGTAGCGCTTGGTCGACCGCACGCTGCAACTCCATAATCTTGTTGCCGAGGCTCTCGACCCGCGCCTCTTTCGCGCCGACTTCCGCTTCGGCTACCGAGAGACGCAGCCGCATCTCTTCGTAGACCGGATTGACGAAATCCTCAGCACCGCCGACGGCGCTCTGCCCGGAGAGGAATTCCGCACGTGCGGCGTCGCGCTCCGCTTTCAGCCGTTTAACGGTTCGACGCAACGCCGTGACGTCCGGATGCAGATCCGTGTACTTGAGCAGGAGACTGTCCACTTGGGCCTCCATCTCCCGGATTTGCGCGTCGTGAGGGGCGACCACGGCGTCCAAGGACTGCTGCAACTGCTGCTTGTGCTGCTGCGCCTTGATCTCGTCATTCTCCGCCTCGACGCCCGTCATTTGCCCCTGCAGCTCCTCGAGCCGGGTGCGTACCTGAGCCAGCATCTCCTGCGCCTCCTTGTGCTGGTCTTTCGCCGACTTCAGCTGCTGATCGTAGTCCACCTCGGAGGAGACGAAGTCGAGATTGCGCAGCTTGAAGTCTTTGAGCTCACGGTCGGCCTCTTTCATTTGGCGCTCGTAGTCCTCGATCTCGAGCTGCAGCGACTGCTCGGCGGAATCCTGATCCTGGGTCGCGCGCCGACTCTCTTCCTTCGAGACCACCGATTCGCTGATCATGGGCGTAAGCACCGAGTCCGTGTCGACGAACACTCGCGCGCTGGAATCATAAACATCCGGAAGGGTTGCGACGTAGAACCATCCAAGCGTACAGATGATCGCCGCAATAACCAACGCAATCCAGCGGCAACGCCAAATGCCGCTCAGATACGAAAAGGCGACGCGAAGAATCTCCATCATCGTTTAATTCGGCCAAGACCATTAATACAGTTCAGAATCAGGGCTCGAGAATACTCGTGGTATCTCTCGGGCGCATGTCGAAGTTGACACTAAAACCTGCCTTGCGGTTAAGGCCCTCTAACCGCATCTCCCTCAGCGACGCGAGATCCGCCCCAGAAACCGGGACATCCTGCGTAAACCTTCCTGCAGAGATCCCAATTCCGTCGTGTAGGCGAACCGCAAATGACGCTCCGGCTCGTTTACACCGAAGTCTTGGCCCGGAGTAACCGCAACGGCCTGCTGCTCGAGTAAGCGCGCTGCAAAGGCCGTACTATCGTCGGTCAGGGCATCGCAGCGAGCATACAGATAGAATGCCCCCTGCGGAACGACGGGAAACCGGAAACCGAGCCCCATCAGCTCTGACAACAGGAAGTCGCGCCGGCGCGCAAGCTCCAGTCGCCGCGATTCCAAAACCTCCAACGTCTCGGGCTCGAAGGCCGCCAGCCCCGCATACTGAGACGGTGTGGGCGCCGCAAGATAGAGATTCTGCGCCAAGCGTTCCAGTACCTCGACGCAATCGCGGGGCGCCACCACCCAACCCAGGCGCCAACCGGTCATACCAGAAGTACTTCGAGAAGCTGTTGACCACGAACAGCCCGTCCGCGCCGGCGGCGAGCGCAGTGCCGTCCGGCTCGCCGTAGACGAGGCCTTGGTAGATTTCGTCCACCACCAAGCTCGCCCCGCGCGCCCTTACCGCACGATACAAGCGACCGAGCTCTTCGCCACCCAGCAGCGTACCAGTCGGGTTGGAAGGGCTCGCGACCATGACTACCCGTACGTCCGGACTCCAGTATGTGTCGAGGTTGTCCGCAGTCAGCTGATAGCCCGTGTCCGGACCGACCGGCGCTAACCTGGGAACGCCCCCAAGGAGCTGTACCAGGTGCCGGTTGCAGGGGTAGCCTGGATCGGGCATCAACACACCGTCACCCACATCGAGTAGAGCGGCGAGCAGCAACTGAAGCCCACCGGACGCGCCAGGGGTGACTAGGATTCGGTCCGAATCGACCGCGACCGAATAGCGCCGCTGATAGTGACCGGCGATTGCGGCACGCAGCTGCGCAAGACCGCGTGCCTGCGTGTAACGCGTCTTTCCCGCCGCCAAGGCCCTCTGCCCGGCCGCCATGATCGGGCCCGGAGTCGGAAAATCCGGCTCACCGATCTCCATATGCACGACATCGCGTCCCGCGGCCTCCATCTCCTTGGCCCGAGCCAGGAGCCGCATGACATGAAACGGCTCGATATCTAGCGAACGCGCCGAAAGTCCTGTCCGAGAATCGCTCATGGATCAATCCGCCGCGTAGACACGACGATGCATGGTGTCCAACGCATCCAGGTCGATGAAGTTCGCGCCCGCGAGGGTACCCTGCAATAGCTTCACCGAGGCGTCGGGCTCGCCGAGCCCGTCAACCACCAACGCTGCACCGGAGAAATCCTGCTCCTGCGTGTATGAGCTTACCGTCACCAACAAGGCCCGCAAATCGGCACCCAGCGCCGAGCGCGCACCGTTGTCCGAATCCTCGACGGCGACACAGTCACGCGGGTCAAGCCCCAGCTCTTTCAACGCCAGGAGAAAGATATCCGGCGCCGGCTTTTTGGCCGCCACCACATCGCCCGCTGCGATGACCTCGAACCAACCGGGTAAACCCGTCGGGCCGCTGCATTCTAGCAGGGTTACGACATTCTCCATCGTGGTCGTGGTGGCGATGGCAAGACGCACTCCCGATGCCCGCGCCTCGCGCAGCAAACGCAACACGCCGGTGCGCAGCGGTATGCCGCCGCCGCGCAAGAGCCGCAGATAGTGGCCGGTTTTTCGCCGATGTAGGTCGGCAATGAATCCGTCCAGATCCTCCGGCACCGGGAAAGTCGGACGCCAGTGCTCGATGAAATAGCGAATCCGTTCCTTACCGCCCGTAACCGCCAGGAGATCACCATAGAGATCTACTGACCAATGCCAATCGAGACCGGCGTCGGCGAAGGCCGCATTGAAGGCCGGCCGGTGACCATCCCGCTCCGTATCCGCGAGGGTCCCGTCCACATCCAAGATCAAGGCAGCGAACCTGTACATTTTCGCGTCGGCGTCAAAGCTCGTCGAATTCGTGACAGAGCCTACCCCGGGGCGGCTAAAGATGCACACTTCGGGGATCGAACCTTGCGCCGATTCGCAGAAATCTGTTGCTGCAAAATGCCCGATTTGGTATTAAACACTGTTTTTCCAGATCGGAGATTCGCGCAGAAGCGGCATCTGATTGCCGGAAGCGCCGAGCGGATCACCGCAACCATTGGCAGCCCTTTCGGGAGAACTTGTATGGCCGAAGCAGAAAAACCGGGTGCGAAGGCGTTTGGCTTTGAGCCTTACGCAACCGCAGCGGACGAGGAGTACATGAACCCGGGTCAGGAGGAGCACTTCCGAGGCATCCTTCTGGCATGGAAGAAGAGCTTGATGGAGGAAGTCGACCGCACCGTTCACCACATGCAGGACGAGGCGACAAACTTCCCCGATCCCAATGACCGCGCGACTCAGGAGTCGGAGTTCAGCCTCGAGCTGCGAACTCGTGACCGGGAGCGAAAGCTGATCAAGAAGATCGACGAAGCCATCAGCCGCCTGGACAACGACGAATACGGCTTCTGCGACGCCTGCGGCGTGGAGATCGGCGTTCGGCGCCTCGAGGCGAGGCCGACCGCGACCCTTTGCATCGACTGCAAGACCCTAGACGAGATCCGCGAAAAACAACGCGGCTGAGGGGCGGTCCAGAGCATTTTCCGGGCGCACCCCATTACGAAGCAAGGGTCATCAACCCCACAACCGGGCGAGACGACCGGGAGCAAGTCCCGCTATCGCGGGCGCTTTGCCCCATCACCCACCGGGCCGTTGCACTTCGGCTCGCTCGTTGCAGCGCTGGGCAGCTTTCTCGACGCCCGCTCCGCCCGTGGCGAATGGCTGCTGCGCATAGAAGACCTCGATCACAGGCGGGAGGTCCCAGGCTCCGCCGACGCCATCTTGCGCGCCCTCGACACCTTTGGGTTCGAGTGGGACGGAGGAATTCTCTACCAAAGCTCACGCACCGACGCTTATGCCGAGGCCATCGAGTTACTCCGCGGCTTCGGCTTGATTTTCCCTTGCGGCTGCAGCCGGAGAGAAATTGCGGCGAGCGGCCTGCCAGGGGCGGACGGTCCGATCTACCCCGGCACCTGCAGGATCGACCTTCCGCACGGGAAAAAGGCGCGTTCCTTGCGCGTGCGAACCGAGAGCGGCTCTATCCTGGTCCGCGACCGCATTCAAGGGGAGCTGCGCCAGGACCTGGAACGGGAAGTAGGCGACTTCGTGCTGCGCCGCACGGACGGGATCCACGCCTATCAGCTCGCGGTCGTGGTCGATGACCGCTTTCAGGGAATCAATCATGTGGTGCGCGGTGCGGACCTGCTCTCCTCGACACCGCGCCAGATATACCTGTTCCGGACCCTCGCCGCAGCCGTCCCCGCTTACGCCCACCTGCCGCTGGCCGTCGACAGCGCTGGTCGCAAGCTCAGTAAATCCGACGCCGCGGCACCGGTTGAGCCGGCAGAGCCCATTCCCTCTCTTCTGCAGGCCTGGGACTTCCTGGGGCAGCAGTCGTTCTTCGAGCGTCCAGCCAACCTCGAGGAGTTCTGGATTCAGGCGCGCTCCGCCTGGGATACATGCCGCGTCCCGCAGGAGGCGTTTAGAAGCTTGGAAGTCGGATAACGGCTACCGCCACTGTCCGAACCCGGTACCGCCTGTTGGGCGAATACGGCGATCGGGAAAACTGTGAGCAGAGCGAGACAATCGACTATAGGTAATTCTCGGCGACGAGCTCACGCATCCGCACGGCGACCTCCGCCCCGGATTGCCGATGCAGCGCCAGCATCGAACGGGCAACCCGATACCAGTGGTCGCGTCCCGCTTCGGCGATGGCGGCGAGCGGCTCCGTATCGCCGCTCGCAAGCCATTTCGCGTAGGCCAGCTCCAAACCCGGGAATATCTCCTTGCGCATGCTCGTGAGGTTGCCCAAGAGGAAATGCAAAGACGCCTGGTTGCCTGCGGTGGCCAAGGCCGGAAGGGTGATGAGGCAATCTGCAAGGTGATCGCGCACCGCCCGAGCCATCAGCTCGGTGGGTGTGTGGACCAAATCCAGGAGCATCGGCTCCCAACCCGCGCCGAGCCCGATTCCGGCCTCGTATTCCCCCTGCTCATGCAGCAGCGCCGCATCGATCTCGCGCTCAGCCATGTCATTCAACGCGCTCTGCAGGGAACGATCGAAATCGTAACAGGCGAATGCCCGTCCGAGTGCATTCTCGGCGCGGCTCCAACGCCAGCTCTCGAGCTTTTCCCACAGCATGCGGCGCAGCGATTCGCGGCGCAGAAAGATACTTCGGTTCAAAGTCATAGCCGGCGGAGCCGTGAGATCGCGTGCGTGCTCGCCGGCAGCGACAAACACTTCGTAGCCACCTGCGCGCTTACGCTGTTCTAAGTCGCCGAGGAAAAAATGGGGCTTTGCATTGTTGCCGAGTCCACTGCTATAGATCAGTCCGTGGCGCTCCAGACGAGCGTTGATCCCCTCGGAATCGAATGGATCGAAATGCTCGCCCTCGACTTCTACAGGGGCGAGCTCCGTGTCCTCCAGATCTTCCCAAAGCTGCTCTCGCTCTTGCAGCCAGCGTCCCACCTGGTCCTTCTCGAGCGCGGCCCCCAGTGGGAGATTCATCTCCCAACGATAGTATTCGCGCATCTTCATCAGATAGACGCAGAGGGAATAATCCGCCCCGTAGCGTGCATCGGAGATGTGACAGTTGCGCTGAACCGCGTTGGCCAGCGCGAGTATCCTGTGCTCATTCATAGGCGAGCCCGAAAACGACTGTGCAATTCCAATGCGCACCTATTTCCAAGTAAACTTCTGAGTTTATAACTGACAGCCCCCACCAGACCTTCCAAGGCTTGGTCGGAGATATCCTGTTCCAGCTAGAGGTGTAGCACGTGGCGCTGAGAATCAAGAGTCATTGGTGGGACGACGAGCAGCAGCGCTCCGTTCCCGAGATCGCAACTGCGCTCGCCTTCATCGCTTGGCGCCTGTCCGTGGAGAAGGCGATCAACCTGCACTGCGAACGCTTCATCTATGAGAATGATGCCCAGCGCTTGGCGGTGGTACAGGAATACCTGGTCTTTCTGATCCAGATCGCCGACCGCCTGTCCCACGAAATCATGGGAGAAGATGACCGCCGCGCCCTGATTACCGCTTTTGCCACCAAGCTCATCGAGCATATCCAGGACAACGGAGAGGACCTCTTCGGCAACGGTGATTACGGCCGGCCCTTCATCGATCTACTCAACCGACGCTCCGCGGAGTACGCGGCGCTCCAACTGGACGCGGAAGGACCCAGCTACGCCTTCCTGCGGCACTTGGGGTACGAGATACAGTCTATGATGGGCGACAGCGCGGAGAACCGCTGGGTCATTGACCAGGTGATGGACAAAGACGGCTGGGAGGCATTCAAACAGTTCTCCCGAGCCTTTCAGAACCTGTTCGAGTAGCTTTGATATTTATCCGTAGTTGAACAGAAACAGCCGCCAATAGGGACTCCGTCAACGGGGCGTCACCGCCAGGCTGCCCGTCGCCGTCCCGGTCAAGCGCAATTCCGAGCCGATCACCCGCAGATCCAAGCTCGCCAGCTGCAAGGACGCCAAACCGAGCTTCAGACCCTGCGGGAGAGACCGGGACAACGCCGACTCCAACGCCTCTCTCATTCCCTCGGTACGCGCCCCCAGGAGCTCGTTGGCGCCGTCTTGCAGCGCCGTCTGGATGCTCTGATAGTGCAGGTCGACCATCAGGGCCTGATCCGGGTCCTGCGGCTCGAAGACGAAATCCAGCTCCCGCAGGTAAATCGCCTGTTGCTGCGGATCGAAGACAGGGACAGCCCGAATTTCGATCGAGCCGGTGGCCTCGCCCGTGAGCAGCGCGCTCAAGACGAGGTCTCTCCCGTCCCCGGCAACATCGACGCGCCCGATTCCGACCCGATGCCCCTCCACAATCAGCGGCTTGCTCGTCAGCAACCCGGAGAGGTGACGTCCCACCGCATCCAGATCCAGGTCCAAGTTGAGCTCGAACCGCGTCCCGAATCCGCGCGGTATGAAGGTCTGAAGCGGCGGCAAGGGCCTCTGTGTCGCAGGGACGGGGGGCTTCGACCCCAGGGCGAGCAGGAGCACGATTCCCAAATTCGTGTGCAGCTGATCACCCTGCCCCCGTGGTGAGGCCAAAGCCAGCGCGAGCGGGTCTGCGCGAAGCCACAATCCCGGCGTCAACTCCACCGGTTGCTGCAGCTGCCCCCAGTAACCAGCCACCCGGCGGCGGGCGGCCTCGAGACCGGGACCCAGATCCGCAAGAGCGGACCGCAGGCTCTCCTCCATGCGCTTGCGGAACAACCTGTCAATGAGCGGGGAGACGTCGATATCGGCAGCAGTCACCTCGCAACCGTCGAGGAAACGCGTCGGAAGGACACGGAATCTGGGTCTCAGGGTCCAGTCTGGTCCCAAATCCAGCTTCACCAAAAGACCAACGACGGCTTGCCGAGGCGGCTCGTCAACCCCGCAGCCCACCTCCAGACCGAAGCCTTTGATGATTCTGCCGCGCGCCTGCACCCAATAACGCACGTGGGCCTCCACACGCAGCAGATCGCCATGCAGAAACATGCTCAAGGGCCCACGCCAGGCGCGGTAGCGGGTCTCGACCCCATGCAGCCCTCGCCACCCTTTCCAATGCCCGAGCTCTCGGGGTAGGAGCGCTTCGGCTCTGCGGAACAGCGGGCCTAGATCGATCGACAGGGGAATCTCCATCATCGAGACGCGAGGACCGGCCTCCGCTCGGGTCCAGACCGGAGGTTGTGCGGCCGCAAAGGACGAACACCACATCCACGAGAGGACAAGTACGCCCATCCTGCTCAGACGCCCGATGCCGGCCCCGGGGGCTACCCCGCGCCCGCGAGCGCGCACAGGTACTCGGGCCGCCACCGGTTGCTCACTCCGCTGCAACGCTACCACGGCGCAGGATCTCGTTCAGCTTCGCGAACATAGCCGCGGGCTCCACGGGCTTGGCCAGAAAGGCGTCCGCACCCGCATCCAGGGCGCTCTGTTTGTCTTCGCGCAGGGACGACGCGGACCAGGCGACTACACCGCCATTGAAGCCCCGCCCGCGCAAGCGTCGGACGAGCCCGCTACCCTCCCATTCGGCCAGATTTAGATCGACGAGCACCAGGTCCGGCCTGTTCTCCTCGAATCGACTCCAGGCCTCCGGCTCGTCCGCCACGCTGTCCACGACGAATCCCTCATTCTCCAGTAGACGGGAATACAAATCGCGAATATCCCCACTGTCGTCCACCATGAGGATGCGGCGAGCGCCGGTGTCCTGTTTCTCCCTGCCGGAGGCGACGTCAGCGATTGCAGGGGCCGGTACCGAGAATCTGAACAGCGAGCCGCCCCCCGAACGGTCCTCGAGCACCAACCGCCCCCCCATCAGCTCGACGAGCTGGGCACTGATTGTGAGTCCCAGGCCCGCCCCCTGCTCTTCACCGGCGCCTCTCTCGCGGTGGAAGGGTAGAAAGATGCGCTTTCGCGCGGCGGGCGGAATTCCCGGCCCCGAGTCGACGACACCAACTTCCAACAGGTCTTGATCCCAAGCCAAAATCAGTGCAACGAAGCCACGCTCCGTATACTTGATGCCGTTCCCCACCAGGTTGATCACTACTTGGCGCAGGCGGGTCGCATCGATTTCCGTCCAGGTGGGAAGATTGCCGCGCCGGTGCAATCTGAACTCCAGCCCGCGCTTTTCGGCCAAGGGCGCGAACATGGCCAGCAGCTCCCGGCACAGAGATTCCAGGCGCAACGGCACCGCGTGCAACGCAAGCTGCCCCATCTCCAAGCTCGCCTGATCGAGTACGTTGTCCACCAGCGACATCAGGTGCGTGGCGTTGGATTCAATCACACGCGCGCTCTCTGCCGCGGACTCGGCGCTGCCCTGCGGATCGGTCAGCAATCCTGCGTAGCCCAGGATGCCGGTCAGGGGTGTGCGCAACTCGTGAGACAGGCTGGCGATAAACCGGCTCTTCATCCGGCTGTCCTCCCGGGCCTGCCGATGCTTGACCTCCAGCTCGTCCCGCACCCTGCGCAGCTCGGATACGAGCTTTTGCTGCTTCTTGTGCAGCAGCCGGATCTCATTCGCCTGTTGCTGAGCCGCTTGGCGCGCGGCCCGCTCACGCGTGGCGTCGGTCAACAGCACACCGAGCTTGCCTTCCACCGGCGAGAGCAAAACGTCGGCTGCACTCCCGGAGGCGGTCTCCACCAATGGAAGATGAATCGCCTCGTGCGCAGAAAGCCCGAACAGGAATGGCATCGCGCCGCGGCAATCCTCTCCTGATACCAGCCCGCCATAGCCGAAGTTCTCCGCATCTCCCTCGATCATCAGCAGCCGGAATGCTTCATCGAGCACCAGATAGCAGGGCCGTTGCTGGGCGAGCAGGGCCTTGCGCAGGTAATCGGCAACGGACAGATCGGTGGTCACTTCCCGGTCTCGATTTCCCCGAGCAACAACTCGAAGGCACGCTCCACGTTGGTTCCGTCAAGGGCGCTGGTGCGCAGCCAAGTCTCGCGCGCCTGCTCCAACTGCGCGAGGCGATCGCTGTCGATCTCTTGCTGTCCCGCCAGGTCCACCTTGTTGACGAGACCGACGAACGGCAAAACCGCAAGATGAGACTCGACGGCATCGCGAAGCGCCAGGGCACGGTCCAACGTCTCGATGCGGGTACCGTCGGCGACCAACAAATACCCGGAGGCGCCACGCACATAGCGCAGGAACAGCTCGGTGGGGGCGTCGATACTTACGATATCCCATACGGCGAGGTTGCAGGGGCCGTCACCAGGTAGCGTTACTTCCTTGACATCGACCTTGACGCCAATCGAAGTAAGATAATTTAGGGAGAAATGGTTGTGAACAAAACGCGACACCAAGCTCGTCTTGCCTACCGCGAAATCGCCGAGAATGCAGATCTTGCGTGCGTCCATCTCGAACCTCAGGGCGAAACCAAAATTCGCCGATGGGCGAATGGCTGCGTATTCATATTTCATTGCGCGAACTGGAAACCCGCATTATGCCCGATAGGAGCAGGTACCGAGAAGAAGCGGCAATGGCCCGGCCCGTCGACACCTACTAAGGCGATCGTATAGGTAGGCGGCGTGGCTTCCCGCGGGACGCCGTGAATAGGTCCGCGAAGGCTTGACGCTGGCTTCCCTGCCAGCGACACCCGCGGAACACCAGGTCGCTTATCCCGCCGCCTTGTCAGCAACCGCACGCAACAGGCTAGTCAGCAAGCATCCTCTTACTCCCGAGCCTGGCAGCGCTGGCACCAGTAGGTGGAGCGCAAGTCCCTACCGAGCCTGTCCAAACGCACCGGCTCTGCGCAACGAAAACAGGGCCGCTTTGCCCTCCCGTAGACCCAAAGATCTCCGCGACCGTCACCCACGAACCTGGTCGCCCTGGGCCCGTTGTGCAAATTTGCTCGAAGCAGGTCACCGGCACGCGTGTAGAGGCATTCAAGCACTTTGGCAGAAGTAGATGCGAGCGGGCGCAAGGGCGCCTGCTGCTCGAGAAAAAGGACTTCGGATTTATAGACGTTGCCGATCCCGGCAGCCACCCGCTGGTCCAGCAAAACATCGACGAGAGGCGTTTCCGGATGTAGCATCGCGCACGCCCTGGCATACAGCAACCCGCGCTCCGGCCGGTCCCTGATCAGGTCTGGTCCGATACGCCGCCTTTCGTCGGCAAAACGATAGCCCTCCGCCCGAAGGATCTCCACCTCCCGCGCATTGAAGCAAACATAGACGCGCTCTCGCGTCTCGAGCCGAATCCAGGCCTGCCTTACAGGCTTGCGCCAGCGCTCTCCAACAAGGTAGCGGTGCCAGGAGCCGTAAAGTCCGAGATGGCTGCGCAGCACCAAGGCGTTGTCGAAGCCCATGAACAGATGCTTACCTTCGCTGGTCAGGCTTTGTATGCGGTGCCCTATCAGCGCCTCCGCGCTCAATCGCCTCAAGCGCAGATCCGTGACGAGCGTCCCGCGAAGCTCCGGGGCCAACGCCGAAGCCAGCTTGTGGATGGTATCTCCTTCGGGCATCAAACTTCAGAAGCCATTTTTCTGCTTTCTCGGCAGTCCAACGCGAGGGGTACACGACATCGGGGAAACAAGCCACAGATTGGTCGTCGAGCGAGCTTGCCGCAGAATATACCATTGTCGGCGATCAGAACGGCAAGGAGTCAGAGCGCTGACGAGGAAGTTAGCCAGAGCTCAAGGTACGCGACCTAATAAGCTCACCCATTTAACGATACAGCTCCATGAACCGCTTCTCGGAGAAGCCATTCATCCGCTTGCCGCCCACCAGGATGACCGGTACACCCTTGGCATTCAACCGATCGAATTCACGCCTGGCCCTCCGGCTCTTGTCCACATCCAGCTCACGAAAGGGAATGCCCTCGGCTTGGAAGAAACGCTTCGCACGTTTGCACACGCCGCACCAATCGGCGCTATAGATGACCACCTGCTTGGTCTTCGTGCCCGGCATCCGGCTCGATCGCATGTCTTGGTACTCCTCGACACTGACTCCTTGATAGGTGTTGATCTCGGGGAGCTCGACCTGCTCCGCTCCTCCCTGCGGCGGAGGGCGGTCGGAGAATTGGAGCTGGCCGTCGGCGTCTCTCCATTTGTAGATTTCGGCGCGGGGGCCGGCGGGACCGGTCAGGAGCAGAGAAAACAGCAACAAGAGCCAACCGGTTGCAAGCCATTTTGACATTTATGCGCTACTCCCGGCGCGGCGCAATCTCGGGACAACGATTCATTTTTCGCAGCATTTCGGTACTTCATCATCTTTTTTACCACAAAGAGCACGAGGGACACGAAGCAAATCACAAGTCCCGAAAACCGGCGGGCCCGCGTCTGCGGGCCCGCCGGTTTTCGGAATCTCAGTCAGACGGCGTCTCCGCAGGCGCCGGTTGCGCACCTGAGCGTGCATCCCGCGGCGTCCCCTTCACCTTCTCCCGAATCCCCTGCACCACGAAGTACATAACCGGGATCAGCAGGGTGCCGACGACGGTGGCAGCCAGCATGCCGCCCATCACCGCCGTACCGAGAGAGACGCGGGAGCCGGCGCCCGCCCCGGTGGCGACCACCAGGGGGATGATGCCGAGGATGAAGGAGAGCGCGGTCATCATCACGGCGCGAAAGCGCAGGTGCGCGGCCTTGACCGCGGCATCGTAGATGGACAGGCCCTCGATCTCGCGCTGCTCCTTGGCGAACTCGACGATCAGGATGGCGTTCTTGGCCGCCAGCCCGATCAGCATGACCAGGCCGATCTGGGTGTAGAGGTTCACGTCCATGCCCATCGCGCCGACCGTGGCCAAGGCACCGAATACCGCCACCGGCACCGCCAGCATGACCGCCAGGGGGATGGACCAGCTCTCGTACTGGGCCACCAGGAACAGGTACACGAACAGCAGGGCCAGGCCGAAGATGATCGGCGCCTGGCCTGCGGCCTTGATCTCCTGGTAGGACATGCTGGTCCACTCGAATCCGAAGCCCGCCGGCAGCGAGTCTTTCGGCGGTCTTCTCCATGGCCGCGATCGCCTGGCCGGAGCTGTAGCCGGGCGCCGGGACCGCCGGAGATGTCCGCCGAGCGGAACAGGTTGTAGCGCGACATGATCTGGGGGCCGGTCTGCGACTCGACCTCGGCGATGGTCGACATCGGCACCATGGATCCATCCTTGCTGCGCACGAACAGGCGCACGATGTCGCTGGGCTGGTTGCGGAAGTCCCCCTCCGCCTGGGCCATGACCCGCCAGGTGCGGCCGAACTTGTTGAAGTCGTTGATATAGACCGAGCCGAGCTGGGCCTGTAGCGTGGAGAAGACCTCCGTCATGGGAATACCCAGGGTCTGCACCTTGTCGCGGTTGACCTCCAGGAAGAGCATGGGCACGTCGGCGCGGAAGGTGCTGTAGGCGTTGTCGATGGCCGGATCCGTATTGGCTGCGACCACGAAGCCGCGCATCACCGAGGCGAAATCCTGGATGCTGCCGCCGGTCTTGTCCTGCAGCACGAAGGAGAAGCCGCCCGTGTTGCCCAGGCCGGGGATGGCCGGCGGCACGAACGGGATCAGCAGGGCGTCGATGGTCTGGGCCGCAATCTTCTGGACCTTGCCGACGATGGAACGGAGCTGCAACGCCCGGCTCCGTGCGCTCGTCCCAGGGCGCCAGGATGGGGATGACCAGGGCGCTGTTGGAGCCGAAGGCGCGAATTGAGCAGGGAGTAGCCGGCCACCGAGATGACGTTGGTGATCCCCGGGACCTCCAGCAGCTGCTGCTCCACCCGACCCAACACGTCCTCGGTTCGGGTCAGGGAGGCGGCGTCCGGCAGCTGGACCTCCATGAAGAAGTAGCCCTGGTCCTCCTCCGGCAGAAAGCCGCTGGGCAGGTTGCCGAACATCCAAACCGTGCCGGCGATCAGGGCGCCATAGACGACGACGGCCATAAGGACACGCTTGGCGACGAGCTTGACCCCTGCCGTGTAGCCGCTCGGTGAGCCGTCCGAACCAGCGGTTGAATCCCGCCAGCAGCGGCATGGGCTGGACCCCCTTCTTGAGCAGCACCGACGCACAGCGCCGGGCTCAGGGTCAGGGCGTTGATGGACGAGATGGCCACGGCGACCGAGATGGTCACCGCGAACTGCTGGTAGAGCTCGCCGGTGATGCCGGGCATGAAGCCGACGGGCACGAACACCGCCAGCAGCACCAGGGTGGTGGCGATGACGGCGCCGCCGATCTGCTCCATGGCCTTGGCGGTCGCCTCCTTGGGCTCCAGGTCCTCCTCGTCCATCAGGCGCTGGACGTTCTCGACCACGATGATGGCGTCGTCCACCACGATGCCGATGGCCAGGATCAGGGCGAACAGCATGATGGTGTTGAGGGAGAAGCCGAAGGCCGCCAGCGCCGGCGAAGGTCCCGATCAGGGACACCGGGATGGCGATACCCGGGATCAGGGTGGAGCGCCAGTCCTCGAGGAAGATGAACACCACCAGCGATCACCAGGGCGATCGCGATGAACAGGGTCTCCATGACCTCGTCGATGGAGGCCTCGACGAAGTTGGTGGTGTCGTAGAGGACTCGCGTACTCCATGTCGTCCGGGAAACGCTCGGACAGCTCCTCCAGCGCTGCCTTGACCGCCTCGGCGGTTGACAGGGCATTGGCATCCGGGGTCTGGTAGACGGCCAGCACCACCGACGGCGCACCGTCGAGCCGGCCGGCGGCGGAGTAGGCCTGGGCGCCCAGCTCGACGCGCGCCACGTCCCTGACGCGGATGGCCGAGCCGTCCGGCTCGATGCGGATGATGATGTTGCCGAACTCCTCGACCTCTGAGAGCCGGCCCTTGGTGGTCACCGTGTACTGGAACTGCTGGTCGGTCGGTGCCGGCGGCGCGCCGATCTGGCCGGCCGGCACCTGCACGTTCTGCTGGGCGACCGCGTTCTGGATATCGGCGACGCTGACGTTCAGGGAGGTCATGCGGTCCGGCTTCAGCCAGAAGCGCATGCCGTAGTCCATGACACCCAGGATCTCGGCCTTGCCGACGCCGTCGACGCGCCCGAGGGAGTCCTTGACGTTGATGGTGGCGTAGTTGTTCAGGTACAGGGTGTCGTAGGTCCCGTCGGGCGAGAAGATGTTGACGATCAGCAGCATGTTGGTGGACTGCTTCTCGGTCTTCACCCCCTGGCGCTGGACCTCCTCGGGCAGCGAGGGCATGGCCTGGGAGACGCGGTTCTGCACCTTGACCTGGGCCATGTCCGCATCGGTGCCGATCTCGAAGGTGACCGTCAGGCTGTAGCGGCCGTCGTTGTCCGACTTGGAGGACATGTAGATCATGTCCTCGACGCCGTTGACCTCCTGCTCGATGGGCGCGGCCACGGTCTGCTCGACCACCTCGGCGCTGGCGCCCGCGTACTGGGTGCTGACGCTCACCGTCGGCGGCGTGATCTCCGGGAACTGGGCCACCGGCAGGCCCATCAGCGCCAGGACACCCGCCAGGGTGATGACGATGGAGATGACGAAGGCGAACTTCGGCCGGTTGATGAAGAACTTGGAGAAGCCCATGGTTACTCCGTCTTCTCTTCGGCCTCAACGGCCCCTTCATCGCCGCCCGGCTCGCTGTCCGTGCCGGACATTCCGCCGGCCATCCCGGACATGTCCTTGGTCGTATCCGGTGGAGCCTCGGCGGTACCGCTCTCGGTGGCGCCGTCCATGGGCGCGGGCGTCGCCTCAGTCAGCTCCGGCTTGACCTCGATCCCCGGCCGACCTTCTGCACACCGTACAGAATGATGCGCTCGCCGACCTGCAGACCCTTGCCCACCGCCCAGTTGGCGCCGAAGCGCTGACCCGTCTCGATGCGGCGGACCTCTACCTTGTTCTCATCATTGACCGAACAGCACGTAGTGACCGCCCTGGTCGGTGAGCACCGCCGCCTGCGGGATCACCACCGCGTCCTTTGCCTCCGTACGCTCGATGACCACGGTCACGAACTGCCCCGGCAGCAGCAACAGGTCCGGGTTCGGGAACAGGGCCCGCACCAGCACGGTGCCGGTCTTCTCGTCGACCTTGTTGTCGATGAAGTCGAACTTGCCCGGGTACTCGTACATCGAACCGTCCGGCAGACGAATCAGCGGTACGTGGCTGAACTCCTCGACGTCCCCACCCGCTTTCTTGATCTCCAGATCCGCCTGCGACCAGCTCCAGGTACCAGGTCTCCGAGATGGAAAAGACGACGTTGATCGGATCCATCATGTTGATGGTGGCCAGCACGCCGGAGTCCGGGCCCAGCAGGTTGCCGACGGTGTAGCTCGCGACGTCGATTCGACCGGCGATGGGCGCCGTCACCTGCGTGTAGTCCACGTCGAGCTGGGCCTGCTTGATCGTGGCCTTGGCGGTCTGGACAGCGGCCTCCTGGACCAGCACCTCGGCCTCGGCCTCGTCCACCTTCTGCTGACTGACGTTTTTGGCCTTGGCGAGCTCCTCGTAACGCGCGGCATCGACCTTCGCCCGGTTGAGGGATGCCTCGGCCGCGGCCAGCTCGGCTTCGGCCTGTGCCAGGGCTGCCTGATAGCGCTCAGGCTCGATCTTGAACAGGACCTGGCCCGCCTCGACGTCCCCGCCCTCCTGGAAATCCCGACTCTCCAGGAAACCGGTCACCCGCGCACGCAAGGCCACGCTCTCCTTGGCGCGGGTCTTGGCGACGAACTCGAAGTAGGGATTGACCTTCTGCTCCGCGACCTCGATGACCCCCACGGCCGGCGGCTCGCTAGCCTGCTCCCGGGGCGCACCGGAGTCACAGCCCGGTAGGACCAGGACCGCGACCAGTGCCGTAAAGGCAAGCCGCCGGGCAGCGGACACCGGAAACCGGGCCGCGGCATGCATCAGAATCTCGTGCGCATTCGCGATCATCATGACTGGAAACTCAGAATCAGGGGGGTCGGATCATAGCACGCAAGATCCGCGTGCCTCAGCTTTGCCGGTTTTGGCCGCTCCGTGCACGTGCACCGGCAAAACAGAGTCGCTCGGCATCCGTTGGATCACCAGGGACGATACTCCAAGTCTGCGGAACCGCATCTCCGGCCGGCACCGCAACCAATACTCCACGATGGTCCGAAAACGGGCCGACGAGCACGTCATGCTATCATGCCGGGCATTTCCTTCCGCATGCGCCGGCAGGCCCCGAAACTCTTCAAAAGGCAGAAACGAGGTGCGGGCCCAAGCCGAGTCAACCGGAGACATCAAGTGGCGTTCCTCGATCTCAAGCTGCACTGGCAGATCCTGATCGCATTGGCCCTGGCGGTGATCGCCGGCATGCTGACGGGCACCGAAGCCGGGCTCTTCGGTGTCACCTTTTATTCGGTGTTCGACTTCGTGGGCAAGCTCTTCCTCAATGCCCTCAAGATGCTGATCGTTCCCCTGATCGTCTCCTCCATCATCGTCGGCATCGCCGGCATCGGCGGCTCTCAGAACCTGGGAAAGCTCGGCGGCAAGACCCTCCTCTACTACATAACCACCAGCCTGCTGGCGATTCTGGTCGGACTCATGGTCGTCAACGCGGTCGCCCCGGGGATCGTCGATGGTCAACCGGCCAAGGATCTGATCGGTTTCACCGCAGACCTCAGCGCCTTCGAGGACCAGGTCGCCGGCAAGGGCACCGGGGACGTGGTGGAGGTCTTTCTGCGCATGATCCCCACAAACGTGGTGGCAGCCGCCGCCTCCGGCCAGATGCTGGGACTGATTTTCTTCAGCCTGCTCTACGGCTTCTTCATGACCCGCATCACCGAGGACTATGCGGAGGTCCAGTACAACTTCTGGCAGGGCGTATTCGAGGTCATGCTCAAGATCACCGACCTGATCATGCGCTTCGCCCCCCTGGGGGTGTTCGCCCTGGTCGCAAAGGTGGTTGCGGGTACGGGATTCGACGCCTTCGCACCGCTGGCCGCCTTTTTCTTCAGCGTGGCTGCTGCGCTGGCGATCCACTTCCTGGTCACCCTGCCTTTGCTGCTCTACTTCGTGGGCAGGGTAAATCCGGTCCGCCACTTCAAGGCCATGAGCTCGGCCCTGCTTACCGCCTTCTCCACCGCCTCATCCTCCGCGACCCTCCCGATCACCATGGAGTGCGTTGAGAAGAACGCCGGCGTCTCCAACCGCACCACGAGTTTCGTACTCCCCCTGGGAGCCACGGTCAATATGGACGGGACCGCCCTCTACGAGTGCGTGGCCGCCATGTTCATCGCCCAGGCATACGGACTGGAGCTGACCTTCGGCACCCAGTTCACGATCGTGCTGGTGGCGCTGCTGACGTCCATTGGTGTGGCCGGCATCCCCGCCGCCAGCTTGGTAGCCATCGCCATCATCCTGGCCGCCATCGGGTTGCCGGTGGAAGGCATCGGGCTGATCCTCGCCGTAGACCGCATCCTCGACATGATGCGCACGTCCACCAACGTGTGGAGCGACTCGGCGGGAGCGGTCATCATCGGCAAGCTGCAGGGAGAGAAAGGGATTTTGGAGGATGCGCCGCCCCGCGGATGAGAATCAAATGAACAACGACGACTGTCCACCATAACTCCGGCAGCGAGCCCCGCGCGGCTGTTTCCCGTGGTAATTCCCGGGATGCGTAGCCGGTGTTACTTCGTAACTTAGTATTTGACGGAACAGCCGTAAGGCCGCGTCATCGCCTGTGCCACCCCGCGGCCGGCAGAGATGTCCGTAAAGGCCTTACGCACGTAATTCTCCGCTCTTTCTACGTCTTTCACGTTCGACGTCGGCCGGTCGTCGATCCCGCCCATGTACAGGAGTATGCCGTCGGGACCGATGATGAACATATGGGGCGTGGTCGATGCGTTGTAAGCGCGGCCCATCTCCCCGGTTGCGTCCAGCAGCACTGCCTTGGGAAAGGCGTTACGCGCCTTCGTCAACCGGCTCGCCTCCTCCGGGCTCACATGGCCCTGCTTCCCGGGTGCCGAGGAAATCACGCTTAACCACACAAAACCCTTACCTGCGGCCTCCTTTTGCAGAGACTGCATGTTTCGCGTCGAGTAGTGCTTGCGCACGTAGGGGCACTCGTGATTTGTCCACTCCAAAACGACCGTCTTTCCCTTCAAATCGGCAAGCGTCCAGGAATCGCCGTTCGTATCTACTGCGCTGAAGTCTGGAACCGGTTGCCCGACCCGCGGTCCCGCGGCTAGACATTCGCCCAGGGACAAAACACAAAGGAGCAAAAATCCCGTTTTGTTTATCATGACATTACAAGTTTTATTTCGAGTCATTTATGAATCTACCGCACTGACGATACGGCGATGGACGCCAGCTCTTCCAAGACTATGGACTCCGTGAGAATCTGGGGCAACACCCGCGGGCTCCCGATGGACGGATAGAGGACGTAGATGGGCACCCCGCTGCGCCCGAATCGTTCCAGATAGCGCGTAATTCCCGCATCGCGATTGGTCCAGTCCCCCTTCATATAGAGCACGCCCGACGCGTCGAAAGCCTGCGCCACGCGCACAGAGCTCAGGGCCAGGCGCTCGTTTACGAGACAGGTGATGCACCAGGCTGCCGTCATGTTTACGAAGACGGGGCGGCGCTGCGCCCTGGCCGCCTGCAGGCGCTCAGGTGAGAAGGGTTGTGACAAAGGCCCGGCATCCCGCCGCTGCAACCCATCCTCGGTGGCAACCGAACGGAAATCGACTCGACCCGGCAACGCGCCCAGGAGAAGGGCGAAAGCGCCAAACGCGGCACTGGCGATCCCGCCTAGCAAACGCCAGCCTCCGACACTCTGCCGCGAGCGCTCCAAAGTCCACAGGCCCAACGCCAGAAACAGCATACCCGCGAGCACGGCCGCTACCGCATCCGCCCCCCGCTGGACGGCCAGCACCCACACCAACCAAGCGGCGGTCGCGAACATGGGGAAAGCGAGAAACTGCTTTAAATTAACCATCCATTTACCTGGTTTCGGTAATATTTTTGCTATTCCAGGAATTAGGCTAAGCAGCAGAAACGGGAGCGCCAACCCGAATCCGAGCGTCATCGTCACGGCCAGTGCCCCGGGCCAGGACAGAGTCAGTGCATAGCCCAGCGCCGCACCCATGAAAGGCGCCGTGCAGGGAGCCGCTACGAGCGCCGCCAGAGCACCGGTTACGAAGGCTCCACCTGCCCCGGATGTCGGACCCGCAGCCGCGAATCCCATCAGCCGGGCGCCGAGGTTCACTGCACCCGCCAGGCTAAGTCCCAACACGAAAAAAAGGTAGGACATCAGGACCACGAAGCCGGGGGACTGGAGCTGAAACCCCCAGCCCACGGAGGAACCGCCAGCGCGCAGTGCCAGCAGTGTGGCGGCAATCAGGGCGAAGAAGCTCAATACGCCGAGGGTATAGGCCAACCCTTGCAGCAGCCGGCTCTTCGCATCCGCCCCCTTCGCCAGAGTCAGGCTCAGCGCCTTCAGCGCTAGCACGGGAAACACACAGGGCATGAGGTTAAGAATGATCCCACCCAGCAGGGCCAAGCCCAGTGCCAACGGCAAGCCCAGGTCCGCCGCGGCGGGAGCACTCCGTTCGCCGGAGGTGGACTGAGAATCGCCGCGAATGGGCCGCACCTCGTACGCGGTTGCGGCACCTGCCTCTTCGATCACGAGCACACCGTCGGCCGCTGCCTCCTCTGCAAGCGCGCCGGGCGCGAGCTGCAGAATCAGGCGGCCATCCGACACCTCCAGGATTTGCTCGGCAGCGTGATCGACGAGCCCCCAAGCCCCGGCGAAAAACCAGGCACGGTCCGGCTCCTGCGGCAAATCCGGACTGTCGACCTCAAGCAGGAGTCCAGCGCCCTGCGAGCGCAGCGCCGCCTCTCCCGACAGCGGCCGCGGCAGGTCTGACCGGGCCGATGCGAAGACCTCGGCAACCTGCGGGTCAACCGGACCCGGCTGCGGGCCTGTGTCGATCCGCAGGGAGAGTGTCCCGTCCTCGGGAATGCAGTGCTCCGCGCAGACCAGCCAGCTCACCTCCGCCACCAGGTCGATCGGCCGACCAGGCTCCCAGTCCGCGGGAATGGCAAGATCGATCAGATGCAGGGCCTTGCCCGAGTAACCATAATTCGCCAGCGGACCGACCCTGATCAGCTCCGGCCGCAGCCAGCGGATGGGACCTGCGGTGACGCCGTCCGGCAGAAGCCAGTGGATTCGGGGCGCCTCACCGGAATCACCGGGATTCTTCCAATAGGTGTGCCAGCCGGGCCGGATCTCGAAGGCGAGGGCAAGCTGCGCGGTTTCACCCGGGGCGGCCTGCTTGCGTTCGGCGAGCAGGCGCGCGGTTACATGCTCCGAAATCACCGGGCCAGCCCCGGCGAGTACTGGCCACGAGAGCACAAGGATCAGCGAAACACAGAGCAGCCAGCGCAAGTTTTTAATGGGAACGACGCTGAGCACCTGTCGCTTCAACCAAACCGGCGCATGGCGTCCGCGGAATGCGTCCGATGCAGGTGGAAACCCTCTCACGGTTTTACGGCCCGACGACTCGCGCCGGCCTCGAGCTCAATGAGCAAGGCCGCCGCGCCGTCCCGAGCCACGGCCCTGTTCCATGGCACCAGGGCGGCGGCCAGCACCTCCAGCACCCTGTCGGCGGCGTACCGGTCGAGACAGACATCGAGTACGCATCGATGGCCGGCGATACCATAGCCATGCTCACGACGTACCCGAACCCGGTAACCGGCGTCCGGGATGAGACGCTCTTCGACGCTGGTTCGAATCAGGTCCTCTATCAGTGACCGAATGCAATCCGGGTCCATTTCCGCGTCGTACCGCGACCCCCGCCAAGACAGCGTACGTTCACCCAGCGTCTGCACCGGCTTCTCGAGCAGCCGGCGGCGGCGCTCCGCGATCCACTCCCCCGCGATCAGCTGGACAGCCACGGACGCCACCTGCTCGGAGGTAAAGCATCGATCGGCCAAATCGACGATGGCACGCGGCACGAAGATGCCCAGTATCGACATGACGCGCCGACCGTCTTCCCGGGACCTGTTGCGGTCCGCCAGCGCATACCAGCGCCGCGCCTCCGCCATCATGTGCGTATCGCGCACCAGAACGCTTCCGTCCGGCTCCAAGTCCCAACCGTCGGGCCAGAAGGCGACCTGATAGGGCGGAAGGGCCGCTACCAGCGTCGCCGCGGCGCTGTGACCGAAAGCGTCGGGGACACGCAAGAAATCGCGCAGCATGCTGTTCAAGCCGGTTAGGGACTGTCTCCAGACTATAACGCGGGATCGACTGCCAAATCTCGGGTACAGCGGCTGGTCGCTTTGAGTCGCAATCAACTTCAGGGATAATCCGCATCGGCTTTAGTCAACGAACAGCGGTAGGTTTCATGGCAGTCAACCCGATCTCCGGGGCGCGCTATCTCATCGAGGGAATGCGCCTCATCAAACGGCCTGGACTGAGGCGCTTCGTGCTGGCCCCGTTGCTGATCAATATCCTCGTTTTTTCAGCGGCCATCTGGTACGGCCTGAGCCAATTCGAATCCTTCCTCCTCTGGATCGAGACGAAGATCCCCTCCTGGCTCCAATGGCTGGACTGGCTCCTTTGGCCCCTGTTTATTGTCGCTCTGTTGATCCTGGTCTTTTACAGCTTCACGCTGATTGCCAATCTGATCGCCGGCCCCTTTAACGGCCTGTTGGCGGAGAAGGTGGAGCTGCACCTCACCGGCCGTCCATTGAATGAAGGCGGCGGCTGGAAGAAGGCCATGACCGAGCTGATCCCCACCTTGTTCGACGAGGTCAGGAAGCTGCTGTTCGCCCTGCTCTTGGCCATCCCCTTCCTGCTCCTGTTCCTGATACCCGGGATCAACTTGGCCGCGCCCATGCTCTGGTTCCTCTACACCGCCTGGATACTCACGCTTGAGTACAGCGATTATCCGATGGGCAATCACGGACTCAAGTTCCGGGAAATGCGTGCGCGCCTTCGCGAACGGCGGCTATTGGGCCTGGGCTTCGGCGCCGCGACCGCGGGACTGACCATGATCCCAGTGGTGAACTTCATCGTCATGCCGAGCGCGGTAGCCGGCGCTACCGCCATGTGGGTGCGGGAGCTGCGAAAAGACGCGGACTTGTCCGGCTGAAGTACAAGCGGCCATCGTCCATCAACTCCCGGCGTATCGAATCGCCGGGATTCAATCCGTCCGGGAGGAACAGTAGGGGTACGAGGATCGGGCACTCTATGGAAATCGGCCGGTCGCACCTCGTGTACAATGCGCGCTCTGTTGACCAGTGCACCCATTCCAGGGATCCTCGCCCATGCTCCTCCGACTCCTTCTCGTCCTGCTGTTCCTCGGGGCCATCCTGGGCGGCATCTTCGGCTTCAAGCACATGCAGATGCAGCAGCAGGCGGCCGAGGGCGGCCCCCCGCCTCCAGCGGTCGTGGCGGCGGCCGAGATCCAGCAGGACGACTGGCACCCGCGGCTGACGGCCGTCGGCAGCCTGGTCGCCACCCAGGGCATCTTCGTCACCAACGAGGTGGCCGGACAGGTCCGCGAGATCCACTTCGAATCCGGTCAGTCCGTCGAAAAAGGCGACCTGCTGGTCCAGCTCGACGACAGCGTCGACCAAGCGGACTTGCGGGGGCTGATCGCCCAACGCGACCTGGCCGAGATCAAGGTCGGGCGGTTCGGCAAGCTGCTCAAAGACCGCTCCGCGTCCCAGTCGGACTATGACGAGGCATCCGCCGAGCTGGACAGCGCCAAGGCCGCGGTGGCCGCCAAGGAGGCCCTCATCGCGCAGAAACGCATCACCGCCCCGTTCAGCGGTCAGCTCGGCATCCGCATCCTGGACCTCGGAGAGTTTCTCGCCCCGGGCTCGCAGATCGTCCCCTTGGATGCGCTGCAGCCCATCTACGCGGACTACTCGCTACCGGAGCGCCACCTGCCGCTGATCGCCGTAGGTAACGAGGTCCTGGTGAAGGTGGCGGCCTACCCGAACAAGGAGTTCCCGGGGACCATCATGGCCATCAACCCGGGAGTCGACGAGAAGACCCGCGCAATCAAGATACGGGCGATGCTGCAGAACGAAGAGCGTCAGCTCCGCCCGGGGATGTTCGCCGAGATCGGCACCCTTCTGCCGGCCCGCGAGCAGCTGCTCACCCTGCCCCGCACCGCCATTGCCTTCGCGCCCTATGGCGACAGCGTCTTCCTGGTCAAAGAGCAGAACGGGCAGACCATGGTCGAGCGGCGGCCGGTCACGACGGGTCAGGCCAAGGGTGGGCGCGTGGAGATCATCGATGGGCTGGTCGCTGGCGACCGGGTCGTCATGGGAGGCCAGACCAAGCTGCGCAACGGACAACCGGTCACCGTCGACAACTCGGTGGTGCCCCCGGAAGACGGGCCTTTGGGTCATTAGACACGCAATCCCCTATGACCTTCACCGACATCTTCATCCGCCGCCCCGTGCTGGCCAGTGTGATAAGCCTGCTGATCCTGGTCATCGGCCTGCGCTCCATCACCAGCTTGGAGGTGCGCCAGTACCCGGAGACCAAGGACACGGTGGTCACCGTCACCACCAGCTATCCCGGTGCCGGCGGCGCTTTGGTCAAGAGCTTTATCACCACCCCCCTGCAGCAGGCCATTGCCGAGGCAGACGGCATCGACTACCTCTTCTCCACCAGCGTCCAGGGCAGCTCCACCATCGAAGCCCACATGGCGCTCGACTACGACCCCAAGGCGGCCGTGGCGGAGATCCAGGCCAAGGTGGCGAGCCAGCGCAATGTCCTACCGGCCGATGCGGAGGACCCGGTCATCGACGCCGCCACCGGTGACCCCACGGCCCTCATGTACCTGGCCTTCTTCAGCGAGTCCATGGACTTGTCCCAGGTCACCGACTATCTGCTGCGGGTGGTACAGCCCCAGCTTCAGGCGGTCTCCGGCGTGGCCAAGGCGGAGCTCATCGGCAACAAGACCTTCGCCATGCGCATCTGGCTCGATCCCCGGCGCATGGCCTCCCTGGGCGTTTCTCCGACCGACGTGGAGGACGTACTTCGACGCAACAACTACCTGGCTGGCGTCGGCAAGCTCAAGGACCGCTATTTCGCCGTCGACCTGTCCGCGACCACGGACGTTAGCCGTGTAGAGGATTTCCGCGATCTGGTGGTGCTCTCCGAGGGAAATACCCTGGTGCGGCTGCAGGACGTGGCGGATGTGGAGCTCGGCGCCAAGGACTACGAGACCACGACCCTGTTCAAGGGCATTCCCGCAATCTTCATCGGCATCGAGCAGGCCCCCGGGGAGAACCCACTGTCGGTCGCCAAGCGGGTACAGGAGCTCATGCCGGAGATCCGCTCTCAGCTGCCGGCGGGCCTCGAGGCCCAGATCCCCTACGATGCCAGCGTCTTCATCAGGGACTCCATCGACGAGGTGTTCAAGACCCTCGGCGAGGCGGTGCTTATCGTCCTGGCGGTGATCTTCCTGAGCCTGGGCTCCGCGCGCGCCGCCATCGTACCCGCGGTGGCGGTGCCCCTCTCCCTCATCGGCGGCGCCTTCCTGATGCTGCTGATGGGCTTTTCCATCAACCTGCTCACCCTGCTGGCAATGGTGCTGGCCATCGGACTGGTGGTGGACGACGCCATCGTGGTTGTGGAGAACGTACATCGCCATATCGAGCAGGGCGAGACTCGATTCGACGCGGCCATCAAGGGTGCGCGGGAGCTCGCCATCCCCATCATCGCCATGACGACCACTCTGGTGGCCGTTTATGCGCCCATCGGGTTCATGGGCGGACTGGTGGGCACCTTGTTCACCGAGTTCGCCTTTTCCCTTGCGGCCGCAGTGCTGATCTCCGGCGTGGTGGCCCTGACGCTATCCCCCATGCTCAGCAGCAAGGTACTGCGCCCCGCCGGCAGCGCCGGACGTTTCGAGAAGGCCGTGGAGCGTTTTTTCGACTGGCTCTCCGACCGCTACCAGAAGTCCCTGCGCACCTGGCTCAAGCACCCGTCCGTGATGCTGGTGTTCGCACTGATCCTGCTGGTGGGCATCTGGTTCATGTTCGTCACCAGCAAGAACGAGCTGGCCCCGACCGAGGATCAGAGCATCCTGTTCTTTCAGGCGGTCGCGCCCCAGACCGCCACCGTCGAGTACAACCAGGTCTACGTCAAGCAACTCGTCGACATCTTCGAGACCTTTCCCGAATACAGCGAGAGCTTCATCCTGGTGGGCTTCGGAGGTGACACCAGCACGACCTTCGGCGGCTTCAAGATGACCTCGACAACCGAGCGCGAGCGCTCCCAGATGGAGATCAACCCGGAGCTTCAGGGCAAGCTCGGCCAGGTGGCGGGACTGCAGGTCGCCGCCTTTCCCCGCCCCAGCCTGCCGGCGGCGGGCCGCGGCCTGCCGATGCAGTTCGTGATCACGACGGACGCCGGCTACGAGGAGTTGGACCGGCTCGGCAGCGAGCTCATCGGGCGCGCCATGGGCAGCGGCAACTTCATCTTCCTTCGCAAGTCGGTCGAGCTCGACCGGCCCAAGACCACCATCCACATCGACCGCAACCGGGCCGGCGACCTGGGCGTGGACATGCGCGAGATCGGTCGCAGCCTCTCGACCATGCTCGGGGACGGCTACGTCAACCGCTTCAGCCTGGCGGAGCGCAGCTACGAGGTCATCCCCCAGGTGGCGCGGGAGCACCGCCTCGACCCGTCCATGCTCGACGACTACTATCTCAAGAGCGCCACCGGCGCGCTGGTGCCCCTGTCCAACCTGGTGCGCTTCGAGAACGGGGTGGAGCCGAGCAAGCGCACCCAGTTCCAGCAGCTCAACTCGCTGACTATCGAGGGCATCCTGGCCCCCGGGGTCCCGCTGGGCGATGCCATCGGGTTCCTGGAGGCCCAGGCCGGCGAGATCCTGCCACGGGGCTACGGCTGGGACTACATGGGCGAGTCCCGCCAGTACGCCCAGCAGGGCAGCGCCCTGCTGATCACCTTCTTCATGTCCCTGCTGGTGATCTATCTGGTGCTGGCGGCCCAGTTCGAGAGCTGGCGCGACCCCTTCATCATCCTGGTGTCGGTGCCCATGTCCATCTTCGGCGCCATGGCCTTTATTACGCTGGGATTCGCGAGCGTCAACATCTACACCCAGGTGGGGTTGATCACCTTGATCGGGCTGGTGGCCAAGAACGGCATCCTGATCGTGGAGTTCGCGAACCAGCTCCGAATCCAAGAGGGTTTGGACAAACGCGAGGCCGTAGAGAAGGCGTCGAGCATCCGTCTGCGGCCCATCCTGATGACCACCGTGTCGATGGTCGTGGCCATGGTGCCCCTGCTCATCGCCACCGGACCGGGGGCCGTCAGCCGCTTCCACATCGGGCTGGTTATCGCCACCGGGCTCGGCATCGGGACAGCATTTACGCTATATGTGGTTCCGGCTTTCTACCTGCTGGTTTCGCCGATGCGAAGCGGCGAGACCGAGGGGGAGGCACCCGTTCCGGAGGCCCGAGCATAGACGCCGCCAAGCTGCGGCAACGAGGGTTTCAGCTCGTGTAGAGGAAGGCCACGCACGGCCTGTTACCGAAGTCACAGCGGAGGCTCGCAAGCTCACCCCAGTCTACGCGCTGGCAGGCCATCCGAGAATTGGAACAGGAGCTCTATCGGGCATAATCCAGCTCGAGAAATCACCTGCGATTTTTGCTTTACAGACAACAGTGATTCACTGATTATCCGAGAATCAGATACACGAGGAGGGCTTGCATGGAAGAAATCAGCGTAACCAGTGCCGCACGCAATCTCTCCGAGCTGCTAAACCGTGTCGCCTACCAGGGCACGAGCTTTGAGCTGAAACGCGGGGGCAAGAGCATTGCACGGCTTGTGCCCGCGGTGCCGGCAAAGCAGCTCAAGGTCTCGGATCTCAACGATTTGTTCGCGCGCCTTCCCCCCTTGGAGGATGACGCCGACGGCTTCGCCCGGGACATCGACGAGATTCGCAGAGACCTGCCGGTCGAACAAGACCCCTGGGACTGATCCTGGATACCAACGTCCTCATCCGCGCCGACCGCGAGGGGACGTCCTTAGATTTCAGCCATTGGGCGTCGTTCGGTAACGTCTTCATTAGCGTTGTTACCGCTTCTGAATTGCTCGTCGTCGTCCACCGGGCCGATTCCGAGGCGCGGCGCTTGCGGCGCTCCGCCTTTGTCGAAGGAATCCTGTCGACCATTCCGATTCTGGATTTCACACTCGAAGTCGCCCGAGCCCACGCAGAGGTACTGGCAATCCTCCGCAGTCGCGGCAACATCATCGGTGCGCACGATCTGATTATTGCGGCAACGGCTCTTTCCGCTGGTCACGCCGTCCTGACCACGGATCTCGTTGAGTTTCGCCGTGTCCCTGGCCTCGAAGTCCTCGATTTCGAGCAAAGAAGGTAAGCCGCCCTGCTGAACGCAGAGAAGGGACCACTCGTTCAACAAAACTGGGAAGCAGCAGGACCTCGCGCCATGGAATCTCAAGGAGACAGCGTCTCCGGTTCCAACGGCTTCAATAAAAGCCGACTAAAGAATCGAAAAGTCGTAGTTCAGGATCAGCCTGTAGTCGCCAAAGTCCACGGCATCCGGGCCGTTGGCGGAACAGCCGTAACCGGCTGTTTCCGAACGGCTTCACGGTGAGGTAAGACTCTCCGAGGACTGTATAGCCGTCCTGCACCGGCGCGAGCAGTCCAGTGCCGGGCTTCTGGTCCGGCGCATAGAGCGGCTGGCTGGTATAGAGGGTCGCGCCGATGCCGATCCGGTCACGCCAAAGGCCGGAGCGATAGTCCAGCGCACCACCGACGGCCTAGGCGAGGCTGTCGGCACCCTCGTCGCGGTTGCGCTCCAGATTGGCTTCGAAGTCAACCAGGCGATCGACAGCGCCAGGGCTCGGGGTATTCCTGTACTCGTCACGCAACAGCTTAAAAAAGGCATCGCTCGTCGTCAGGAAGCTGTTCAATGTCGCCCTAGGACTGGACAGGTCCAGTGGCTTCAGCGGGTGCCTGGCATCGGCCACCCCAACGATGGGCGACCAGAGCGCGAACAACATCCCGCAGATCCCTAACCGTCTTGCATGCTTAGGCGATTTCCGAAGTATTTCATACCAAGCAGTTCGGGCGGATGAGGATGTCCCACTTTGGCAAAGCCGGATTGCGCTCTAAGCGGGCTTCGACCGCCTGCATGGCTTCCTTGGTGAGGGAAATGCCTTTCTGGTAGACGTGACGGCTCAACTCGACGACCGGATGGAGGCCCTTCCAGGTCATGGTCTTGGCCCATTGCAGCATCGTCTCAGCATCGCTTAGCTTGGTGCCGTTCCAGTGCTGCTCCAAGATTCCCCAGCAGCGTTCTACCGGGTTGTACTTGCTGTGGTAGGGCGGAAAGTACAGCAACTGGATCGGGATACCGATGTCGTCTGCAAACTGCACCATGCGCTTGAGAAACTGCGTGCGTCGCCCGTTGCTTTCCGGACCATTGTCGGCTTTGATCTGGAGCCGCGAGATGGCAGCGCGCTCATGTGCGGGACGCTGTTCCCACCAAGCGTACAAGGCATCGACGATGAAGTCGCTGGTCTTCGCGGAGCTGCCGAAGGTCAAATGCAGCCTTCCGCTATCTTCGTTGACGATGCCGAAGGGTGTGTATTTCTCTCGGCAGCCCATGTCATGGTCGGCGGCCCGATGGTCACTGCGCGTCTTACCGCCGCGCGAGTACTCGCCGATGTTTACCGTCGCCTTGCAGTCCATACTCAAACGCACGACGGCGGCTTCACCGCGCTGATCCTTGGACTGGATGTTGGCGAAGATGGCATCGGTTTCCGGAACTTTTTTTGGGGTTTGGCCTTGAGCACGGCACGCAGCCGGTACCCATTGCGGTTGAGCACCTCGGCCATGGTGCTTGCCGAAGGCAGAACCTCATCGGCAAAACCCTGTGCACGCAGTTGCCGCAGGGCTTCCGCCGCCGTCAAGCGCGTAAACGACAGCGGGCCGCGAAAGCTCGGGTCCTGTTGCGAATGCGCCTGCGCCAAAGTCCACAAAGCGTCGGCCACCTGCGGGTGTTTCTCTTCCCAAAGCTTGTCGCCGGAGAAGGCCGACTGCGCACCCAAACAGACCACCCCCGTGCGTCTCTCGTTCAGGCCCAACTGCACCGCCTTGCGGCTCCAGCCAAAGATTGCCTCCGCTTGCCTCGGGTTTCCAGCACAGTACTTCACCGCCATCTCGGCTTGGAACGCGCGTCGCTCGGCCTGCTCCGAAATCTTCGAGGCGGCGAGCTTAAGATCAGCGAGATGGCCGTCGTCGATCACCGTAACGGCAGAAGAGCGTTGTTTCATATTCATGGAGTTGGGTCTGCGTCTTCAGATCAGACTCCAACTATCGCATACAGCGGTATAATTTACCTTGGAAATCACCTTACCCGTCATCTTGACCTCACGGCGAGTCGATAATGGCGAGCGCCGCGGCTTTGGCCGCGGCGCTGCGGCGATCCGGCACGTCGAGTTTGCGGTAAATGTTTTCGGTATGACGTTTGACGGTCGCCGGTGAGATACAAAGCCGATCGGAGACTTGTTTGTTGCTCATCTCGTTTGCCAGCAGCATGAGGATTTCGAGTTCTCGATTCGTCAGGGAGTGGTCCAGCGTCTCGCCCGCTTGGGTCTGCTCATCGCCCCTGAACGCCGTGAGGATTTTTTCGACGTAAGGTATGCTTCGAGGTCGTCGAGATCGTTAGCCCGGCACCCTGCAAGCACCGGCAGCGGTGGAAGTCCTTCCGCCTCCAGTTGGACCCGCGTCTCGGCGCAGGCCTCCGGAACGACCGTCTGGATCGCAGCCACGACGTAACCGAGAAACGTCCTGATATCGCCGTACATCTCGTCGAGCGACAGCCAGGCGCTCGGACCGTAATGGGTCTCGAGCCAGTGGCTGACGAGTTTTCTCTTGCCGTATCCCGCCGGCGCCGAGACCAGTGTCAGCGCGGTTGATGGCCACCCGGCTCGAGCCTGTCATGCAAGGCCTTGCGACACACCAGGTCCCTGGCGACCAGGGGGCGGTGCAGCTTGGTGCGGATAATCCTAAAAACCGCAGTTGAGCCTTGCGCTCAGTGACCTAAGCGGTTGAAATCCCATGGCAAGGAGGCGCATATGAACGATCAGAGCAGTCACCCAGCGGGTGAGAGAAAAAGTACCGCGTTGGTACCGGCTCCCGGCCCGGTGGCGGTGGATACGTTTGGCGGCCGCGTACACGTTGAGTGGGACCCGCAGGCGGCGGTGACGCCGCTCGGGCAGCTGCCGTTCTTCACCGAGTTTCTGCAGGTCAGCGGGCTGTTCGAGCCCTGGGTGCAGAGCTGCCCGTTGGTGCTCACCAGCCCCAATGCCCCGAGCAACCGCGATGTCTTGGGCACGGCCGTGCTCTCGATTCTCTCCGGTCACCAGCGCTATGCGCACATCAGCGCGCTGCGCGGGGACAGCGTCAACCCGCCGTTGTTGGGCATGAGCGAAGTGGTCAGCGAAGACTCGGTGCGGCGCAATCTGGGCAAGCTTGACGAAACAAAGGGGGTCGAGTGGCTGCAGGGTCATCTCGATTATGTTTCGGCGCCGTTGCTGGGCGAGCCCTGGATTCTCGATGCCGACGTGACCGTCAAGCCGCTCTACGGGCATCAGGAGGGCGCGGTGGTGGGCTACAACCCGCACAAGCCCGGACGCCCCTCGCATAGCTACCACACCTACTTCATCGCCAACCTGCGCCTGGTGTTGGATGTGGAGGTGCAGCCGGGCAACAAAACCGCCTCCAAGCACAGCTCGCCCGGTCTGTGGGAATTGCTCGGGCGCATCCCCCGCGCCCATTGGCCGGCGTTCATTCGCGGCGACCGCGATTGGGGTACCGCAGGCCAACATGGCGCGCGCCGAGCAGGAAGGCATCGACTACCTGTTCAAGCTGCGCATGACCGCGAAGGTCAAGAAGCTCATCGAGCGGCTGATGCGTGGGGCCGATTGGACCGACGCCGGTCAGGGCTGGCAGGGTGCCGAGGCGCCGCTGCGCCTGTCCGGATGGAGCCGCGCGCGACGCGCTGTGGTCCTGCGCCGGCGCATCAACAAGGATCTGGCCGTCGTCGACCAGAGCGACCCCGAGCAACTGCGCCTGAGCTTCGCCGAGCTCACCGACGAGGCCATCGTCTACGAGTACGCCGTGCTGGTGACCTCGCTGCGCCGATGAGATCCTCACCGTCGCGCAGCTCTATCGCGATCGCGCCGATTGCGAGAACCCCTTCGACGAATTGAAGAACCATTGGGGTTGGGGCGGATTCACCACCCGCGATCTGAAGCGTTGTCGGTTCATGGCGCGCATGACCGCACTGGTCTACAACTGGTGGAGCCTGTTCGTGCGCCTCGCCGATCCAACCCAGCACAGCGAAGCCATCACCAGCCGCCCGTTGCTGCTGCATGCCCCCGCGCGGCAAATCCGTCATGGCGCCCAGACCCGCATCGTCATCAGCCACCCCCATGCCGAAGCCGCGTGGGTGGAGGCGGCCTGCCGCGAGATCGCGGCGTTCTTCAAAAGCCTGCGCCGAACTGCGGAGCAGTTGACGCCGATGCAACGCTGGTGCCGCGTGCTCTCGCGCGCCTTGGTGAAGTACCTCAACGGTCGCCAGCTGCGACCGCCGGCGCTGCTGCCGGCACCGTCGTAGCCGTTTTTCACACCGTTCGTGTATCACCCGGCCCGCGCGAGAACACCGGAATTCGCGGGTGAACTGCTCTTTTTAGGATAATCGGAATCCCTTCATCCATATGAACCCGTTGCCTAGGCATCGGATGTGCCTGCAACAGGGCCTCCAGTCGCTCCCGGTGCAACGCGACGACTGCGTTACTGTACTCGTCGATGTCGACATCGGTCGGAAGCAACAACTTGCTGCGCACCTGGTACGCGTGGACAACGTGAAGTTCGGCATCGTCGCGGACCGCCTGGGAACTCGCAAGGTCAAGGATATGTCGATTGAGGTCGGCATTGATCTCGTCATCGGGGAAAGAATCCACCGCAGCGAGGATGCGCTGATAGGTGTGATGCTGTTCCGGTCTGATCATCCATACCGGGCAAGTACATTGGCGCATCAGTTGACGATCTGTCGGATGGAATAGCATCGCCTTGGGGCCGGTCACATGCTCCGCCGTCTTGATCAGCAAGTCATGACCCTGGCGAAGCACCCTCTGGATGATGGTCAGAAAGGGCGTGTGGCTCCATTCCACGGATGTGCTCAGGTCGATGCCTTCGGTCGAGAGCTCCGTGAGCCCCGTTCGCAGCAGTCTGCGCTGTCGTTGCACGATCATTTCCCGTAATCCTTCGCGGTCCAATATTCCCAGGAGGGTGCGTGTTCCCAACGGCAGCTCGTCGAGGGGAAGATGCTCGAGGACGACAACCACATGGAGGCGGGCTTGATTCTGCCGCGCCAGCGTGACCGCCCGTGCCAGCGCGACCAGCTCTTCGGAGTCCGGGCTCAGGACGAGCAATATGTTCTTGAATCGTTTCATACCGCCAACAATAGGGGAATGTGCGGCGCAGAGGAAGTGCACTCCGGCGTCCCGCGCACTTCGTGCTCCAGGCTATGCGAAGGTTCTCACTTGATCATCCCTGCAGCCCCCAGATTTGAGGCACCACGCCGGCCGTGACCATACCGACCAGGACCGTCAGCGGTAGTCCAACCCGCAGAAAATCGGAGAAACGGTAGCTGCCAAGGTTGTACACCATGAGATTGCTCTGGTAGCCGACGGGCGTGGCGAAGCGTGCGGAGGCGGCCACCATCAGGGTGACTCGTAAGTAGCTTTTTGCCTTCAGGCTGCCTCAGCGTATCCTTCCCCCCACTCGGGATCGACCGATTCCTGCAAGATGGGATCGTCCCTGGGAATTTCAGATAACAATCTCGCAAACTCCAAGGGGGTAATTTCCTTTACCTCGTAATGCTGCAACGTATTTACCAGGTTGTAACTGAGGCCAGAATTGCCTCGGGTATCCGAGGCCGAATTAGTTTGGTTTTTTTTCATCGCAAATGGATTTTCGTTTTGGTCGTGTCGTTAGTATTACCGGGCCAGGCTGTCTGGACTGAACTTTGCAAATTGCAGGCCGAGCTTGCTGCGATTGTTGTTGGCATCGCGAAAATGCGAAGTGCGTCAAATGGCGGCACGCGCAAAACCGATTTGTCCTGGAAAAATCTTGAGCAACAGAAATCGTCTGAACCTTAGCGTCGGCTCAACGGACGTCGCGCGACGCGGAGCTAGATTGAATTTGTCGTAGTTGACCGACAGTCGGAGGCTAAATCCAGCTGTTCATTCACCGCGGATCGCTTCGCATACCCAGTCGGCTTCCGCAGCAGGTTGAATCCCGGGTCCGCGTTTGCCGGTAGGGCGGACGGTTTCCTTGTTGGCGGTGGGGTCGAGCATGGGCGAACGGTATGCCATGCGCCGTGAGCCGTGAGCCGTGAGCATGGAAACAGCTCGCGAGAATTGGCTACGGTTGGATTAGCGAAGCAGAAAGCTGGAACGGCAGATCTTACGCCGAATCGCGCTTCGCTGGTGGGTAGATTTGTGGGATTAAAGCAACCGCCTTACTGAAATACATATTGATTTCGTCGGGTTGCGCTTTGTTAATGGCGGAGAGAGAGGGATTCGAACCCTCGATGGGCTTTTAACCCATACTCCCTTAGCAGGGGAGCGCCTTCAGCCACTCGGCCATCTCTCCGAATACGGACTCAATTCCGGTACTTAGAAAACACCCACAAGTGAGCTCTGGCGCGAAGCCGCGGTTTTCTCGCCACGACGCGGTGACGCTTGAGGACCGAAACCGGTAACCGCCACGAAAGGAGATCCGCGCAGCGGCAATCGTAAATTTGCTCAGCGGGTCAAGGAGTATATCCCCGCCCACCGTTTTTTACTACTGATCTCGTGAAGCTCAAAGCGCGGGCTCGGAGCCGCCGTCACCTTGCTGTTCCGCCGCCTTGTCCGCATTTTCCCGCTTTATGCGCTCGTAGATCTCTTCTCGGTGCACGGCCACTTCGCGCGGCGCGTTTACACCGATGCGCACCTGATTTCCCTTGACGCCGAGGACGGTCACAGTAACGTCGTCACCGATATTCAGGGTTTCACCAACCCGACGGGTGAGTATCAACATGAAATTTTCTCCCTACTTTCCTTTTCCAGAACGCGGCACGTCACCTGCTCGGTGCGGTTCTCTCTCCCGCGCCGCCATGCGGTGGCGTGTCCGCGGCCAACCAAGCACGGAAGTCGGAAATAGACTTCTCGTGTGGCGATTCTAACAACAGCTCAGACCACACCAAAGCCCTTTTTGTTGCGATTTGCTTACCTGCAGTACGGGTATCGATGCGCTTTATGGCCTAGCTGGCCTCTTGAAGCTCGAAGGCATCGTGCAGCGACCGCACCCCGAGCTCCAGGTACTTCTCGTCTACTACGACGGAAATCTTGATCTCCGAGGTCGAGATCATGCGGATGTTGATGCCCTCTTTCGCCAGGGCGGCGAACATCTTGCTCGCGATCCCTGCGTGGGAACGCATCCCCACGCCTACCAGGGAAATCTTGACGATCTGCTCGTCTCCGATGACCTCCCGCGCAGCCAGCGTCTGCGCGGTGGAGTTGAGGATCTCCAAAGCCCGCCCATACTCGTTGCGATGAACCGTGAAGGTAAAATCCGTCGTGGCCTCGTCGGCGGCCACGTTCTGGATGATCATGTCCACCTCAATATTGGCGTCGGAGATGGGACCTAGAATCTTATGGGCCACGCCCGGCTGGTCCGGAACACCCAGTATGGTGAGCTTGGCCTCGTCGCGGTTGAAGGCAATGCCCGAAATGACGGCGTCTTCCACTGTCTCCTCCTCGAAGCTGATCAGCGTACCCTCCCCGTCGTGAAAGCTGGAGAGCACCCGCAAAGGTACCTTGTATTTGCCCGCGAACTCCACGGCGCGGATCTGCAGCACCTTCGAGCCCAGGCTGGCCATTTCCAGCATCTCCTCGAAGGTGATGCGGTCGAGCTTGCGCGCACGGGGCTCCACGCGGGGGTCGGTGGTGTAGACGCCGTCCACGTCGGTGTAGATTTGACACTCGTCCGCGATCAGGGCAGCCGCAATGGCCACCGCCGAGGTGTCCGAGCCGCCGCGTCCGAGGGTGGTGATGTTCCCCCCATCGTCTACTCCCTGGAATCCCGCTACCACCACCACGCGCCCGGCGTCCAGGTCCGC
Source organism: uncultured Gammaproteobacteria bacterium (assembly GCA_963802975.1). Classification (GTDB taxonomy): domain Bacteria; phylum Pseudomonadota; class Gammaproteobacteria; order Chromatiales; family Chromatiaceae; genus Thiosymbion. The sequence continues at coordinate 50,849 of CAWDLA010000048.1, forward strand.
CTTGACGCGGGCGCCGTCGATGTCCCGGATGCGCGCCTTGTTGTGGGCGCTGTCCGTGCGTATGTGTACCTGCCCGCCGGTGTAGGACTTGGCGGGGCATCCGTGGCGTTCCAGTGACATGCTGAGCAGGGCGATGGTGACCTGCTCGCCGGTGGAGAGCAGCACGTCCATCTCCCGCGGATTGGGCTGCTCCTGTATCTCCTTGGCCAACCCCAGGAGACGATCCGTCTCTCCGGACATGGCGGAGACCACGACCACGACCTGATCGCCGCGATCGCGCCAGATCTTCACCCGTTCGGCTACGGCGTTGATACGCTCGATGCTGCCAACGGACGTACCGCCGTATTTTTGAACGATCAGGGACATACGAACACTTACGCTGTCAGGTTGGAGGGCTGAGTGCGTGGGGCCAAGAGCACGGACGCCTCGAGGGCGTCTTTTAATTGAATTCCGAGTTGGCGCTCGGCACTCTCATGCCAGGCAATGGATTCAATCGGCATCACAACAGTCCTATTGCCTATTGCCTATTGCCTATTGCCTATTGCCTATTGCCTATTGCCTATTGCCTATTGCCTAAACCCTCTCTCGCACCCATCCGTCCACCAGGCCGAGGGCTTCGGGAAGTCCGCTTGGATCATTCCCTCCTGCCTGTGCCATATCCGGGCGGCCGCCTCCCTTGCCGCCCACCTTCTGCGCCGCGACCTTGACCAAGTCGCCGGCCTTCATGCGGCCGGTGAGGTCCTTGGTGACGCCGGCTACCAGACTCACCTTGCCGCCGGACTCGGCGGCCAGGACCACCACCGCGGAGCCGAGCTTGCTCTTGAGCTGATCCAGGGTGTCACGCAGCCCCTTGGCATCCACCCCGTCGATCTTCGCCGCCAGCACCTTGACGCCGTCGACGTCCAGGGCCCGGGAGGCCAGATCCGCACCGGCGCTGCTCGCCAGCTTGGCCTTGACCTCGCCAAGCTCCTGCTCCAGCCGTTTGGAGCGTTCCAGAATCTGAGCGACCTTGTCGTTCAGGTCCTCGCGCCCGCCTTTGACCAGGTTTGCGAGACGCAGAAGGCGGTCTTCGTCCGCCTCGACCCAGTCGAGGGCACCCTCGCCGCTGACCGCCTCGATGCGTCTCACACCGGATGCGATGCCGCTCTCGGCCAGCACCTTGAACAGGCCGATGTCGCCGACTGCGCGAACATGGGTGCCACCGCACAACTCGGTGGAGAAGTCGCCCATTCGCAGCACCCGCACCTGCTCGGCATACTTCTCGCCGAACAGAGCCATGGCGCCCGATGCCTTGGCGTCCTCCAGGGACATGATCCGGGTCTCGACCATGTGATTCTCGCGGATCTCCCGGTTGACCCGTCGCTCGATGGCCAGGATCTGCTCACGGCTTAAGGGCTCAAAGTGTGAGAAGTCGAAACGCAGGCGCGCCGGCCCGACGAGGGAGCCCTTCTGCTGCACATGTTCCCCCAGGATCTCGCGCAAGGCAGCGTGTAACAGGTGTGTCGCTGAGTGGTTGAGCGCAATCGCAAGCCGGCGCTCCCTCTCCACGCCGGCATCCACCCGGTCGCCGACGTGAAGCTCTCCCTCCTGGACACGGACGATGTGACCGATCACATCCGGTCCCTGCTTCTGCGTGTCCAGGACCTGAACGGCGAGCCCCTTTGTTTTCAGCGTTCCGGTATCACCCACCTGACCGCCGGACTCGGCGTAAAAAGGCGTGACGTCCAGCACAGCCAGGCCTTCCTCGCCGGCGCCGAGGCTGTCCAAGCACTCGACGCCGCGGTAAAGGGCGACGACGTTCGCCTGATCGGCGAGCTGCTCATAGCCGGTGAAGTCAGTCTCCCCCTCCAGCTCCAGCACCGCACCTTGGGCCGCACCGAACTGGCTGGCCGCGCGGGCACGCTCCTTTTGCTGCTCCATCTCGTGCTCGAAGCCGGCCATGTCGACACTCAATCCCCGCTCGCGGGCGACGTCGGCCGTCAGATCCGTGGGAAAGCCGTAGGTGTCGTAGAGCTTGAACAGGGTCTCGCCGGGGATGCGGCTGCCGTCCATTCCCTCGATCGCCTGCTCCAGGATGCGCATACCCTGCTCCAAGGTCTCGGCGAAACGCTCCTCCTCAATGCGCAGCACCCGCTCCACCCGGGCTTGTGCCGCGGTCAGCTCCGCGTAGGCCTCCCCCATCTGCGCCACAAGCGCCGGCACCAGGCGATAGAAGAAGGGCTCTTCACAGCCGAGCTGGTAACCGTGACGCACGGCGCGACGGATGATACGCCGCAGGACGTAGCCTCGCCCTTCGTTACCGGGGGTGATGCCGTCGGTAATCAGAAAGGCCGAGGAGCGGATATGGTCGGCGATGACCCTCAGGGACTTGCTCTGTCGGTCCGCGCAACCGGTCAGCTCCGCAGCGGCCTCGATCAGGGCTCGGAAGAGGTCGATATCATAGTTGTTATGGGTCCCCTGCATGACGGCTGCCAGGCGCTCGAGCCCCATACCCGTGTCCACGGACGGGTGCGGCAGGGGCGTGAGCCTGCCCTCGGCGTCTCTGTCGTACTGCATGAATACCAGGTTCCATATCTCCACGAAGCGGTCACCCTCTTCGTCAGGGGATCCGGGGGGACCGCCGGGCACGTCCGGACCATGATCGTAGAAGATCTCCGAGCAGGGACCGCAAGGACCCGTTTCCCCCATGGACCAGAAGTTGTCCTTCTCGCCGCAGCGCGAAAAACGTTCGGCGCTCACGCCGATGGTGCCGAGCCAGATCGTCGCGGCCTCGTGGTCGTCTTCGTAGACGGTGATCCAGAGCCGCTCTTCGGGCAGGCCCAGCACCCGGTTCAGATAGTCCCAGGCGTAGCGGATTGCTTCGAGCTTGAAGTAGTCCCCGAAGCTGAAGTTGCCCAGCATCTCGAAGAAGGTATGGTGCCGCGCGGTGTAACCCACGTTGTCCAGGTCGTTGTGCTTGCCGCCGGCGCGCACGCAACGCTGGGAGCTGGCGGCAGTCCTGTAGGGGCGCTTCTCCCGGCCGGTGAAGACGTCCTTGAACTGCACCATGCCCGCATTGGTGAAGAGCAGCGTCGGATCATTGGCCGGCACCAGCGGGCTGCTCGCCACTACCTGGTGTCCGCGCTCGGCGAAATAGTCGAGAAAACTGGTTCTTAGCTCAGCGCTGCTCTTCATGGGACAGACTCGGAATTGAAAATTCAGGCGGAATTGAAAACTCTGGATCGCTCGGGGCACCGGGGCTTCACGACCCGTCGTCCCCGCGCAAAAAAGCCGCGATCAAGTCCGCGGGAAACCCCCGATATTCCAGGAAACGGGCACGCCGGGCACATTCTTTCGCGTCAAAGACGCGGGCGGGTCCAAATCTCTTGTCGTGCGCGGCAGCCATCAGCTCCAACCACTCCTGCTTCGATTTATCCAGGTGGGGATCGATGAGGTCGTCCACCAGGCCGCGCCGGTGCAGTTCCTGGCGAATCCGCACGGGCCCGAAGCCCTTGCGCACACGCTCGGCTACATAGGCCTCGGTCATCCGCTCTTCGTTCAGAAGGCCGCGGTTGCTCAGGTCATCGAGCAGCTGCTCGATCCGATCCTCTGTATGGCCGCGGGAAAGAAGCTTGCGCTGAAGCTCCCGGCGGCTGTGCTCTCGTATGGTTAAAAGCCTGAGCGCGTCGCGCCCGATGTCCGCATCCAGGATCAAGTCTCCGCCGGCTGCTGGCCAGTCTCCTCCCTCGGGGCCTGCGGCAACAGCAAGGCGCGAATCTTTTGCTCGATCTCGCCCGCCATATCGGCGTTCTCCTTGAGGAAGTTGCGCACGTTGTCCTTGCCCTGCCCGATACGGTTGCCGTTATAGCTGTACCATGCCCCTGACTTCTCGATGGCGCCCTGCTGCACGCCCAGGTCGATGATCTCGCCCTCACGGGAGATGCCCTCGCCGTAAAGGATATCGAAATGGACCTGCTTGAAGGGCGGCGCCACCTTGTTCTTGACCACCTTGACTTTGGTCTCGTTGCCGATGACCTCGTCACCCTTTTTGATGGCCCCGGTGCGCCGGATGTCCAGCCGTACCGAGGAGTAGAACTTGAGCGCATTGCCGCCGGTGGTCGTCTCCGGATTGCCGAACATGACCCCGATCTTCATCCGGATCTGGTTGATGAAGACGACCACGGCGTTGGAGCGCTTGATGTTGGCGGTGAGCTTTCGCAGGGCCTGCGACATGAGCCGCGCTTGCAGACCCACGTGTGTGTCGCCCATCTCGCCCTCGATCTCCGCCTTGGGGGTCAAGGCCGCCACCGAGTCCACGACCACCACGTCCACGGCCCCCGAGCGCACCAGCATGTCTGTGATCTCCAACGCCTGCTCGCCGGTGTCCGGCTGGGAGACCAGAAGCTCGTCCATGTCGACACCAAGCCGCTCCGCATAGGCGGGATCCAAGGCGTGCTCGGCGTCCACGAAGGCCGCGGTCCCGCCCTGCTTTTGGGCCTCCGCGACGACGTGCAAGCTGAGCGTTGTCTTGCCGGAGGACTCGGGTCCGTAGATCTCGACCACGCGTCCCTTAGGTACGCCGCCGATCCCCAAGGCCACATCCAGACCGAGGGAGCCCGTCGAGATGACTTCCAGATTGCGCACTGCACCCGTGTCACCCATGCGCATAACCGAGCCCTTGCCGAACTGCTTTTCGATCTGGCTCAGCGCGGCTGCCAAGGCCTTCTTGCGATTGTCGTCCATTTGATCTCCAGGCCCCCGCCCCTTTTGAAGGGGAGTCGAGGTGCGCCAGCGGCGCGATTTGAAATTTCCAAGCCCGATGGCGGCCCGGCTAAGCCGAGCACCACAAACCGCGTATTATCCCATAGGAGAGCATCGGCGTCATGAAACCAGTGACCATTCACGCACCAACCGGTAACGCGGCCGCTCACCCGGCCGGGCGGTGACCAATGCAAACTCCGACACGGGCCATGCAACGGGATGGGTCAGCTCAAATGCAGGCAAGGGCCGCGCTTTGCGTGCCAGGGTCACGTGAGGATTGAAGGGGCGCCGCTCCGGACGAAAGCCGCAGCACAGTAAGCCACCGTTGAGGGCGTGGAGCAAGTCCAGCAGCGGCTGCGGGCGCTCCGAGGCGCCGCACCAAAGGACCCTCGCCCGCGGAAAACATCCGAAGCGGTCCAGCGACAACGCGAAACGGGTGCCTGAGACCTGGTCGGCGGCCTCCTCTGCGCAGGCGCGGCGATCCCGGTCCAGATCACCCAGGAAGACGAGTGTAATGTGGAGATCTTCCGGGTGAGCCAACCTCCCGGGATGGTTCGGTAACTTCTGCTGAACCCTGGTCAACGCCAACCGCTGCTGATCCCCCGGCCAAAGGGCGAAAAACAGGCGTTCAATCACCGTCCTCAAGCAGCTCAAGCAAGCGCTCCAGGGCCAGACGCACCGACTGGTGGCGCACCTCCTCCCGATTTCCCGCGAACTGCACGCGCTGGGTCAGGGGTTTGCGTCCCTCCAGCGCCCAAGCGAAGCAGACGGTCCCGACCGGCTTTTCCTCGGTGCCGCCGCCAGGGCCCGCAATTCCGGTGACCGCAATCGCCGCGCCGGCGAGGCTGTGCTCCAGAGCACCGCGTGCCATCTCCCTGGCCACCTCCTCGCTGACCGCGCCGTCCCTGTCCAGCGCGGCGGCCGAAACACCAAGCATGTCCTGCTTCGCGCCGTTGGTGTAGGTGACGAAGCCACGGTCGAACCAGCCGCTGCTGCCCGGAATATCGGTCACCACCTTGGAGACCCAGCCTCCGGAGCAGGACTCTGCGGTGGCGAGCATGAGACGGGCCTCCAGGAGCCGGTGTCCGAGATCGGCTGCGAGCTTGTCGAGTCTCTCGGTCATATTAGCGAGTTTCCCCCAAGCGCCGCGGCCGGGCAAGCCGCGCAGGTCAATATCAACGGAGAAAACCACGAATTCTCCATATACCGCCCACCTGCTTGGAAATTTGGACTTGGAGCCCCCAGAATCTATTAATAGCTGCGTAAAGAAAGCGGGCAACCTTTACCGTTCAGGAGAAATGCCATGTCGGATAACGAGATCCTCTGCGAGCACAAGCCATCCCCCGCCAAGCTGGACGTCCTGCACGTGGATTACTGGCCGATATGGAAAAAGGAGGTGTCGAGCTTCCCCTGGCGCTATGACAAGAGCGAGACCTGCTATGTGCTGCGAGGGCGCTTCCGGGTAACGCCCGAGGGAGGCGAGCCCTGCGAGTTCGCGCGCGGCGACCTCATCACCTTTCCCGCGGGACTCACTTGCACCTGGGAGGTATTGGAGCCGGTCGAGAAGCACTACCGGCTGGACTAAGAGCCTGTCTCACTTACGACTGTTCTACTGCGGAATCGCGGATGCCTGTCGGATTTTCCGCCCGATTTCGTTAAATAGGTTCACTATTCGCCTCAATCGGGCGAAGAATCCACCCCGGCCCCGCGCTCCCTCGCGACGAACGCGCAAGCCAGACAGGCTCCTAGGATCCCATCAGATCCAGAACATCCTCCACCGTGCTGGTGGGGACAAGAATACCGTGATCGCTCAGCAAGCGCTTTACCAACGTCTCGGCATCGCGCGGATGCCGCTCCATACCCAGGATCAGAGCGGTTAGGTCCTCTACCAATGCCCAGGGATAGATGATCCAGCGCCAATCTGTGATCAGTTGGCCGTAGTAGTGAGGAACGTAGGGCGATTCGGTCTTGTGGTGTAGAACCAGCGTGCGCATCTCGAGCGGCTCAGCGCCGTTCAAGATGTGCGCGAGCGCCACGACCAAGCTGTCACCCGTGTCCGTCACGTCGTCGACGACCAATACCCGCTGTCCGGTTACCTGCGCTTTGAGCGGATAGCGTATCCGAGCGGCGGACTGTTTCTCCGTCCCCTTATAGTGCTCCACCTTTACCTCGGTGAGGTTCAGGTTTCCCAGGTAATCGGAAAGCAGCCGGCCCGGAATCCATCCTCCGCGGCCGAGCGCGACGATGATGTCGGGCTCGAAACCGTCCTTTCGGATACGGAAGGCCAGCGCGCGGGCCAACCGCTGAACCTCCTCCCAGTTCACCAACTCACAACAGATGCCCTGAGTCACCTTCCCTCCCCCTGTGCTCCAACACAAAATCTAATCGACTGAAATCAAATGGTCTATAGGTAGGTCCATCGACACCGAGGAATCAAGCGGGCGGGTCTATCCAGCCCCGAACAGGAAGCCCCGTATGGCCTTGCCGTCGACCCTTATGTTTTTCTCCGCCTGCTAGGCGCCACCGACCCGGGGGCCGCCGCGGATGGACTGAAGCGCCCGGGCACACCGCAACGGCTGACCCTGCTGCGCTTCGGCGGTGCGGGTGTGGGACTTGCCGCAGGAATGGTCTTCCTGCTCATGGGCGTGACCATCACCCTGCCCATGTTCGAGGAGCGCTGGCTGGCGATGCTCATCGGCATCGGCGGAGTGCTGATTGCCCTGGTCGTGCAGGCGCCGACCATACCGCTATTGCTACGTCGGATGGAGCGCAAAGGCAAACCCAGACCCGGAGAGTGAATCGCAAGCTTAGCGCGTCGGACTGACGTCCTACAGTCCGACTCGAGGGACCGATGTCGGACGGTGGCTCGTCCAACAGCCAAATCCACGGAACCAAGCCGCTCAACGGACGTCATTCATGCGCCAATCGTAAGCATAGTCATCGGCGGCATCGAATCCCTCCAGCTTGGCCGCGAGAGAGGGGGAAGCATAACGCTTCAGGTGCGCCATCACCCCGCCATCCGCCGCGAAGTCCGACTCGAACCAGGAGTAAATGCTCGACAGGACCAGCCTGCCGCCGCTGATCCGCACACCCCTGCCGTGGTTTACGAAATCACGAGCGGCCTTGTCCAGGAGACCCCCCGCATTCCGCGCGGTAAATGCCTGACTCTGCAGGTTCGGGCAGCCGACGGAGGCGCAGTTGACCGCGTAGTGGATTCGCGGATCCTTCCAAATAGGACGAAGGATACGATGCTCGATGTCGTCCAGGCTCACCTTCCGCCCCTCTACGGCGACCTGCTTCGCCTTCCAGGGACCGCCCCCGAACAGTCCCGACGACAAGTCGATATCGCGGATACTCTTCACCGGGTAGTGGTCGAGCACAGTCTTCAGGGTAAGGGCGTTGTACAGATTGACCCAATAGGCGAGCTGCTCTGCACGGGAAATGCGCGAGACGGGAACGGCGGAGAGGTCTTCGACGTAGTCGGCCAAGGCCTCGCGATCCTTGGTCGAGACCCGGCCGTAAGCAACCCGGGCGACACCATCCCTCCCGTTTTTAACGTAAACGGAAAGAAAGCGGTCCCAGGCACCGTGATCGACAGACTTGGTGCTCCCGGCATCCTGCACGCTCCAGCGCGCCCAAAGCTGCGCCTTCGGGACGAACAGCTTGTCCAAAGCCCCACTCCAGGCCGGGGGGGAAAGAAACAGCATCAGCGAAAGGAGCCCGGCTCCCGGGTTGCGGAAACATGGTTTCATATGGGTTGACCTCCCGCTCACCTCGGGCCTGCAACCCGAGCCTTACATGTTCCCATACACGACCGGTATGCACGCCGGGCTCTTTCACCGAGTGGCGACCTGCCCGGAACGCAGGATCAGGCTCGCCAGACAAGCCGCCCCGTAGCCGTTATCGATATTGACGACCCCGACGCCGCCGGCACAGCTGGTGAGCATGCCGAGCAGGGCCGCCAGCCCCCCGAAGCTGGCCCCGTAGCCGACGCTGGTGGGGACGGCGACGACCGGACGGTTCACCAGCCCAGCCACCACACTGGCCAGAGCCCCCTCCATACCGGCGACCACGATCAACGCGCGCGCTCGTCGCAGCCGGGGCAGGTGCGGCACCAGCCGGTGCATTCCGGCGACACCGACGTCGTTGATGCGCTCGATTCGGGCGCCAAACAGGTGCGCGGTCTCGGCCGCCTCTTCGGCCACCGGCAGGTCTGCGGTCCCGGCCGTGACGATCGCGATGCCGCCGTTTAGGACTTGAACCGGCTCACGCTCTAGCATCAGGGTGCGGCCCAGGTCGTTGTAGCGCAGATCCGGGTGCAAATCGGCAACCGCGTCGTACAGATCCGCGTCCGCACGGGTGGCCAGCACGTTGTGAGACCGCTCCCGGACCATGTACGCCAGGATGTCACGCACCTGGCCCTTCGTCTTACCCTGACAGAAGACCACTTCCGGATAACCTAGACGAAGCTCGCGGTGATTGTCGATTTTGGCTTCTGCGAGCTCTCCGTAGGGCAAGTCCTTGAGCCGCTCCAACGCCGCGCCCACCGGCAGCTCGCCGCTTCTGACAGCCTCCAACAGCTCGGCGAGCCGTCGCTGATTCACGGCGCCTTGACCTTCGCCCCGGGCCGCGGCTGGCCGTTTTCCGGATCACCGTCTTGATCGCCTATCGGTTCAAGGTTGGGCTCGCCGCCGATTCCCGACGGATTCATGCTGCCGAGCCGGTAGCCCAGAAGGTCCAGGGTCACATGCCGGAAACCGACCGCGGCTACCTTCAACGAACGCAGCCGCTCGAGCAGCCGCTCGTAAATCTTATTCTCCATCAGCCTCCTCCTCCAGGAGCCGTTCGAGCTCGCGGTACAGCTCGCGCAACGGCAGACCCTGCTCCAGCGCGATAGTTCGGCAGACCTCATACTGCGGCTTGGCCCGTTTGGTCCCGTCCGGTTGCAGTGCGACCTTCGCGGGAACCGGTCCGTAGGGGGTCTGCAAGCTTCGCATGGACCGCTCCAGGGCGGTCCGCGAGACGCCGTTTCGACGCACTCCCAGGGTGGTCGTCTCCATCAACAGGAGACTTGTCATAGTTTCTTCGTTCCGACTGTCGCAAAGGACGCTTACCAGGATACCCGCTCGTCCCTTTTTCATCACCAACGGCGCGATCCAGGCGTCCCGCGCACCGACCGCGAGCAGGCGCTCCAACAGGGTGGGATACAGCTCCGGGCTCATGTCGTCGATGCCGCACTCGAGCACGACACGCAGCAGGTTAGGCAAGGCGCCCTCACGGCTACCGACGCCGTGCCCGACCCGGCGAGGGATCATACCCACGTTCGGCTCGAAACGCTCGGCCAGCGCGGTCAAAATCGCAGCCCCCGTAGGCGTCGTCGCCTCGTAGGGCACGCTGCCGAGGCGCGAGGGCACACCTCGCGGCAGCTCCAGGGTCGCCGGAGCCGGAACCGGAACCGGCAGACGCTCGAACACTCGCACGCTGAGCTCCGCCACCCGGCGCCCCAGCCCGGACCCGAAGATCAGCTCCCGGACCTTGTGCAGGTGACGAGCCGGTCGATCGGCTGCATTCCCGACCATCACCTAGGCGCGGGTGCCGGAGATACCGCCGCGACTATCGTGAGCGCATACAATCGCTTTCCGACGATACCAATATCGTCCAGACGATCAAAGGCGCATTTGTCGCTGAAGTCCAAGCCAACCTGTCCTGATTCTCAATTCAGGCCGAAGACCACCGCCGCGCGAGGCACCCACCACGCAAGTGACGGTCCTCTTTGCTTCCTCCAAGCGCTTGGCTTAAGGTTGGCGCAGGCTCCCGAAACGGGCGCCCGGAACCGACACAGAAGCGTTTAGCGGAAGGCGTCATTGCAGACACCGGGCCCAACCCGGCAGGGACGCATCCCGGAGAAAGCCAGATGACACAGTTGCTCAGCCTCTCGCGCGCCGCCCGCTTGGCGGGCGTCACACGTTCCGAGCTGCAGAAGCACATTCGGCGTGGCGAGCTCACCACCTTCGAGGGCGATATCGCCGTGAGCGACCTGCTGCGGGTCTATCCGCAGGTAAGCCTGGAGCAAAGCGGCGACCTGGAGCGCGTCGAGCGCATCAAGGCCAACGCCCTGCCCAGGAGCCACCAGGGCGACAGCGTCCTACCCAGTCCCCAGGTACTGTTCTCGCGACTCAAATCCGTGAGCGAGGTACTGGTGGAGAAGGCGGCGACCCTCGCCGCGGCCGAGGCCACTCTGGAAGAGCTGGACATCCGCCTGGCCGCCATGGCCGACTCCGCGGACCCCGATACGTCCGTCTGCACGAGAGAGATCCAGGCATGGCTCGCCGCGGAGCGCCACAAGCTCGCCCAGCAGCCGGACACCGACGGCCGCGCCCAACTCTTCGCCAAAGACACCTTTTTGCGCATCATGGCTGCTAACGTAAAGATCATTCCCAGCGGTCACGACTTCTTCGTCGAAGGCACGGAATCTATCCTTGACGCATCGGTGCGGGCGGGCCGCAAGCTCGCCTACGGCTGCTCCAGCGGCAACTGCGGCGCCTGCAAGGCACGGGTCGTCAGCGGCGAGGTATGGAAGACCCGCGATCACGACTATGTGCTGAGCGAACGCGAGAAGCAGATGGGCTACATCCTCACCTGCTCCAACACCGCGGTGACCGACGTGGTACTGGAGGCGGCGGAGGCCGTTACCGTGGACGACCTGCCGCAGCAGGAGATCCGCGCCGGGGTACGCAGAGCCGAGCGGCTCGGCGATGACATGATGCAGCTCCAGATCCAGACGCCACGCACCCAGACCCTGCGCTTCATGGCCGGACAACGCGCGCAGCTCACGCTGGAGGACGGCGCACGCGCGGAGCTGCCCATCGCAAGCTGCCCCTGCAATGGACGCAATCTGCACTTTTTCGTGCGCCGCACCCGAGGCAACCCCTTTTCGGAGACGGTGTTCGGCGACCTGCACCAGGGTCACATGGTCACGATCGCGGGCCCCACCGGCCGCTTCGTGCTCGAAGAGGAGTCGCCGAACCCGGCGGTCTTCATTGCCTTCGGAGACGGCATCGCCCCGGTCAAGAGCTTGCTCGAACATGCCGTGTCGATCGACGTCATCGAGTACTTTCACCTCTATTGGTCGGTATCCGAGCCCGAGGGCCAGTATCAGGCCAAGTGGTGCCGGGCCATGAAGGAGTCCCTGGACAATTTCGCCTATACGCCCCTGGTTGACGCCCGTGCAGAAGATGTGCTCGCGGTCGTCGCTGCGGACTGCCCCGAGCAGGACGATAGGCGGTACTATTTGGCCGGACCAACTGCAGAGGTACGCCCCGTTACCGATGGACTGCAGCGGCTTGGCGTCGCACCAGACCGTATCCTGGTCGAGACGCTGGATTGAGCCCTTGCGTTATAGTGGGTAGGATGCGGCGCGGCCCTGCTGGCGCGCTGAGGAGCTTCTCGACCGCACTCATGATCCAGCCTACGAGTTAGAAATCTGTGTGGATAAGCGAAGCGTATCCACCAATCCTCATGAAGGCGCATTTCTGAAGAACCGGTGGCGGGCTTGGACGCTCGGTCCGAAACAGGCACACCACTACTAACCTTCACCCCGGCTTGTGTAAAATGTCGCCTCGCTGCCGACCTGCGGGCCTGCGGGCCTGCGGGCCTGCGGCACCCTGCCACTTGCATTACACCGGATGGAGCAACATGAAACGAATACTGACACTCCTGCTTTCGCTGTGCGCGGCGAACCTGGTTGCCGACGAAACGGTCACGGTTTTCCAGCTCACGGGGGCGATTCAGTGTGTCGATGGCACGGGCATTCCGCCGGACCAAGCCGCCGACCTGCTGCGCGGACAGGGAGTCACGGTGATCTCGGCAGAGCGGCGCAAAATTCCGCAGGAAGTCATCAACAGCTGCGGCGCCCCTTCCGGTGAGGCGAACGTGATGAAGATCGCCGCCGCGGACTGGAGCGCCTTCCTGGCGAAGCACCCGGACGCGGGCGGCTACGGGCATTGGGTATTCGACGACAACAGGGTCCAGGTCTACAAATACGACGGAACCCTGCAGTGCGGCATGGGGGGCGAGATCCCCCTCGACGAAATGGCAAAAGAGCTGGAGACGGCGGACATCGAGGTGATCGAAAGCCGCAAGGGCACGGACGGCCTGGTCCATATCACCGTCTGCGGCAGCTCCACCGGCGCAATCAATGTGTACGTCATCAACCGCGGCGCCCTGCCCGCTGTCGAGCGGCTCGGCTACCGGCTGTTGGTGACCCGCGACATGACCCAGCAGATCAAGCCCAGGGTCGATAAGCAGCGGCAGGCCGGCATGGCGGCGCGCTCCCTGCCGCTAGCACCCGACTTGACGCCGGCCAAAGGCCCGATTCCACTACTTTGGTAAGCGCATGCCCAAGCTTTCACGCGCAATGCTCGCCTGGCAGACAGAAGCCTTCGGCCCAACCCTGAAGCGCGAAATCGAGACTATGGGCGCGGAGGTTTTGCCCCTGGACCAGGGCACATCCCAAGGCGGATTCGTCGATGACAGCAAGATCACCGCTACTTTCCTGAGCGTCATCGATCGGGGACATTCGATCGTTGCCGAGGTCGGGGTCTTTTTCACCGAGATCGTCGCCGGCTGCAGCTGCGGCGACGAGCCGGATTCAATCAACGCCTACTGCCGGATGCAGATCCACATCGACAAGACAACGGCAGAGGCCAACATCCGTGTGGTTCCGGACTAGAATGAAGAACAAGCTCAAACGGTTGACGACATCGCTTTTTCCCGTCGCCCACAACCGCCGTGGGGAGTGCAATCGTTGCGGTCAATGCTGCAAGCTCCCCTATCCCTGCCCGTTTCTGCGCTTCGACGACGAGGGACTGAGCAGCTGTGCGGTCTATGCCGTCCGTCCTCCCAGCTGCCGCAAATACCCGCGCACCGCATCGGAGAATCTGACGCCTGAGACTTGCGGCTACTACTTCGTCCCCGTCGAGGACCTGATCCCCGTCGACGAGAGCCTGTAAAAACAGACGTTCCCAGCCGCGGCGCACTTAGGAGGCTGTCCGCAGCGGGGCGTCCATCTGAGCGCGCCGCAACCGCTCCCGGTGCGGGTGGACGCAGGCCCACCCCAGACATCCGAGCCCTTAGTCGGCCCGGATGGATAAAAATCCCCCTTGCCGCCACGGGAAACCTTATCTGCGGTTGCGGCCATACTGGCTTGCGTCTCAGCAAGTTCCGACCGAGCACCAGACGCAATTAAAGTCTCTGACCCATGCACCAGCGCAGCTCTCACATAAAAGTATTTCTCGCCGGTATCAGCAGCCTGGTACTCACGCTCGGCATAGCGCGGTTTGCCTACACCCCCCTGCTGCCCGTCATGCAGGAGCAAACTGCGCTCAACGACGCCCTTGGCGGCTGGGTTGCCACCTTCAACTACGTCGGTTACATGCTGGGCGCCTTCATTGCGGCGTCTATCAACGATCTGAGACTCAAGGATTCCCTGTACCGCGCCGGGTTGATCGTCGCCGTCGTCACCACGCTCGCGATGGCATGGACCGAAAATTGGATCGTATGGAGCCTGCTGAGGTTTATGGCCGGGTTGAGCAGCGCGGCAGGCTTGCTGATCGGCTCAGGGTTGATCCTTAACTGGCTGATCAGGCACGGCCACAAAATGGAGCTCGGCGTGCATTTCGGCGGTGTCGGGTTGGGCATCGCCGTCAGCGCCGTTGCCGTGGAGGTCATGCTCTCGCACTTCAACTGGGCGGAGCAGTGGCGGCTTTTCGCATTCCTCGGTCTGGCGCTGGCGCTGCCGGCCTGGTTCTGGCTTCCGCGCCCCGACGGACAGGGCGTGACCAAGACCGGTGAGGTGTTGATTGACAATCCGCCGTCTAGATCCTGGATGCGTGTGCTGGCGCTAAGCTACTTCTGTGCGGGCGTAGGCTATGTCATCAGCGCGACCTTTCTTGTCCTGATCGTCGAGCGGCGGCCCGAGCTGCAGGGCTATGGAGTCTGGGTCTGGCTGGTCGTCGGCCTTACGGGCGTCCCCGCCTGTGTTTTCTGGGACAGGGTGGCCCGGCGCTTGGGGGAGCTTCGGGCGCTGCTCCTTGCATACGCGCTTCAGATCGTCGGGATCGCGCTTCCGGCATTCGACATTTCGGCGGGAATGCTGCTTCTAAGTGCGGCCATGTACGGTGGAACCTTCATCGGTATCGTTACCCTGGTGCTGACCATGGTGGGCAAGTTCTACCCGACACGACCGGCGAAGCCGATGGGAAGGCTCACCCTGAGCTACGGGGTAGCCCAAGTGATCGCACCGGCGTTGGCAGGCTCCTTGGCTGAGACCAGCGGAAGCTACACCGGCTCGCTGGCAATGGCCGCGGTATTCATGCTGATCGGCATGGGCCTGCTTTGGATGCTAATGAAAATGCCACAGCATCCTCGACCCAACAGCTAGCACGGATGGCCGATCAGCGGTGAACTTGGGCTAGGAGTATCTTCGCAGCGTCCGGTCGTACTCGTCGAAGCCGACGATGTCCCGGATGGTAGCGAAGTCCACTCGCCGCCCGGGAGTGCGGCCTGCCTTGAGAGCGTCCAGGGCCTCGCGCATGGCATAGACCGAGCTGTTGAGCAGGGTCAGAGGGTAGGCGGCGATGCCGAAGCCTATCTCTCGCAGACGCGAGGGCGGCAGGACGGGTGTTGCGCCCTCCTCCAGCATGTTGGCCATCTTGGGGCCCGAAACCCGCTCGCAGAAGGCGGCCATTTCCGCCTCGTCACGGGGTGCCTCCATGAAGAGGATGTCCGCTCCCATGTCGGAAAAGGCCTTCATGCGCCACAGGGCCTCGTCCATGCCACGGGTTGCACGGGCGTCGGTGCGGGCCATGATCAGGATATCCGCCCCCTGGTTCCTGGCATCCACCGCAGCCCTGATCCGGGCCAATGCAGAGGGGCGGTCCACAACTTCTTTGCCACGGGTATGGCCGCAGCGCTTGGGGGCGAGCTGGTCCTCGATCATGATGCCGGCAAACCCGGCCCGGGCGTAGCCCTCGACCGTGCGCCGCACATTGACCGGGTTCCCGTAACCCGTGTCACCGTCGCCGATGACGGGGATGGAGACCGCGTCCAGGATGTTGCGGCCCTGGTCCAGCATCTCGGCGTACGAAAGCAGTCCGGTGTCCGGAAGCGCCGCACGCGCCGCCGATACGGCGAAACCGCTCATGAAGGTGAGGGGAAATCCCGCCTGCTCGATGAGCTTCGCCGAAAGGGCGTCGAAGCAGCAGGGCATGAGCAGCAGGTCCGGCCCATGCAGAAGCTCCCGCAACCTTTGGGTGGATGCGTTGCTCATAGACCTTGACGAGGCCGTTAGCTGTTAGTTACAAGCTTGACCGGTGAGGTTGGCTGCATCCGTTCACCGCGTTTCTTCAGCAAAAAAAAGGGCGGTAGAGCCCGCCCTTTTTTGTTGCCTTTCGAGTGACCGGAATCAGCCCTTGGCCCAGTTGCCGAAGTTGTCCGTGCTCTTCTCCTCGCCGTCGGAATAGCCGGCCTCGTAGGCCTCGGTCAAGCGCTGCTCCTCGCGCTTCGGGTTCTGCAGGAACCCACATTGCCAGCCCTGGATGTACTCATCGTCGACACCCATCTGCTCCATTTTGGTCACGGCGTCGTAGTAAGTCTGATTCATATCCGGTCTCCGAGCATTGTCAAATGTTCAGGCCTAGGGCCTTGAAATTCTACAGTGTTCGCGCAAGCAGGAACCTAGAAGCCGGCAAGTCGACGGCACCCGGCGCGCATGCGTCCTCGTATCTCTCATCTGTATTTTCCCGCGAAACTTATGGCGGGCGTAAAACCCCTCGCGGAAGGGGCATAAGAATACTTCGTTTTTCTAATGCGCGCCAGTGGTAGGCTACAATGTCCGCTTGAAGTCGGGTCCCGGACTTGTGATGCGCACGCGGCAGACCTATGTTCGCCCCGTGAGTCAAAAGCCGTCTCCCGGCCTATCAATCTGCCTGAAATCCATAATTCACCCATCAAGGAAGCACCAATCGTATGCGTCCCTCTCAGCTACTTCGCGTCCTGGACAGGGAGTTTCTCAGCACGTCCGAAGGCCATCACACGCCGGTCATGCTCTGGGGTCCGCCCGGGGTGGGCAAGTCCCAGATGGTGGCCCAGGTCGCCGCCGGACACGCAGTACCCGTCATCGACATCCGGCTGTCGCAGATGGAGCCCAGCGACCTGCGCGGCATTCCCTTCCGGGTGGAGGATCGGGTCGAATGGGCGGTCCCAGCGATCCTGCCGAACGAGGAGCGTCACGGCAATCGGGGCATTCTGTTCCTGGACGAGATCACCTCGGCCCCGCCCGCGGTTTCGGCGGCCGCCTACCAGCTTATACTGGACCGCCGACTGGGCGAGTATGAGGTACCGGACCACTGGGCCATCTTCGCCGCCGGCAACCGTCAGGGCGACCGCGGCGTGACCTATACCATGCCGGCGCCTCTGGCCAACCGCTTCTCGCACTTCGAGGTCGACACCCACCTGGACGATTGGGTAGCCTGGGCCTATGCGAACGACATCGACGAGCGGGTCATCGCCTTTCTGCGCTTTCGCCCCGAGATGTTGTTCGACTTCGATCCGGCCCACAACCCGGTGGCCTTCCCGTCCCCGCGCTCCTGGGAGTTCGCCCACCGCGGACTGCACAAGTTCGGAGACCACCCTCAGCTCCTGCAAGGCACGCTGCAGGCCTGCGTGGGACCGGCGGCAGGCATCGAGCTCCACGCCTTCGTTAACAGCCTCGATCAGATGCCGGACCTGGACGCCATCCTGGCCGGAGACGAGGTTCCGGTACCGACGGAGATCGACCTTCAGTATGCGGTCGCCGCCGCCCTCGTTGGACGAGCGATCCGCGCGAACGCAGGCGTCGATGCCGCGCGCGTCATCGGTAACATCCTGGTCTACGCCGGACGCTTTCCCCAGCGGGAGATGGGCGTGATGCTGGTCTCGGACCTGCACCGTGCGATCGGCAACGACTTGTTCGAGGTCCCCGCCTTCGCCGACTGGGCCAAGGCGGTCGCCGACATCATGATCGACGACTAGCATGGCGATTGACAGCAAGGCGATCGAGACCAAGCTGGCCGCGGCGCGCACCAGGCTGATCCTGGAGAAGCCCTTCCTCGGTGCCCTGGTACTGCGCCTGCCCATGAACGCGGCCAAGTCCGACTGGTGCCCCACCACCGCCACCGACGCACGCGCCTTCTACTACAACCCGGAGTACATCGAGCGGCTGACCATGGACCAGACCCAGTTCATGCTCGCTCACGAGGCACTGCACTGTGCGCTGTCCCACTTCGCCCGCCGCCAGCACCGAGTCCGGCACAAGTGGGACCTCGCCTGCGATTACGCCGTCAACCCGCTGCTGATCGACGACGGCCTCAAGCCCCCGCCCAACGCCCTGCACATGCCCATGTACAAGGGCATGACGGCCGAAGAGATCTACCCCCTGATCGAGGACAACGACGAGTCCGAAACCCTGGACAAGCACGCCTACGACCAGGACAACCAGACAGGGCAGCGACAGCGGCATGCGAGAGGACGACCTGACCGAACGTCCGACCCGCGAAAGGAGCAGAGGAAGGTGACCGGGGCGGCGATGCTCAGGCACAGCCCGAGCCGGATGAGGGCGGCGCCGGACGGCCGGAGCCGCTCGATCCCGACGAGCGGGAGACCCTGAGCGTGCAATGGCAGCAGCGCATGGCCGGAGCCGCCCAGCAGGCCATGCAGCACGGCAAGCTCGGGGGCGAACTGGCGCGCATGATCGACCATCTGCTCCAACCCCAGCTGCCCTGGCGCATGCTGCTGGCCCGCTACATGACGGCTGTGGCGCGGGACGACTACAGCTACATGCGCCCGTCCCGGCGCGAGGGGGACTTCATCCTCCCCACCCTTCGCAGCCATCAGCTCGAACTGGTGGTAGCGGTAGACACCTCAGGCTCCATCAAGGACAGCGAGATGGAGGAGTTCATCGACGAGATAGACGCCCTCAAGGGACAGGTCCGGGCGCGCGTCACCCTTCTGCCCTGCGACGCCAAGCTTTGCGAAGGCGCACCCTGGATATTCGAGCCCTGGGAGGAATTCAGCCGACCACGCGGAGGTCAAGGGCGGCGGAGGCACCAGCTTCCTGCCGGTGTTCGATTGGGTCGCGCGCGGGGGCATTCGCCCCGATTTGCTCGTCTACTTCACCGACGCACAGGGGCCCTTTCCCGCGGATGAGCCCCACTACCCGGTGATCTGGCTGATCAAGGGGAAGTCCAAGGTTCCTTGGGGACAGCGTATTCAGCTGAATTGAACCGATCGACGTCTTTTTTTTCCATTTTCTGTGCCGCGCAAACCGATAGACTAGAGCCCTTCGCGAGCTGGAATAATCGGTGGAACTCTGCCCGCGGGGTTGACTCTCACTAATCATGAAAATTCCCCAACGAAAACGATTGATCCGCGCCCTTACCTTGTCCCTGACGGCGAGTCTCGCCCTGATCGTGTCTGTGACCGACGTCCGGGCACAGCAATTCGACCTACCCGATTTCGGAAGCTCTGCGGACCTGATCATGTCCTCCGTGGAGGAGCGCCGCCTGGGCAAGGAGTTCATGAGGAGCGTGCGCGCCGCCCTCCCTGTCATCGACGACCCGTTGCTCACCGACTACCTGGAGAGCCTGGGCAACCGGTTGGTTGCGGCGAGCGACACCGGGTTGGGGAGGTACGACTTCTTCTTCATCGATCATCCGACGATCAACGCCTTCGCAGGACCCGACGGCAAGATTGGCGCCTTCTCCGGTCTGGTGCTCGCCAGTGAGAGCGAGAGCGAGCTAGCAGCAGTTATGGCCCACGAAATCGCACATGTGACCCAGCGTCACCTCATGCGTGCATTCGAGGATGAAAAGCGCCTCAGCATTCCGGCAACCGCAGGACTGATCGCGGCTGCGATTCTCGGGGCGCAGGTGAACAGCGACCTCGGCATGGCCGCCCTTGCCGGAGTCCAGGCCGCGACGGTGCAGCGTCAGATCGACTTCACCCGCGAGAACGAGAAAGAGGCCGACAGCATCGGCATCGCCACGCTGGCCGCCGCCGGGTTCGATCCCTACGCGATGCCGGGCTTCTTCGAGCGGCTCGCAAAGGCGAGCCGCACCTACGACAATAGCGCGCCGGAGTTCCTGCGCACCCACCCGGTCACCAGCAATCGGACCGCCGACGCCCTGGGCCGCGCCAGCCGCTACAACCACAAACAGCGGCCGGACGACCTGCGCTTTCACCTGATGCGCGCCAGGCTGCGCGAGCGCTCCTTCAGCACCGCGGAGAAGTCAATCGCTCATTTCCAATCGACGCTCGAGGGCAAACGCTATAGAAACGAGACCGCCGCGCGATACGGATATGCCTTGGCATTGACCCGCGGCAACCAGACAGGCGCCGCAGGGTCGGTTGCCGCCGAGTTGCTCGCCGAGCACCCCAATCAGGCGGAGCTGATCATTTTGGACGCCGAGCTCGATGCGAAAGCGGGTGCCAATGGCCAAGCCCTGAAGACGCTCCAGACGGCTGTAGGTCTGCGTCCGTCCAACATTCCCCTGCGCATCGCCTACGCGGATGCCCTCGTTGCTATGGGACAGCCCGCAAGAGCCTTGAAGACCTTGGAGGATGCGGCACGCAGAAAACCCGGGAATGTACTGATCTATCAAAAACTGTCTGATGCAGCCCTCAAGGCCGGAAACAAGGCGGCGACCCACAGATACCGCGCCGAGAAGTTTTATGCACAGGGCGATCTGGAGCCGGCAATCCATCAGCTGGAGATCGCCCTGCGGCAACCGGGAATCGATTACCACGATGCATCCAAGATTCAGGTAAGGCTGGACGCCATCAAGCAGGAAGAGAAGGACACGGAAAAAAAGTTATTCAGGTAGCCTCCTCGGAGCTCGCGCCGCTTGCGCATTCCCGACGAGGAATATACAAAGCAGCCGGAATTCAGTAAGCGGGGCATTTTCAATCCCAGCTATTGGGAACCGATGTTGAGCTTGTTGAGCAGCTCGGCGACGCGCCGGTTGATGTACTCCGAGCCGTTATCGGCATGGAAGCCTTGGATGGCAAACGGGAAGGTCTCGATGATCGCGTCGAGCACC
The DNA here is from genome assembly GCA_963802975.1 of uncultured Gammaproteobacteria bacterium. Classification (GTDB taxonomy): domain Bacteria; phylum Pseudomonadota; class Gammaproteobacteria; order Chromatiales; family Chromatiaceae; genus Thiosymbion. The sequence continues at coordinate 71,725 of CAWDLA010000048.1, forward strand.
GGAAGCAGGAACCGTTCGCTGATGCGCTCGACGGAGAACACGCATTGGAACTGGGTGACCTCATCGACGGCATTGATGTGGTAGACCCCCTTGATGCCGTCCAGATCGCCCTGGTGGACGGTATCGAGGCGCAGGTAGCCGGGTTGGCCCTGCGGGTCGGGTTTGCGCCGTTGGGCGATCTGTGAACGGGTGGGGCGGGTCTTCTCGAAGTGGCGGCGTCGGCGTTGGTAGCCGGTGGCGTGGCGCAGGTTGTACAGATGCGACACCGAGATATGCGACAGCGCCTCATAGCGGCTGTCGCCATGCACCCGGTACATGCGCTCGCAGAGCTTCTTCGACGCCGCCGCAGGGGGTTACCTCCCGGTTTTCAGAGGCTACCCAAGTAGGTTAAGCTTAGGAAATTAAGCGTTGTGCCGGTATCGGGGACGCCGCGTAAGACCGAAAAAAGGGCCGTTCGTCGGAACCCAACATCTAAACCTCCAACTGTTGCTCGATAGGAGATTGTTAATGATCGACGCAAAACGCAGAATTCTGCTGAAAGGATCCCTGGCCGCAGGTGCGGTCGGTGTAGCGGTAGGCGCTGGCCTGCTGACCCCCAGGGTAGTGCTGGCCGAGTGGCCGGAAGCCGCATTCAAGGCCGAGAGCGTGGACGACGCGCTGAACGCGCTGCTCGGATCCAACTCCCACGAGACCAGCGACAGCATCAAGATCAAGGCCCCGGATATCGCCGAGAACGGCGCCGTGGTCCCGGTGACCGTGGAATCGGACGCAGAGAACATCAGCTCCATCTCGATTATCGCCGCCGGAAACCAATCCCCGCTGATCGCATCCTTCAACCTGGGTGCAAACGCTCTGGGCTTCGTATCGACCCGCATCAAGATGGCAAAGACCGCGGAAGTCATTGCGGTGGTCAAGGCCGGCGAAAGTGTCATGAGCTCCGCCAAGGAAGTCAAAGTGACCATCGGCGGCTGCGGCGGCTGATCCTTCTTAGAAATTCGATTTCGAGGTAGCTGAATAATGACAGATTCGATTAAGGTTCGCGCCAAGCTCAAGGGCGATACGACCGAAGTGAAGGCCCTGATGAGTCATCCGATGGAGACCGGGCTGCGCAAGGACAAGAAGACCGGCGAGGTCATCCCCGCTCACTTCATTCAGGAAGTTGTCTGCACATGGAAGGACGAGCAGGTGATGAACGCGCTCTGGAGCGGTGGCGTGTCCAAGAACCCTTACATCGCCTTCAAGTTCAAGGGCGCAGCGAAGGGTGATTTCATCAAACTTGCATGGAAGGACAACACAGGCAAGGGCGACGAGGCCGACGTCGAGATCAAGTAAGGCACGCAACCTGAAAAGCGGCAGCTGGACAATCGTCCAACTGCCGTTTTTCTACAGCGACCCCTGATAAAGCTTCTGTTCCCCTGGCGGGCGCTTACGAAATCGCTTGTAGGCCCAAACGTACTGCTCCGGGCAGGTGCTCACAGCAGCCTCTATGCCCAGGTTGAGGGAAGCCGCGCCTTCCACCTCGTCTTCGGAATCGATCCCCGCAGGCGCGGGGTGACAATGAAGGTGAAACCCCTTCCCGCCGGGCAGACGCTCCGCGAATAAGAAGATGACGCGGGCCCCTGTCTTGCGCGCCAAGCGATTGATCAACAGCATGGTGAAGGCGGGAACACCGAAGAAAGGGGCGAAGACTGAGCCCCGATGCTCCTTGGGCTCCTGATCCGGGAGAATACCTACGTACTCCCCCCGCCTGAGGGCCTGCATCAGCCTGCGGATGCCTTGGGCGTCTGTAGGCACCAACTCCGCGCCGCCGCGCCCCCGAACCTCGCGTATCAACCAATCCAGCTCGGGTTGAGGCTTGTAGAGGGTGGTCGTAGGCCCCTGAACCGAGAGATACAGACCCGCCAGCTCCCAAGCGCCCAGGTGTGGAGAGAGCACGATCACGCCGCGGCCGTCATCCCGGCGCAATAGCTCGCCGCCGGAAATACCTCGGACGAGAGACAGGACTTTCTGTGCCGGGCGCATCCAGAGGTAGGCGACCTCGCTGTAGGTCTTGCCGTATTCGAACAAGGATCGTCGCCGAAAGGCCAGGGACTCCTCTTCATCCAGATCCGGATAGCAGAGCCGAATGTTGATGAGCGCGTTGCGTCGTTGCTTGTTGGGGATCTTCAGCATCAGCCAGCCGACGAAGGTCCCCAAATAGTGGATGAGAGACAAAGGCAGTAGAGAGAGCGCACGCAGTACCAACACCGCCAGACGCTCTCGGAAGGTGACTCGCTGCCCCTGCTCTTGCCCGTCGGGGTCATTTAGGCGATTGTCGGAGAGTCTCATACCAGATCGCGCCGCATTTTCGTTCGGCTTTAAGGAACGACGACAGTTGTATAGGCGTAGGCGGAATATGCAACTGTTGTCGCGACACGGAAGCCAGGCGATAAGACAAGCAAGATGGTACGAGATTTGGCAGAAATCGCCTTATCACCGTCGCTTGCCCAGTCACCCCATCCAGCCTGCTCATCGAAACCCCAAAGCCCTTCCTCCTAGCGAGCCGTCCGGCTGTCGCCGCCGATCTTCCAGACGGGACCCGCTCGGGTTAGTATCCCATGATCCATTTTCCAAAGGGGACCGGGTCGCCAGCAAGACCAGAACAAAAGCTGTCAGCTCCTCCGGTCAGAAGACAATAAACACCAAAGAGGATTCTCTACCATGAGCGACCATGGCGGCGTCAAGAGCCTAACACCGCAACAGGCGTGGCAAATGCTGCAGGACGATCCAACGGCGCTCCTGGTGGATATACGCTCCACCATGGAATACCTGTTTGTCGGCCACCCCAGCGGCGCGGTCCATGTGCCCTGGATCGACGAGCCGGACTGGATCGTCAACGCGCACTTCGAGACCGAGATCCGCAAGCTGCTGCTGGGAGGGGCGGTGTGCACCGAGGACAATCCCTGCACGCCGGTCATCCTGATCTGCCGCAGCGGCAAGCGCTCACTGGAGGCGGGCAAGGCCCTGATCGAGGGCGGGGTTCAAAACGTCTTTCACATCGACGAGGGCTTCGAGGGCGACCTCGACGAGCGGCACCATCGCAGCACCAACGGGGGTTGGCGTTTCCGCGGGCTGCCCTGGGAGCAATGTTGAGCCCTACTCCCGCTCCTCGATCCATGCGCCCTGTATGGCCTCGAGGATCTTCTCCCCGGAGTGCGCCGGATCGTCGTCGAACTCCTCGAGGGCCAGCGTCCAGTCACGCAGGTCCACGAAATTCACGTAGCGCGGATCCACATCCGGGTGCGCCTCGTCCAGCGCAATGGCGATATCCAGAGTGTCGGTCCATTTGAGGCTCATCGTCAGTGATTCTCCGACACCATATTGATGGTGTACTTGGGTATCTCGATCACCAGGTCTTCGTCGCCCACGAGGGCCTGACAGCTCAGGCGGGACTCCGGCTCCAACCCCCAGGCCTTGTCCAGCAGGTCCTCTTCCGACTCATCCGCCTCCGCCAGGGAATCGAAACCCTCCCGGATGACGACGTGGCAGGTGGTGCAGGCGCAGGACTTCTCGCAGGCGTGCTCGATCTCGATGCCGTTTGCCAACGCAGCATCACAGATGCTTACGCCCGGCTCGGCATCTATCATGGCGCCGTCGGGACAGATCTCCTCGTGGGGAAGAAAGATGATCTTGGTCATCGGTTACTCAAACTCCTCGACCTTGTGTCCCGTCATGGCATCATGAATGCTCCTGTTCATGCGCCGCTCCACAAAGAAATCGCAAGTCCGTTCCAGGTCTTCGGTGGCCACCTCAATAGCCTGCGGATCATCGCCGGCGGCGACTTGCTCCAGCCCTGACAGGGCGCCTTCCAGGCGTCGGCGCTCCTCGGCGTCCAGTAGCGCATCGCCATCGCTCGCGAGGGCGGCGCGCAAGGCCTCGATGGCACGCCGAGCCTCGACCTGCTGCTCACGCAGCCGCCGTGCCTGCAGGTCTTCCCCGGCGTGGGCCATGGAATCCCGCAACATGGACTCTATCTCGGCATCCGTGAGCCCGTATGAAGGCTTGATCTCCACCCGAGCCTGCACGCCGCTGGACTTCTCCATGGCGGTTACGTTGAGCAGCCCGTCCGCATCCACCTCGAAGGTGACCAGGATGCGGGCCGCACCGGCCACCATGGGCGGGATGCCGCGCAGCTCGAAACGCGCCAGCGAGCGACAGTCCGCCACTAGGTCGCGCTCGCCCTGGAGCACATGGATGGCCATCGCGGTCTGACCGTCCTTGAAGGTGGTGAACTCCTGCGCCCGGGCGACCGGGATGGTGGTATTGCGGGGGATGAGCTTCTCCACCAGAGCCGCCCATGGTCTCCAGCCCCAGAGACAGTGGGATGACGTCCAGCAAGCAGCATCTCGTCGGCGCTCTTGTTGCCGGCGAGAACGTCTGCCTGAAGAGCTGCGCCGATGGCGACGACCCGGTCTGGATCAATGTCCACCAAGGGCTCGGTACCGAAGAGCTCGCCCACGCGCTCCCGCACCCGGGGCACCCGTGTGGAGCCCCCGACCATGACCACGTCCTTGACCTCGCCCGGGCGCAGTCCCGCATCGCGCAGGGCACGCCGGCAGGCCGTCGCCGTCTTCGCGATGAGCGGATCGACCAGGCCTTCGAAGGTCGCGCGATCCAGCTCGCCCTCCCAGCGCCCGCCGTTCGGCAGCTCGATGCGCAAGCGTGCTCGGCCGGCCTGGCTCAGGGTCTCCTTGGCGGCACAGGCGTCGCGCATCAGGCGCCGCATGATCCCGTGGGAGGCATCGTCCGCGATGCCTGCCTGCGCCATGATCCAGCGGGCGACCGCGCGGTCGAGGTCGTCACCGCCGAGGGCGGAGTCGCCGCCGGTGGCCAGGACTTCGAACACCCCGCGGCGCAAGCGCAGGATGGAGATATCGAAGGTGCCGCCGCCGAGGTCGTAGACGGCGTGTATGCCATCCGCGTCTTGGTCCAGTCCGTAGGCAACCGCCGCCGCGGTGGGCTCGTTCAGAAGCCGGAACACCTTGAGTCCGGCCAGCTTCGCGGCGTCCTTGGTGGCCTGGCGCTGCGCCTCGTCGAAATAGGCCGGGACCGTGATGACGACACCCGAGAGCTCACCCCCGAGGGCGGACTCGGCCCTAGCGGCGAGCACCTTAAGGATCTCCGCGGAGACCTCCACCGGGCTCAGGTCGCCGCTACGGGTGCGTATGCGCGGAACGGCGGTGTCCGTCTGGACGAACTCGTAAGGAAGGCGTGATCCCAGGCGCTTGACGTCGTCCAGCCCGCGGCCGATGAGGCGCTTGGCCGAGGCAACGGTGTTCAAGGGATCTTCGGTGGCAGCAGCCTTCGCCTCCTCACCGACGACCACGGCATCGTCTGTGAAGCGCACTACGGAGGGCAGGAGGTGGCGTCCCTGCGCATCGGGCAGAGTATCTGCGGACCCGCTACGTACGATCGCTACCAGGGAGTTGGTCGTACCCAGATCGATACCCGCAGCCAATCGGCGCTGATGCGGCTCAGCGGACAAGCCGGGCTCTGATATCTGTAGTAGTGCCATGCAATCCGAGTCCTAACGGTCGCCTTACGATTTCCTTCGTTTTGCGTTAATCGGCGTTCACTTGCGGATAAAAAAAACAAATCCGCGACAACCGACCGAACTCACAGAAGCTCGTCCAGCTCCGCTTCCAGGTTCTCCGCCTCCACCCGGCATTTGGCCACGAACTGAAGCTTGCGCACCAGCTCCCGCGCCGCATCCAGATCTTCGGCGGAAGGGGCCTCGAGCCGCACTTCGAGCTGTCCGATGAGAACCGCCGACTGCTCGAGCAGCCTATCGAGCACCGCACCGACGGCCGCCGCTGGATCCGGTTTACTCTTGACCTCCGAGATGGCCTCGCGCAGCTCTATCTGCTCCATCAGGAAGGCCATGTCGCCGGTCGTCTCGCTCTCGCCTCCGACGCCGCCAATGTGCAGCGACAACAGGTAGCGCGCCCGCTCCACGGGATCTTTGAGTGTCTGGAACGCCTCGTTGACATGCGTGGACGCCTGCATGGACAACCGCTTCTCGCGATCACCCGATGCGGCATATCGGTCCGGATGCAGCGCGTGCTGCAGGCCACGGTAACGCTCTGCCAGCAGCTCGGTGTCTATCCGGTAGCCGGTCGGCAGCCCGAAGAGCTCGAAGTGGTTCTTGGAGAAGTCCAGCACAACAGGGACTGCACGCGGGGCTCAGACGTTGAAGCTTTCGCCGCAGCCGCACATGTCCTTGACGTTGGGATTGTTGAACTTGAACCCTTCGTTGAGGCCTTCTTTGGTGTAGTCCAGTTCGGTCCCGTCGAGATAGAGCAGGCTCTTGGGGTCCACGATGACCTTGACCCCCTGTTCCTCGAAGACCTGATCGTCCGACTCCAGCTCGTCTGCAAACTCGATGACGTAGGCCATACCGGAGCAACCGGACGTCCTCACTCCGAGGCGTAAGCCTACGCCCTTCCCACGATTGGCGAGAAAGGTGCGGACGCGATCCGCGGCCGCCGGTGTCATTTTGATGCTCATGTGAAAGCTCCGTGGTCGCGGGCTCGGCACTTCCCGCCGGCCCCGAAAAAGACTGGAATGCGCCTCAGGCGCCCCGCTTCTTCTCGTAGTCCTGGATGGCCGCCTTGATGGCGTCCTCCGCCAATACCGAGCAGTGGACCTTGACCGGCGGCAGCGCCAGCTCGTCGGCGATTTCCTGGTTCTTGATCTGCTGAGCCTCATCCAGAGTCTTGCCCTTTACCCACTCGGTCAGCAGGCTGCTGGAAGCGATGGCGGAGCCACATCCGTAGGTCTTGAAGCGGGCGTCTTCGATGACGCCGTCGTCGCTGACCTTGATCTGCAGGCGCATCACGTCGCCGCAGGCGGGCGCGCCGACCATGCCGGTGCCGACGCTATCGTCGTTGTTGTCGAACTTGCCCACGTTACGCGGGTGCTCGTAGTGGTCCAGAACTTTTTCGCTGTAAGCCATGGTCTGTTACCTCTTCGGCGTTCTAATGCCGTGTCCGGGTTTAGGCGTTTGACGGAAATCGCCTTAGTGCGCCGCCCACTGCACCGAACTCAGATCGATGCCGTCTTTGTACATGTCCCACAGGGGTGAAAGCTCGCGCAAGCGCTCGACCTGCTCGCGGATCTTCGCAACCGCGTAGTCCACCTCCTCGGCGGTGGTGAAACGACCGAGGGTGAAACGGATGGAGCTGTGCGCCAACTCGTCCTCCCGACCCAGGGCGCGCAGCACATAGCTGGGCTCCAGGCTGGCGGAGGTGCAGGCGGAGCCGGAGGAGACGGCGAGGTCCTTCAGGGCCATGATCAGGGACTCACCCTCCACGAAGGCGAAGCTCACGTTGAGGTTACCCGCTACGCGCTGCTCCGCGTCGCCGTTCAGGAACACCTGCTCCATATCCTTGAGCCCGTCCCACAGGCGCTGGCGCAGGGCAATCACGCGCTCGTTCTCGGCGGCCATCTCCTGACGTGCGATACGGAAGGCCTCACCCATGCCCACGATCTGATGGGTCGCCAGCGTGCCTGAGCGCATACCGCGCTCGTGGCCTCCGCCGTGCATCTGTGCCTCCAGACGCACGCGGGGCTTGCGGCGCACATAGAGGGCACCGATGCCCTTGGGACCGTAGATCTTGTGAGCCGAGAATGACATCAGGTCGACCTTCGCCTGCTCCAGGTCGATGGGCACCTTGCCCGCGCTTTGGGCGGCGTCGACGTGGAATAGAATCTTGCGCGAACGGGTCAGCTCGCCGATGGCCTCGATGTCCTGGACGACGCCGATCTCGTTGTTCACGTGCATGATCGACACCAGAATGGTGTCCTCGCGTAAGGAGGCCTCCAGCTTGCCCAAGTCGATCAGGCCAGTTGGCTCCGGATCCAGATAGGTGACTTCGAATCCCTCGCGCTCCAAGGCCCGGCAGGTATCGAGCACCGCCTTGTGCTCGGTCTTGCAGGTAACGATGTGCTTTCCACGCTTATGGTAGAAGTGTGCGGCACCCTTGATCGCAAGATTGTTGGACTCGGTGGCGCCGGACGTCCAGACGATCTCCTTGGGATCGGCATTGACCAGCTCGGCGACTTGGCGGCGGGCCTCGTCCACCGCATCTTCCGCCTCCCATCCGAACGGATGTGAACGCGAGGCGGGATTTCCGAACGTACCATCCAGCGTGAGGCAGCTGCACATCTTCTCGGCGACACGGGGATCGACCGGGGTGGTCGCCGAATAATCCATGTAGATGGGTAGCTTCATCTCGAATGCTCCGAAACTGTTGGCAGGGCCGGGCGCGAAATCAGGCTCCCGCGGTCAGACCCCCGACACCGAACCCGTCGACCCCGACCCCGGAAGCGTTTCCGTCCTGCCGCCGGGCAACGTCCTGCACCCCCTTGCCGTTCACCAGATCCTGCAAGCTAATATGATTTAGATAGTCGTAGATCCGGCTGCTGAGTTCGTACCACAAGTCGTGCGTAAGGCAGGGCCCTTCGTTCTGACAGTTGTGGGCTCCTCCGCAGCGGGTGGTGTCCACGTTCTCGTCCACGGCGGAGATCACTTCGGCGATGTGGATCTCCGAAGCACCGCGCGCCAAGTTATAGCCCCCCCCGGGACCGCGAACGCTGGAGACCAGGGAGCGCTTCCGAAGCCGGGAGAAGAGCTGCTCCAGATAGGACAGGGAGATGCCCTGGCGCTGCGCGATGTCCGCCAATGCGATCGGGCCGCTCCCGTGGTGGATGGCCAAATCGAGCATTGCGGTGACGGCGTAGCGCCCTTTGGTAGTTAGTCTCACGGGTAAATCGCTCCTGCCTTGACGAAGTTGCGGAATGCTACAATAACCAACCCAATCGGTCAAGTATTATCGCGTAGTTTCACACGGCTTCAAGCCTGATCCTTAGCGACATCAGCGCAAACCGATGAAGACTATCTGAATATTATGCAATGATTATCTACTGCCAGCCAAGAAGAATCCTGATCAGGACACCTTCTTCAGCTCATCCACCCGGCCAGCCGCGGATGCGGCGGGACTTTCGGCGGGCGTGTGCTCGTCCCCCGCCGATTGAATCTCGCACGCCTCCAAGTCCGGCAGATGGTCGAAGTGGCCGCTGATTCCCTGCCGCTCCAGAATGCCGGACAAAGCCTCGATCCGCTGATCCATGACGTGGATGTGATCCAGCATGCAGTTAACGGCATGGGCTACCGGGTCCGGCGAATCCTTGGTCGCGCCGTAGGCGTCGAAGCCGATACGCTGGGCTGTGACCGCGCGCCGCTCGTGAGCCTCGCCGCTTGGCGCGGGCTCCACCACATGCCCGGGTACACCGACTACCGTGCTGCCCGCGGACACCGACGTCACCACAACCGAGTTGGAGCCGATACGAGCACCGTCTCCTATCTCGATCGGTCCCAATACCTTGGCGCCGGCGCCGACGACCACGTCGCGCCCCAGGGTGGGATGACGCTTGCCCTTCTCCCAGCTGGTACCGCCCAGGGTTACGCCGTGGTAGAGGGTGCAGTCGTCACCGATCACGGCCGTCTCCCCGATGACGACGCCCATGCCATGATCGATAAAGAAACGACTGCCGATGCGCGCGCCAGGGTGAATCTCTATCCCGGTGAAGAGGCGAGCCAGATTTGACAGGACGCGGGCGAGCCATTTGAAGCCGCGGTTCCACAAGGAGTGGGAAAGTCGGTGCAGCAAAACCGCGTGGACGCCCGGGTAGGTAGTGAGCACCTCAAATCCGCTGCGGGCGGCCGGGTCGCGCTCGAATACGCAACCGATGTCCTCTCGCAGTCGCTCGAACAATGGGTTTCTCCGTAGCTTCTCAGGCCAACCCGGACGTGTCTCCGCCGGATGTATCTGACTTGCGGAATCGATCCGCGGTCTTCCTACCTTGCGCGGCGCTCAAAATACCGCGCATGATATTCAACTCCACCCAGTCTGGACGTGCCCGGTTGAACAGTCGACGCAACCGCCGCAGCAGCTTGCGTGACTGCACGGGGTCGCTGAATCCGGTGTCCACCAAGGTCTGTGCCAAGTGGGCGTGGAATCCCTCCATGGCCTCCGCAGTGGCCAGGTCCCTGGGCGTATCCTCAATCTTCAGCCCCTCTGCCTCGCGCCAGGTGCGTCTGATCTCATAAGCAAAGATTTGGGCCGCAGCCGCCACGTTCAATGAGCTGAACTCCGGATTGGTCGGGATGTGGGCCAGATAGTGACAACGGGCAAGCTCCTCGTTGGTCAACCCCGAGCTCTCGCGTCCCAACAGCAATGCCACATCGCCCTGTCGCGCCTCCGCGAGGAGGCGCTGCGCACAGGCGGGCGGCTCCAGCAGCGGCCACTCTACGGTCCGCAGCCTCGCGCTGGAGCCTATTACCAGGCGGCATCCGCGCAGCGCATCCACAAGATCCGCGTGAACCGGGGCTGTCTCCAACAGGTCATCGGCACCGGACGCCCGGGCCAAGGCCTCCGCGTTGGGCAAGGACTTCGGCCTGACCAGGTGCAGCCGGCTCAGCCCCATGGTCTTCATGGCCCTGGCCACCGCGCCGATATTTCCCGGGTGCGTGGTTTCGACCAAGACGAAGCGGATGTTGCTCAGTACGTCGGACAATGAATCGGTCATGCTCGATTAGCTGTTTGCCGCAACCGAACGCGAATGAGCTGGAAAGGCACAGCATGGCGCAGGCGCGAAGCCCGAGCTCATCGATTTACCTCTGCGTCCGTTGCGTCTCTGCGGTTCAAGACTTCTTTTGAAACCATCACTACAGCTTCATCAGAACATTGCTTCATTGTCAAGCTTTGATCTAGCTGCCGGTTCAGGTATCGTGCCCGCCATGCACCCCATGCTCAACATCGCCATCCGGGCCGCTCGCAGCGCCGGCCGCATCCTGCTGCGCTACGCCGAGCGTACCGACAGCATCGCCGTCACCAGCAAGAGCCGCAACGATTTCGTCAGCGAGGTTGACCGCGGCGCCGAGGCGGCCATCATCCAGGAGCTGCGCAGCAGGTACCCGGACCACGCCATCCTGGCCGAGGAGAGCGGCGAGCACCAAGGCAGCGACTTCCAGTGGGTGATCGACCCGCTGGACGGCACCACCAACTACCTGCACGGCTTCCCCCAGTTTTCCGTGTCCATCGCCCTCAAGTACCGCAACCGCCTGGAGCAGGCGGTGGTCTACGACCCCCTGCGCGAGGAGATGTTCACCGCCAGCCGCGGCCAGGGCGCCCAGCTCAACGACCGGCGCCTGCGCGTAGCGGGCCGCACGTCCCTGGAAGGGGCCCTCATCGGCACCGGCTTTCCCTACCGCGACCACAGTCACCTGGACGCCTATCTCGGCATGCTGAGGGCGATGATCCAAGACACGGCGGGTATCCGCCGCCCCGGCTCCGCGGCCTTGGATTTCGCTTACGTAGCGGCGGGCCGAACCGACGGGTTCTGGGAACTGGGTCTGGCCCAATGGGACTTGGCCGCCGGCGCCCTGTTGATCAGCGAGGCGGGCGGTGCGGTCAGCGACATCGGCGGTGGTGATCGTTATCTGCAAACGGGTAACATCGTTGCCGGAAACCTCAAGGTCCACCAGGCGATGCTCGCGAGGATCCGGCCCTTTCTTAGCGAAACCCTCAATGCCTGAAGTCCTCCGTCCAGGGGCTTCCTCTGTCAGCCTATTCACGGCTTTCAAGCAATCCGGCGAAGCGCGCCGACGCTCATTCGAAGTCGTTCCACCAGTCTTGAGACTGTGAAAAAATCCGCCATCGACGCGCGTCAAAGCGCGCATTGCATACCGCCCGCGGCTTGCGAGCAAACCTCCTGACAGATCTAGCGCCCCGGGAGCCTGGTGACCCCGGAGCAGACGCGATGCGGGCTATGGCATCGAATCCATCTCTTTCCCTTCTTTCTCCACGGGCATCAGGTCGGCCTTGCTCACCCCCAGCGCTACGACTGCCGCCGACGCCACGTAGATCGACGAGTAGGTGCCGACGACGACGCCGATGATCAGCGCCAAGGCGAAGCCGCTGATGATCTCGCCGCCGAAGATAAACAGGGCCAGGAGCACCAGCAGCGTCGTTCCGGAGGTGATGACCGTGCGCGACAGGGTCTGGTTGAGAGACTGGTTGATGATCTCGACCGCCGTGCCCTTGCGCATCTTGCGGAAGTTCTCTCGAATGCGGTCGAAGACCACGATGGTGTCGTTCAGCGAGTAGCCGATCACCGCCAGCACTGCGGCCAGCACCGGCAGGTCGAACTCGATCTGCAACAGGGAAAACACGCCGACCGTGATCAGGACATCGTGGACCAGGGCGATGACGGCACCGACCGCGAACCGCCACTCGAAGCGCAGGGCGACGTAGATCAGGATACCGAACAGGGCAGAACAGCATGGCCAGCCCGCCGTCCTCGGTCAGCTCCTCGCCCACCTGCGGCCCGACGAACTCCACCCGGCGCAGATCCACGGTTCCGTTCGGCGGCAACGTTGAGGGCTCGGAAGACGCGATCGCTGAGATCGGCGCTGACATCTTCGCCCTCCTGAGCTTTCGGGGCGAGGCGAATCAGCACGTCGCGCGCGGTCCCGAAGTGCTGCACGGTCGCCCCTGGGAAGCCACCTTCGGCGAGGGCGGCGCGCACCTCGGCGAGCTCGGCCGGTTGCTCGTATCCCACCTCGATCAGGGTACCGCCGGTGAAGTCGAGCCCGAAATTCAGTCCGCGCAAGACCATCGACACGACGCAGATCAGGATCAGCAACGGCAGAAACGGCTACCGCCACCCGGCGCTTGCCCATAAAGTCGACATTGAGGTGCTGCAACATTTCCATGGTCTTTATTCCTGCTCAGATTGCCAGCTTGCGCACACGCCGCCCGCCGTAGATCAGGTTGACCACGGCGCGGCTGCCGAGGATGGCGGTGAACATGGAGGTGAGGATGCCGATGAACAGGGTCACGGCGAAGCCCTTGATCGGCCCGGTACCGAAGCTGAACAGCACCACCGCCGCGATCAGGGTGGTGATGTTGGCATCGACGATGGTCGAGAGGGCCTTCTCGTAGCCGGCGTGGATGCTGGCCTGGGGCGTGTTGCCGTTGCGGATCTCCTCGCGGATGCGCTCGAAGATGAGCACATTGGCATCCACCGCCATGCCCACGGTGAGCACGATGCCGGCGATGCCCGGCAGGGTCAGGGTGGCCTGCAGCATGGACAGCACGGCCACGATCATCACCAGGTTGACGAACAGCACCAGGTCCGCCACCAGGCCGAACACCCGGTAGTAGACGGCCATGAAGACCACCACCAGGACGAAGCCGATGACCACGGACTGGAAGCCCTGGTCGATGTTGTCCTGGCCCAGGCTGGGGCCGATGGTGCGCTCCTCGACGATCTCGATGGGCGCGGCCAGGGCGCCGGCACGCAGCAGCAGGGCCAGATCGCGGGCCTCGTCGGTGCTGTCGAGGCCGGTGGTCTGGAAGCGGCGGCCGAAGGGCTCCAGGATGTTGGCGACGCTGATCACCTCTTCCGTACGCACCTTGCGCTTGACCGGCTCGCCGTCCACCATCCGGGTGACGGTGCGGTTCTCGATGAAGACCACCGCCATGGGCTTGCCCACGTTCTCGGTGGTGACGTTGCGCATGCGGCGCGCGCCCTGCCCGTCCAGGCTGACGAACACGGCGGGCTGTCCGCTGCGCTGATCGAAGCCCGAGGAGGCATCGGTGATCTGGTCGCCGGTGACGATCACCCGCCGCAGCAGCAGGACTGGCGACCGTTCCGGTCTTCGTAGAGCTTGCTGGATACGGGGACCCGGCCGTCGACCGCGTCTTCCACGCTGTGCTCGGTGTCCACCAGCCGGTACTCCAGGGTCGCGGTGGCACCCAGGATCTCCTTGAGCCGCGCCGGGTCCTGCGCACCGGGCAGCTGGACCACGATGCGCCTATCTCCCTGCTGCTGGATGATGGGCTCGGCCACGCCGAGGGCGTTGACGCGGTTGCGCAGGGTGGTGATGTTCTGCTGCAGGGCGAACTTCTTGACCGCCTGCTCGTCCACGGGACTCATGCCCGCATGGACGTAGAAAGAGGTCCCGTCATCCCCTGTCTCCAGGATCAGGTCGCGAAACTCGCCACCGATCAACTCCTCCGCCTTGTCCCGGGTCGCGGCATCGCGGAACTTGACGCTGACCCGACCCTTGTCCTTGGTCGACCGTGACGTAGCGCACCTTCTCATTGCGCAGCAGGGTGCGGATGTCGCCGGTGTAGCGCTCCAGGGCCTGATCCACGGCCGCGTCCATGTCGACGTCGATCAGCACATGGATGCCGCCGCGCAGGTCCAGACCCAGGAACATGGGCTGGATACCCATGGCGTTCAGGAAGCCGGGGAGATCCGGGGCCAGGGTCAGGGCGCTGTTATAACGGTCCGACAGCGTGCCCTCGATGGCCCCCTGACCGCGCAGCTGGTCGCCGGAGGTGGCGAATCGCACCAGCAGCTTGCCACCATCGGGCTGCTCCACCGCCTTGTACTCGACCCCCGCGTTCTCCAGTGCGGCCTTGATCTCGCCCACGCTGGCGTCGGTCACCTCCGCGCCGCGGGCCGCGGTCACCTCGATGGAAGGGTTCTGGGGGAAGAGATTGGGCAACGCATAGAGAACGCCGACCAGGATCACGACCAGGATCAGCAGATTTTTCCACAACGGATATCGGTTCATGGGGATTCCATCACAGGTCGGTCATCCGCGAAGGCGACCGGTTTCCTCGGCTTGGAGAGCGGGTTCGGGCTGACAGCAGAACCGGGGCGTCTCTGGTGCGAATCGGCAAGCTGCCACAGGGCTCGAAACGCGGGACCCGCGTCCCGAGCCTCGGCTTGCTGCCGGATCACAGCTCCTTGATAGAGCCCTTGGGCAGAACGGACTCGACCGCTCCACGGCGGATCTTCACGACGACACCGTCCGCCACCTCGACCTGAGCGAAATTCTCGCCCAAATCGGTGATGCGTCCCAGGATGCCGCCCATGGTGGCCACCTCGTCGCCCTTGGCGAGGGCCTCGACCATCTTCTTGTGCTCCTTCTGGCGCTTCACCTGCGGGCGGATCATCAGGAAATACAGGATGACCACCAAGCCGATCGGGAACAGGAGCCCCAGAAGCGGGTCGCTCCCCTGGGCAGCGGCGGCATCCTGGGCCAGGGCGTCGGAGATGAAAAAGCTCATGTACTAGTCCTCAGCAGCAACAGATAAAGCGGGCACACAAAGCGATTAAAAATCAAGCCGTGCATTATGACACAGCCGACTGAAAGATAAACGGTGTGCAAAAGGGAGATCGAAACACCCGACTCCAAGCGGCCGTCTCGGATCAATTTCCGGGGAAAATCCACATTCCTCGGGACGAGGTTTCTCCTCGACGGGGCAACCTCTTGCGGTCGCTGGTAGCATCGGATCGACGCTTGAACCTGACCTGGCAGACTGTCCGACTTGTCACCGGCGTAGCGGGTAAAATGTCGGGCAACGACCGGAAGCCAGTTATGGGTTCGATGCCGGCTGAGTTTATCGCGATCGACCGAGACACACCGCAGATGTACCCGCGCAAGCCGCCTGAATTCAGCATGCGCGATACCCCGCGGTCATGAACGTTTTGGTATGCGGCGACGTCGGACCGGACCGGCTGAGAAACCTCCTACAAGGGTTTGGGCTAGGGATCAGGACCATCGCGCCGGGCGACCCGATCCCCGGCAGCTTCTGGGGTGAACCGGAAGCGGGACTGGTCGGGAAAGGGTTGTACCTGCGTGAGGACACGCCCGTACATTCCGCTCTGCACGAGGCCTGCCACTGGATCTGCATGAACGAGGGCCGACGTAAATCCCTGCATACCCAGGCGGGCGGCGACGTCGCCGAGGAAAACGCCGTCTGCTATCTCCAGGTGCTGCTCTCCGACCTGATCCCCGGCTTCGGGCGCGAGAGGCTGTTCGCGGACATGGACGCTTGGGGGTACAGCTTCCGGCACGGGTCCGCGCGTGCCTGGTTCGAGCAAGATGCCGAGGATGCGCGCGCCTGGCTGCTCGACCAAGGCCTGATCGATGAATCGGACGGCCCAACCTGGCGAGTGCGCAGGTGAGTTGCGCGCTCTATAATTAGTAGAGAACAGCAACACCTTATGAGGAGCCGCCCGGATGTCGAGACTTTCCCGTAAGACCTACCCGTTGCTCGCAGCCTTCTCCATGCTCGGATCTGCCGCAGCGAGTGCGTGGACACCGTACGGAGCCGATCCCTATGGTCCGAATGCGCAGTCGGCAGGGCCGCCTCCCGATGCTCAGGCCCCGGTCACCCGGGACCCCGGAGCAGCCGCACCGGGCTTTCAAGGCCTGCATCAGGTGCCCGGCACCGCACCCGATTCATCGTTCCCCGGCGCCTCACCCCGCCCCTACGGTTACGGACCCCAACCGCCTGCCTATTCCCCCTTTGGACCAGGCCCCGGTTTTCAGAGGATGGAGCCCAGATCCGGATATGGCGGAGCATCCGGTCCGCTACAGATCTCGCGCCACACGACCGACGATGCCTACGTCATCGATATCCAGCTCAACGGCATGAAACCCGAAGACATCCAGGTCAGCACCAGAGGAAGCTGGATCAGTGTCAGCCGCGACCAATCGCGGCAAGAGGTGCGTGAAGACAGCTTCGAGCAGAACCGCGGCTACAGCCGCAGCTACAGCTTCTCCAGCGGAAGCGCCAGCCGACGCTTCAACGTCCCCCGCGACGCCGACCTTACGGCTATGACCCGCGAGGTAAGCGAGGATGTCCTGCGAATTCTCATCCCGCGTCGTCCTCGGTAAGCATCCGGATCAATCGGAACAAATCAGTTCTATGCCAGAAGATTTCGCAACGCCTCAAGACGTGGAAGATGCCTTCTACGACGCCATCGACGACCGCGACACCGCGCGCCTTCGGACCGTCTGGGAGGACTCGTCGGACATCGCCTGCCTGCTTCCCATGCAGCCGATGCTTCACGGGACGGACGTACACGAGGCGTTTCGCCCCATCACCGACGGCGAGATCCAGCTCGAGATCCAGGTCCGTCACATCCGTTGGCTCCAGAGCGGCGACATTGCCATCCACTTCCTGGAGGAACTGGTCGGCAGACCGGGCAATCCACCGCAACCACCGGTGCTCGCGACCAATATCTACCGCAGGGGTCCCCTGGGTTGGCGTCTGCTCCTGCACCAGAACTCACCCGCACCACCGCCTCCCGGTGGCATGCCGCCGAATATTCCCCCGATGGCTTCCGGCTCCGGGTAAGACGCGCCGCCCCGAGTGCGAGCGCTTGAAAAAGGCCCTCTTGCCAACAGCCGAAATGTTATCGGTCTTCTAATGCGCATACAGCTTCAAACACTCGGATGCCGGCTCAACGAAGCAGAGCTCGAGACTTGGTCTCGCCAGTTCCAACAGCGCGGCTTTCGCATCACCGCCGACGGCGAAAGCGCGGATCTCGTGGTAGTCAATACCTGCGCGGTCACCGCGGAGGCTGTGCGCAAGTCGCGCAAGCTGCTGCGCCGCACCCAACGCGCCAACCCCCGGGCCAAGCTGGTGGTCAGCGGCTGTTTCGCCTCGCTCCAGGGCGATGCCTTGGCGCGGGAGCAGGGTATCGACCTGCTGGTGCCCAACCAGGACAAGGACCAGTTGGTGGAGATCACCGCTCGTGAGCTCGACCTCTGCACCATGCCGCAGACCGCAACCGAGCCCGGCACCAACCCACTGTTCGCCCGCGGCCGCCAGCGCGCCTTCGTCAAGGTCCAGGACGGATGCCGTTACCGCTGTACCTTCTGTATCGTAACCCTGGCCCGCGGTGACGAGCGCAGCCGCCCGATCACCGAGATCTTGGACCAGATCAACCAGCTGGCCGCAGAAGGCATCAAGGAAGTCGTGATCACCGGCGTCCATCTCGGTGGCTACGGCAGCGACACCGGCAGCGGGCTCACCGAGCTGATCCAAGCAATCCTCACAGATACCGATGTGCCGCGAGTGCGCATGGGCTCGCTGGAGCCTTGGGACCTGCCCGAGGGCTTTTGGCAACTGTTCGAAGACCGGCGCCTGATGCCTCACCTGCACCTGCCGCTGCAGAGCGGCTCTGACGCGGTGCTGCGCCGCATGGCCAGGCGCTGCCGGACCGATGAGTTTGTTCGCCTGGCAACCGCAGCACGGCAGCAGGTACCGGACTTCAACCTGACCACGGACATCATCGTCGGCTTTCCCGGCGAGACGCAGACCGAGTGGCAGCAGACCCTATCCTTCGTGCAGTCCGTGGGCTTCGGTCACCTCCATGTCTTCCCTTACTCACCACGGCAGGGCACCAAGGCGGCCGCTTTGGGGGATCAGGTCCCGAACGAGATCAAGAAGGAACGCAGCCGCCTGATGCACGACTTGGGCCGGCGAATGAAGCGCGAGGTACTCGAAAGATTCGCCGGACGGCGGATGCCTGTCCTGGTGGAGGGCCGCTACGGCGGCGGACGGGACGGCGACTGGTTCGGCTACACGCCCAATTATCTACCGGTCAGGCTGCAAACTTGCGAAACGGAAGAACCGGTCAACCAGATCCTGGAGGTGGCGCTGGACGGAGTCCAGGAAGAAGGAGAATGCCTGCTCGGCCACCCGTTGACCAAGGATGGATCGGTCATCAAAACTCCTGCTCCGCCGCGACTTTCTGCTCATTGTTAAGATCGGTGGCGACGTAGGCCAGGGACAGCCCCATCTCATGGGTCCAGGTGAGATTGTCGAACCATTCCTCCGCAGGCTTCCAGTTTCGTGTACGAGTCAGGAAAGCTCATCCCGGCTACGCGAGTCTGCCTGGGACAGTTGCTTCACCATTTCTTTTAGCCGCATGAAATGGCTCCCCTGCCAGTAAACGCGACTGCAGCCGTTGCAGCGCCAGTAGGTGTCGAATGCGGCCCGGACGCGCGGTGGTAGCCTCAGATCGTCCGCGTCCTTATCCACCGCGGAAAGGATGCCGTTACAGACCGTACAACGGGTGAAGGGTCTACACTGGCGATACAGATCCAGTCGATCGACGAAATAACCGAGCTGCTCGCGTGGCCGCGTCGCAGGTATCCAGGGCTGTGGATCAGGCCTCGTCGCTCGAGCAGTCGCCGGTCCCGGCTCAGCAGGATGCGCCCTTCGCCCAGGGAGATCCGCACGAGGGCGGCGTCCCCGGGATCGTTTTTGAACAGGGTGTCGAAACCAAGCAGACGCAGGTAACGGGCCAGCCTCACCCGAGTGGGCATCGGCGACGAAGCGCACGAGCTACACAACCTGGAAGCTCTTTTCCCATTCGTGTTGATTTGTGTTCATTTGCAGCACAAGTCCACATCGCCCTCAGAAATCGAAGGTGGCCCACACCGGACAATGATCCGAGGGCTTCGGCATCCCGCGGATGTCGTAGTCGATGCCCGCGTCCAACAGACACTCACGCAGGGGCGCAGTCACCAACAGCAGGTCGATGCGCAAGCCGCGTTTGGGCTCGCGCTCGAATCCCCTGCTGCGGTAGTCGAACCAGCTGAAGCGGTCATCGGTCTGGGGGTAAACCGTGCGGTAGGCATCGAACAGCCCCCACTCGGTCAGTGTCTCGAGCCATTCGCGCTCCTCGGGCAAGAAGCTGCATTTGCCCGAGCGCAGCCAGCGCGTTGCGTTATCTTCGCCGATGCCTATATCCCCGTCCAGTGGGGCCACGTTCATGTCCCCGACGATCACCAGGTTCTGGTCCGGGGTGAAGCTCTCGCGCACAAATCGATTGAGATCCGCGTAGAACTTTTGCTTGCCGGGAAATTTCGTCGGGTGGTCTCGGCTCTCCCCTTGCGGGAAGTAACCATTGACGACTGTGAGCTCACGACCGCCCGACAGGGAATAGCTCGCAGTGATCATCCGGCGCTGCGCCTCATCGCCGTCGTCGGGAAAGCCCTTGGTGACCGTCAGCGGCGCCTGTTTGCTCAACAGCGCCACCCCGTAGTGAGACTTCTGACCGTGGAAGTGAGTCTCTATAGCCCAGCCCCTCGACCATCTCCAGCGGAAAGACATCGTCGGCCACTTTCGATTCTTGGATGCCGATGATGTCGGGGTCGTGCCACGCCTTGAGGGCTTCGAGCTGATGGGGACGAGCCCGAATGCCATTGACGTTGAAAGAAACGATTTTCACCAACTCAGTCCACCTCCATCACTTTATAGGTTTCCTTCCTGCCCATCTCCCAACCGTGATTGTAGGCCTTACCCCAGGGAAGCATCTCCTGACCGGAAATCAGGTCCTCCGCATCCGGATCGAGGGACGCGGCGATCTGCCCGCCGTATCCAAGCTCGCCCAGGGCGCGGATCACACCATTGGCGTAACCGCGGTTGTACCAGAGCTGCGCTTCGTCCCTGTGCTCCAGAAAGCCTGCGGAATCATCGTAGAGATCGCAGATCAGCTCCAGGAGACGGGGCAGGACATTCGTGGCGCTCATGGCGGCGTACCGGGGAGGGCCGAGTATAAACCGGCTGTAGCATTTAAAGGAGGCTAGCACGCCATACCCTCGCCCTCAAAGCGCAACCGCGACAGCACGGCAACACCGAGAAGGCTTTCCGATGCACAGGCGGTGCTGCCGGCCGCCGGAGAGCCCGCTGCCCGGCTCGCCGAGCCGGTCTTTGACCTCCTCTCCCAAAGCCCCGCCTTGCGGATGTTTCCCGTTGCCAGGTTCTTGATGTCGTTGAGCAGCAGGCCGAGCCGCCCGTCGGAAAGGTCTGCGGCGATCTCGGCCGGCAATTCGGCCTTCGTCAGGCCGGTCGCTATGCTGTCCTGGAATCCTGTCCAGAACCCGATAAGCAAGACAGACGACTGCATGGATTGGATCTGCTCCAGCCTTGAAACGAGCAAAGCCGGCAGCCCCTCGGACCGCCGGCAATCCCCTAGATCAAGCCTCTTTCGGAGACCCGGAGACTACCTCTCTTCAAGCTTGCCCATGGGCTCCATGGGCAGCGCTGCGAAAGCCTACCGCGCACCGGAGGTGGGAGGTGGACCCGGCACCTCGATCTTGGCATCCGGCAGGGACTCGTTGACTTCTTTCCAGGTAGGGATCGTCTTTAAGCGCCCCAATCCCCTGCCGGTCTCGATCCGCGACAACATCCCGCACGGATACAAGCTTCACACGTCCGGCCGTAAGCTCCGCCGGCGCTCGGCGGAAGATTAGATCGTGGAGAAAACGAGACGACGAGCTGCATCGAAGGCCGTTGCGGTTAGCCTACCGGGGCAGGATCGTCATCGCAGCCCGCTGAGCATACGCACCAGGTCCATGGTTGCCGTGAAGAAGTCATCCTTCTTATTGCCACCGCAGTGCGCCCGAATACGCTGCATTGCGGTATCGATGTCGGCGCCCTTGAGCACATCCTTTCCGGTCGCCAGATTGAGCCCGGAGATGAACCCGGTCAGCCAGTCCTGGTAACGGCGGTACTCGTGCTGCTGCAAGGCCCGCCCTTCCTCGTTGCGCTCGACCGCGTCCAGGAATTGGGAGCAACTCTTGATCCCGTAGCCCCACAGGGGCGGCATCTTATCCGCCTGCAGCGAGGGTGCGGTGGCCAGCAAAGCAGCGAGGACACAGGTAGCGGCCGAGGCCCTGCGCAGCCGGGAAATTCTGTACATGATCACTGACGGAGCCCTCTCTCTACCGTTTGGGAATAGGCGCCCATTTTGACGCGTAACGCGCCGGTACAGAAGGGCTGTCGACGCACACAGGGCACTGCTCGATAGGTCGGCGCCCCGCGAAGCACCTTCGGTGCGAGTTTTTGCGTAAGATTTGCGGCAGCGTCCTTGCCGGAGCCAACGCCGCATCGGCGCCCCATGTCCGCACAGCCTGAACCGACAACAGCTCCAGTAAGACGCCTGCCCCACACCTTCGGCTGGACCTTTCTCGCCGCCTGCACTTGGTGGAGCCGCGCGGTTACTGGCTTCAAGGTCCCGATCCCGCAGACGCGTGGGGCTTCATGCTCGGCTCCGACCGGACCTTCGCGCGGGAGTTTCCCGAGGAGTGGCGGCACATCGGTCAGCGCAGGCGCGGACAGCTGCTCACAGGCAACGGTCTTTTCACCTTCGCCACCGTCTCTCCGCACCCGGTCGCCCATGCGGCCGCTCGGAGCGCCCGTACGGACCTGGCCACACCCGCCGACGCCTTGGAAAGCCCCTACGCCTGGAAGATCATCGCCCGTCTTCCCCCACAGGACCTGGTACCCTCGCCAGCACGCTTTCTGGCCGATCACATAGCACTGTACGGCGCCATGCTGGCACTCGGCTCCTTCCTGCTCGCCCGCGCCCGGGTGCACCACCACCAGGCCGAGCTGCACAGCGACTACGAGCGCCGCTTCCGGCGCACCCTCGAGGACATACAACTGGCCGCCGTCGCCCTCGACAAGGCCGGCCGAATCACCATTTGCAACCGCTTCTTACTCGCGCTCACAGACTGGAGCCGTACCGAGGTCGCCGGCCAAAACCCGCGTGTCCTGAAGTCCGGCGAGACGGCGCCCGGTGAGTACTCCGAGCTGTGGAGAACCGTTAGCGCCGGGGGGGAGTGGCGGGGAGAATTTCACAACCGCCGCAAGAACGGTGAGCTGTACTGGGAATCGGCATCCATCTCCGCGCTCAGGGACGCACAGGGGCGGATCACCCACTATCTCGCCGTGAAAGAGGACATCACGGAGCGCAAGCGCTTGGAGCAGGAGGTGGAGTCGCGCAATCGCGAGCTGGCCCGCGCGCAAGCCCTGGCCGAGGTCGGGCGCATGGCCACTATGATCGCACACGACCTTCGCAACCCCCTGTCCTCCGTTGTCGGCCTCACCCAGAGGCGGCTCGACGAGCAAAGAATCACCTTGGAGGCGCGATACCAGAGCGGGCTGCCCACCTTTCCCGGAGACCCGAATCAGCTCAGGCAGGTATTCTCCAACCTGTTCATCAACGCCATCCAAGCCACGGAAGACCTCCCCGAAGGTGAGCGCCGGATCAGCATCAGCACCGGGCTGGAGCTAGCCTCGGAAGGCACCCGAATCCGTATCGAAATCTGTGACAACGGGCGTGGAATCGACGCCCGGGATTATTGCTGCCGACGGTACCGCGGCAGACTGAAACTTCTCTTACGGGAATGGAGAACGCGGCGCCAACTGCATCCGCGGCAGTGGCGCCCCCATGATCACGAACAACTCTACCGAGGCACAACCGACATCATGCAGCAGCTCATTTGGCAGGCTCGATGTAAAGATACGTCAGGCCGGCGGCGACGCCCAGACCCTGACTGCCCTCGAGCGCGAGAGGCTGCAGGCTGATGTTCTTGCCTCCCCCACCGACCAGCACAGCCGCACCCCCTCCGTACCCCACAGTGGCTGAAGCCTTTCCACCTACGTACTTTCCGGCCAGGGCGCCGGAACCCGGCCTGATATCCGTGGAGCCGGCCAGAACCGTGTAGCCGATTTCATCAACACGTTTCCAGTTCAGGTCCACACCGAGACCGATTCCCGTCTCGCCGACGTAGTTTTCCTTGCCGGAAGTGGATTCATATACACACTCGACCTGCACTGTGGAATGAATCACCAGGTTCTTGGCCGTGTCGGGCAGCGATTTACACGAGAGCACGCCGACCTCCACTCCACTCTTGGGCTCATCCGCCGGCACCAACCCGGATGCCATCAGGACGGCCGCCGCCATTGCAACTGTTGAGATTTTCTTGTTCATCGATTTCTCCATGCGTGCCTACGCGGAAACTCCCGATTGAAGCCCCGTCCACTTAGAAATTAGCACACATTTAGTGAGTTTTCGCCGCGATACAGTCCCACTAACCGCATCGGCATGCGCTGAAGCAAGTCACGAGCGGACCGGTCCCTGGTGTCCCTACGGCGAATAATGTCAGACTGCAAAGGCCCCGCTCCGAACCGCTATCACCTGCGTCGGAGCGCTATCGTTACCTTATGAATCGAATCGAGCCCCTCGCCGAGCCCCAACCGATGCCAAGAATCCTCATTGTCGACGACGACACCGCGGGCTGCCGCACCCTGCAACTGCACTTGCAGGCCCAGGGCCACAGGGCGGCCGTCGCTCACAATCTGGACGAAGGCCTGGCCTCCGCCCTGAACGAGCCGCCGGATCTGTGCCCGTCGAGCACAACGACGGCACCGCAGCGCCCGCTCACCGAGATGAGCCTCGCCGACGTAGAGCTCGCCCACGGGCAGCGGATCCTGGACGCAACCGGCTGGCACAGGGGTCGGGCGTGCGAGATTCTGGGTGTCTCGCGGCCGCGCCTGCGACGGCTTATCCGGGACTATGGGCTGAACTCTGCGACGGGCGTCGAATCGGAGCAGGAGGATTGAACCGGCGTCTTTTTGCCGGATCAGGCGCGGAAACCACGAAGTACGCGAAACGCACGAAGGATCTCCAAGCTAACCGAAAGATAGGTGCAAATTTTGAAGCTAACTCACCCACCCGCATCTCCCCTGAGCGCCGCTCTCGTTACGCTCGCCCTGGTTACCGCAAGCGGACTAGCAAACGCCGGACCCACTGTCGCGGAGCTGATATCGGTTTGCGACCAGGCGTTCGCCCGAGGTAACAAGGGGACGGAGGCCGCCGCCTGCGAGTGGTACGCCGCCCCCTGCGCGTGCAAGTTCCGTGACCCGCAGGGGCCGCTCTGGTGCGTCCCGAAGTCCGAGCCGATCGACGACACGGTTCGAAGAGTCGTCGCCGAGCTGCGCCGGCAGCCGAATCCGAAGGCACCAACAGACCGGGCCGTCCCCGAGATTCTCGCGCGAATTTATCCCTGCCGATGATCCTAGAAACTGAAGTTAACCGCTTCGATGTAGAACCAACCGCTTGATCCAAATATAGAATGCAGCCCTGCCGAGCTTCAGCTAATAGGTGAGGCCGCTACGCCATGTTCATTTCGCAAGCCTCCCTCCGCCAAGTCTCAACTCGGCTAAACAAAAAATATCCGTAACAAAACTGTCGTTTGATGACACGCCCCAATCAAGATCAATCAATCACGCGGTTACACCTTATCTTAAGTGTTCGTACCGTTGGCTATCGGACCCTGAGGCCGCCCAGCTGAGCCACTCGCTCAACACCAAGAGGGTCCAGAGCGACCGGGCATGGTCGCATTTGAGCTGGCGGTGCTCGTGCAACATCGCCACGGCCTCTCTGCGCCGAATCCCGATCTCCTCAAACAGCGGGTTCGCCAGTTGGCCCTCCGCCCAAGGGTAGAGGGGACCGCGCAGCCAGGCCGTCAGAGGGACCGACAGTCCGCGCTTCCTGCGATGCACGATCGCTCGTGGCAGGTAACGCATCGCATAGCCCTTGAGAAACACCTTCGTGGTTATGCCCTTCACTCGCTGCTCGGGCAACAGGCGGGCTGCGAAGTCCATCACGTCAGGGTCTAGGAATGGGGCTCGAAGCTCGATGGCCGAGAGCATGCTCGCTCGGTCGGCCTTGGTGAGCAGCCCTTCCGCAAGACTATTCTCAAGGTCATAGCGCTGCAGCGCATCGAGCAGCGCCTCGCCCTCCTTTCCGGGATCGGTCGGCGCCACGACCGGCTCGACACCCAATCGCTTCAGCAGTGCCGGATCGATGCTGGCCGTCCAGAGCCGATGGCGAGCCATGCCCTCGATCTCCGCACCAGCAACAAACTTCTTCAGCAAAAAGGACAGCGTCACCTTCTTGTCGCTCGGCGGCCAACGCCGCACGATGGCCTGGATCGTCGCCTTCACGGGGGCGGGGAGAACTGCGTAGCGGGCGCTGAATTGCGCGCCGAGGTAGGTCGGATAGCCTCCAAACAGCTCGTCTCCGCCCTCCCCCACCAAGGCGATCTTGGCGTCAATGGAAGCGCGGCGAGCGAGCATCGCCGCCGGGATCCATGCCGGATCGGCCAGGGGCTCACCGGTCCGTGCGATCAGACGGTTCAGCTCGCGCGGCAAGTCCTCGGCCTGCACCCAAACGGTCTCGCAGGCGATCGCGAGCCCCTGCGCCACTTGCTGTGCGAAGGAACCTTCGTCGAACGAAGGATCGCGAAAGCGCAACGTATAAGCCGTCAGCGGGTAGTCTGGTCGGAGGTTCCGCAGCACCGCCGCGATGAGGGATGAGTCGACTCCGCCACTTAGAAATACGCCGTAGGGGACGTCGACCTCGCTCTGACGGCGCACCGCTTCCCGAAAGACGCGGTCGAAGTCCTCGGCGTCGGCTCGTCGACCAGCGGGCGCCGGCAAATCCCAGCGCCAATACCGATGGCGCTTCTGTGCGTGCTGACCGAAGGTCACGATTTCCGCCGGCTTGACCTTGCGAATGTTCCGGAACGGCGTCCGTGGCGCACCAAAATACCCACGCTGCAGGTAATCGTCGATCCCCTGCGCGTCCTTCGACAAAGGGCGACCCAAGGCCGTTACGAGAGAGGCGATTTCCGACGAGAAGGTCACACCGGACTCGTCGGCTACGTAAAAGAGGGGGCGCTCACCTGCGCGATCGCGCGCCAGGAGCAGCTTAGGTTCGGCTGGATCCCAGATGGCGAGGGCGAACGCCCCCTTGAGATGCTGCATGCACTCGGCGCCGAGGAGCCCGTACAGGTCCGCGATCACCGCGACGTCGTTCTTGGTACTGACGGTGCGTCCCCGCGCTGCCAAAAACGCCTTCAGCTCGAGGTGGTTGTCGATCTCGCCGTTGCAAACGACCACCACGCCGCTGCCATCGTGCACCATCGGCTGCTCCCCGTCCTGCAGACCGCGGATGGCCAGGCGCGCGGCGCCCAGCACCGCCGCACCGCTTCCCACCGTCCGCTGCTCGTCGGGACCGCGGTGGGCCACGGCGTCGACCATGGTTTCGGTCTGATGCAAACGGTCCAGTTCGTTCCCATTGGCATCCCACCGCACCATTCCGGCGATGCCGCACATCAGTCGCTGGCTAAAGGTGGAATCAGCATCCCCCACCAACGTGGCCTGAGCTGCACGAGCGTTGCACCGCGTACCGCCGCCAGATCCGCCACCCAGGGCTGTGGC
This sequence comes from uncultured Gammaproteobacteria bacterium, assembly GCA_963802975.1. GTDB lineage: Bacteria > Pseudomonadota > Gammaproteobacteria > Chromatiales > Chromatiaceae > Thiosymbion. Next base: position 98,724 of record CAWDLA010000048.1, read on the forward strand.
GCTTTGCCGCGGCTGAGGAGGAAAACCGACGCGTCTTGGGAAGCGATCCATGCGTCAGCGCTATCCAGCGGCACCATCTGTTGCGGCCATGGGGGCGTCTCCAGGTCGAATGCAATGTAATTGCTGGGGATCTCTCGCCCGTCCTCGGAGAGGACGGTGATCGGACGCTGGAGGTAGAAGGCAAGGCCGGGCGGGAAGCACTGGTAGCAGGCGACCTCGACATTGGCGGGGCTGTGCCGCTTCAGCGCCTGCGCAAGCGGACGCGAGGAGATGCCCTCCGCGTAGGCGTACAGCTGACCGGATCCGACCGCCATGAGCAGAAACGGCGGCAGGGCAAACACCGCGAACATCGCCGGGATACGGCGGCTCGCGCGTGCAGCGGCCGCCGCAACGGCGATTCCGAGGAACCAAAGCATCACCGGTGTCAGCATGACCTGCGCTCGCTCGAACTCGACCGGTTTGATGTGGAACAGCGTCTGCAAGGACAGGAGGCCGAATTGATTGGCCGCAAGAAGGCCGCCCACGATACCGCATGCTCCTGTCAGAATCAGGGTACCACGACGGATCACTCCGGCCGAGGCGCCCTCGGGATCATTCATTGCCAAATCGAATACACGCGCGGTCAGCGCACCCAGTGCGACGACCGCGGGCAGTACATACCCGGGAAGCTTGGACCGGGAAATGGAGAAGAAGGCGACGACAACGATTGCAGAGATCGCCAGCATCGCGTCGGCACGCCCGGCTTCACTTCGCCGGCGCCAGCCGCGGGCAATCATCTCAGGCAGAAGGATGCTCCACGGGAAGAAAACCGCCGCGATCACCGGGACATAGTAGTAAACGGGTGCGTTCCGCCGTAACTCGGTCGCGGACGTGAATCGCTCCAGCGACTCCTTCACCAGTCCGTAGTAGGGAAAGTCGGTCATCTTCAACGACAGGGCCACGAACCATCCGAGGACAGGAACGGCGAAGACCAGGAGGTTGAATGGCGTGAAGAATCGCTTTCCGCCGTCCACCTTGCACACGCGTGCGTAGGCGAACAGACCAAACAGCGGGAGGATGAAGCCAACCGGTCCCTTGACCAGGGTCGCCAGGGCCGCCGCTAAAACACTCAGGGTGAACCACTTGCCGACCCCCGGCCGATCGCCGCTGTCTAACGCGATGAACCCGGCGAGCAGCGACGCACAGACGAAAAACGTCAGCATCATGTCGAAGATGACGGCGCGGGAGAAAACGATGAACAGAGGAACTGTCGCGACGACCACGACCGCGATTGCCGCCGTGCGTTCGCTGTAGACGCGCCGACAGAAGGTCGAAATGAGCAACAGCGTCAGCACCCCGAACACCGCCGAGGGCAGGCGAGCCGCGGTCTCGGTATCGCCGAGTACGGCCAACGAGCCTGCCACCAGATCGAGGTAGAGTGCCGGTTTGTCCAGGTAGGGCATGCCGTTGTAAAGCGGGACGAGAAGCGAGCCGGTATGCTTGATCTCCCTTGCAACCTCGGCGTTGCGTCCTTCGTCCGGGTCCGCCAGGGGAAGCGATCCCAGCCCGATGAAGATCGCACCCGCCGCGACAAGCCAGGCAAGAGGGAACAACCAACGGCGTCTACGCACTGCCATCATCACTGCTCACCCGCCCGGCCCGAGAATCGGCCCGGACTCGGCGAGGCGATACGTATCGTCTCCAAGCGCGGCGGCTAGTTCGACCGCACAGACAGCAGCCGTTCCGCTCCGGTGCGGGGGTCGCCTGGCATTGACTCTGCCGGCTCGCCGTCAATTTCTATTCGGTCCCCGGCTTTGTTCTGAGGCCGCCGATCGACCCCTAGGCAACTGTTTTTTTCATGGGCGCCGGAGAGCGACGGAATGGGTCCTTCGCCGGCACCGATGCCTTCGTGGTCTTGACTCCTTCCCGCGCCGCTGGTGAGATTGACGTAACCGGTTCGCTTCATCCTGTTGCCGAGCCAAAGCACGCCGAACATATCCACGACCCCAACCCACAGGCGATCGTGCAGACCATAGTGTGAGCGACCTCTGCCGCGGGATCGGTGGCGCACCGGAACCGAGATGACCGTCTCCCCCGCCCGCTGAAACAGCGCCGGTAAGAAGCGGTGCATGTGGTCAAACTGCGGAAGTATCAGGAAGAGGTCGCGCTTGAACACCTTCAGCCCGCAGCCCGCGTCGGGGGTGTGGTCTCTCAAAATCCGTGCGCGAACGCCATTGGCGATCCGCGAGGATATTCGCTTGAGCCACGTGTCTCTGCGCTTCACGCGCCAACCGGTGATCATCGCCGGAATGTCGGCTTCTGTGCCCTCCTGGAGCCTCGCCAACAACGCGGGGATATCCGCGGGGTCGTTCTGCCCGTCGCCGTCGAGCGTCACCACCCAGTGGGCCCGCGCTTCACGCACTCCGGTCGCCATCGCCGCGCTTTGACCGCTGTTCCGGAGGTGGCGCAACGGTCTTAGCCGTGGATAGAGGCTGATGCAATCACAAAGGAGCCGCGGCGTGGAATCAGTGCTGCCGTCGTCCACAATGATGACCTCGTAGTCGGTCACGCCGCGAAGCGCGATGTCGATCTCCGCCAGCAACGGCTCGATGTTGTCGGCCTCGTTGTGAACCGGCACGACGACGGAAATCTCAGGTGCAGCTTTGGTTCGGTTGTTGGCCATGCGCGGTTCGCTTCAGTGAATTCGGAACAGCCGCAAAGCACGGAAGGCGGCGGTAATTGCCCGTTGAACGGGGCGCAAAGTGAAGTGACATAGGTCGGATTCTGTCCTCCGCGTGAGCATGCACGTGTCGACGGATAGGCAGTCCAACCATCCCGGACAACATACGCCAGAGCATATCCGGCACAAGCGCAGCGATCAAGGCCGAGCGGGCGGCGGTCTGAGGGTCGCGTGCAGTTCTTGGAGGCAGTTGCGGGAATCCGGCGAGGCGGAACGGGGGCGAACAGTAACACAGGTGGCGCGTGCGGCACGAGTGATTGTGCGACACCGACTCAGGCGGCGACGGCATGGCTTACCAGAAGGTGCGCCGGTCGAACTCGATTTCAGGTGCGATCTGGGCAACAGCGTCCCAGTCCCAGTTCGGCCATCCCCCCTCTCCGATCCCCCATCCCGGGCGATGACGCGCAGTACCCGGTCATTTTCGGCTGGGTTCTCGAAGACCACAAGCAAGACCTCGCCCCCCGCAACGCGCGAACAACAAGAGACCAAGCGCCAGCAGGCCGATCCAGGCCGCGGAGAGCCAGCCGATCGTTCCGTCGTAGCTCCCTACGAGCCATGCGTAGGGAGATGCATGATTGCCGTCGGTCAGGTAGCGGTTCACCTGGATCACGAAGATCCAGCCGGCGTGCAGACCCATGCACCAGCCGATTTGGCCAGTGCGCTCGCGCACGACAGCCAGGAAGACGCCAACCAGAAACAGGGCGACCATCGAGTCCACATGCTTCCACTGAAAGACGCCGGCGAAGACGTGGAGCACCATTTGCCAGGTACCAGCCCAATCGAAAGCCACACCATCGGGCAGTGCGTGGGGTTTCATGAAGTGAAGCAACGCGAAAAGAGACGACGACCAGAGGATCGCAGAGACCGCCCCCCCGTTGCGCCGGATGGCCGAGTAGACCGCCCCGCGAAAGAAGCTCTCTTCCAGCAGGCTGATGAGCAACCCGCCAATCAGCACCAGGAGCGATTTCTCGGCGAGACCGACCAACCAATCGCCCCCTGCAACATCCGGCACACGGATCCCCAGCAGCAGCAGGCTCAGTACCAGCACCAGCAGAATAGACACGCCCAGTAACCAGCCCCGCCACAGGGCGTTGAGGAATTGCGAGCTGGACACGCCGTACCCGAGCGCCCGTCGATCATTTAGTCCCATCGCCTTGAGGAAGGGCCAGAGACCAAGCAAGATGAAGACCTGCGCCAAACGGCCCATCACGTGCTGCGGGTCATGATCGACCCAGCCCGCACTTACCAGGGGATAGGTAAGGATAGCGCCGAGGATCAGACCGGTAGAGAGATAGAGCAAGAAGACTCCGGTTTCCCGCATCGCGGATCTCCCCGCCTCAGTCCTTGACCCGTAACCGAGAAACCCCCGACATATTCTTCCGCGAGAGCCGCCGACGCCAAACCGCATTCTCGTTGCGGTGTAACCCCTGTACCCGGATCACATTCTTTGCCAATATCAATACAAACGCACACAAGCTTCATCTTGGACTCCTTAGCGCCGCGGGTGGAATCGGCAGGCCGCGAGATCACGGGTTCTTCAAGACGCTGCGTCAAACTGCCGAGCAGTTGACGCCGAGGCAACGCTGGTGCCGCGTGCTCTCGCGCGCTTTGGTGAAGCACCTCAACGGTCGCCAGCTGCGACCGCTGGCGCTGCTGCCGGCACCGTCGGAGCCGTTACTCACTCCGTTCGTGTATCACCCGGCGCGCCCGAACCGCCGCAACTCGCCGGCGAGCTGCCCTTCTCAGGATAAACGATCCCGTACATCACGAATGCAAGCATTCCCATGGTGAAAACCGAGGTCACAACATCGCTCAGAAAGTGGCCTCCGGCGGCAACCCGCATCCATGAAACCAGGAGGCAGTACGACAGCGCGACGTAGACCCAGCGCTTACGCCGGAACGCAACCAAAAGAGCGGCAACCACCCAGTAAAAGGAAGCCGCCGCGTGTCCCGAGCTGAAAGACTTGCCCTCCTGATCCGAGAGGACGAAGGCCGGAGTGAATTCCTTGGAACCGCTAAACTCAATTACATCGACAGGTCGGGCACGTCCCCAGTTTTCCTTCAGCAGGCCGTTGACGATCAGCCCCGGGCCCAAGGCAAGAAAAACAAGCAGGAAGAGCAGCTTTTTGCCGCTCAAGTAGATTCCACGCCGACTTGCTGTCCCCTGAAAGAGCCAAAGTACGATCAGACCGATGTTGCCAAGCACGAGCAAAACCCCGACCGATGCGTGCGTCAGCCGCTCGTACCACATCCCTTTGGTTTCGAAGCCTACTTCCGGGGTGTAAAAAAAACGCGATACTGCGAGATCGATCTGCGGCACCGCAACGAAAGCCAAGGACACCGAGGCAAATGCCGCCCAGAGCCAAACCGGCACCTTCAGCAGCCGGTGCCTCGCCAGGGTGAGAAATCCGGCGCGGGCTATTGGCATAGAGTCTCACCGGTGCGCTTGCCCGGGTCGGCGCCGAGGGAACCACTGCCGCCGAGCGCGAGGCTAGCGGCGGCTGAGCGCGGCAACGAAGCCGCCTGCCGGCCCGCCCCTGAGCGGCTCGCGCTACTGCCCCGATTTCGCAGCATAGGAGTAGAGCACCCAGCGGTGTAAGGGCGCGGGGCAAGGTGTAGACGCTTGTGCGGGCACTTCGATCAAACCGTCCTTCAAGCAATCGTACAGCACGCTGTGTGAGCGCCCGTGGAAACCCGGAATTTCCGGTGGCCGATATCGCCGACTCAAAAGCCAGAAACCACCGTCGCGCTCGATATCTTCGAGGGACGCGGGGTGGAAGATCCTGCCTCTGAGGTACTCAGACGGCCGGGTTATGCCAGGCCACTGACCAATTTGCATGGAAGGCGCATAAAATCGGATCAGGGCGACGTACTGATACCTGTCGGCGAAAACTGCCCCTTTCAGGCCCTCCGCCCTCGAAGCAAGCTCGCGGTAACCGTGACTTTCCCTCAGTATCCGCTGCTGGCTGTCGGGTACGGGGAGCGCGCCTGTCGCGCCATGCACAACGTAAAGTGTCGCAAAAAGCAAATTGCCCGCGGCGGCGGCAAGGCCCAGGTCAGGCACCCGGCCCAGTGCGAGCGCGGCCAAGGGCGCGGCGGCCAGCAGGTACATGCCCGGCCAGTTCGGCTCGACCTCGTTGAAGCTCGACAGAAAGGCGACGAACGCGAGGGGAAAAAAGCTCCCAGAGACCAAAAGGGCTCTGGCAGGGCGGTCGAACGCCCGGGTTTCTCGGGTCTGCGCCCCGCCGCGACGAACCAGGCCTGCGGCTAGCGGCAACAGAAGGAGTCCCCACAGAGCGGCCTGAGTGCCGAGAAACGTCAACACTTCCCCCAGACTCTCGCCCAGCGAGCGCTGTTCTTCCTGCGATGTTGAAGCCGAGCCGTGATACTCAACGCCGGGTACGGGGAGGAGGTTATCGACCAGACTACCTGTCTCGGTGGCGAAGCCGTGGCCGAACTGAAAGCGCATGGTCAGCCAATCGTTCTCGGCATTCCAGGCGAGGTGGGGCGCGAAGACCAGAAGCGCCACAAGCCCGCCGAGGTAGGGCCATGGCGTGCGCAAGGCTTTGGGGTCCGCCCACAGGATTGCCCACAGGAAGACCGGACCTATGAGCACCATCGTGTACTTACTCAGCAGGCCGAGACCGGTGGCGACGCCTACACTCAGCCAGCGCTGCCGCTTGCCCCGCAAGGCCGCCAAGCACTGGTGTAAAGCCAGGGCCCAGCACAGCCCTAGCACCGTATCCGGAGTGGCGAGCACCCCTGATGCAAGACCGGGAAAGGTCGCGATTGCCGCCACGAAGGCACTCAGCAGGTACCTCCCCCGCAAACCGCAGGAGCGGTACAAGCTGAGCGATAACAGCAAGGTAAGGGTGGCTGCCAGCACTGTCCCGAGCCGCCCCGCCAAAGCCGACACGGGGGCCAACAGCGTCCCAATCCCGACCAGGGCAACGCCTGGGGGGTGGTCGAAATAGCCCCAGGCCAGGGTGCGAGCCCAATCCAGGTAGTAGGCCTCGTCACCGGTAATGGGAAGGGCCCAGGCAGCCCAAATACGCCAAAGGGTAACAAACGCAAAAACCGTCCAGAGCAAAAGGGCGACGGATTCGGGCTCTGTTTTCTGATTCCTTTGACGCATCGGAACTTTCGGCGTCGTCACCTCTGGGCGCAGCGTGGGGGCCGCTAAGAATACAATAGACAGGCCCCTAGTCACCAAATCGATTGTTGATAGGCTCCCAGCAGAGACGCCAAAGTGAACAGTTCGTTCAACGCAAGGGTGTCGCGGAGGAAGCCCCCGGAACCGGGCCCAAGACCTTCTATCCCGACCCGGGCAGCATCTGGATCGCAGACAACAGCTGCGGTCAAGCCGGCTGCCACCAGGGCTATCCCTATCGGATGGAGCGCTCCCTGATGAACACCGAGGCCGGCAAGATCCAGGGCACCCGCGAAGCCAAGGTCAAGGTCCGCGACGACATAGAGTACTCGGGCATCCCGGTGGAAACCTGCAACTCCTGCCACAACCGCGGCAAGCGTATCGGTGTCACCTACCAGGGCCTGATGGAGTTCCCCTACGGCTCCCCGTACGCGGAAAACGGCAGCACGCAGCCCAAGCTGCATACCAAGCAGTATCTGTTCATCTCCGACGACCTGCACCACCAGCACAATCAGAGCCGGCCCGAGAACCCCATGGGCGGCATGCTGTGCCAGGACTGCCACACCACCATCGACATGCATGGAGACGGCAACATCTTCGGCACCACCCTGGCCCAAGTCGAGATCGAGTGCCAGGACTGCCACGGCACGCCCGCGACCGCCCCGTGGGATCTGCCTCTGGGCTACTCGGAAGAGTTCGCCAAGGAGATCGCCACCGAACCCCGGGGTCTGGGCGACGCCCTGCTCGCCGAGACCCGGGCCTACGCCACTCAGCACGACAAGAAAGAGGGCTATCTGCTGTCCGCCCGCGGCAACCCGCTGGGTAACGTTGTGAAGGACGGTGACAAGGTCATCATGCACTCCGCCAACGGCTTCGACTTCGAGGTGCCGATCCTCAAGAAGCTGGCCGACGCCGCAGTTTTCGACATGAGCGCGCGCTTCAACGCCCGACATAAGCAGGCCCTCGTCGTCGCAATGCACAAAAACCAGCTCGCGGATGCCTACAGCATTTTCCTGTTCAACGACTACGAGCAAGCCAAGCAGCTGATCAACGAGCACCTGGATTCGCTGTCCTTTCTTCCCTGACCAACACGACCCCTATCAACGCAATCACCCAAGCCTACCCACACACGTAACCGACGTAGGTCGATCCTCTGTATCATACTGGCTTCGGCCGTCACGCCACGCGCGAAGTCAATTCTGTATCCCACGCGGAGGCGCAGGATGATAAAGGCTTTCAACCAGCGTTCTCACGGCAACCCTTTGACAATTCCACGAGGCGGTAATCATGGAGCTCCTAACATTCAAAGACGGCGTCTTGCAGCTCGGGGGCTTTCTCGGCATCACCCTGGGCATCATCGTGCTGTTCGTGGGCAAGCGGATCAACGACGCGGTCGGCTTCCTGCGGGAGTTCAGCATTCCGGAGCCGGTCACCGGCGGACTGCTGTTCTCGATCCTGTTCGGACTCGTCTATGCACTCTCGGGCGTGGCGGTGGAGTTCGATCTCGAGGCCCGGGACATCCTGCTCGTCTACTTCTTCACCACCATCGGCATCAACGCCAGCCTCAAGGACCTGCTCGCCGGCGGCAAGCCCCTGGTGATCCTGCTTGTCGATCACCATCGGCTACATGATCGTGCAGAACCTGACCGGCATCTCGGTGGCGGCCCTGTTCGATCTGCCCAGCCGCGGTCGGCCTGCTGGGCGGAACCGTGTCGCTGATCGGCGGCCACGGCACCGCCATCGCCTGGGCGCCGCAGATCGCCGAGGATTACGGCGTCGGCAACGCCATGGAGATCGGCATCGCCTGCGCCACCTTCGGCCTGATCCTGGCGAGCCTCATGGGCGGCCCCATCGCCAAGTTCCTGATCAACCGCCACAAGCTGCAGCCGGAGAAGATCGAAGCCCAGGACGTGGGCCTGTCGGAGGAGAACACGCAAGAGGGCATCGGCCACCTGGACTTCCTCGACGCCATCCTCGCCATCCACATCAGCTGCCATCCTGGGCATGTTCCTGAACGAGGCGCTGGAGGAAGCCGGGCCTGCAAGCTGCCCCTGTTCGTCACCTGCCTGTTCGCGGGCATCCTGATCACCAACCTGATGCCCGAAGACTTTCCGCGCATCACCGGCACCCAGTGGCCCACCCGCACCCCCGCCATGGCCCTGATCGCGGACATCTCGCTCGGCACCTTCCTGGCCATGTCGCTGATGAGCATGCAGCTCTGGACCCTGATCGATCTGGCGGGCCCCATCTTCACCATCCTGGCCGCCCAGTTCGCGGTGGCGGTCGCGGTGAATCATCTTCGTCGTCTTCCCGGCCATGGGGCGCAACTACGACGCGGCGGTGGTCTCCGCCGGCTTCGGCGGCATCTCCCTGGGCTCCACGCCCACGGCCATGGCCAACATGGCCGCGGTGACCCAGCGCTACGGCGCCTCCCATCTGGCCTTCATCATCGTGCCGCTGGTGTGCGCCTTCTTCATCGACCTGGTCAATGCGCTGCTGATCCCCTTCTTTCTCCAGAACTTCTCATGATCACCAAAACCCTGAGCCAAAGCCCCTGCGACGCCGGGAACCGTTTTCGAGCAACGGCGGTTTTCCGCGCCCGGATCACGCTCGCAGTGCTGGTCTTGATTATAGCCGGCTGTGCCGCGCCGCCTGCGGCCCGGGACCCGAGCCCTGCGCCTGCGGCGAAGGGCGTGCAGCGTGAATCGGCACACATCAGCGTCCGGCTGATGGGCGTCCTGAGCGCGGGAGACCAGAGCACCCTGGTCAAAGACCCCGGCTGGCTCGAGTACATCCTCGCCGTGGAGAACATAAGCAAGCGGACGCTGCAGGTGTACAACGTCAAGCTCCTGAACCACGAGGGGCGCTATCTGGACTCGGCGTCCTCCTACGACCAGATCATCGTCCCCCCGAATACGGCGACCGAGGTCGCGGGCAAGGTGGCCACGAGTGCGGCAAGTTCGGCTGCTGGACAGGTCATCCCCTACGGCGGAACTATCGCCGGCATCCTCTCCAGCGCGCTGTCCGCCTCCGCCGCGGAATCGGCGGCGCGCGCCCGGCAAGAGCTGGACCAGCGCAAGCTCAAGGACGTGGAGCTCGCACCGGCGGGCAAGATTACCGGCAGCGCCTTCCTGCCGCGGGTACCCGATGCGAAGGCATTGGTCCTGGATTACGGCCATGGCGAGCAGATGGATAGGCTGGAGATACCGCTGCGTTGATTCCGGATTGAGCATCGCATCTTCTTCAACTCCTTGATCCATCTGTATTTATTTGCGGAAAAGAGCCGACTCCAGGGGTAACGTTGAAGCCCGCAGCGCGGGATCAGGACCCTGTGAGCGAGCGCTTCAAGCGCTTCAGCCAGTGGGCTTCCGGCAACAGGATTGCAAACACCAACACGAGTATCAGCGCCTGATACCATAGGCTTCCGAGCCAGCTCGGCGTGACGCCGGTCTCGTACCAATTGGTTGCCACCCTGTGTAGATTGAAGAAGCTGAAGTAGGTGAGAAACGCAAGAAAGGTGCGCCCGAAGGCACGCTGACGCGGCGACTTCTCCGTCAGAGGAATGGCCAGGAGCGTCAAGGTGAAAATTGCCAGGGGGCCGCTGATCCGATCGAGCAACTCGCCGGTGTCTTGCAGATCATCCGAGCCAATAAGCTCGACCGTGGGGAGGGCGGCGTGTTTTCCGGTCTTGAAGTGCTTGAGCTCCTTCGGCTCTATGCGCAAGTTGTAGCGCTCGAAGGTACCGATGGAATACTCGGGGCTGCCGGGGACGCCGTCATAACGCCGCCCGTTGTAGAGGGTCACGAATTGGTCCCCGGAAGCCTCGTCAACGCGCCGCTCCCCGGTTTCGCTGACCACCAGACGTATCTGGTCCTCATCCCGGTCATGGATAAAAATGTTGCGCAGTCGCTTCTTGTCCTCGATCGCCTCCACATAGACAGTCGTCTGTCCCTGCTGATGCTGATAAAAGCGGCCCTGCTTGATCCCCGTGATCTGGCTCACCTGGTCCTTACGCTGATGCAGTATCTTCTGGATTTCCGCAACGGCCTGGGGCTTCACATAGAAGGAGATGAAGCCGGTGGCCAGGGCCACCGGTATCGCGAAGAAGAGCAACGAGCGATACATACGCGCCGGACCCAATCCGCAGGCGCTCAGCGCGATCAGCTCACTGTCTCTGGCCATGCGGCCCAGAGCGACCAGGACCGAAATGAAGAACGCGGGGGGGATCAGGTTGGAGACGTCCCTTGTGATCTGCAGACCCATGAAGCGAATCACCAGGTCTGTGCCCAGGGCACCTATATTCACCTCCTCGAGCGTACGCAGGAACAGCATGCTGAACACGATCAGCATGAGCGTACCGAAGATAGCCGAAAAGACCTTCAGCACCTCCAACAGGATATAGCGGTCGACGATGCCGAGCATGATTCCGAAACCGGCAGACAAGAGTCGCTATTGTCGCACGCCCGACGCAAAATTGATCACCGAACACCGAGGCGCCATCGAGTGACCCGGAACCTCTTCCTCTCCTTCGCCCTCCTGCTGTCCCTGTTGGTCGGCTGCTCCCGTTCGCCGGAGCACGAGATGCGTGCCCTGCAGGGCACGACGATGGGGACCGGCTACAGCATCCAGGTCGTGGACCTACCGCCCGGCATAGAGCGGCAGCACCTTCAGACAGCGATCGACAGGGAGCTGGAGCGGGTCAACGACCTGATGTCGACCTACCGGGAGAGCTCGGAGCTGTCCCGCTTCAACCGCAGCCGGTCCAAAAACTGGTTTGCCGTCTCCCCCGCTTTGGCGCTGCTGGTAGAGGAAGCACAGCAGACCAGCGAGGCGAGCGGCGGGGCCTTCGACGCAACGCTGGGCCCGCTGGTGAACCTGTGGGGCTTCGGGCCCGGCCGCGGGCCCGACGTCCTACCTTCGGATGTGCAGATCGCCGAGGCACAGGCGCGGGTCGGCCACGAGAAGCTGCGGGTGCGCACGGTCCCGGCCGCCCTGCGCAAGTCCGAGCCGGCGCTTTACCTGGACCTGTCCGCTATCGCCAAGGGCTACGGCGTGGACCGCATCGCCGAACTGCTCGATGAGGCCGGTGTTCACAATTACCTGGTCGAGATCGGCGGCGAGCTTCGGGGCCGCGGATACAATGGGCGCGGCCAGCCCTGGAGAATCGCCGTGGAACGCCCGGACCCCGGGGCACGAGAGGTACACAGCGTCGTCGAACTGCGCGGAGTCGCGATGGCGACGTCCGGCGACTACCGCAACTTTTTCGAGGCCGACGGCAAACTTTACTCCCACACCATCGATCCCCGAACCGGACGGCCGGTGAACCATAGGCTCGCCTCGGTGACAGTGCTTGCACCGACGGCGGCTCGTGCCGACGCCTTGGCAACCGCCTTTCTCGTCTTGGGTCCGGAAACAGGCCTCGCCCTGGCCGAGTCGTTGCGAACCGCGGCCCTGTTCATTCTGCGCACGCCGGACGGTTACGCAGATCGGCAGACCAGCGCCTTTGAGACCTACCAGCGCGAAGGCCGGGTAGCGGATTGATGCAACCCGAAGCCAACGCGCACCGCAACCGCGAGCGATTATCGTTTACACTTGCGATCCCACATCGGGAGGTCGAACGCCGCCGTCCGCGGGATGCAATCGGCAGTAACGGGCTCAAGGGTGATTGACGGCACCCGACGGCTCGTGCGCGTGGTCCCGCACCGGACGCGCAAGACAGCAACAACTAGCGCTTTCCGGCCTGTAACGTATCAAACCGAAGATCAGGAGATAAGGAAATGGGTAGAGTGGCACTGGTAACCGGCGGCACCCGGGGAATCGGAGAAGCGATCAGCGTGGCGCTCAAGGACGCGGGCTACAAGGTCGCGGCCAACTACGGCGGTAACGACGCGGCGGCGCAGGATTTCAGCGCCCGCACTGGAATCCCCACATACAAGTTCGACGTGAGCGATTACGACTCGGTGGCAGAGAGTGTCGCCAAGATCGAAGCGGAGCTGGGACCGATCGAGATACTGGTAAACAACGCCGGCATTACCCGCGACGGGATCTTGGCCAAGATGACGTTCGAGACCTGGAACAAGGTCATCCAGACCAACCTCTCGTCCTGCTTCAACACCTGTCACGCCGTAGTCGGCGGAATGCGCGAACGCGGATTCGGGCGCATCGTCAACATCGGCTCGGTCAACGGTCAGGCGGGCCAGTACGGACAGGTAAACTACGCCTCCGCCAAGTCCGGCATCCACGGCTTCACCAAGGCCCTCGCCCTGGAGCTTGCCTCCAAGCGCGTAACGGTGAATGCGGTGGCGCCCGGCTACGTCGAGACCGAGATGGTTCGCGCGGTCCCGCAACCGGTGCTGGAGAAGATCATCAAGCAAATCCCCATGGGGCGTCTGGGCAAGCCCGATGACATCTCCCGCGCGGTGCTGTTCCTGGTCGCCGACGAAGCGGACTTCATGACCGGCTCCACTCTGTCCATCAACGGCGGGCATCACATGTACTGAGCCGCTCCGGCAATAGGGCCAGGGCCATGCGCCGCTCGACGCCACCGTTGCCGCAAGGTGCGGCTCAGTGAAAAGGCGTGCGCCAATCGCGTCACTCTTGCGGAAGGGGAGGCAATGAGTTGTTTCGGCCTGGTGCCAGGGACCGCGATCGGGCGCCTTACGCTGCTGCTCTGGCCGGTCCTGCCTCTCGTTGCGTCCTGCGCCTTGGCCGATTACCAAACGGGTATCGAGGCCCTGAACCGGGGCGACCATGCACGCGCCCTGTCGGAGTTGGAACCGCTGGCGCAGTCCGGCGACAGCCGCGCCCAATGGGCCCTCGGCTACATGCACCGCCGTGGGCTCGGCGTCCCGAAGGACCCGGCACGCGCCGAAGCCTGGCGCAATCTTTGCCATACGGGGCGAGCTGATGGGATCCTTCCTCGACCGTGCCGGTATACGCCATCGAACAAAGACGGAAAGGGCCTCGGACACCGAGACCCTGGCCGCTAAAGCCGAGGACTTCAGGGTACTCGTGGAGTGCCTACACTGATCGCGTAGTGGATTCGCGTGTCACGATATCGGACCATAGGCCCATGCAGAAAGAAGAGTCGAGTGCACACATGTTGAAACGCTTGATACCGGGTTTGCTAACGGCCCTGTGGCTCGTTCACGGCTCGCTTGTTGCCGAAGAGCAGCAGCAGGCAAGCGCCACCAAGGACCAACAGCAGGTTGAACGGACGGCGGATTCGGAAGAGAACGCGGGGGATACGGAGACTGCGCTGGCGCAGGCGCTTTTCCCGCCGGACCAGATCGAGCAGCTCGTCGCCCCCATCGCCCTGTATCCGGACGCCCTGATCGCCCAGATACTCATGGCCGCGACCTATCCGTTGGACATCGTACAAGCCGCCCGATGGACCCGCGACAACGGGGATCTGGAGGGCGAGACCCTGGAGAAGGCGGCCGACGAACAGGCCTGGGACCCGAGCGTTAAGACCCTGGTGTTCTTTCCCGAAGTGCTTGAATACATGAGCGAGAATCTGGATTGGACCCAAGACCTCGGCGACGCCATGCTCGGCCAGCAGGACGAGGTCATGGACGCCGTACAGCGCCTGCGCAATGACGCCCAGGACGCGGGAACCCTGCAGACCACGGAGCAGCAGCGGGTCGAGACCGAGGGCGACACCATCGTCATTCAACCCGCTGAATCTCAAGTTGTCTACGTACCCACCTATGATCCCTCGACCGTCTACGGGCAGAGTGCACCACCAGCGACCACCTATTATCCCGCCACCTACACCGCCCCAGCGGCTACGATAACCAGCTCATCGAGCAGCGACAGTTGGATCAGCTTCGGCGCGGGAGCCCTGGTCGGAGGTCTGCTCACCGCTGCCATCCTCTGGGACAGGAACGACACCAACATCTACTACGGTGGACGCGGCCGCTACGGAGGAAACGGCTATTGGGGGCGTCCCAATTACTGGCGCGGCGGCTGGAAGCGACCTGTAAACATTAACCGCGACATCAACGTCTCGCGCGGCGGCGTGAACATCAACAAGGAGATCAAGAAGTGGGAGCACAATCCGGAACGCCGCGGCGGCGTGCGCTACCGCGACAGCTCGACCACCCAGAAATTCGCAAACGTCCGCACGGAGCGGAACATCGACCGCGACGTGGCGCGCGGCCGCGACCCTGACCGGCAGCGACCCGGCGGCGGTGATCCCCCCGGTCCAGGAGGGGTCAATCGTCCGGGTTCGGGCGGCGGCGACCGCCCCGGAAAAGGGGGTGGGAATCGACCTGGCGGTGGAGACGGACTGCGCCCGGGCACCAAACCGGCATCCAGGCCGGAGCGACAACCCGGACAACGGCCGGCACAGAAACGCGCAACCAGAGAAGCGGCGAGGCCGACGAAACCGGCCCCGAAAACGGCGGCCAAGCCGGCGAAAAAGCCCGTGGCGAAACCCTCCAAGAAAGCAGGGGTAAAACCGGCGCAGCGGCCGTCCAAGACTGGAGGGGGCAGGTCCAGTGCTTTCAAGGTGGAAAAAAGCAGCATGGAACGGGCCGCGGGCAAGCGCGGCGCGAGCAGTCGCAGTGGCGGAAGTGGGGCAAAGCGCGGCGGCGGAGGCGGAGCCAGACGCAGCGGCGGAGGCGCCGGGCGCGGCGGCGGTCGACGTTGATCGGCACGGCGAGAAAAAATCCCAATCCGGCCGAAAAGCTCTGGAGACGACACAGATGATTTCCGACAACCGCACGAGATTGATCACACTGACCATGGGCGTGGCCTTGGTGTTGCTTGCCACATCAGCCGGCGCAACGGGGCAGCGCCATTTCCCGAGCCCCGAAGCAGCCGTAAAGGCCCTGGTTGAGGCAGCCGACGCGGAAGACAGAGACGCCGTCCTGGCGTTGCTGGGCCCGCAGGGCGAGGCGGTACGCTCCAGCGACCCGGTGGCAGACTCACTGGAGCGAAAGGGGTTCGTTGCCGCCGCGAGAGAGGAGGCTCAGATCGTCCTGGACGGCGACGACTATGCGTTCCTGAGCATCGGCAGCGACGCATGGCCCTTTGCAATCCCCCTGATCAAAGAACCCGATGGCTGGCGCTTCGACACGGAGGCCGGAATCGAGACGCTGCTCGACAGGCGAATCGGGCGCAATGAGCTGCACACCATCGCGGTGACCAGGACGTTCGTGGAGGCCCAGTACGAGTATGCCTCCCGAGACCGAAACGGGGACGGCAAGCACGAATTCGCGCAGAAGCTCATGAGCACCCCTGGAGAGCAGGACGGGCTTTACTGGCCGGTACCTGACGGTGCGCGCGAAAGTCCAATGGGCCGGCTAGTGGCCGAGGCCGTCTCCGAAGGCTATCAGCCTGGCCGTGAGAACGGCCCGACTGCCTATCATGGCTACTACTATCGTCCGCTGACCGGCCAGGGCGAGAATGCCCCGGGCGGTGCCAAGAGCTACATCGAAGACGGCCACATGACCCGTGGATTCGCCCTGCTCGCCTACCCTGCGGAGTATGGGAGCTCCGGAATCAAGAGCTTTCTAATTGACCAGTCTGGAATCCTCTACCAGAAAGACCTGGGAGAGGAAACCGCAGCGCTCGCCGCCGCCATCGCCGAGTATGACCCCGACCGGAGCTGGGAGCCGGTGACAGATCAGTAAGCCGCTTCATCAATCCTCATCTTTAGTACGCACAGGCTGCTCGATGCTCGGTCGCCACCGCGATCCGTGGATTGACGAGTGAGAGGGCTGCGCGACGATTTCGGCGGACGCGAGACGGCGTTGTTCCCGCCTTTAACAAGAGAATCAGTCGCAATGTGCCATCCCACACCCAACTGATGCCGGGGGGGCGATTTTTCCGCCAAGATGCGGCAGAATCGCCCCGATGGGGAGCCGCACTCCCCGTCGCATGCCGATCCAGCGGATACGTATAAGGGCAGGCGGCCCATCACCTCCTAAACCATCCCGGGCGGACAAGACGGATGACTGACGAAAAGGCAATATCCAAGCTCCTCGGCCGAAAGCCCCGCAAGGCATCGGCCGCACTCGCGGCGATCTTCGCGCTTACGCCCGTTCTCGTCGCTGGTGAGATCTTCCGCTACCAGGACGATCAGGGTAACTGGCATTTCACCGACGATCCGCCGGAGCGCTACGAGTCCTCCGTCGTCCCCGGCATCGCCACCTCTAAGACAAAGCCAAAAAAGGCCAAGCCCGAGACGGACCTTGCGTCCCGTCTCCAGTCGACCTTCAACCCCATTACGCCGATCGCTTACGCCACTATGGCGGTAGTCGCAATCAAGAACGACTCTTCCGAGGGCTCGGGATTCTTCTGCTCCGAGGAGGGCCACATAGTCACCAACATGCACTTGGTGAGGCCCGCACCCGCAGAGAATCTGAATGAGCGCTTGACGGCACTCAACGAGCAGGAAGAGAAGCTGCAGGCTCTCGAGACAAACGTGAAACAGACCCGCACCCGGCTGGAGTCCATGAAGCAGGACCTGGAGGGCTACGAGGAGCTGATCGAGAAGGCGCGCGACGAAAAGACCCGGACCATGGCTACGGAAGCACACAAGCGCCTGACGGAGCGCTACGCCGCGGAGCGAGGAAAGGCATCTGCGATGGGCCGCAACATTCGCAAGAGCAAGACCAGGCTGCGGGATGAAAAGCGGAAGCTGAATTTCAACAACGGCTACGGGGCACTAAAGACCCAGTTCGATATCATGCTCAAGGACGGAACCGAGCTGGTAGCCAGGCTCGTCGAGACCAGCGACGAGCAGGATCTCGCCCTACTAAAGCTGGACGGCTACCG
Organism: uncultured Gammaproteobacteria bacterium; assembly: GCA_963802975.1. Classification (GTDB taxonomy): domain Bacteria; phylum Pseudomonadota; class Gammaproteobacteria; order Chromatiales; family Chromatiaceae; genus Thiosymbion. Next base: position 116,378 of record CAWDLA010000048.1, read on the forward strand.
CACCCCCTTCCTCAGACTCGATGCGACCACACCGCTATCCCAGGGGGCTCGTGTGTTCGCCATCGGCAACCCACTGGGAATGCAGGCGGCGGTATCCTCGGGGGTAGTCACCCAGATCGCGTCCGAGCACCTGTACACAGATGCGCAGATCCTTCCCGGAAGCAGCGGTGGCCCCCTAATCCTAGAGAACGGCGCGGTGATCGGCATCAGCGTCGCACGCAGAGTGGCAGCCGGGAGCTCCAAGTACGCGGCGGGATTCGGCAAAGCCATCCCCGCCTCTGTGGCCGTTCAGGAGTTCCCCAACGCCCTGGTCGCAGCGGCTGTAGAGGCCGCCCATCCGGGTCTGACGCGTACACAGGACCCCTTTTGGGGAGCAACCTTCGGAACGAGCGGGTCCGATAGCCCCCCGGGGGCGAATCCGACGGACGAATCGAGCAGCGGACCGGCCCGCAGCTTCGGCGGAGCCCAGCCACAGATTCGCGGAGCCGAGCGGATCGGAACCTACGACTCGGCACCCGTGCGCTTGATCCTTTCGAACGGGGACGGGGATACCCGCGCACCGGAGCCCACCGTTGAGCCTGCTGCGCGCACCCTGGACTTCCCCCCGGAAGGCGGAGGGCTCCCGCCGGGAATCTCCTTGCCCGAGGAGTGAGCCTGTTTCACGCCATGTCAAAGAAAACCCCCAACGGCACCCGCCGCAGCATCGACGGGAATCCCTGCGTCTACTATGACGGTTACTGGATCAAGTGCTACGAGCCGCCGGCGGACACCCTGGATGCCAAGAAACGCCTGATACACGCCCTTACCCGGCGCCTGTTCAATCACGTCGAGCACGGGATTAACATCCCCGGTATCCGCCTCGATGAGGCCCGCCAGGCCTACGAACGCGAGACGGATCCGGAGCGCAAGCGGGTCAACGGCGCCATGCTCGCCGGCGCCCTGTTCAATAGGGCCGCAGACATCTTCACCAAGGTCGTGGAACTGCAGGGGGTCGGAGTGGAGATTGCGACCGACGATGCCCTCATGAACGAATGCGGGCAGTGTCTGCTCGAGGCCCTGGAGCTCGGGCGCATGGTTCGCCACCGCGGCGGCGACGAGGGTATCGATGAGCTTTGGGGCGAGCCGTTCAAGGCCTTTTCCGTTCCGGTGGAGGACTTCTACGAGAGCCGCTATCTCAAGATTGCGCAGACCATGCGCGACATCGACCTAATCGCCGACGCCCTGGTGGACACGCTGGGCGGCGAAAAGCTCTATCCCGCCATCGAGCCGCGTATCCGTGAGCTGGCCGATGCGGCCAAGCACAAGTGCGAAACCCTGCGCACGGACCCCGTGATTTTCGAAGTCTGGCCGGTCTTCGTCGTGGCCGGAGAGCGGCTCACCCGCCTCGAGCCCAAGCTGCCACGGCGCCCCACCAAGGAGCAGAAGCGGCGCGCCAAGAAGGCGAACCGGCTCATTGGCGAGACGGTCACCCTGCTGGGAAATATCGCCCGTGCACGGATTTCCATGCCGAAGAGCACGCGGGAATTCCTGGCGCGGTGCCATCGATTCCATCTCTCGGACAACGACAACAACATTGGGGGCGACTGAGTCGCGAATACAGGTCGATCCAGCACCCTGCCCGGCGGCCCTTGCTCAGGCGGAGGCGGCGATGATCGGTGGCTCTTCAGCCTCCGATTGCTTCTGCCCCTGGGGAAAACGCCTCTCCGGCGGGTAGGTGAATACGTCATCCAAACGGCCGGCCCGGATATTCTCCTGGCGTTGACGCCACCAATCGGCCCGCAGCAACTCCGGGTGAAACTCCAGAAAATACTTGCGGATTCTCGGGTCCGTGAGCAGGAAGGTCTCGAACTCCTCCGGGAAGACATCCTCCGGGGCCGCCGTATACCAGGGCTCGTCGGACATCTCCATCTCCGGAAAGGGCGCCTCCGGAATCTCGCGGAAGTTGCATTCGGTCAGGTAGCAAATCTCGTCGTAGTCATAGAAGACCACGCGTCCTTGGCGGGTTACTCCGAAGTTCTTGAACAGAAAGTCGCCGGGGAAGATATTCGCCGCGGCCAGCTGCTTGATGGCGTTGCCATACTCCCTGACCGCGTGCCTTAGCTGCTCGTCATGGGCCGATTGCAGGAAGAGGTTGAGCGGGCGCATGCGCCGCTCGATGTAGAGGTGCTTGATGACGACCTGATCCCCCTCGAACTGCAAGCTGCTCGCCGCCTCTTCCTGTAGATGCTCCAACAGATCTTTGGAGAAACGGGTCTGCGGGAAGGCGGCGTCCGAGTACTCCCAGGAGTCCGCCATGCGTCCGACCCGGTCGTGCAGCTTGACCAGTTGATACTTCTCCTTGACCGTCGCCCGGGTCATCTCCTTGGGCGGTGCGAAGCGGTCCTTGATGACCTTGAACACGTAGGGATACGACGGCAGGGTGAATACGCACATCACCATGCCGCGTATACCCGGCGCCACGATGAAATCGTCGCTGGAGTAGCGCAGGTGCTTGAGGAAAGGAGCGGTAAAACTCGGCCTTGCCGAACTTATGAAAGCCGATGGCCGTGTAGAGCTCCGCCTTACCCTTGTGGGGCATCAAGGGACGCAGAAACTCCACCACCGCGGCCGGCACCTCGGTGTCCACCATGAAATAGGCGCGGGAGAAGCTGAAGACGTCCGAGATCTCGTCCAATCCGGCCAGTAGGGTGTCCACGTAGAGCCCGCCGTCGCTCGTCGTTCAGTACCGGGATGACGAAGGGGATCTGGTCGGCCCCGTTGATGGCCTTGCCGATGATGTGGGCGCCCTTGTTGCGATAGAAGGCCTGGCTCAGCACCGCGAGCTGGAAATTCTCGTCCCGGTCCTTGCCGCGGGGGAAACGGGCGCGGATGGCCCGCATGAGATTGCGCACATCGGTGCGGCGGTCGCGAAAGGGAAGGCGGAAGCCGAAGCTCTCCAGAATCTCGCAAATGACTTGGCCGAAGCCGTCCCGTGCCGGGTAAAAGCTGCGAAAGCTGGGGACCTCGGACTCCAGGTGCTCGGTGGACACCGCCGGCCAAACGAAGATGAAGCTGTTGTTGTAAAAGCTGCGGTGAAATAGATGGCAGAAGACCGAATTGTAATAGGCCTCCGCAAGCTCGGGCTGGAAGTGCTCGGGAAGCATGCGCAGGTACTCGACCTTGACCCGCCGCCACAGCTGCTCGTCGCAATCCTGGATCCCGAACTCGGAGCGAAGACCGGCGATGGTCTCGCCGCACCCGCCGGTCGTAGTAGCTGATACGTTCCCTGGCGGTGCGCTGCACCGCTTCCCAGTCCCCGTCCTCGAACCGCTGACGCGCACCGGCTGTGGTCACCCGAAACAAACGGTAATGACGGTTGAAGCCGGAGAGGATCGATCTGGCGATCTGCTTTGCAAGAACCCAGGCCATAGTTTTGCCAACCGTCAGCCGGCTTCCAAAAGCATCTCTGCAGAAACGAGAATGCCGTCCTCGTCGCAATAGACATACTCGCCAGGGCGGAAGCACACGCCCGCGAAGTTGACCGGAATGTCCCGCTGCCCTTCCCCGCGCTTCTCGCTCTTGCGCGGGTTGGTGGCCAGCGCCTTCACGCCGAGTTCCATTCCGGCGATGTCGACCGAGTCCCGCACGCAGCCGAACATCAGCACCCCGGCCCAGCCATTCCCCACCGCGTTGGCGGCGATCATGTCACCGAGCATGGCATAGCGCAGGGACCCGCCGGCGTCCACCACCAGCACCCTGCCCTCACCCGGCTCGGCCAGCGCGGACTTGACCAGGGAGTTGTCTTCGAAGCACTTTACGGTGGCGATGGGACCGGCAAAGCGGCTGCGGCCGCCGAAGTCCCGGAAGATGGGGTCGCAGACCTGGACCCGGTCGCCGAAGTCGTCGAAGAGATCGGCCGTTTTGAAGGTCATCGAATAAGCTCCAGAAAAAAAGCCCGGCCCCGGTTGGGGCTCGGGCATATCTAACTGAGGGCAGGTCTCAGTGGGCAGCTCTCGCTAACATCTTGTTGCTGCTGCGCGTTGGCGTATTTGCGCAGGCCCTTTCCTGCTTGGCCGCGAAAGCCTGCTTGCAGTTGCTTTTCTAGAACTGCTCTTCTTCCGTGGAGCCGGTCAGCGCCGTGACCGAGGAGGCGCCGCCCTGGATGGTGGTGGTGACGTCGTCGAAGTAGCCGGCGCCCACCTCCTGCTGATGGGACACGAAGGTGTAGCCGCGGTCGCGGGAGGCGAACTCGGGCTCCTGCACCTTCTCCACGTAGTGCTTCATGCCCTCGCCGCGGGCGTAGTCGTAGGCGAGGTCGAACATGTTGAACCACATGTTGTGGATGCCGGCCAGGGTGATGAACTGGTACTTGTAGCCCATGTCCGACGAGCTCGTGCTGGAACTTGGCGATGGTCGCGTCGTCCAGGTTCTTCTTCCAGTTGAAGGACGGCGAGCAGTTGTAGGCCAGCAGCTTGTTGGGGTTCTTCTCGAGCACCGCCTCGGCGAACTCGCGGGCGAAGCCCAGGTCCGGGGTGCCGGTCTCGCACCACACCAGGTCGGCATAGGGCGCATAGGCCAGGCCGCGGCTGATGGCCTGCTCCAGGCCGTTCTTGACCCGGTAGAAGCCCTCGCCGGTGCGCTCGCCGGTGAGGAAGGGCTGGTCGTTGGGGTCTACGTCGTTGGTCAGCAGGTTGGCCGCCTCGGAGTCGGTGCGCGCCAGCACCAGGGTCGGTACACCGCAGACGTCCGCGGCCAGGCGCGCGGCGATCAGCTTCTCCACCGCCTCGCGGGTGGGGACCAGCACCTTGCCGCCCATGTGGCCGCACTTCTTGACCGCCGCGAGCTGATCCTCGTAGTGCACGCCGGCGGCACCGGCGGCGATCATGTTCTTCATCAGCTCGAAGGCGTTCAGCACGCCGCCGAAACCGGCCTCGGCGTCCGCCACGATAGGCAGGAAGTAGTCGACGTAGCCCTCGTCACCGGGACCGATCTCGCGGGACCACTGGATCTCGTCGGCACGCTTGAAGGCGTTGTTGATGCGCCGGACCATGGTCGGCACCGAGTCGTAGGCGTACAGGGACTGGTCCGGATACATGGTCTCGGAGGTGTTGCCGTCCGCCGCGACCTGCCAGCCGGACAGGTAGATGGCCTCGATCCCCGCCTTGGCCTGCTGCATGGCCTGCCCCGCGGTGATGGCACCCATGCAGTTCACGTAGCCCTTCGTGGCACTGCCGTGGACCAGGTCCCAAAGTTTCTCGGCCCCGTTGCGCGCGTAGGTGTAGTCGGGCTGGACCGAGCCACGCAGACGCACAACGTCGGCGGCCGAATAGCCACGCTCCACGTCGGTCCAGCGGGGATTTTCCGCCCAGTCTTTTTCAAGGGCCTTGATCTGTTCGTCACGGGTCATCTGTGGTTCCTCCGTTAAATTCGTTTCATCATGTCGTTTGCCGCTCGCGCTTCCCTGTCTGCGAATCGTTGGATTTCCCTAATCGCCTCCCCGACCCGCCGCTACACGGAGACGGAAATGCCTAACCATTTCAGTTAGGCAATCATATAAAAATATTCGATATTACAGTATTAGAAAACTCAATTAGATAAATTTTATCTATTTGTCAGGAGAATCATCACTTACGGAGCTCAGAGATCAGCGCCCGGAAGCGGCGGCCACTCGGCGCGCACCGGCTGTCGCCACTGCCGCCCAAAGACGGGAGGTCACAGCCGCAGGCTGATGCACGCTCCCGGCGCGCTGATCATCCGGTAACGCCATGGCCGGCGTACAGCTCGCCGATCTCCCGGGCAAAGCTACGCTCGACCTCGCCGCGCTTCACTTTGAGCGTGGGGGTGAGCAAACCGTTGTCGAGGGTCCAGGGTTCCAGCAGCAGCCGAACAGCATGCACGCGAGCGTGCGACGGAAACTCGCGCAAAAGATCGGCTAGACGCTCTATGACCGCCTGCTCGGCGCGTTGGGACCGCAATGACTGCGGATCGCCCGGGTCCAGGGAAAGGCTCTGCGCCAGCCGTCTCCAGGTTTGCTGCTCCAACACCACCAAAGCGGTGAGGAAGGGTTTGCCCTCACCCGCCACCAAGGCCTGCTCGACCAGGGGATCGTTCGCAATCGCCTGTTCCAAGTCTCCTGCGGCCACTTTCTCCCCGGAAGACATGACCAGGATGTCCTTGATGCGACCGCGGATGTAGACGCGGCCCTTTCGCATCTCGGCGATATCCCCCGTGTGCAGCCAACCGTCTTCGTCGATCGCCCTTCGGGTGTCCTGCGGTCGTTTCCAGTAGCCCAACATCAGGCCCGGGCTGCGCGCCAACAGCTCCCCATTGCCGGCGATCCGGACCTGCACGCCCGGGATCGGCACGCCGGCGGAGCCATGCACATTGTCCTCGACCCGGTTGCCGGCCACGGTCGGGGCCGCCTCGGTCAGGCCGTAGCCCTCGACCAGGGTGAGCCCGAGCCCGACGAAGCAGCGCGCAACCTCGAGGGGTAACGCCGCCGCCCCGCTGATGGCGATGCGCAGGCGCCCTCCGAGCCGCGCCAGAACCTTGTCCGCCACCAACGGCTGGAGCAGCCGCCAGCTGAGCCGGTCTAGAAGCCCCGGCGGATCTCCGCGCCCCTGCTCGGCCAGGAAGCGGGCCCATCCGATGGCAACCGCTTTTTTGAATAGGGTTTTCGCGAGCCCTCCCTCGTGCTCCAGCGTCTCCCTGATCCGGCCGTACGCCTTCTCGTAGATACGAGGCACCGAGATCAGCACCGTGGGACGAACGATCAGAAGGTCGTCCTTGAGCGTCTCCACCGAGCGGGCGTAGGCTACGCAGCTTCCCGCCATCATCGGGAAGTAGTACCCGACGGTGCGCTCGAAGGCGTGAGACAAGGGTAGAAAAGAGAGAAAGGTGTCGTCGTGATAGGTGGGTATCGTCTCCAGCTGCGCCGCCGCATTCCACAGGATGTTGCGATGCGACAGCATCACGCCCTTGGGCCTCCCGGTGGTGCCGGAGGTATAGACGATGGTAGCCAGATCATTCGGATCGGCGCGGTGCCCCGGCGGTGGCTGGCCCTGCGCTTGCAGCCAATCGGAAACCGGGCTGAACGCCGGACCTCCGGCTGCTTCCTGCGCCTGCGCAGACTCCAGGAAAAGCACTTGCCGCAACGCCGGAAAACGCTCCCGCAAAGGCTCCAACGCTTGCCACTGGGCCAGCCTGTCTACCAGCAGCAACTGGCTGTCGGAGTCACCGAGGATGTACGCCGCGTTTCCCGGACTGTCGCTGGGATACAGGGGCACCACCACCAGCCCCAGGGCCAGTGCAGCCTGCTCGTAACACACCCATTCCAGGCAGTTGCGCAGCTGCACTGCCACCCGTTCGCCCGGAGCCATCCCCAGTGCGGCGAGGGAGCCTTCCCATCGCTCGACCAGAGCGGACACCTGTTTCCAGGAATAGCCCACCCATTCATCTCGACCGGCGTCGAGCTGCCGGTAGGCGGTGAGATTCGGCGTACGCGCTGCCCGAGCCCGGAACAACCCCGACAGGGTCCGCGCCTCGGCGGCGGAGATCAGATCCGGCTGACGTTCGAGAGCCTTTTTCATGGAGATATCCACTCCTGTTGGACCCTGTCTCTCCTGAATTTCGGTCAACTACTCGACATTGGCGTCCAACTCCTGACTCTAAGTATCGGACATCCCGCAACAGTTCGCGTTCTGCAAAGAACGCTGCTTCGGACACGGCTTTTCGGCGAAAGGAAGGATATCATCATCGAAATCCTTCGTGCTCTTCTTAACCGTCGTGGCTGAACTGCCGGATCTACGATCATCGGCCCGGCTAGCGCACGCCCGCAGCGCAGGGGACGTGAGCGGTCCACCCGGACCGGTCGGATCAGCGCCGGCGGTGGCTACAGAAGTACCAGGTTGTCCCTGTGGATGAGCTCTTCATCATCCAGATAGCCCAGTACCTCCTTGAACCCGGCGCTGGACCGGCCTTTGATCAGGGCGGACTGCTTGGCATCGTAGTTCACCAACCCGCGGGCTATCTCGTTACCCTTCTCGTCCACGCATGCCACCAGCTCGCCACGATTGAAATCGCCTTTCACAGCCTTGACCCCGACGGCGAGCAGGCTCTTACCCTGCTCACGCAGGGCGCGTGCGGCCCCGTCGTCCAACGTCAGGCGGCCGCGGACCTGGAGCTGACCCGCCAGCCACCGCTTGCGGGCGGCTTGGGGCTCCCGGACCGGGACGAGCAGGGTTCCCACCTGGTCGCCCGCCCGGATGCGCTCCAACACGCTCTCGCCCTTACCCGGAGCGATGACGGTCGCAGTACCGGAACGGGCGGCGAGCCGGGCCGCACTTACCTTGGTAACCATGCCGCCACGCCCGAGTCCGCCGACACTTCCGCCCGCCACGTCGTCGAGCCTGGGATTGTTCACCAGGGTCTCGACAATGAGACTGGCGGACGCATCGATCCGGGGGTCCCGGTCGAACAGGCCGTCCTGGTCGGTGAGTAGGATCAGAAGATCGGCCTCGATCAGGTTGGCGACCAGGGCAGCCAGGGTGTCATTGTCGCCGAAGCGTAACTCGTCCGTCGCCACGGTATCATTCTCGTTAACAACCGGGACCACACGGAGCCGCAGCAGGGCGCGCAAGGTGCTGCGTGCGTTCAGGTAGCGCTCCCGATCTTCCAGGTCGTCCCTGGTGAGCAGGACCTGCGCCGCGTGGAGCCCTCGCTTTTGGAAGCAAGCCTCGTAAGCCCGGATCAGCCCCATCTGGCCGATGGCTGCCGCGGCCTGAAGCTCGTGCAGGGCCGTTGGGCGGCAGGTCCAACCCATGCGGTTCATACCCTCGGCTACGGCACCGGAAGACACCAGCACCAGATCGCCGCCGGCCTTCAAAAACCCGGCAATCTGATCCGCCCACGGGGACAGTACGGACCGGTCGAACCCTGGCCGTCGCGTGTGAGCAAGGCGCTACCGATCTTTACGACCCAGCGCCTCGTGCGGGGAATTTTGTCCCGGGAGAACATGATTCAACCTAGGGGATGCCAATCGGCCCGATCCTGCTCCGCCTCCGATGCAGACTCGGCCGGCTCTGATTCCGCGTCCCGGCGCTCCTGCTCCAAGCGCAGCATCAGGGCCTCGACAAGCTCCGCCGTACCCTCACCGGTGACGGCGGAGATGCCATACACCGGCCCATTCCAGTGCAGCCGCGCCAGAAGCTGGGCTTGGCGCTGCTCGAAATCGGCAGCGCTCAACCGATCGCGCTTGTTGAGTACCAGCCAGCGCTCCTTCTGCGCCAAGTCTGCTCCGAACGCCGCCAGCTCGGACTCGATCTTGCACACCTGCTGCGCCGGATCAACCGATTCGTCCAGGGGCGCTGCGTCCACCAGGTGCAGCAGCAGTCGGGTGCGGGCGAGATGCTTGAGGAAACGGATTCCCAGCCCGGCGCCCTCGGCCGCGCCCTCGATGATGCCGGGAATGTCGGCAATGACGAAGCTGCGCTCGCGCCCGAGGCTGACGACCCCGAGATTGGGGTGCAGGGTGGTGAAGGGATAGTCCGCCACCTTCGGCCGGGCGCTGGAGACCTTGCGGATGAGGCTGGACTTGCCCGCATTGGGGAAGCCGAGCAGACCCACGTCGGCAAGAAGTATGAGCTCCAGGTGCAGATCGCGCCGCTCCCCGGGCTTCCCCGGCGTGGACTGGCGCGGCGCCCGGTTGGTGCTCGACTTGAAGCGGGCGTTGCCGATGCCGTGGAAGCCGCCCTGGGCCACCAGCAGACGTTCGCCCGTCCCGAAGCAGCTCACCGATGCGCTCGCCCGTCTCCATGTCGAGCACCCGGGTGCCCACCGGGACCCGGACAAGCAGATCCTCGCCGCTGCGGCCCGGTCATGTTCCGGCCCATGCCGCCACGTCCGCGCTCGGCACGAAACCTGCGCCGGTGGCGGAAATCCACCAGGGTATTGAGATTGGTGTCGGCGACCAGATAGATGCTGCCGCCGTCGCCGCCGTCGCCGCCGTCCGGGCCGCCCTTGGGGATGTACTTCTCGCGCCGGAAGCTCACGCAGCCGTTGCCGCCGTCCCCGGCCTCGACTCGGATATGAGCTTCGTCGACGAATTTCATGCGTAACGCAAAAAGCCTCGTCGTCGGGACGAGGCTTTTTTCCTGGCCGTCCGGAGGCTCGTTGTGTCAGTCGGTTTGAACGCTGACGTACTTGCGGTTCTTCGGGCCCTTGACCTCGAACTTCACCACGCCGTCGGCCAGCGCGAAGAGGGTGTGGTCCCTGCCGCAGCCGACGTTGACGCCGTTGTGGAACTGGGTGCCCCGCTGACGCACGATGATGCTGCCGGCCTTGACCGCCTGACCGCCATACATCTTGACGCCGAGACGCTTGGACTCCGAATCGCGGCCGTTGCGGGAGCTGCCGCCTGCCTTTTTGTGTGCCATGCTGTCTTCTCCTCAACCCGCGCTGATGCCGGTGATCTTCAAGCTCGGTGAACCACTGACGGTGGCCCTGACGCTTCAGGTACTGCTTGCGCCGACGGAACTTGATGATCTTGACCTTCTTGCCGCGGCCATGGGTCTTGACCGTCGCCGTGACCTTGCCGCCGTCGACGATAGGGCTTGCCGACCTTGACGTCTTCGCCGTCGGCGACCATGAGCACCTTGTCGAGTTCGACGCTCGCGCCCTCGTCGGCGGAGATCTTCTCGACCTTCAGGGTATCGCCCTCGGCGACCCGGTACTGCTTGCCCCCGGTTTGAATGACCGCGTACATGACACCTGTCCCCAACAATCTGCCGGTTTAGCCCCTTCAAAATGGGGCGAGCGAAAGACCGCACAATGCTAACTCCATCGAGACGATTCAGTCAAACAAACACAATCCCCGTCACGCGACGGGCGACAACCGTCCGAAGGAGGCGGCAACGAAGCACTCCGAGAGTGCCCCCCCGACCGCTGTTGGCTTGACAGCCACCAGCCCCGCACCTAGCATCCCCGCGGGCTTATCAAATTGTCTGCACTGTACAAGCATGGATTTGCCGGAAATTCGAGCAACTGTCGCGGACGACATGCAGGCGGTCGACCGGTTGATCCTGCGGCGGCTGCGAGTCCGACGTGGTGCTGATCAACCAGATCGGCCACTACATCGTCAACAGCGGCGGCAAGCGCCTGCGCCCGCTGCTCGTGCTGCTGTCGGCCCGCGCCTGCGGCTACCACGGCACGCGGCACATCGATCTGGCGGCCATCATCGAGTTCATCCACACCGCCACCCTGCTGCACGACGACGTGGTGGACGGCTCGGAGCTGCGCCGCAGCCGGGAGACCGCCAACGCCGTCTGGGGCAACGAGGCCAGCGTGCTGGTGGGCGATTTCCTCTACTCCCGCTCCTTCGAGATGATGGTGGACGTGGACAACATGCGGGTCATGGAGATTCTGTCCCACGCCACCAACCGCATCGCCGAGGGCGAGGTGCTGCAGCTGCTCAACTGCAACGACCCGGACACCACCGAAGAGCGCTACATGGAGGTCATCAAGCGCAAGACCGCCACCCTGTTCGAGGCCGGCACCCGGCTCGGCGCCGTGCTGGCAGGATCCGCGACGGAGATCGAGGACGCCATGGCCGACTACGGGCTGCATCTCGGCATCGCCTTCCAGCTGGTGGACGACGCCCTCGACTACCGCGCCGACGGCGAGGAGCTGGGCAAGAACGTCGGCGACGACCTGGCCGAGGGCAAGCCCACGCTGCCCCTGATCCACGCCATGGAGGTCGGCAGCGAGCACGAGCGTACGCTGCTGCGCAAGGCCATCGAGAACGGCGGACGGGAGCAGATCGACTCGGTGTCCGCCGCCATTGAATCGACCAAGGCCATCGACTACACTGCTGCGCTCGCGCGCCGATATGCGCAGTCGGCCAAAGAATCGGCCGGCATGCTTCCCGAATCGGCCCAGCGCACTGCGCTGGAGAAGCTGGCGGACTTCGCCGTCTCGCGCACCTACTAATCGGGGTGTAGCTCAGCCTGGTAGAGCACTACGTTCGGGAGGTAGGGGCCGGAGGTTCGAATCCTCTCACCCCGACCAATCCGCTCCTCGGGGCCTCCCCCACGGCAAACCATCCCGGCGCCAAAGGCCGGGCTACGAAAGGCGCTTGGACGACCGCGCTTCCTTCACCTTCGGACCTGAATCGGCTCGTCGCCACCGGATTGCACCGCAGCGCCGCAATCCCGGCCCGGGGCAAACCCCGGAAAGGAAGATCGGAGAAATCAGCCCCGTAAGGGCGCGACAGGAACCTCAATGCCCATGCAGTTGCAGCCATTGCTCCAGCATCGCCAGGCCCCAAGCATTACGGTGACGCCCGCTGGTCGGCGACGTCGCCCACCCAGCCGGAAATACCATAACATCGTCGATCCCCGTTTCTCGTCGCCGCAGAGCCTAACTACTAACGCGCAAACTCCTAGGCCGATCGCAGCACCGTAGAGCAGTTCTGTTTTCGGCGGCTTGGGAGTCGTTTGATCTCCGCAATTACAGTAAACTTCGGTACAAAGGAACCAACTCCTGATCGGGACATGGCAGGCGCTAGATTCGACATTCTATTTACGGGAGAGCTGCTGGCGGACGCGGACGCAGGCGAGGTCTGCCTCTGGCTCCAGCATCGTTTCAAGCTCTCGGACAAGGCCGCTGAACGGCTATTCGACGGTCGCACCCACACCATCAAGCGCAATGTGAACCTCGCCACGGCGTCGCACTTCCGCGAGATTTTTCGCGAGGCCGGAGCGCTGATCGAAATCCGTCCCGTACCGGCGCCAACCGATTCCTTGCTGCCCAGCACGACCGAGCTGCCTGGCACCACTGAATCATACCTCACGTCGGATAACGTCGAGCCGCAGCAGCAGACTCGGCCCGCACCGGACGATCCGCGACCTCAGGGATCGACGTGGGAAGACGAGCCCTTGGAGCAGGAATCCGAAGGCAATCCTCTCACGATCGACACCAGCCACCTGAGCCTGGTCCAGGGCCAAGATTGGACGCTGGAGGACTGTCAGCCGCCGCTGCCACCGATCCATCTGCCGGACATCAGCCATCTCGAGTTGGTCCCGACGGAGCCGGACGACGTCGAGGAGCGCGACGCCTGAGTGCGGCCGGTCGCGAATCATGAACCAGGACTGCGAGCACATCGTTGTCGGCGCCGGCATCAGCGGCTTGGGCATGGCCCACCGGTCCGCTAAGCGGGGCGTATCGACCCTGGTCTTGGAAGGGTCCAGCCGTGTAGGCGGCTGCATGAGCAGCCTGACCTTTTCCGGGTGCGGCGGTTTCTGGACCGAGGCCGGCAGCCACACCTGCTTCAACAGCTACGGCAACTTGCTCGATATCCTGACCGACCTGGACATGGCGGACCGCTTCGTCCCCAAGGGTAAGCTGCGTTATTCCCTATGGCGCGACGGTGAGCGCAAGTCTATATTCTCGGCCCTTCACCCACTGCAGCTGGCCGTCTCGCTGCCGCGGGCATTCCTGGGCGAGAAGGCGGGCAAGAGCGTCGCGGACTTCTACGGCGCGGGACTCGGCCGCGCCAACTATCGGGACGTCTTCGGTCCGGCCTTCCGCGCGGTCCTCTGCCAGGAGGCCGACGACTTCCCCGCGGACTTACTGTTCCGCCGCAAGCCCAGACGCAAGGAAGTAGTGCGCTCCTTCACCTTTCCCGGAGGTCTGTCGGACATCCCGCAAACCATCGCCGGCCAAGCAGCATTGGAGGTCCGGACCGGGCAGCTGGCGTCGAGTGTGGCGCGAGACAGCGAAGGCTTCCGGGTTACCATGGCGGACGGGACTGAGCTTTCGAGCCGCTACCTGACTCTCGCCGTACCTCCAGACGCGGCCGCTGCCCTCCTGCCTGAGGAGATGGACGATCTGCGCACCGCCATCGGGGGTATCGGGATCTCCCGGATCGAGACCGTCGCCCTTTGTGTGCCGGCGGGGGAGCTGAGCCATCTGCCGCGGCTTGCAGGCCTGATCGCGGTAGACGATGACTTCTACTCGATGGTCTCGCGCGACTACCTGCCCGACGAGCGCTACCGCGGCTTCGCCTTCCACTTCCGGCACGGCGCGCTGAACGCCGACGAGCAAGTGGAGCGCATCTGCCAGGTGCTCGGGATCCATAGCGAGCGGATCTGCGGGCTCGCACGGGTCGCCAACCGGCTTCCGGCCTTGCGTGCCGGTCATGGCAGCCTGGTGCAAAAGATCGATGCCGCACTCGCCGGCGGCCGTCTGGCCATCCTCGGGAACTGGTTCCTGGGCATCTCTATCGAGGACTGTCTCACTCGCAACCTCCAGGAATCCGAGCGCCTGTTCGCAGGCTGATCCAAACGCAACCGGAGGAATAGTCCAATGCGTGGAATCGCTTTGATCGTTGCGCTTTTCTGCGTCCTGACGACCGCGCGGGCGGAGGAGCTCGGCACCGTCAGCACCAAGTTCAAATGGTTCGGACCCAACGACAAGATCCTGGTGGAAGTCTTCGAAGACGAGGTGGTGAGCGGAGTCGCATGCTACCTGAGCCGGGCCAAAACCGGTGGGATCTCCGGGGCCGTGGGCGTAGCCGAAGATACCTCCGACGCATCGATCGACTGCCGCCAGATCGGTCCTATTCGCCTCACGGAGGAGATCCGTGCAGGCAAGGCCAACGGTGAGGAAGTCTTCAAGAAACGCACCTCGCTGGTCTTCAAGTCCATGCAGGTGGTGCGCTTCTACGACCCCCGGCGCAACGTCCTCATCTACCTGAGCTACAGCGACAGGATCATCGAGGGCTCGCCCAAGAACAGCATCTCGGCAGTGCCCATTCAGGCTTGGTCCGTTTCGGGCAGCCAAGGCGCTGGCGGTGCCGCTGAAAAGGCGAATCTGCAAGCCGGGGAGGAAGCGCCGGGTGAGCAGCAATAGGGGCTCGGCCCGACTATGGACCAGCACCCCGCTTTACGGCGGCAACCTGCCCGACGCCCATAGAATCAACGGCCGCATTTTGGACGCCTTCGGGACCCTGGGCGAAGGTGACTTCTCGCGCCGCACCCACTTCTTCGGCGGACGTTTCGAGAACCTCTACCTGGACTGCGATCGAATCCCCGAGTTGGAGCCGGTCCTGCACCGAGCCGAGGACTGCGCGCAGCAAATCCTGGGCCGAGACACCGAGCCCCTGCACTGCGGCTTCTGGTTCAACGCCCAGAGCCCGGGGCAGTCCACCTCCGAGCACACGCACGAAGAGCTCGACGAGCTGCTCTCGGGCGTATACTACCTCACCGTTCCCGAAAACTCGGGAGACATCGTCCTGCAGGACGGGCAGCTCATCACGCGTGTAACGCCGAAGCCGGGAATGTTCCTGTTCTTCCCCCCGAGCCTTAGCCACCGGGTGGAAACCAACCGCAGCGGAGAACTCAGACTCTCGCTTGCCTTCAATTTCGGGCCGATGCGCAAAGACGACGCGGGCTGACCCGATTCCGGGAGTGGGGTGTCGAAGTGGCGGATGGGCAGAAAGCGCAGGTTCGCCTTGTTCCGCTTCAACCCGGGGCTGATATAAAGATGTCTGGGTGCTCGGTGACTTGAAGGGCCGGGATGAGCAGCTGCATCCGTTATCGTACTGAGTCATGGAACGACAGTGCTCGCACGCGGTCCGCTTGCGCCGCTGTTAGAGATCGTCGGGTAGGTTGCGTAGGACCAAAGTTGGCATCTCTCATCCCCCAAAAAAATTGCTGGCAAAATGCCAGCGCTGATCCCGTTGCCTCTGCCGTTTCCAGGTTCAAAGGGCCGCTGACTGTGTTTGCGAGCCGGCCCGGAGAATCTCGTTCGGACTGGGCACAGGCGGGGGATTATCAAGCTCTCGTGGCAGCGCTCCGGTGATGGTGCCCCGGGGCCGCACTCGTACCGGCATGACCGAAGTCGAGGGATTGTAAGTCGCAGGTGTTTCCTTCGATGCCGTTTATCATTGCGGCTGGAGTATTTGAGAGTGATCAAGGTATTAGAAGGGCTTTTGTGCGAGCGTGCAGACGGGACTCTTCGGCTCGACACCGCCAGCCATGGGGCTGTTCCGCCTGAGGATTCCCGCTACCTTCCGCAGGTCAACGAATATCGCTGCCCGGCCGGTAAGCGCCTGACCTGGGGCTTCGGCAACGTCGAGAGCGGCAGAACGCTCGACACCTACCTACTGGAGCTCGGCTTGCCCGGGCTGCGCGATGCACGAGCAATGCACCACGGGAAAGTATCGGCGTATCAGCCGTTGGGAGCATGAGTCGGTGCTCGAAGGCGCGCAGGATGAGTGTGAGAGAATGCGCTCCGAAACCCTCGAAGCTCAGGACAGGCGCCGGGTCGTCGAGCACATGCTCATGCTCATGTTCCTGCGCCGCTTCTCCGATGAGCGCAAGTGCTTTGTCCACGTCGGCTTCATAGGCTGCTCCAACCACGATCACCACCTGGGGCATTTGGTCCAATAGGGACCAGTTCAGTAACCGACCGGTAACAAATTTCTGGGTCGTTTCTCCCACGAGTGCAGTCGACTCTTCGGAGAACCAGATTTTATCAGCATTCGCAGAATCCCCTGGTGCCACCGGCCTAGGCCACACAGCAAACGTTGGGTCCCTGAATCGCCATCGACGCCACTGACCGTCGTATGCTCTGGTTCGACGCACCCCAGATGCGGTGCACTCCCGTCAGGCTATTCGCGATCTGGCAGCCTGAAACCCGAGAATAATCTCGCTGAGCGCATTGTCCCAGATTCGGGGAGTAAACTTCTGTCTTCGGATCGATTACACTCGGGCGATTGAAAACCCACCTGAAGCGCATTTACTGGAAACTCGCCGTCCCAGGGCGCCGACAGGCGGTGATCAGGGCGATGGAATTGGGTGTTTTGAAACCCTATGTCAAAACGGGGAATCGATCATTTATCCTCCCTTTAAGGGAGCGCGCTACGCGAGCCAAGTGGCTAGACTCGCAAGATCGAAAAGCCTACCCGCCTCGCGCTTCACGCTTCCAGGGCGGGCAGCTGCGGGTCGAATCTCAAACCAAAGAGACAACATACATGAAACTCAGTTCATTACAGCTACTGGTCATCGGATTTTGTGGCCACCTCGTGTTGGCACCCGCCGTAGCCGGTGAAAGCGGAAAGACCGCTCTTGGCGGTGCGCTTGGTGGTGCTGCAGGAGCTGTCATCGGCAAGCAGTTGGGCGGAGACACCGGCGCAGTAATCGGCGGCGCAGTGGGCGGTGGGACAGGCGCAGCCGTCACCACTAAGGGGGAAAAGAAGTCGGGAGCCGCGGTCGGTGGTGCCTTGGGCGGTGGGAGCGGCGCAGCTGCAGGCAACGCGATCGGTGGCAACACCGCCAGTCAAGCCATTGGCGCCGCGGTGGGTGCTGGCGCCGGGGGCGTTTTAGGGGGAAATCTGAGTAAATAAAAACGAGTAACGGAACAGGAAACATTTATCTCGCAAAAAGCAACTTTGAGACATCGGTCGCACCAATGGGTTTCCGTGTGCGAGGGAATAAGAGATGTCG
The DNA here is from genome assembly GCA_963802975.1 of uncultured Gammaproteobacteria bacterium. Taxonomy (GTDB): domain Bacteria; phylum Pseudomonadota; class Gammaproteobacteria; order Chromatiales; family Chromatiaceae; genus Thiosymbion. The sequence continues at coordinate 133,861 of CAWDLA010000048.1, forward strand.
TTTACAGCAGACTCTATATGCGTACCGAGAGGGCGCGTTGACGAAAGGCACGACCGAAATAGTTCCGGAGCAAGGTTTATCGAGCCGCCGACGCCGATAAATGTTCCGTCGGAATCCTTTTCGGCTAAGTCGACGCTTCATTCCACGCAAAACGAGTGTCGGGATCGGGTCGGGAAGAATCGTTAGCCGACGTGTCGTCGGGCCGACAGCAATGTAAGCCAGTATTGACGTTTTTCTGCTAGCGGTTCGCGGCTGGTGCAAAAGTCCCCCTGTCCAACAGCTTCCAGAACCGCCGCACTCGAACAAACTTCCTCAGACGTGCCGAGCCACCTCGACCGTCTCCGAGTCAGCCTGCAACGCCTGAAAGTTGGATCCGGTCATCTTGACCAGGTGCTCATGGTCGCCAGCTTCAAAAAAAACTTCCGGCTGCTCCAGCAAGCACTTTTCAACTAGGCTCTTAAGCCCGTAGGCTCCACCCACTGGGGGCACCGCACCCTCGTCGCAGTCTGGACACAGACTCGCCAGTTCCGGTTCCGTGGCAAGACCGACGTCCCGTCCCAGATGTCGGTGCAGCGCGCCGAGGTGAACATGGTAGTCCGAGGGGACCACGACCATAAGATAATCATCGCCGTCTTTTACGATCACGGCTTTCGCCAATCGGTCCCCCGACACGTGCGCGGCGGCAGCCGTGGCCATGCTCGCTTCGGTGTGCGGATGCGGGATCAGGTCGTAATCTATCGAACGCGCCTTGAGGTGGGCCTCTACCTTGTTCGCTATGGTCATCTGTTTTCCTCCTGTTTCCGTCCAACCTTGGTGCTGGGTTAACTACGGATGTCACTTCATGAGATTAGCAGGAGCCGGACAGAAATCTCCCGAATCGCTCGGCGACAGGACTCCAGAACACGAACCACAGCAGAGCTCTCTTGTCCGTTGAACCGCAAACCCCTGCAAACGCACCAGCAAGTCGTCCAAGTCGTGCGTGAACGCGATCGATTCCCGAAAGCGCTGTATATTTCAGGGGCATGGGCGTTAACACGGCAGCAGTCTGGCCGTTCTCGCGACTTCAGCGCACGCTGGCGTCAGCGGGTATTGAGATACGCACCTCGCAGCCAACACGAACAGAGGAAAATATCCGATAATTGGAACAGGTAAAGTCGAGAACCAAATGGGGGCTTGAGATGAAATCGCTAATGCTCATTACCGGAAGCGGGCCTATGTTGGTCCTCTCTTCCCACGACACACCGGACGACGAAGTGTTCCTCGCCAAGCTCAAGGCTAAAGGTGTGCAAAAGTTTCTGGCCTACGAATTACCGTTAGACGAGGTTAAGGCACGCTACGGCGGCCATTTCCAAACTGTGGTAAATGATCTGCATGAGACGGACGACCTGAGAGTGCTCGATGTGAATGGCCACCGGGTCTTCGAACTTTTCCGGCTCGATGGCCTTGGCGAGCCATTTATCCACGAGTCGGAAAACCCGACGGAGTAAGGCGTAGGTGAGCAGAAACATTCGCGGAAATCCCTACAAGGACACCCCCGAAAATCCGAGGTACCCACAGCTGAGTTGAGGAGGTGTTTTTGCTAAGTGCTCACGGCGGGCGGCGTAAGCGGCCGCTTCAGCCCGAAGTTCCGCCGATCGGCGCTGTGATGTCGGATCGGCATGGGATTTTCACCCGAAGCTAGCAGGTCGACGAGCACAAGACCCCCATCCGATAAACTCTTTCGGTTGGGCAGGCGTCCCGTCTCAGTGCGGTCGCCGAACGTCCATTACGTCGGGGATCTGCCCCAACTTTGCCAGCATGTGCTCGATCTGACCTACATCCTTGACTTCGACGGTGAAGCGCATTTTCGCACGGTCGTTGGTCCGGTCTGAGACGGTATTGACGCCCACCACGTCGATCTCCGCATCCGAGAAGACCGCCGATATGTCGCGCAGCAGCCCCTTGCGGTCGGCGGCCAGGACCAATAGATCTACCGGATAGGCCGCATCGACGTCCTGCTCCGCCCAACGCACGTCCATCAGCCTTGCCTTATCGCGATCGGGCATATTGCGCACGTTGGCACAATCCCGGCGATGCACAGTTACGCCCCGCCCCCGGGTGACGAAGCCGACAATCGAGTCGCGGGGAACCGGCTTGCAGCACTGGGCCATGTGGGTCATGAGGTTCTCGACCCCCTCCACGACCACCTCGGCGCGGCGACGCGTTCGACCCTTGGCCGGCGCCGATGTCTTCGGCTTCGGGGCTTGGTCCTTGCGCTCCTCGATCTTGGGCTCGCCCACCTTGCGCGCCACCTGACCTACAGGGATCTCGCCGCGGCCGATGCCGGCCAGCAGGTCTTCGCTCTTGTGGAAGTTGTATCGACGACCGATCTGCTCGAGCTGCGCCTTCTCTTCGATCCCGAGCCGGGCGAGCTCCTTCTCCAGCATGGACCGACCCTCGTCGACGTAATGGTCGAAGTCCTGCTGCTTGAACCACTGGCGGACCCGGTTGCGGGCCTTGGCCGTGTGCAGATAGCGGTGGTGGGAGCTCAGCCAATCGCGGCTGGGGGCAGCGTTCTTCTGGGTCAGGATCTCGACCGTCTGGCCGCTGGACAGGGGTTGGTTGAGGGGAACAATGCTGCCGTCGGCCTTGGCCCCGCGGCAGCGGTTGCCCACATCCGAGTGGATGGCATAGGCAAAGTCCAACGCCGTGGCGCCCTTCGGCAGCTCGATGACCTTGGACTGGGGGGTGAGCACATAGATATGGGCGGGCTCGAACTCGACCTTGAAGCGCTCCACAAAGTCACCGCCGTCATCGCCCTCGTTCTTGAGCTCCAGCCAATTGCGCATCATGACCACACGGCGCTGGAGTTCGGCGTCGTGCTGCTTGCTCTCCTTGTAGGCCCAATGGGCCGCAACACCAAGCTCCGCGTGCCGGTGCATGTCCCAGGTGCGGATCTGCACCTCAAGCGGCTTGTCTTCCGGACCGATAACCGCTGTATGCAGAGACATGTACATGTTTCCCTTGGGGGTGGCGATGTAATCATCGAACTCCTTGGGGATGTGCTTCCAGAGCCCATGGACGACTCCGAGCGCCGCGTAGCATTCGGCGATGTTCTTCACCAGGACACGCACGGCCCTCAGGTCGAAAATCTCGGCGATATCCAGGTTTTTGCGCTGCATCTTGCGCCAGATGCTATAGATATGCTTCGGCCGGCCGTTGATATCTGCGCGAATGCCGGCCTCGGCGAATTTCTCCTCGAGGGTAGCGATCACCTCACCGATGAAGCGCTCGCGCTCGGCCCGCCGGCCGCCGAGCAGCTTGGCGATGCGCTTGTACTCGTCCGGCTCCAGATAGCGCAGGCTCAGGTCTTCGAGCTCCCACTTGACCTGCCAAACGCCGAGGCGGTTGGCCAGGGGCGCATACACGCGCTGGGTGTCCAGGGCGATCTTGCGCCGACGCCCGTCCTCCAGGTTCTTGATGCTGCGCATCAGATGCACCCGCTCGGCCAGCACCACCAGCACCACCCGCACGTCCTCGGCGATGCCGAGCAGCAGTCGGCGCAGGTTCTCCTCGTGCTCATGCTGGTCCTTGGCGGCGATCACCGCATCCACGTTGGCGATCTGATCGATGCGAGCAAGGTCCCCCACCATGCGCGCGATGCCTACTCCGAAGTGCTCCCTGAGCCTCTCCTCATTGATGTCCGAGCGCCCGAGGCAGCCGTTGAGCAGGGCCGCGATCAGGGTGTCCACATCCATCCGCAGCTGCGCCAAGATGTCGGCCGTGGAGAGCAGGTGCAGGACCTGGGTCTCGCCGGTGTCCAAGGGCTGGTCGCCGCGGCAGCGCAACAGCATGTCGCAGGCCTCGGCGAGGCGCATGCGGTCATCATCCAGGTACTTGTCCGGCAGGGCCGCGAGCCAGTGCTCGGCGGCGGCGGCGTCGTTCCGATGCTCTCGGGGAAGGTTGTAGACCGGTTTGACCATGGAGTAGCTGGAACTCGCCTGCGCCGGCGGCAGGCGTTGCCGGCGCCGGGCGCACGCCCGCGGGCTAAGTCGGATCAGTCGAGCACGTGACTGACCAGGCCGTCGGCCAGCTTGGGCTCGAACCAGGTGGACTTGGGGGGCATGACCTCGCCCGCGTCCGCCACCGCCATCAGGTCCTCCATGCGGGTCGGGTGAAGCGAGAAGGCGACCTTCATGCGGCCCTCGTCCACCTGCCGCGCGAGCCAGTCGAGGCCGCGGATACCGCCCACGAAGCCGATGCGGTCGTCGCGCCGCGGGTCGACGATGCCGAGCATGGGCTCGATGATGTTGTCCTGCAGCAGGCTCACGTCCAGTCGTCCCACCGGGTCGTCCCAGGGAATGCGGTGCGAATCCAGCGTCAGCCGGTACCAGGCGCCGTCCAGGTACATTCCAAGCTCCGCATGGCGTGCCGGCCTGACGGGCTCCGGGCTGGGCTCCACCTTGAACGGAACCCCGACCCTGCCCATGAAGGCCTCACGTCCAGGCCGTGCAGGTCCTTCACCACTCGATTGTAGTCCAGGATCTGCATCTGGTTGTGGGGAAAGATCACGGACAGGAAGTAGTTGTAGGACTCCTCGCCCTTGTGATTCGGGTTTGCCGCCTTGCGGGCTGCGGCCACGCGGGAGGCGGCGGCGGAGCGATGGTGCCCGTCCGCCACGTAGAGGCCCGCAAGCTGCTCGAATGCGGTGGACAGCCGGTCGATGGTCTCGCCGCCGTCCACCACCCAGAGCTCGTGGCGCACGCCGTCATCCGCCGCTGATATCCACATCGGCGCTCACCTGCGCTCACCGCAGCCAGCATGTCGTCGATTACGGCGGTGCTCTTGTAGACGAGGAACACGGGGCCGGTCTGGGCGTTCAGGGCATCGATCTGGCGCACCCGGTCGTCTTCCTTCACCGGTCGCGTGAACTCGTGCTTCTTGATCCGCTCCGCGTCGTAGGCCGCCACCGAAGCAGCCGCCACCAGGCCGGTCTGCAGGTGCTCGCCCATGGTCAGGCGGTAGACGTAGTAATGCGGCGCCGCGTCTCGGACCAGCACCCCCTCGGCGATCATCCGGTCCAGGTTCTCGCGGGCCTTGGCGTAGACCGCAGGCGCATAGGGATCCGTATCCTCCGGCAGGTCCACTTCCGGGCGGGAGATGTGCAGAAAGCTGTAAGCACGGCCTTGGACCATTTGTCGCGCCTCCGCCGCGCTCATCACGTCGTAGGGGGGCGCGGCCACGTCGGATTCCCTGCCCGGCGCAGGACGCAGGCCGGTGAACGGCTTAATGAGCGGCACGGGTACTATTTCCTTGAGTCTCGTCACCGCGCCGGCGGCGCGTAGAGCAAGCCACCGTCGCGCCACAAGGCGTTCAGGCCGCGCTTGATCTTGAGCTTGGAGTGTGCCCCCAGATTGCGCTCGAAGATCTCCGAATAGTTGCCCACCTGCTCTATTACGCGGTGGCTCCAGCCGGGGTCCAGACCCAGCAGCCTTGCGGTTTCGCCGTCCGCGTCGAGCAGCAGGCGGGTCTCTTCCGCCTTGGCCTGCTCACGGGCCCGGTCCGCATTGGCGGAGTCGATGCCCAGCTCCTCTGCGTCGACGAGCAGGAACAGGGTCCAGCGAACGATGTCGAACCATCGCGCATCCCCCTTGCGCACCGCAGGCCCCAGCGGCTCCTTGGAGATCACCTCCCCCAAAATTCGGTGTGCTCCCGGGTCCTCCAGGGTGGTACGCAGGGAGAAGAGCTGGGACTGGTCGCTGGTCAGGGCGTCGCACTTGCCCTCCAGATAGGCCTGCTTGGCCGCATCCAGACTTTCGTAGGTCTGAAGCTGCAGCTCCATGCGGTGGTGCGTGAAATAGCGCTTGGCGTTGTCGGGGCTGGTGGAGCCCGCAAGGGCGCAGATACGCTTGCCGCCGAGTTCCAGCGTGGTCCTCAGGTCGGAGTCGCCGGGCACCATGAAGCCCTGCCCGTCGTGGTACAGGATGCCGACGAAGGTCATGCCGTGACCAAGGTCGCGGGACAGGGTCCAGGTGGTATTGCGGGTGAGCAGGTCGATGCGGCCCTCGCTCAAGGCAGTGAGGCGATCCTTGTTCTCCAACGGGACGAATTCCACCTTCCCGCTCTCGCCCAGAACCGCAGCCGCCACCGCGCGGCAGAAATCCACGTCCAGTCCGCTCCAGCGACCGCCTTCGTCCTTGAAGGAAAGTCCCGGAACGGCACCGTTCACGCCACAGCGCAGGGTGCCGCGCTCCTTGACCTCCTCCAGGGTGTCGGCGCCCGACGCCTGGATCAGCCCCCCGGTCAGCACAATTCCCAGCAGCCAAAGAACTACAGTTCTCATGGGTGACCTCCTCGTGTCCGATGTTCTAGATATGCCCTGGTGCGCGGCCGCGGATCACCAGCTGAACAGTGCCCACTGGGGGACGTTCTCCTCGAATTGGCCCGCACCTCGGTTCCAGGCCATGTCACCGGAGCCGTCTTCGTCCACCAGGTAATAGGGCGCGCCGACGCTCGGCGTAACCTTGATCATGTAGAGATTGTTGTTGACCCGGTACTCCTCCACCATCCGGTTCTCGTGCTCGCGCAGGGTGATGGCCGGGGCGATGTCGCTGCGGTGCACGCTCAGATCCAGGTCTGCGAGATCGCGGCTCTGCGCCGGACATTCGGCCGTCAGCACGATCGACAGCAGACAAAGGAGGCGCAAGGTCTTGGTCATGGAGCGGGCCCGGAAAACTCGGAAAAAACCGGCGGTATGGTATCAGGAAGGGTCGCCGTGGGCGAATGCGTTATCCCGACGAATCGAGAGCTATCTACTGAATTTGGAACTGCAAACACGCTCACTCCGCCCGCCGGAGCGTCTGCAGTGGGGGACGCACCAGCAGCGGATAGGTGGCCAGGGTCCCGGCCAGGCCAATCAGCAGCCCGCTTCCGGCCACGCCTGCCAACCACAGCCAGGGATTGAGTTGGAATTCAAGCCCGAACAGCTCGTGCGCCAGCACAAACCCCGTGAGCTCGGCGAAGACGGATGCCAACAGACCCGCCAGCAGGCCCGCCGCGGTGAACTCAACCGCCAAGCTGCCCAGCAGCCGCTTGCGCCGCGTGCCCAGGGTGCGCAGCACGCCATGCTCGATGCGGCGCTCCTCCAGACTGGCCTGGATGCCGGCGTACATCACCAGTATCCCAGCGGCCAGGGTAAACAGGAAGACGTACTCCACAGCCATCACGCCCCTGTCCATGACCTGGCGGACCTGGCCGATCAGGGCGTCCACGTCGAACAGGGTCACGCTGGGGAATTTCCTGACGAGATCCGCGACCAGCGCCTCGCGCTCGTCCGGAAGGTGAAAGCTGGTGACATAGGTCGCCGCCTCGGACCCCAGCAGAGAGCGCGGGGCGATGACGAAAAAGTTCACGTTGAAGCTGTCCCACTGCACCTGGCGCAGGCTGGTGATCTCGGCCTGGATCTCGCGCCCGGACACCCAGAACCCGAGCCTGTCACCAAGCTTCAGCCCCAGGGTCCGGGCCAGACCCTCCTCTACCGAGAGCTGGGGCTGCATCATCCGGCGCGCCCCACCAACGGCCGGCAACAATCCGGTTGTCCGCCTGGGGCCGATCGCTCCAGCTCAGGTTGAACTCCCGAGCCGCCAGCCGCTGCGCACGGGGATCCGCGTAGGCGTCCGGATCCACGGGCTCGTCGTTGATACGCACCAGCCGCCCGCGGATCATGGGGAAGAGTCCGGAATATGCGAGCCCGTTCTTCTCGAAAAATCCGCGCAGGGGCTCCAGCTCGCCGGGTTGTACGTTGATCAGGAAGTGATCCGGCGCCCCCTCGGGCAGGCTGTCCTGCCAGCTACGCAGCAGATCCACCCGCACCACGGCGAGCAGCAGCAGGGCCAGGATCCCCAGGCCGAAACCGGTGATCTGCAGCAAGGCACCCGCAGGGCGCCGCGTGAGCGCAGCCAATCCAAGGCGCCAGATCCCGCGGGTGCGCCCGGTCAGGGCGCCGGCAAGCCGGATCAGCGCAGCAACCGCGGCCACCAGCGAGACCAGGGTTCCACCGACGCCCGCCAGCAGCTTCCAAGCCAGCTGCGTGTCCCCCGCCTGCCAGAAGATAAGCAGCGTCATTGCCCCTGCAGCGGCGAGCACCGCCGCAAAGGCGGAGGCCCGCGGCGTTCCCAGATCCCGGCGCAGTGCGCGCAGGGGCGGTACACGCGCGAGCTGGAACAGGGGCGGAAGGGCAAAGCCAAGCAGTGCGACCAGGCCGGTACCCACCCCCACGGCGAGCGGACGCAACGAGGGAGCGGGCAGCTCGGGGCCGAACCAGTCCGCCAGCATGGCCGCCAGACCGGCCTGGGCGAGGAAACCGATCAGGCAACCCAGGGAGCTGGCCGCCAGGCCGAACAGGGCGAGGCGCAGCACGAAGACCCGGGTGAGCAGATGGCGGTGGGCACCCAGACAACGCATCACCGCCACCGCGTCTATCTGGCGCTCTACCAGCCGGCGGCTGGCCAGCGCAATGGCCGCCCCGGCCACCAACAGAGTGACCAGGGTGGCCAGGTGCAGAAAGCGGGACGCGCGCTCCACGGCGGAGGAGAACTCCGGACGTGCCTCCCGGGCATCCACCAGGCGGGCGTTGGACGGCGGCCCCGCCTGCACCTAGCCGCTTGAAGGCGTTCACAGACGCCGACCTCGCCGGCCACCAGTAGACGGTATCGGACCCGGCTCGCCGGGGTCACCAGCCCGGTGGCGGGGATGTCCGCAAGTTGATCATGGCCCGAGGGGCGAGCTGGAACAGGTTGCCGCCCCGGTCCGGCTCGTAGGTGATCAGCTTGCCGATACGCAGCTTCGTTTCCCCGACGCCGAGACCGTCTCCCGGCGCGGCCGCGAGCAGATGCAGCAAACGCGGCTCGATCCAGACCTCGCCTTCGGCGGGACCCTCCGCTGGCTGCTCGTCTTCACCCGCCAGGCCCGGGCGCACGCGCATCCGTCCGCGCAGGGGATACGCCGGATCAACGGCTTTTACCTGGACCAGCTGCGGACCCTGCGCGCCCATTACGACGCTGGGAAACTCCAAGGTCGTGGCGGTCGACAGGCCCAGTGCAGCGCGCCTGCTCGGCGAACCGGGCCGGAATGGGGGCCGAGCCGTCCAGCAGCAGGTCCGCCGCGATCAGCTCGCCCCCCTGGCGCTGCATGGCCCGCTCGACGCGGTCGGTGAAGAAGCCGACGGCGGTGATCGCGGCTACGGTGAGCACCAGCGCCGCCGCCAACAGATAGAGCTCGCCGCTGCGCCAGTCCTGCCTTAGCAGACGCAGACCGATGCGCAGGGACTTCAACTCAGGGCCTCCAGGTGACCAGCCCGCATCAGCAGGCGCCGGTCGCAACGCTCCGCCAGGCGGGGGTCGTGGGTCACCAGGACCAGCGCGGCGCCAGTGTCGCGGCGTAGGTCCAGCAGCAGCTCGATCACCTGCTCGCCGGTGGTCTGGTCCAGGTTGCCCGTGGGCTCGTCGGCGAACAGAATGCCCGGACGCGGTGCGAAGGCGCGCGCGATGGCCACGCGCTGCTGCTCGCCGCCGGAGAGCTGCCGGGGATAGTGGCCGGCGCGCTCGGTGAGACCGACCCGGGCCAGGGCCTCGGCCGCGATGCGGTCCGCGTCCGCCGCTCCGCTCAGCTCCAGGGGCAGCAGGACGTTCTCCAGGGCGGTCAGGGTCGGCAGAAGCTGAAAGTTCTGGAACACGAACCCGACCCGGCCTTCGCGCAGGGCCGCGCGGTCGTCTTCGTCCAGCGCGACCAGGTTCTCGCCGCACAGCCAGACTTCTCCGCTGCTCGCGTGATCCAGGCCCGCCAGCAGACCGAGGAGGGTTGACTTACCGGAGCCGGACGCCCCGAGTATGGCCACCGCCTCGCCGCGGCACACCTCCAGGTGCAGATCTTGGAGTATGGTCAAGCGACCGCCGGGGCCGTTAACATGCTTCCCCAGCCCCTCGGCCACGGAGACCAAATTGTCCCTGTCTGCTGTCATGATTCGATGTTTCCTGCTTGCCGGTATATTGATGCCGGCCGCTACCCGCGCTGAGTACGGGCCGATGATTCTGGTGCTCGGAGACAGCCTGAGTGCAGGCTACGGGCTTTCCCGAGAGAGCGGCTGGGTTCGGTTGCTCGAGCAACGCCTGGCCGATCGAAGCTTCTCCCACCGAGTGATCAACGCCAGTGTATCCGGAGACACCACAGCGGGAGGTGTCACTCGGTTGCCGCCGCTGTTGAAGCGCCGCGCGCCGGATGTGCTGATCATCGAGCTCGGGGCCAACGATGGCCTGCGAGGTATCTCCTTCGATGTTATCGGCGCCAACCTGACGCAACTGATCCAGCTCGGGAAAGAGTCCGGCGCCCGAATTCTGGTCATAGGCAATCGCCTGCCGCCCAACTACGGTGCGGCCTACGCGAGCCGCTTTCAAGCGCTGTTCAGAGACGTGGCACAGCGCGAGAAGGTTGCATTGGTACCCCGGCTACTGGCCGGCGTGGCCGACGACTGGGGACTCATGCAGGCGGATGGTCTGCACCCGACGGCGGATGCCCAGCCCAGGATGCTGGACAACGTCTGGCCGGGCCTCGAGCCGCTGCTGCGGGAAAGCCCTCAGAAACCGGACGAGTAACCCTGGAATAACCGAATTCGATCTCTGGTAAGCAACGATACGCAGGAAAAATAACGGGAGGCAACCATGCCACGCGTCACCATCGTCGGTACAGGTTTCGCCGCACTCACGGCCGTCCAGGCCCTGCGGGACTCTGCCCAGAAGACGGACATCACGGTCGTGAGCCCCGGGGCGGAGCTCCTCTATTACCCCTCGCTCATCTGGATTCCTACGGGACTGCGCACGGGCGACGACCTGCGCGTGCCCCTGAAAGGCTTCTTCCGCCGCATGGGCGTGAGCCACCTGGCAGCGGAGGCCACCGGTCTGCGCGACGGCGGGCGCGTTTTGGAGACAACGGCGGGAGACGTCGCAAACGACGGCCTCATCATCGGCTCGGGCGGTCGCTTCATCAAGAAGCTGCCGGGTATCGAGCACGCCATCACCCCCTGCGAGGGAATTGCCGCCGCCGAGCGCATCCGCGAACGTCTGCGGGAGATGCAAGGCGGAACAATCGCCATGGGCTTCGCCGGCAATCCGAAGGAGCCCTCCGCCATGCGCGGCGGCCCCATGTTCGAGTTCCTGTTCGGCATCGACAACCACCTGCGAAAACAAAAGCGCCGGGAGAAATTCAAGCTGGTTTTCTTCACACCCGCGGAAAAACCGGGGCAGCGTCTTGGGCCCAAGGCCGTTCAAGGCCTGATGGACGAGATGCGCAAGCAGGACATCCACAGCCATTTGGGCCACAAGCTGAAGGGCTTCACCGAGAAAAAGGTGATGACCGAAGGCGGAGACATCGACGCCGACCTGATCATCTTCATGCCCGGCATGACCGGTAACCAGTGGTTCGACAACACCGACCTGCCTCGCTCCGAGGGCGGCATGATCAAGGCCGACAGGCACTGCCGGGTAGAAGGGCTGGAGCGGGTGTACGTGGCCGGAGACTCCGGAAGCTTCCCCGGCCCCGACTGGATGCCGAAGCAAGCCCACATGGCAGACCTGCAGGCCAAGGCTGCCGCCGCGAACCTGGCCGCCGAGCTCAAGGGCGATCAGCCTACCGAAACCTTCAAGGTGGAGCTGTTGTGCATCGTAGACGCCAACGACCGCGGCATGCTGGTAGCACGAACCGAGAAACGCAACCTGGTGCTGCCCTCCATGCGGATATTCCATTGGGTCAAGCGGGGATTCGAGTGGTGGTACCTGCGGCAGTATCGTTGACGCGAGTTTCTTCGGCAACAAGGCGACGGTCTCGGGGGTGCCATCTCCTCCCTCGGCGCCATTCCTCGCTGGGAGGCCAAGCGCACTGCCCGCCGCGGACGTCTTCATCCTGGCCACCAGCAACGAGAGTTGGGGCAACCTGGTCCTGTAGGCCCCGACCTGCGGATTTCCGGAAATCGCCACGGACGCGGACGGAGAATTCGCAAGTGCACCGACTGAACGCCGCAGCCATTCATAGCACGCACGCAAAGGAACAGATCGCATGAGCACGCCAACCCTCCGGCTCAAGAAAGACCAGGAACGCCGCCTGCTCGCCGGTCACTGCTGGATCTACAGCAACGAGGTCGATACGCAGGCGACGCCTCTCAAGGACTTCGAGCCCGGGCAGCCGGTCGAGATCCTGAGCCACCGAGGGCGCTGGATCGGCCACGGCTACGTCAACCCGCACTCCCTGATCTGCGCCCGCCTGGTGAGCCGCGCGAGCAAGCGGCCCCTGAGCCCCGCCCTCTGGACGCAGCGTATGCGCATGGCTCTGGACCTGCGCGAGCGGCTTTACGCGCGCCCCTTCTATCGGCTGATCTTCGGCGAGAGTGACGGACTGCCGGGCCTGATCGTCGACCGCTACGGCGACCTGCTGGCGGTACAGATCACCACCGCCGGCATGGAGCGGGAGAGGGCAGACGTCCTCACTGCCCTGGAGCAGGTACTGCGCCCCAAGACCATCGTCCTGCGCAACGACACCCCGGTTCGGGAGCTGGAAGGCCTGGAACAAGGCGTGGAGACGGTGCTGGGCGACCCGCCCGGCGACCTAGAGCTGGAAGAAGGCGGCACCCGCTTCCTGGTCTCCCCACTGAGCGGACAGAAGACCGGCTGGTTCTACGACCAAGCCGAGAACCGCACCCGCCTCCGGCGCTTCGGGACGCCAAACAGGGTGTTGGACGTATGCAGCTATGTGGGTGCCTGGGGTGTGCAAACCGCGGTCGCTGGCGCGGAGGAGGTGGTGTGCGTGGACAGCTCCCCGGCGGCGCTGGAGCGGGTCGGGGAGAACGCGGACCGCAACGGGGTCGTGTCGCGGGTCAGCGGACTGCAGGGTGACGCATTCGATGTGCTGCGGGTTCTGCGCGAGCAGCAGGAACGCTTCGATCTGGTGATCCTGGACCCCCCCGCCTTCATCAAGCGGCGCAAGGACGAGAAAGAAGGTGTGCGGGCGTACGAGCGCCTGAACCGGCTCGGCCTCGAGCTGCTGGAATCCGGGGGCCTGCTGGTCACCTCATCCTGCTCCTTTCATATGGGCACGCGACGGCTTTCTGCGCACCGTCCAGCAGGCGGCCCGGCGCGCCGGCCGCAGCCTCCAGCTGCTGGAGGCGGGAGGCCAGGGCCCTGACCACCCGGTCCACCCGGCGATCCCGGAAACGGCCTATCTCAAGACGCTTTTCTTGCGGGTTCTTCCCGAGCTTTGACCTCGATTCGCCTGGAAACCGGGACGGCCTCGGCGGACATCGTCCTGGTGGGCGAACTTAGACCGGAAGAGCGGATCAAAAAAAATTGACGTATTCTCAGCAGGTTGCCTACAATTCCTAAAATTCCGATCCACTCCGACTTCCAAGCGCAGATCCTACCTGAGAGGAAACACACCATGAGACACCACAAGGCCGATCTGCCCACAGGCACATTGCGGTTTTCCGCCCGAGCCGAACCCTCTGCGGGCTCCCGCTTCCGTTTGCTCGCTCCCCTAGTCGCCGCCGCACTCGCGGCCGTCCTGATTGCCGGTTGCGCAGGCGCACCTCCTACGCCCAAGCTGTCCAGGGCAGAAAAGGTGGTCGTCAAGAAATCCGAACGCAAAATGCAGCTCATCCAGGGCGGACGGGTCGTGCGGGAGTACAAAATCGCACTCGGCGACCGGCCGCGGGGTCACAAGATGGGGGAGGGAGACGAAAGAACGCCGGAAGGCGATTACATCCTCGACTGGCGCAATCCCAACAGCCGCTTCCACAAGTCCATCCATGTGTCCTATCCCAATGAAAGGGACATCATGTTCGCCCGCTTCATGGGCGACAGCCCGGGCGGCATGATCATGATCCACGGCCAACCGAATCACATCCGCTCCGCCAAGCTCAAAGCCGAATACAAGCGCCGCGACTGGACCGACGGCTGTATCGCCGTACAGAACCACGAGATGGACGAGATCTGGCGGACCGTGCGCAACGGCACGCCGATTAAGATCCTGCCCTGACCCGCAGATCACGCCCTCGGCGCGGAGCGGCGGCTCGACTCCGGGAAGATCCGCAGCGCCTGCCGCCCTTACGTCTGTCTGTGGTGGGGACAAGCAGAATCCAGTCCATCCCCGCTGTTCCCGCCGCCCGAAGCTAGGACGCGTACCTTCATCCGCTGATTAATCAGCGAGGCTCGCAACGCGGGCGCCACGCCCGAACCCTTGACATTTCCGGTCGACCGAAAGCGACCCAGCTCTGGAAGTACCCGACACGCATGACCACCCTCAGCGCCCCGAGAATCATCATTTTCGATTGGCACGGTACTCTCGTCGATACGAACGCGGCTATGTATCGAGCGATGGACGATATGCTGAATGGCATGGGCCGGCTCGGGCTGGACCGGCTTTTGATCGACACGGCAAAGAGCAAGACCGATGACGACCGCAAGCTGGTCGAGTACGTGCGTAAACATCAGCGTCTGCATCCAAAGGTCGTATCCGATCGAAAGGCGTCCAGAACCGACCTGCTGGAGGTCCTGTTCGGCGACGACGAGCAAGCCAAGGACATCGCCAACCGGGAATACAACGCCTGTTATCGACATCACTATGGAGACGTCGAACCCTTCGAGTCCGGGATCCGCAGTGTCCTGTCCGAGCTGCGAGAGCGCGGCATTAGGCTCGGGATACTCACCAACCGCTCGCGGGAATTCCTCGATAAGGAGCTCGAAACCATCGAGCAGGGAACCTGGATTCCGTTATTCGACGCCAGCGTTTCCGGTAGCGATACAGAGCAGCTGAAACCCTCACCCGCCCCGGTCTACCGCACCTTGAAAGAATTGGGAGCAGATCCCGGCGCCGATGTCTGGTATGTAGGCGACAGCACATCGGATACCGTCACGGCGAAGACAGCCGGAATCACCAGCATTTTCTTCAATGGTGCGCAAGGGAATGCCGAATGGATCAAGACCATTTTTCCCGGCACGGCTGCGCACCCGCATCAGCCTGATTACGTCGTCAAGAGTCACCGAGAGCTGTTGAAGCTCGTGAAGATCGTTTGCGATTCGCAGAAACGGCCGACCTGTTGACCGACGCCAAAGACTGACCGCCCAAGATAATGCTCTAATCGCGGCGATATATGACTGGCCGAATCGACAGACGTTGCGACTGTAAGAACATAAAGGGCGGAGGGCTCGGTTCCTTCATTGTCCGAGACCCCATCAGAGCGCATCCGAGCTCCTGATTGAGTCGTCAGTGAACCTCGCCTACTCACTCCCAAGATTTCGGAACTGCCCAAAGGAGGGTTTTGGCATGCTGAAGCGATCAGTAGCAGCTATCCAGCATCGGTTATCACCAAAGAAAGCGAACGGCGATCAGCGGGCGTTGCAGAATGACGAAGCTCGTTCCGCTCGACGGGGCTTCTTCAAGAAGGCGGCAATCGGCGCGGTCTCCATCAGCGGTACCGCGGGATTGGCCAAGATTGTCGTGGATTCGGTACCACAGCCGGACTTGCAGGATCTCTACGCGAAGGATGGTCTGGCCGGCGAGCGAGAGCTGACCCAACGCGAGTATGTGCTCATGTCCAGCGAGGAGAAAGAGGACATGGTGCAGGCGTTCATCGACAACTACCGCGACCAAGGCTGAAGCACCCGTCGGCAGCAAGGATACGATACGCGGATTCGATCGGTGCCAGGACCCGGTTAGAGGTCGTCCCGATCATAAACAGGCACCGTTTCGATCGCCTCTTCGCTGCCCGATTCACCCCAACGTTACTCGATCCGGGGATCAAGATGTCCAACGCAGACACCAAAGAAAAAGAAGTAACAGGCACCGAGCGCCGGGATTTCCTGCGCAAGGCGGGCACCTATACCGCGGCGTCGCTCACAGGGGCGGCGATGCTGATGTCCAATCCCAAGTCAGCCAAGGCAACCGCGAACGTCACCTGGGCCGAGCATTTCCAGAAGAACTATCGGCTGATGACGGACGAGGAGAAAAAGGAGGCCATAGAGAGGCTGGAGAAGCGCTACTCGGATGAATTCGGCAAGAAGGTCAAGGTCGACGACGCGCCGGCCATCGACGGCGTGCTTTTCGGCTACGCGCTCAATATTCAGAAATGCATCGGCTGCCGGCGCTGCGTCAAGGCCTGTGTGGCCGAGAACAATCAGTCCCGCGGTGAGCGGCAGCAGATCGAGTGGATACGCGTCATTCGCATGGAGAAGGGTCAGTTTTCCGAGGAGGACAGGGTAAGCACTGGCTATCCGGAGGATTTCGGCGTACAGGTCGGCGGCAATGCCTACAAGCCGGCCGGCGTGGTCTTGGAGGGCCAGCACTATTACGAGCCGGACCAGGTCCCGGAGAAGGACGCCTTCTACTTTCCGATGCAGTGCATGCAGTGCGAGAAGCCGCCCTGCGTCAAGGTCTGCCCGGTCCGCACCACGTACCGGGACCCGGACGGCATCGTCGTCATCGATTACAACTGGTGCATCGGCTGCCGCATGTGCATCGGTGCCTGTCCCTACTGGGCCAGACGCTTCAACTGGGGCGAGCCCGATCTGCCGGCCGAGGAGATGAACCCCAAGACCCATTACCTGGGCAACCGCCCGCGCATGAAGGGTGTGGTCGAGAAGTGCACCTTCTGCGTCCAGCGCACGCAGAAGGGGCCGCTGGACCGGTTGCGTCGAGGTCTGCCCCGTGGGGGCGCGCAAGCTGGGTAACCTGCTGGACCCGGACAGCGACATCCGCAAGGTCCTGGCGACGAAGAAGGTCTTCCGTCTGCGCGCCGACCTCAATACCTATCCGAAGTTCTTCTACTTCATGGACTAAGGGGACATCAGGTGAAACGCTTTTTCCAGTTCGTCGTCGATTTCCTGCGCGCCGGCTTCACCGGCGGCCCCCTGTTCTGGGCCTGGATGCTCTTTCTGGCCTTCTTTATCGTGCTCTGGGGCTATGGCGAGGTCGTACAGCTCTACTACGGCATGATGGTCACCAACCTCAACGACCAGGTCAGCTGGGGCTTGTACCTGGCCAACTTCGTGTTCATGGTCGGTGTGGCCGCAGCGGCGGTGACGGTGGTGTTCCCGGCCTACGTCTACAAGCACAAGGAGCTGCACCGGATCGTGGTGCTCGGGGAGATGCTGGCCATCGCCGCGGTGGTCATGTGCCTGCTCTTCGTCATCGCCCACATGGGCCGGCCGGACCGGCTCTGGCACATCTTTCCGATTATCGGAATCTACAACTGGCCCCACTCGGTGCTGACCTGGGACGTGCTGGTGCTGAGCGGATACCTGTTGCTCAACCTCGTGGGCGGCTTCTACTACCTGTACAAGAAGTACACGGGTGAGCCGCTGAACAAGGCATTCTATCTGCCGATCGTCTACATCGCGATCGTCTGGGCCCTGAGCATCCACACGGTGACGGCCTTCCTGATCAACACCATGCCGGCCAGGCCCATGTGGTTCCACTCGATGATGCCGATCAAGTTCATCACGACCGCCTTCGCGGCCGGTCCCTCGCTGATCATCATCGTGTTCCTGCTGGTGCGCCGCTTCACACCGCTGAAGATCGCGGACGAGGCCTTCCACATGCTGTCCCAGATCGTCACCTGGTGCCTGGGCATCGCCCTGTTCCTGACCTTCTCGGAGATCGTCACCGAGCTCTATCCCAGCACCGAGCATTCCATGGGACTCAAGTACCTGATGTTCGGCCACCACGGACTCGACGCCCTGGTTCCCTTCTTCTGGACCTCCCTGGCCTTGATGATCGGCGCTTTTATACTGCTCCTTATCCCGAAGTTCAGGAAAAACCTCGCGATCCTGCCATTCATCTGTACCGCCGCTTTTGTCGGCATCTATATCGAAAAGGGACTGGGCCTGATGCTGCCCGGCGTTATCCCGACTCCCGTGGGCGAGTTTGCCGAATACGTCCCGAGCGGCGTAGAGCTGATGATCATCGGCGGCGTCTGGGCCATCGGCTTCTTCGTCCTGACCGTGCTCATCAAGGGCGCGGTCGGCGTCCTGCTCGGCGAGGTCGAGTACAAGGAAACGGCCGGACAGCCGATCGGGGTCGGACAGGGAAAAACGGCGACCACCTGAGCGCTTCAGGTCGAGCCCGTTCCCTGGCGAGGTCCAGCGGGCCACGCCGAGACCCCAAGTCCAGACTTCAAGAGGTGATGCAGATGAAAATCGATCGAGTGTTAGAGCAGACTCTGGCCGCCTGCCTTCTGTTCGGCCTTTCCAACACGCTGGCCCTAGCCGAAGCGGCCCCGGCCGGCAAGGAGTGCTTCGAGAGCCGGGATGGAATGACTCAAACCCAGCAGCGCGAGATCGAGCCCGGTTGGATGAACGTGAAGTGCTCGCCGACCACCGGCGGTGTCCTGTTCTGGGGCGACCCCTTCGACGGGACCATTCCCATGGGGGACATGCCGATCGAGGCGGATTATTCCCATGAAGAGGCCGTCGTGAAGCCACGGGAGCCACAGATCGACCGCAACAAGCTGCTGACGATCTGCACAACGGCCTGCCACAACGGCAGCTACGTACCCTATCCCAAGGACAAGCTCCCGCGCCCGCTCAAGATGCACACGGACATCGTTCCGGACGCCATGAGCCTGAAGCACGGCAAAGGGGCCATCTGGTGTCTGGACTGCCACCATGCGGCCAACCGGGCGACCCTGATCGATCACTTCGGGAACGAAATCAGCTTCAATCAACCGCAGAGGATGTGCGGCAAGTGCCACGGCCAGATCTACCGCTATTGGCGCGAAGGCATCCACGGCAAGCGCATCGGCATGTGGGACAAGGGCGGAAAGAAACGCTGGTGGGTCTGCACCGAGTGCCACAATCCGCACGACGTTGAGCAGGGAGACAGGGCTTCCGGGTTTGCCCAGCTGCATACCGGAGCCCGCTCCAAACCTACCCAAGGGCATGACCAATGCGGATCATGAGCGAGGGCACGGCGAATCCCACGGGGAAGAGGAGCATTAGGAGCCTTACGGCTGTTCTACTGCGGAACCGCGGATGCCGGAGGCGCACCGCAATCGAAAATGCAGGTACCGCAAGCATGCGAACCGACTACCGGAGATGACAGACTATGACGATGTCCAAACAGCTTGCGACGGGTCTCTGGATGATTGCTGCATCCCTTTTCGCGGGACCGGCGTCGGCGTTGGATGGGGCAGCCCTTTACAAGGAACGGGCTTGTATCGCCTGCCACGGTGCCGAAGGCCGGGTCCCGGTCATGACCGAATATCCGAAAATCGCCGGGCAAAGTAACGAATACCTCCTGGGACAGATGAAGGACATCAAGAGCGGTGCCCGCTCCAATGCCCATGCAGTGGCGATGACCAACGTAATGCACATGATCTCGGATGAAGAGATGGCCTTGGTCGCGGAATGGCTTTCGACGCTGGAGAATTGAAGGCCGCCGTGGACGTCAAAGTTCCCACAAGGAGTCGGTGAGACCCACGATCAGCGCATAGTAGTCGTCCCGGTCCATGCCCAAAACACCGGCCCCGAACATCTCCGCGTCGATCGCGGTCGCAAGATCGCCGTAGTTGACCAACACGGATTGATAGAGAATCAGCGCGGGCAACGCGTCGGGACGGTCCTGCAAGGACGCGTGCAGCGAGATGATGTAGCCGTCGGCGGGATCATCTGAGACCTGCTGGGTCTTGCCGAACAGTCCCGGCTCGATCCCCTCGCTGACAAACCTGATCTCGACGGGATGACGGGTGCACCTTCGATCCCCCAGGATGCGCAGCAGGGTCCGATAGTCGATCGCCGGACCGTATCTATCGCGGATCTCTGCGGCCTTACCGGCGGCGTGCTCGGATACCGCGCTGTGAATGACTTTTCCAGCGCGTTTTTTGACCTTTTTGGGTTTCTCGTCCATCTGGCTGTCCGGAGAGTGGTTAAGCGCATGGTAGCCGGAAGCCGTCCTGGGTTTCGCTTCGGCCACGGACAATGAGACCCGCGGAGAACATAAGTGCCAGAGTACAAGCTGACCTTCACCGAAGAAGAAGTCGAAGATTCCCGGCAGCAAACACTGAACGAGCTCGAAGCCTTTGCCGAGCAGATGGATGCCAAACCCCTGGCAATCGTCACCCTGGATGCGGATCAGAGTCAGCTCTGGGATCAAGAGGGCGAGATCGACTATCAGGACGAGCTCGGCCGCGAGATCACCAAACAGGTTACCGACGGCGTGACCGAGACCCTGGTGATCCGCAACGCAGACGGCCTGCCGGTTGCTCTGGCCGCCTTGGATGAGAACGCCGGTTGGCAAGGTATCGGAGTGGATAAAAGACTGCGGTTCGAGGTCGCCACTATGCTGCAAATCGACGAAACCGAGCTAGAGTAGCGCAATCAACCGTACTGGAGGACGATGACATGAATCCTGCAAAGCCCCTGTTCCGTTCAACACTCGCCGCGCTACTGATGGGCGGCACCTGGGCGATATCGGCCGAGGAAGCCAGCGGCTTGGACGGTGCCCAGCTGTTCCAAACCAAGGTCTGCTTCTCCTGCCACGGCGCAGACGGACGCACACCCATCATGCCCATCTATCCGAAGGTCGCCGGCCAGCACGTCGACTACACCTACAATCAGTTGCGAGACATCAAGAGCGGTGCTCGAAACAGCGGACAGGCCGCCATCATGATGGGCATCATGGCCAACGTTTCCGACGAAGAGATGCGGGCGATTGCCGGCTGGCTCTCCACCCAGTAAGGCCGGCATTCGTAGCTAGTCCAATCCTCGCATCCGAGAAATGGATGCGCCGGCAGTTGCGCCGGCGCAGTAGCTTACTCCGTCTCGGAGGTTTTGAACTCCTGCTTGAGCGCCTGCTCGATGTCCTCGGCGGCCATCTCCACCTTGCCCTGGGTCTCGGCCTCCATCTCCCGTTCGGCCTGACGCTGACGACGTCGCTCGTTGTGATAGGCGAGCCCGGTACCGGCCGGGATCAGACGGCCCACGATGACATTCTCTTTCAGACCCATCAGGTGATCGGTCGAGCCGCGCACGGCGGCTTCGGTGAGGACCCTGGTCGTCTCCTGGAACGAAGCCGCGGAGATGAAGGACTCAGTGGCCAGCGACGCCTTGGTGATACCGAGCAGCAAAGGCTGATACAGGGCCGGGTGCTTGCCTTCGGCCGTTACACGCGCGTTCTCGGCCAGCACGGTGGAGTGCTCCGCCTGCTCGCCGCGCAGCAGCTTGGTGTCTCCGGCGCTGGTGACCTCGACCTTGCGCAGCATCTGGCGCACGATGACCTCGATATGCTTGTCGTTGATCTTCACACCCTGAAGCCGGTAGACGTCCTGGATCTCCTTGACCAGATACTCGGCCAGGGCCGTCACGCCCTTGAGGCGCAGGATGTCGTGCGGGTTGAGCTCGCCGTCGGAGATCATCTCGCCCTTCTCCACGCGCTCGCCCTCGAAGACGCTGACGTGACGCCACTTGGGAATCAGCTCTTCCACGGCCTCGCCGTCGTCCTGTGGTGATGATGAGGCGCTGCTTGCCCTTGGTGTCCTTGCCGAAGCTGACGGTCCCGGACGCCTCCGCGAGCAGGGCCTGCTCCTTGGGCTTGCGGGCCTCGAACAGGTCCGCAACGCGCGGCAGACCACCGGTGATGTCGCGGGTCTTGCTCGACTCCTGCGGGATACGCGCCAGGACGTCGCCGACGCCGACGTCGGTGTTATCCGCGACGCTGACGATGGCACCCGCGGGCAGGAAGTAGCGCGCGGGCATGTCGGTGCCGGCGATGTTGAGCTCCTGCTCGTTCTCATCGAGCAGCTTGACCATGGGACGCAGATCCTTGCCCTGCGCCGGCCTCTGCTTGGGATCGATGACGACCAGCGAGGTAAGACCGATTACATCGTCGGTCTCGCTCTGCACGGTGACGCCGTCGATGAAGTCCTCGAAACGCAGGCGCCCTGCGACCTCGGTGATGACCGGGTGGGTGTGCGGGTCCCAGGTCGCGACCACTTGACCGCTCTGCACCGCGTCCTTGTCGCCGACACGCAGGGTCGCGCCGTAGGGGACCTTGTAGCGCTCCTTCTCCAAGCCCATATCGTCGGCCACGGTCAGCTCACCGGAACGGGAGACCGCCACCAGGTTGCCGCTCTGGTGCCGGACCGTCTTGATGTTGTGCAAGCGTACGGATCCGACGTTCTTGATCTCGATACTGTTGACCGCGGCGGCACGTGACGCGGCACCGCCGATGTGGAAGGTACGCATGGTCAGCTGGGTACCGGGCTCGCCGATGGACTGGGCAGCGATCACGCCCACCGCCTCGCCCATGTTCACCTCGTGCCCACGCGCCAAGTCCCGGCCGTAGCAGTTGGCGCAGACGCCGATGCTCGCCTGGCAGGTGATCGGGGAGCGCACCCGGACCTGGTCGATACCCGTGACCTCGAGCGTATCGACCCAGGCCTCGTCGAGCAAGGTGCCCGCCGGGCAAACCACATCGTCCTTCCCTGGCTTGTACACATGTGCGGCTGTCACGCGGCCAAGGATGCGCTCGCGCAGCTGCTCGACCACGTCTCCGCCCTCGATGATGGGCGTCATCAGCAGACCTTCCTCGGTTCCGCAATCCCGTTGCAAGACCACCATGTCCTGGGCCACGTCCACCAGCCGGCGAGTGAGATATCCGGAGTTGGCCGTCTTCAGCGCCGTGTCCGCAAGACCCTTACGTGCGCCATGGGTGGAGATGAAGTACTGGATTACGTTCAGCCCTTCGCGGAAGTTCGCGGTGATTGGCGTCTCGATAATGGAGCCGTCGGGCTTTGCCATCAGGCCGCGCATTCCGGCGAGCTGGCGGATCTGAGCCGCCGAGCCACGGGCGCCGGAATCCGCCATCATGTAAATGGAGTTGAAGGAGTCCTGCTTGAGCTCCTCCGAGACATACTGTTCAGGAGCCGCGAGGGCACCCTTGAGGGTCTTCTTCAGATTCTCTGCCCGGATCTTATCGATATCGGCGAGCTTGGCGATCTTCGGCTGGGCGGCGGCCAGAGCGGATACGGCTTGATCGCGAAAGGCGTCGACGTCGATCTTGCCCTTCTCCAGCTTGTCACCGGCTTGCTTGATCTTCGCCTGCAGCGTGCTGAACAGGCCCTGGAGGGCAAGGTGATCATCCTCTTCAGCTACGCTCAGCGCCCCCTGACGACAGAGGCTCACCAGGCGCTGTGCCTCGAACACAGTGCTGGCGCGGGCGAGCTCGCCGCCGAGCTTGCCCATCATGGCCTTGGCCACCTGGTCGTTAGTGTGAGACCAGATATCAACGACCTTGTTGTAGCGCTCGCCGTTGGTCACAAGACCCGACGCGTACTGGTCCTCGATCTCCTTCACCTGACCTTCGGCCTCGGCCAGAATGTCCACCTTCTCCTCGGGCACCGCCATGTCGGCAAGACCGATGGAGGCCCCGGCGCGGGTGGCCATGCGAAAGCCCATGTACATGATCTGGTCGGCGAATACTACGGTCTCCTTCAGTCCCAGTACACGGTAGCAGCTGTTGATCAGGCGGGAGATCGCCTTCTTGCCCAGGGCTTGATCGACCAGGTCGAAGGGCAAACCATCCGGGACGATCTCGAATACGAGCGCCCGGCCCAGCACCGTGTCCTTGACGGAGACGACCTCGCGGCGGCTGCCGTCCTCTTCGGTCAAGACCTCGCGAATACGCACCTTGACGCGCGCGTGCAGGTCGGCGTGATCCGTCTCGTAGGCCCGGCGCGCCTCGTCGATGCTGGAGAACCGACTACCCTCACCACGGGCACCCACGCGGTCGCGCGTCATGTAGTACAGGCCCAGGACCACGTCTTGGGAGGGCACGATGATGGGCTCGCCGTTAGCGGGGGAGAGAATATTGTTAGAGGCCATCATCAGGGCGCGGGCCTCTAGCTGCGCCTCCAGGGACAGAGGCACGTGCACGGCCATCTGGTCCCCGTCGAAGTCCGCGTTGAACGCGGTGCAGACCAACGGATGGAGCTGAATGGCCTTGCCCTCGATGAGCACCGGCTCGAAGCTCTGAATGCCCAGGCGATGCAGCGTGGGCGCCCGATTGAGCATGACCGGGTGCTCGCGGATAACCTCCTCGAGAATGTCCCAAACTTCCGCTGTGCCGCGCTCCACCATCTTCTTTGCCGCCTTGATGGTGGTGGCCAAGCCGCGCAGCTGCAGCTTGCTGAAGATGAAGGGCTTGAACAGCTCCAGGGCCATGCGCTTGGGCAGCCCGCACTGGTGCAGCTTCAGGGTCGGGCCGACCACGATGACCGAGCGGCCGGAGTAATCGACGCGCTTGCCCAGCAGGTTCTGACGAAAGCGCCCCTGCTTACCCTTGATCATGTCCGCCAGGGACTTGAGCGGGCGCTTGTTGGTGCCGGTGATGGCGCGCCCGCGGCGGCCGTTGTCCAGCAGGGCGTCGACGGACTCCTGCAGCATGCGCTTCTCGTTGCGCACGATGATGTCCGGGGCAACCAGATCCAACAGCCGCTTGAGGCGGTTGTTGCGGTTGATGACGCGCCGGTACAGGTCGTTGAGGTCCGAGGTGGCGAAGCGCCCGCCGTCCAGAGGAACCAAGGGCCGCAACTCCGGCGGCAGCACCGGCAGCACCAATAGGATCATCCACTCAGGGCGATTCCCGGAATCCTGCAGGGACTCCACCAGCTTGAGCCGCTTGGTGAGCTTCTTGATCTTGGTCTCGGAGTTGGTGGCCTCGATGTCCTCGCGCATGCGGCGGATCTCCGCCGGCAGGTCGAGGGTGCGCAGCAGCTCGTAGACGGCCTCGGCACCCATGCGGGCGTCGAACTCGTCTCCGTTCTCCTCCAGGGCGCTCCAGATACTGCTCGTCGTTGAGGAGCTGTCCGCGGTCGAGTTCGGTCATACCCGGATCGACCACCACGAAGGACTCGAAGTAGAGGATGCGCTCGATGTCGCGCAGGGTCATATCCAGCAGCAGCCCGATGCGCGAGGGCAGTGACTTGAGGAACCAAATATGGGCAACCGGGCTGGCCAGGTCGATATGGCCCATGCGCTCACGGCGCACCTTCGCCAGGGTGACTTCGACCCCGCACTTCTCGCACACGACGCCTCGGTGCTTCAAGCGCTTGTACTTGCCACACAGGCACTCGTAGTCGTTGATGGGACCGAAGATCTTGGCGCAGAAAAGCCCGTCGCGCTCCGGCTTGAAGGTCCGGTAATTGATGGTCTCCGGCTTCTTGACCTCGCCGTAGGACCAAGAGCGGATCATGTCCGGCGACGCCAGACCGATCTTGATGGCGTCGAACTCCAGGGCTTGGCCCTGTTGCTTGAGAATCTTGAGAAGGTCTTTCAATTTCATTCCTCCGGAATGGAGGGCCGAGGGCCGAGGGCCAAGGGCCAAGGAAGAGGGAACGCAGAGCGGGTGCGGAGCCTGGTACTGTTCCTGGACCCTCGCACCTCGAACCTCGATCCTTCCTAATCTTGCTCCAATTCCACGTTGATCCCGAGAGAGCGGATCTCTTTTACAAGTACATTGAACGACTCCGGCATGCCCGCCTCCATACGGTGATCGCCGTCGACGATATTCTTGTACATGCGCGTGCGCCCGTTCACGTCGTCGGACTTGACCGTTAGCATTTCCTGGAGGGTGTAGGAAGCCCCGTAGGCCTCCAGTGCCCACACCTCCATCTCGCCGAAACGCTGTCCGCCGAACTGGGCCTTGCCGCCCAAGGGCTGCTGCGTGACCAGGCTGTACGGCCCGGTGGAACGGGCATGCATCTTGTCGTCCACCAGGTGGTTGAGCTTGAGCATGTACATGTAGCCGACCGTGACCGGCCGCTCGAAGGGGTCGCCGGTGCGGCCGTCGTGGAGTAGCGTCTGGGCCATCGGGATGCCCTCGTCGGTGTTATCCCGGTCTGCAAGCCGCAGCATGGCGCGAATCTCGTCCTCGGAGGCACCGTCGAACACCGGGGTTGCCAGGGGCACTCCCTTGGTCAGATTCTTCGCCAGGATGAGGATGTCCTCGTCGCTCAGGCTGTCGAGATCCTCAGGCTTGCCGCTGCTGTTGTAGACCTTGTTCGAGAAAGGCCCGGACCTCGGCCACGTCCGCCTTGGCGCGCAGCATCGTGCCGATCTGGATGCCCATTCCGTTGGCCGCCCAGCCCAGGTGGGTCTCCAGGACCTGGCCCACGTTCATGCGCGAGGGCACACCCAGGGGGTTGAGCACGATATCCACCGGCTCGCCGTCCGCGGAGAACGGCATGTCCTCCACCGGCACGATCATGGAGATGACGCCCTTGTTGCCGTGACGGCCCGCCATCTTGTCGCCGGGCTGGACACGGCGCTTCACCGCCACATAGGTCTTGACCATCTTGAGCACGCCAGGGGCCAGGTCGTCGCCCTGGGTGATCTTGCGCTTCTTCACCTCGAAGCGCTCGCGGAAGTCCTCGCGCTGCTGATTGATCTGGTTGGCGACGGCCTCCAGCTGGCTCGCGGATTCCTCGGCGCGCAGCCGGATCTCCAGCCACTTCTGTCTGGAGTCTTTCTCGGCCAGCTCACTGAGGTAGGTCTTGGTAATCTTGGCGCCGGCCTTGAGCCCGCCCGGACCGCCATCCGCCACCTTGCCGATCAGCATTTTCTCCACGCGCTGGAAGGTGTCGTTCTCCATGATGCGCAGCTGATCGTCCAGGTCCTTGCGCACGCGCTCGAGCTCCTGCTCCTCGATCTGCAGGGCGCGCTTGTCCTTCTCCACGCCGTCGCGGGTGAAGACCTGCACGTCGACCACGGTACCCGCCATGCCCGAGGGCAGGCGCAGGGAGGTGTCCTTCACGTCCGAGGCCTTCTCGCCGAAGATGGCCCGCAGCAGCTTCTCTTCCGGGGTGAGCTGGGTCTCGCCCTTGGGCGTGACCTTGCCCACCAGGATGTCGCCGTCGCGCACCTCGGCGCCCACATAGACGATGCCCGACTCGTCGAGCTTGGACAGGGCCGACTCGCCGACGTTGGGGATGTCGCCGGAGATCTCCTCGGGTCCCAGCTTGGTGTCGCGGGCCAGGCAGGTGAGCTCCTCGATGTGGATGCTGGTGAAGCGGTCCTCCTCGACGACGCGCTCGGAGATGAGGATGGAGTCCTCGAAGTTGTACCCGTTCCAGGGCATGAAGGCCACGCGCAGGTTCTGGCCCAGCGCCAGCTCCCCCATGTCGGTGGACGGGCCGTCCGCAAGCACATCGCCGCGGCCGATTTCGTCTCCTGGAGCAACGAGGGGCCGCTGGTTGATGCAGGTGTTCTGGTTAGAACGCGTGTACTTGGTGAGGTTGTAGATATCCACACCGGGCTCGTCGGGTGTCTTGATCGCTTCCTCGTCGTGCACCCGCACCACGATACGAGCGGCGTCCACCGACTCCACCAGGCCGCCGCGCCGGGCGACCACGGTAACGCCCGAATCCTTCGCCACGACCCGCTCCATGCCCGTTCCCACCAGTGGCTTCTCGGCACGCAACGTAGGCACCGCCTGGCGCTGCATGTTCGAGCCCATGAGGGCACGGTTGGCGTCGTCGTGCTCCAGGAACGGGATCAGCGAGGCGGCAACCGACACGATCTGGCGCGGGGAGACGTCCATATACTGGACCTCCTCCGGGGCCTTGAGGGTGAACTCGTTCAGGTGCCGGCAGGAGACCAGGGCATCTATCAGGCGTCCGTCGTCGTCGAGCGAGGCGTTTGCCTGGGCGATGACGTAGTTGCCTTCCTCGATGGCCGAGAGATAGTTGATCTCGTCGGTGACGCTGCCGCCCTCCACCTTGCGGTACGGGGTCTCCAAGAATCCGTACTGATTCGTGCGCGCGTACACGGCCAGGGAGTTGATGAGCCCGATGTTGGGCCCTTCAGGGGTCTCGATGGGACACACACGCCCGTAGTGGGTAGGGTGGACGTCACGCACCTCGAATCCGGCACGCTCGCGGGCCAGACCACCCGGCCCCAGGGCCGAGACGCGGCGCTTGTGGGTGACCTCCGACAGCGGGTTGTTCTGGTCCATGAACTGCGACAGCTGACTGGAGCCGAAGAACTCCTTGATCGCCGCCGAGACCGGCTTGGCGTTGATCAGCTCCTGCGGCATAAGACCTTCGGACTCGGCAAGGGACAGACGCTCCTTGACCGCCCGCTCCACGCGCACCAAGCCGACGCGGAACTGGTTCTCCGCCATCTCGCCCACGCAACGGATGCGGCGGTTGCCCAGGTGATCGATGTCGTCCACGCTGCCACGGCCGTTGCGCAGCTCCACCAGCACATTCAGGGCGTCAGTGATGTCGGAACGCTCCCCCAGCTCCTCATGGAGCCGCTTTGAGAGCTCGTCCCCGCGCTCGGCGAAGTAGCAGCCGTCGTAGAGAATGCCCGGGCCCACCTCGGATTCGCGCTGCAGGCGCCGGTTGAACTTCATGCGCCCGACCGCGGAGAGGTCGTAGCGGTCCGGTGCGAAGAACAGATTGTGAAATAGGTTTTGTGCCGCTTCCTTGGTGGGCGGCTCGCCCGGGCGCATCATGCGGTAGATCTCGACCTGCGCCTCCAGGTCGCTGGTAGTGGGATCGATGCGCAAGGTCTCGGACATGTAGGGCCCGTGATCGAGATCGTTCACGAACAGAGTTTCGAGCTTCTCGACCTTCTTCTCGATAAGGGTGTCAAGCAGCTCTTCGGTAATCTCGGAGTTGGCCTCCGCCAGCACCTCGCCGGTCTCCGCATCCACCAACGCGCGGGCAAGCGTGCGCCCGATCAGGAACTCGGGCGGCACCACCAGGCGCTCCACGCCCGCCTTCTCCAGCGCCTTGATATGGCGGGCAGTCACCCGCCGTCCGGTCTCCACCAGCACTTCGTCGCCGATGGCGATATCGAAGCCCACAGTCTCGCCCCGCAGACGCTCGGGCACGACTTCGAGCTCGATACCGTCCTTACCTAGGTGGAAGCTATCGGTTTCGAAGAAGCGCGCCAGGATCTGCTCGGTCGAATAGCCCAGGGCCCGCAACAGGATGGTCGCCGGCAGCTTGCGGCGCCGGTCGATGCGCACGAAGACGTTGTCCTTGGGGTCAAACTCGAAATCGAGCCACGAGCCGCGGTACGGAATCACCCGGGCCGAGAACAGCAGCTTGCCCGACGAGTGGGTCTTGCCCTTGTCGTGGTCGAAGAACACGCCCGGTGAGCGGTGGAGCTGGGAGACGATGACCCGCTCGGTACCGTTGATGATGAAGGTCCCGGTCTCGGTCATGAGCGGCAGCTCGCCCATGTAGACTTCCTGCTCCTTGATGTCCTTGACCACCTTGGAGCCGGCCGGTGCCTCCTTGTCGTAGATCACCAGGCGCAGCAGCACCCGCAGGGGCGCAGCGTAGGTGGCGCCACGCAGGTGGCACTCGCGAACGTCGAACGGCGGCTCACCGAGACGATAGCTCACGTACTCCAGCACCGCGTTCCCGGAGTAGCTCTCGATGGGAAAAACGGTCTTGAAGGCGGCGTGCAGACCCAGGTCACCACGCTTGGCCGCCGGTGTGTCTTCCTGGAGGAAATCCCCGATAGGAGTCTATCTGGGTTGCGAGCAGGAAGGGTACGTCCAGGATACTGGGACGCTTGCCGAAGTCTTTGCGAATGCGCTTTTTCTCGGTGAACGAATAGGCCATACTGCCTTCCCTCGATGTGCTGTAAGAGCTCACTTAAGTTTTCGCGGCGGACGCCCCGTCCGGGGTGCCCGGAAGTACCGGGGCCGGCGCAACGCGCCGGCGAGCCGCAGCAACCGGACCGACGCGCCTGAAGCAACGGCCCGACGTAAAACCTTGCGGTCGTACGATACGACAAACAGGAAAAGGCCGGCAGCTACATGCCGCCAGCCTCTCGCCTCGGCTGAAAGCGAAACGACGCAACCGCGCCGTTACTTGACTTCGACAGTCGCGCCAGCCTCTTCCAACGCCTTCTTCGCCTCTTCGGCCTCTTCCTTGGAAACCCCTTCCTTGAGGGTGTTCGGGACGCCTTCCACCGCCTCCTTCGCTTCCTTCAGACCCAGACCGGTCAGTGGCGCGGACGGCCTTGATCACGGACACCTTGTTGGCGCCGAACGACGTCAGCACCACGTCGAACTCGGTCTGCTCTTCCGCTGCAGCGGCCTCACCACCGCCACCGGCTGCCGGAGCAGCGGCTACTGCCGCAGCGGCGGTCACGCCGAACTTCTCTTCCATCGCACCGATCAGCTCCACGACCTCCATGACGGTCATGTTGGCGATGGCTTCCAGGATTTCGTCTTTCGAAACGGCCATTGGTTTCTCCTAAATCAGAAATTTTCTTTCGGTTGATGCGTTGCCGGTTGCCATTGGAACGGCGGCTCAGGCCGCCTCTTTGGCATCGCGGACCGCGGCGAGGGTACGGACCAGCTTGCCCGGCACCTCGTTGATCGTCGCTGCGAGCTTCTGCACCGGAGCCTTCATCACGGCCATCAGCTGACTGATCGCCTCGTCGTAGGTCGGCATCTTCGCCAGCGTGCCGAGCTCGGACGGGTCGAGCAGCTTGCCCCCGATGGAGACCAGCTTGACCTGGAACTGCATCGTGCTGCCTTTGCAAACGCCTCGGCCACGCGTGCCGCCGAGCCCGGATCTTCCTGCGAAAAGGCAAGGATCAGCGGACCCTTGAGACCTTCTTCCATGCAGGCGAAATCCGTGTTCTCGAACGCGCGCTTGGCCAGGGAGTTCTTGACGACGCGAACGTAGACACCGGCCTTGCGTGCTTCGACACGCAGGTCGGTCATCTGCTCCACGGTCAAGCCCCGGTACTCGGCCCCGACGGCCGAATAGGCGCTCTTCGCGACTTCCGCGACCTCGGCGACGATCGCTTCTTTCTGGGCAAAACTCAGTGCCACAGTCGTCACCTCCTGATTACGGTTTGTTGAGGACCCAAAGGCCCGATTCCCTGCGGCCCTCTTCACCTTGGCCAGCTCCATGGCCCGATGTCAACGGTCCGCCCGTGCACCGTCATCAGGGGTCGCCCCCCTCAGAGGGGACGCAACCATTCTGATTCGGGAGCACCGTCTGCGCAGGCCCTCTCGAATTAAGCCCGGCCGAGCTTCTCCTGTCGCACGGCCGGGCGCCTGCGGTCTTTAACGGCCACCCTCACCGGAATCGGGCGTCTCCAGCTTGCTGCCTGCAAGTGGAGAGAAACCGATTCAGGTGCGGGGCGCCCCAAAGATCCTTTTCGCATCCGGGATACCCGTCGCGGGCACCCCTTTGGAAA
This sequence comes from uncultured Gammaproteobacteria bacterium, assembly GCA_963802975.1. Lineage (GTDB taxonomy): Bacteria > Pseudomonadota > Gammaproteobacteria > Chromatiales > Chromatiaceae > Thiosymbion. The sequence continues at coordinate 165,108 of CAWDLA010000048.1, forward strand.
CTGTCTGTCCGGATCTATCCGGACGCCGCGCTAGAACGACAACGCGGAATGATCGATCGCAAGTCCCGGCCCCATGGTGGTGGAGACCGTGACACGCTGCATGTAAACGCCCTTGGCGGCACTCGGCTTGGCCTTGGCGAGGTTTGCGAGCAATGCTTCGAGATTCTCGCGCAAGGCCGTCGGCTCGAAATCCGCCTTGCCCAAGGGGCAGTGGATGATTCCCGCCTTGTCGGTGCGGTAGCGCACCTGTCCCGCCTTGGCATTCTGCACCGCTTCGGCCACGTTTGGTGTAACCGTGCCTACCTTGGGGTTCGGCATCAAGCCACGCGGCCCTAGAATCTTGCCGAGCTGGCCCACCACTCGCATGGCATCGGGAGAGGCGATCACCACGTCGAAATCCAGGTTACCCGCCTTGACCTCCTCGGCAAGGTCGTCCATCCCGACCTTGTCGGCGCCGGCAGCGGTCGCCGCCTCGGCATTGGCACCCTGGGTGAAAACCGCTACGCGCACTGTCTTTCCGATACCGTTGGGCAGCACGGTGGAGCCACGCACCACTTGATCGGACTTACGTGGATCGACGCCGAGATTAACGGCAACGTCCACGCTTTCGGTGAATTTGACCTTGGAGAGCTCCTTTAGCAATACGAACGCCTCTTCGGCGCCGTAGAGCTTGCCCGCCTCGACCTTTTCACGGATCGCCTGCGCCCTTTTTGACAGCTTTGCCATTATTCCACGCCCTCCACGTCCAGCCCCATGGCCCGCGCGCTGCCGGCGATGGTACGCACCGCCGCGTCCATATCCGCAGCAGTCAGGTCCGGCATCTTGGCGTTCGCGATCTCTTCGAGTTGGGCGCGATTGACGCTCCCGACCTTGGCGGTATTCGGCGTGCTGCTCCCTTTGGGAATGCCTGCGGCCTTCTTGAGCAGGACCGACGCCGGGGGCGTCTTAGTGATGAAGGTGAAGCTGCGGTCCCCGTAGACGGTGATGACCACCGGAATGGGCAGCCCCTTCTCGACGTTCTGCGTCTTGGCGTTGAAGGCCTTGCAGAACTCCATGATGTTGACGCCGTGCTGACCGAGCGCCGGTCCGACCGGCGGACTCGGATTGGCCTCGCCGGCCTTGACTTGCAGCTTGATGTAAGCCGATATTTTCTTTGCCATTTGTTTCTCCTGTGGGTACAAACGCCCAGCTCGAAGACCCGGCTCCCCTGCTCCAACCGCTTCGCGCTCGGAGCTTTGAAATCTCTAAAATCTATCAGAGGCGTTAGGCTTCCTTCCCGTTTACGAGAGCGCCTTTCAGCACCTCGGCCCGGTCGCCCTTACCGAGCTCAACCTTTTTCGATTTGGCCGAACTCCAAGTCCACCGGCGTGGAACGTCCGAATATGAGGACCGAGACCTTCAGACGGCTCTTTTCGTAATCCACTTCTTCGACAACGCCGTTGAAGTCGGTAAAGGGGCCATCGGTGACCCGTACCACTTCTCCCGGCTCGTACAACACCTTGGGCCGCGGCTTCTCCACGCCCTCTTGGACGCGCTGAAGAATGGCGTCGGCCTGCTTGTCGGGGATCGGCGCCGGCTTATCGCCGGTACCACCGATGAAGCCCATGACCTTGGGAACACTCTTGACCAGATGCCAGGTCTCGTCGGTCATTTCCATCTTCACGAGGACATAGCCGGGGAAGAACTTACGCTCGCTCTTGCGCTGCTGCCCGCCCCGCATCTCGACCACTTCCTCGGTAGGCACGAGAACAGGGCCGAACAGATCTTCCATGCCGGCCCGCTTGATACGCTCCTCCAGCGAGCGTTTCACCTGCCCCTCGAAGCCGGAGTAGGCGTGAATCACGTACCAGCGCATGGCCATACTCAGCCTCCCTGCCCGGTCAGGAACCGCAGTATCCCCATGAGCATCATGTCGAAAAGCCACAGGATGATGCCCAGGATGAGCACCATGACGATAACGACGAGCGTGGTCTGTATCGTCTCCTGACGCGTCGGCCAAACGACCTTGCGCACCTCGGTCCGCGCGTCGCCGGCGAACTGCCACAGGCGGCGCCCCTGGTCGGTCTGAAGCGCCACGGCGGCCGCAACGGCAGCGATCACCAGCAGCCCGACAACCCGTAACAGGGTCGAATAGGCCGCAAAATGATAGAAGCCGTAAATACCGGCAACCAACAAAACAGCCGCCACCACCAGTTTGACCGTATCCAAACCGGTGGCGCCGGCCTCTGCTCTTGCATTCATGAGTTAACGCGTTGCGTACGCAAGACGAAATATGGCAGGCCAGGAGGGACTTGAACCCCCAACCTGCGGTTTTGGAGACCGCTGCTCTGCCAATTGAGCTACTGGCCTAAAGAAAACAGGGCCGAGCGCCGAGGATCGAGGGCCAAGGAAGAACAACTCGCACTCGATCCTGTGGCGCTACGGCCGACGAATTACTCGATGATCTTGGCGACCACGCCGGCGCCGACGGTACGGCCACCCTCGCGGACGGCGAAACGCAGCCCCTCTTCCATGGCGATCGGCGCGATCAGCTTGACGGTCATCTTCACGTTGTCACCGGGCATGACCATCTCGATGCCTTCGGGCAGCTCGCACGCACCGGTCACGTCCGTGGTACGGAAGTAGAACTGCGGGCGATAGCCGTTGAAGAACGGGGTGTGACGCCCGCCTTCGTCCTTGCTCAGCACGTAGACCTCGGCCTCGAAGTGCGTGTGCGGGGTGATGCTCCCGGGCTTGGCCAGCACTTGGCCGCGCTCGACTTCGTCGCGCTTGGTGCCGCGCAGCAGCACGCCCACGTTGTCGCCCGCCTGACCCTGGTCCAGCAGCTTGCGGAACATCTCCACGCCGGTGCAGGTGGTCTTGACGGTGTCCTTGATGCCGACGATCTCGATCTCTTCACCGACCTTGATCACGCCGCGCTCCACGCGCCCGGTCACCACGGTGCCGCGCCCGGAGATGGAGAAGACGTCCTCGATCGGCATCAGGAAGGGCTGGTCGATGTCACGCTCGGGCTCGGGGATGTAGCTGTCCATCGCCTCGACGAGCTTGTAGATCGACTGCGCGCCAAGATCCCCGTCATCGCCTTCGAGCGCCTTGAGCGCCGAGCCGGTGATGATCGGGGTGTCGTCGCCGGGAAATTCGTAGCTGTCGAGCAGCTCGCGCACTTCCATCTCCACCAGCTCGAGCAGCTCTTCGTCGTCGACCATGTCGGCCTTGTTCAGGTACACGACGATGTAGGGCACGCCGACCTGGCGCGACAGCAGGATGTGCTCGCGCGTCTGCGGCATCGGGCCGTCGGCCGCGGAGACCACCAGGATGGCTCCGTCCATCTGCGCCGCACCGGTGATCATGTTCTTCACGTAGTCGGCGTGGCCCGGGCAGTCCACGTGCGCGTAGTGGCGCGCGTCGCTCTCGTACTCCACGTGCGCGGTGGCGATGGTGATGCCGCGCTCGCGCTCTTCCGGGGCGTTGTCGATCTGGTCGAAGGCCTTGACCTCGCCGCCGTGCTTCTCGGCCATCACCTTGGTGATCGCCGCCGTCAGCGTCGTCTTGCCGTGGTCAACGTGACCGATCGTGCCCACGTTTACGTGCGGCTTTGTGCGTTCGAATTTTTCCTTGGACATGGACTGCTCTCCGCAAAAGTACCAAATGCCTTTAACCGCGCGCCGGATCCGCACGCAACCTAGAGTAAACTTGGAGCCCATGATCGGAATTGAACCGATGACCTCACCCTTACCAAGGGTGTGCTCTACCAACTGAGCTACATGGGCGAGCTCTAACTTAATGAATGCCCGATCCAACCTTATGTGGCTCTTGCCGCCGAAAGCCTCGATCCGGTGCGAGTCCCAACCACCCGGTCGATGCGCGGCCGTATTTCACGTCTAGCCGATAGTATTCCGCCTCGCCCGTTTGAACCCCAAGGGCACGATTCAATCCTGCTGTTTGGAGCGGGTGATGGGAATCGAACCCACGTCATCAGCTTGGAAGGCTGAGGTTCTACCGTTGAACTACACCCGCTTACAAACCGATGTGTGACGGCCCGCCATACCCAGGCGATTCTGGTGGAGGGGGGAGGATTCGAACCTCCGAAGGCTGAGCCGTCAGATTTACAGTCTGATCCCTTTGACCACTCGGGAACCCCTCCGATAACGAGCGGAGCATAATAACCAAACGACATAATCCGTGTCAACAACTGACTCTGAGCGCAAGTACGCGTTTCTCGGGACGACAACGCAATCAGAGGTAGCCTTGCAGCAGACTTCCACGCCGCACCACGCATCTGCTACCTGTTATTATTTGCGGTGATTTGCGTGCGACGCCATGGAACCGCACGCCCCCGTACAATTCAAGCCTAGGCACTGGAGATTCTGATGGATGTGACCATATTCGGCAGCGGCTACGTCGGCCTAGTGACCGGGGCCTGCCTCGCCGAGGTCGGCAACGACGTACTCTGCGTCGACGTCGATCCCGAGAAGATCGCCGTGCTCAACGGAGGCGGAATACCCATCTTCGAGCCCGGTCTCGATGATTTGGTGAAGAAAAACCGCGACGCCGGGCGCCTTTCGTTCTCGACGGACGCAGCCGCTGGCGTCGCACACGGTCTCTTCCAGTTCATCGCCGTCGGCACACCGCCGGACGAAGACGGCTCCGCCGACCTGCAGCACGTGCTGGCGGTCGCCGGAAGATCGGCGAGCACATGGACTCCTATAGAATCCTGGTCGACAAATCCACGGTGCCCGTCGGCACCGCGGACAAGGTCGCGGCAGCCGTACGCGAGGCACAGGCCGAGCGCGGTGCCGAACGTCGACTTCGACGTGGTCTCCAATCCCGAGTTCCTCAAGGAAGGCGCGGCGATCGATGACTTCATGCGCCCGGACCGCATCGTCGTCGGCACCGACAACCCACGCACCGGCGAACTGCTGCGCGCCCTCTATGCCCCGTTCAACCGCAACCACGACCGGGTCATGCTCATGGACGTGCGCTCCGCCGAGCTGACCAAATACGCCGCCAACGCCATGCTGGCGACCAAGATCAGCTTCATGAACGAGCTGTCCAACATCGCCGAGGCCGTGGGCGCGGACATCGAGAAGGTGCGCATCGGCATCGGCTCCGATCCGCGCATCGGCTACCAGTTCATCTATCCCGGGTGCGGCTACGGCGGCTCCTGCTTCCCGAAGGATGTCCGGGCCCTGGAGCAGACCGCCCGTGCCATCGGCTACACGCCGCAACTCCTCAACGCGGTGGAGGCGGTCAACCATCGCCAGAAAGAAGTCCTGTTCCACAAGATCAGCGACCATTTCGATGGCGACCTCAAGGACCGCACCATCGCGGTCTGGGGCCTCGCCTTCAAGCCCAACACCGACGACATGCGCGAGGCGTCCAGCCGCAAGCTGATGGAGAATCTGTGGGACGCAGGGGCCCGGGTCCAGGCCTTCGACCCGGTCGCCATGGAGGAAACCAGTCGAATCTACGGCGAACGAGAGGATCTGACACTCACGCGAGGATGCCATGTCCGCCGTGGAAGGGGCGGATGCACTGGTCATCGTGACCGAATGGACGGAGTTTCGCAGCCCGGACTTTCCGGCGATCGCGAGCAAGCTCAATCACCCGGTGTTGTTCGATGGCCGCAACATGTTCGACCCGGAGATCGTTACCGCCGCTGGCCTGACCTACTTTTCCATCGGCCGGCGGCCGTCCACCAAACCCTGAGAAAAAGGGCCTCATCCCTGCAGGACCCGAAAGGCCTCTCGCCGCTTCAAATCAGAGAAACGGCGAGTGGCCGCACTTGCAAGTCGGCCGGAGACTCAGCGGTATGCGCGCATCCGTGCGGCAGCCGGCCTGTGGATTCCCGACCCTATCGGCTGAACCCGTGACACTCGTTGCAGGCAACACCCTTTTCCCGGTGTGTCTTGTGTCCGTCCTTGTGTTCTTCTACGGAGCCATAGGACCATTCCCAGGCCTTTTCCGCGGAATGCATTCCTTTGAGCAGGTGGCCCGACTGGAGTCGAATGGGGCGTACCCGAGATCGCCCTGCAAATCCAACCTCGACGTGCTCATGTGACACTGGCTGCAGCTCAAGGCATCGTTGCGGGGACTTACCTGATGATTCAAGAGCTGAAAAGTATCCGTCGTCACCCACTGAAAATCATCAAAGGTATCCTCCGGAGCCTCCTGATTCCCGCCGTCGTAGCCCATGTTGATCAGGCCCCACCTCGCACCACATCATTCGCCTTCGTTAGCACTCGGATGCCGCGGCGGAGCGCTGTGGTAGGAGCCGGCGTACCAGCTGCGGTGGAGTTCCGTGGCCTCATTGGCTATGGAATCGCTGGCGTTCTTGCCATAGAACGGAATATGGCCTGGCATGCCACTCGATCCAAGTGGCGGTTGATATCGCTGTTGTCGTGAGGAGTCGCGCTATGACAGCCGGAGCTGGCGCACTCGAGCGTCACGTCTAAGTCCGTCGGGCGGATGTCCGACCCCTTGCCAGGGAATGTGTGATGCTGCGGCACGTGGCGGTCTTGGCAAGTCAGGCTCGCACCAGTCGTGGCCATGTGCACGTCATAGTCTCGGTCCGCCGTATCGCCCGTCGCCAAGGCCAGATCGCCGCGCTTCAAGGCATCTCCGCCGCCGGCCTTGGCGTGACATTGCAGGCAGGTCACCCGCGTCGGCATGTGCACGGTCTGCACGGCCACGTCCATGGACATAATCATGCTTTCTTTATCCGGCTGCATGACGCCGTTTCCTTTCTTGCGCTTGTAGCCCTCCTGATGACAGATCAGGCAATCGATGTTGGCGAGCTGTGCGGCGGACTTGACCGGCTCGGGCTCGGCGCCCAATCCAATGTGGCAGGCGCTGCAGCCGTTCCAGTTGCCTAGACCGGTAAGGACGGCACGTGCCGCCCCACTCTCACCTTTAAGGGTAGAGACCGAGTGTGGCGAAATCAGGGAAAGAGAGTGCAAAGATCTCGCACCGCGAGCCGGATGCACGAATTCGCGCGATGCGGAGACTGCCTGAGCTGAGAACGGCGCCGTGCCAACTCAGGGTCAGGCCAACAAGGACTCGATCACGGCAACAACCTGTGCACAGCCCTACGCGCACTCCTTGCATTCGACGTACTTGTCTTCGTGCACGCGACACTCTTTCTCGCAGTCTTCGCATGCCTGCCGGCACACCGCCGACAATGCTTTCACGTAGGGTGAATTGCCCGCGAGTTGGTAGGAGAAAGCGCCGCAGATCGGCCGCATCTCGTTGACCTTACGCGCGCAATCCGCGAGTGTCGTGTCACCCTCCTGGAACGCCACCAGACAGTGCGCTTGCCCTTTAACTGGAAGTGGCGCTCGGGCAACGACAGGCCCTCAGAGCCAACGGCACGAAGGACTTGATCAGCAACGCGTCGCCCACGGGGTAGCGAGCGAATCGGGGGAAAGCGACATCAAGTCCCTATGCTGCCGGGTGCAGGCCACATCGTACGATCGTTTACGATACTGGCCCCGTAGAACTGTATTGATATCGTTTTGCTGCGGTTGAGTAGTCATTGATTAATAGGGGTGGATAGCCGAGGCGTAAAACGTTTGCCAACGTATCTCGAAATTCGCGCGCTCCACCTGGAGATGGTTGACGACCTTTCGTTGGCTGACGCGCACCGCATCTCCCTCGCAGTTGACGCGGCGTTGCGCGCTCGGTTCGCCGCAGCCGATATCACCATTCACCAGGATCCGCAAGGTCTCGGCGATGAGACGAAAGCTTGAGATCCCTTAGCGGTTACGCCAGCAGGGGCGGCCGTCGTAGCGCCGTCCGGCTAAACGTGTCTGTAGTCCGGTCGTAACCTCGGCGGCGATCAGCGGCACATTGCCATCAACAGTATCGGCATTGAATATTGCGATTCGTGGCTCGTTTATCGGGAAACCGATCTCGATCTTGTCACTCAGAACGGCGCTGTTTGACAGATCAAACGTATGCCCGGCCTTAGTCGCACCTGCGACGGTTAGAGAAATAGACGGCTGGACCACCTGTCGTGTATAGCCTGAACGCCGCCTTCCAGCGGGTGCCGATATTCGCATATTGATCGAATGAAGAGCCATCTGGTCGCGTCCAGATACCATGAACGACGGAATTACGAGCTCCAGCGCCGGCGCCAGTCTCGTCGGTCAGTTTCACTGTGCCGCCTATAGAGGTGCCCAAGCACTAGCTATCTGAATGGCAACCCGTTCAATCTTACCTAGACATTAAGTCCGTCCAGGAAAAACGAGGCGCAAAGAACTGCAACATTTCGCATTACGCTATCGGACCCGCCTCGATCAGCGGGACGATCCAGTAGTGCAACCCAGCCCCGCGGAAGGTCTCACCAAGCTGGGCGACGAGCGCGCGCACATCGGCGCACCCGGCATGGACTTGGAACATGACCTGCCGCTTGCGGCCGGTAACCTGTTCGGAAAGCGTCAGGACTCCGTGGGCCGGGCTGCCGTCGATCTTCTGCAGACTGAAGCCGGAAAAGTCCTCCTGCTCCAGCAGAAAGTCCACCAACGGCTCCTCCAACTGGGGCGGGGCGACCAGGACCAGCAGACATAGCTCGCTCATGATGCGTTCTCCGGAATGGCGGCGACAGGCGCAGCGCGGGGGGCACCCGGGTCGCCGAAACGGCGGTACAGGATCGGCAGCAGCAACAGGGTCAGCAGCGTGGAGCTGACCAGCCCGCCGATGACCACGATGGCCAGCGGGCGCTGGATCTCCGAGCCGGGGCCGCTGGCGAACAGCAGGGGCACCAGGCCGAAGGCGGCGATGGATGCGGTCATCATCACCGGGCGCAGGCGCCGCTTGGCGCCCTCCAGCACCACCTCGTCCAGGGGCATCCCCAGGGCGCGCAGCTGGTTGAAGTAGCTCACCATCACCACGCCGTTGAGCACCGCGATGCCGAGCAGGGCGATGAAGCCCACCGAGGCCGGCACCGACAGGTACTCGGCGGACAGCCACAGGGCGAACACGCCGCCGATCATGGCGAAGGGGATGTTGAGCAGGATCAGGCCGGCCTGCTTCACGGAGCGAAAGGTGGTGAACAGCAGCAGGAAGATCAGACCGATGGCGATGGGCACCACGATGGACAGCCGGGTTGCCGCGCGCTGCTGGTTCTCGAACTGCCCGCCCCACTGGACGTAGTAACCCGTCGGCAGCTCGACCTGCTCGGCGACCAGGGCCTTGGCCTCCTCCACGAAGCCCACCAGGTCGCGCCCGCGCACGTTGGCGATGACCACCGACAGCCGGTTGCCCTGTTCTCGGCCGACCTGGACCGGGCCGCCGACCCGCTCCAGGCGGGCGATGCTCGAAAGGGACACCAGGCGTCCGTCGGGCAGGGTCAGGCGCAGGTTCTCGAAGTCCGTCGGGGAGCTGCGCAGGTCGGCGGCGCCGCGCAGCAGCAGCGGCGTACGGCGGGTGCCCTCGTAGACGGTACCCACCTCCAGACCTTCGATCTGGGCCCGCAGCACCGCCTCGGTCTCCTCCACGTCGAGCCCCAGCCTGCCCAGGGCCAGGCGATCGAACTCGACCTTCAGGTACTGCACGCCCTCGTTCTCGGTGAACCAGACGTCCTCGCTGCCGTCGATACCGCGGACCAGATCGGCGATCTGCGATGCCTTCTCGTTCAGCAGGTCCAGGTCGTCGCCGAAGAGCTTGATGGCCACATCGCCGCGCACGCCGGTGAGCATCTCCGAGACCCGCATCTCGATGGGCTGGGTAAAGCCGTAGGTGATCCCGGCGAAGTCGTCCAGCTCGGCCCGCATGGCGTCGAGCAGCTCGTCCTTGGTCTCGAAGCGCCACTCCTCGCGGGGCTTCAGGACCAGGAAGGTATCCGTCTGGTTGAGGCCCATCGGGTCCATGCCCAGCTCGTCCGAGCCGGTGCGAGCTACGACGCCCAGCACCTCCGGAACCTGCTCCATGAGTGCGCGCTGCACACGCAGATCCAGGCCCAGTGATTCCTCCAGACTGATGGACGGCAGCTTCTCCAGCTGCACGATGACGTCGCCCTCGTCCATCGTCGGCATGAAGGTCTTGCCGATGAGGCCGAACACGAAAACGGTCGCGGCCAACAGGGCCAGTGCCGCGCCCACCACCACCGAGGCGTGGCGCAGGGACCAGGCGAGCACCGGCTCGTAGATGCGATGCAGCAGACGAACCAGCAAGGGCTCCTGGTGGCTGACCTTGCCGATCAGGAAGGAGGCCAGCACCGGGATCACGGTGAGCGAAAGCACCAGGGAGGCGCCGAGCGCAAAGACGATGGTCAGGGCCACCGGGATGAAGAGCTTGCCCTCCAGCCCCTGCAGGGTCAGCAGGGGCAGGAAGACGATGATGATGATCAGAATACCCGCGGCCACCGGCACCGAGACCTCGCGCACCGAGCGGTAGATCAGGTGCAGGCGTGGCAGCTTCTTGCTTGCCCTGGCTCAGTTGGGCGACGACGTTCTCGACCACCACCACGGCGGCGTCCACCAGCATGCCGATGGCGATGGCCAGCCCACCCAGGCTCATCAGGTTGGCCGAAAGACCGAACAAGCGCATCAGGATAAAGGTGGCGAGCGCCGCCAGCGGCAGGATCAGGGCTACGGTGACCGACGCACGCAGGTTGCCGAGCAGCAGTACCAGCAGGATCAGCACCAGGACCACCGCCTCCCCCAGGGCCTTGGAGACCGTATGTACCGCACGGTCCACCAGATTGCCGCGATCATAGAAGACGTCGACGGTGACGCCCTCGGGCAGAGCCGACTGCAGCTCCTCCAGTCGTGCGCGCACGCCCTCGACGACTTGGCGGGCATTGGCGCCGCGCAGCCCCAGCACCAGCCCCTCCACCGCCTCGCCCTCGCCGTTGCGGGTCACGGCCCCGTAGCGGGTGATGGCACCGATGCGGACATCGGCCACGTCGCCGACCCGCACCGGCACGCCGTTGAAGCTCGCCGATGACGATGTGGTCGACGTCGGACACAGAACGGATGCGACCCTCGGCCCGCACCAGCAGGGTCTCCTCGCCTTCCACCAGGCGTCCCGCCCCGTCGTTGCGGTTGTTCGTTTCCAGGGCCTCGCGCAGGGCCATCAGGCTCACGCCGCGGGCGTTCATGCGCGCATTGTTGGGGACCACCTCGAAGCTGCGGGCAAAGCCGCCGAGGGAGTTGACGTCCGCCACGCCGGGCACGGTGCGCAGCGCCGGGCGGATGACCCAGTCGAGCAGGCTGCGCCGCTCGGTCAGGTCCAGGCCGCCGCCGTTGACGGTGAACATGAACATCTCACCCAGCGGAGTGGTCATGGGCGCAATGCCGCCGTCGACGTCCGGCGGCAGATCGCCCCAAATGCTGCTCAGGCGCTCGGCCACTTGCTGACGCGCCCAGTAGATGTCCGTCCCCTCGGCAAAGTCCACGGTGATGTCGGTGAGGCCGTACTTGGCCATGGAGCGCAGCATCACCTGGTCGGGGATGCCCAGCATCTCCACCTCCACCGGCGCGGTGATACGGGCCTCGACCTCGTCCGGGGTCATGCCCGGGGCCTTGATGACGATCTTGACCTGGGGCGAGGAGACGTCCGGAAAGGCATCGATGGGCAGCTCGCGGAAGGCCACATAGCCGCCGGCGGCGAGCAGCGCCACCATCAGCAGCATGAACAGGCGTTGGCGCAGCGCAAATCGGATCAGGCGCTCGATCATAGCTCAGCCCCCGTCACGGCCGGTCCAGGCGGCCTTGAGGGAGGCGATGCCGCTTGCGGCCACCTTCGAGCCAGCGGCGAGTCCCCCGGCGACGATGCTGAATTGGCCTTCGCGGGCGATGATCTTTACGCTGACCGGTGCGAAACCGCCGGCCTCGTGGACGAAGACCATCGGCGTATCGCCGATGCGCGTGATGGCGCTGGAGGGCACGCGGAACTGCTCCTCGGTGCTGCTGAGCTGCAGCCGCACCTCGACGAACTGGCCGGGGCGCAGGCAGGTAGCCGGCGCCCTTGACCTCGGCGCGCACCAGGACGGTCTGGTTGGCTGGGTCCACGTTGCGCCCGATCAGGTCGACACGCGCCTCGCCCGCGTCGCAGGGGATCTCCACCAAGCCGCCGGGCTGCACCCCCTGGAGGCGGTCCAGCGGGGCGCTGATCTCCAGCCAGAGGGGCTCGAGCCGGGCGACCCGGTACAGGGGCTCGGAGTCGTCGACGCGCTCCCCGAGCACCGCCGGCACCTCCACCACCACGCCGTCGATGGGCGAGCGCACCTCCAGGGTGCTGCTCATCCGGCGGGCCTGCTCCAGGTCCGCGACCGCCTCCGGGGTCATGCCCGCAAGCTGCAGGACCTGACGGCGCTCGTCGACCAGGGCGGCCGCCTCGTCCAGGGCGCTGCGGGATTCCAGGTAGATGCGCTCCGAGACCGTCTTCGTCTTGCGCAGCTGCTCGTTGCGGTCGAATTCGGCCTGGGCCAGACGCAACTGGGTCGCGGCCTGCAGCAGCTCCCGCTGCAGACCCACCAGGCCCGGGACTCTCGATATGCGCCAGGACCGTCGCCGGCCTGCACCTCGTCGCTCTCGGCGGCCTTCATGGCCGTCACCAGCCCCCCGCGGGGGGCCGAGAGCACTCGCGCCTGCTGGGGCGGGATGCTGACCCGTGCCGGCAGGTGATCCGTGACATAGGACTCGGCCGTCTCCACGGCGACCAGATTGATCCCGATGCGCTCCATCTGCTCCTGGCTGATGGCGATCTCGTGGGCGGCCTGAAGGGATCCGCCGGTCAGCAACAAAGCAAACAGGGGAAGCAATGGAGCGCAGAAGGCCGAAGACCGCCCCTTTCTTCGACTTTGACTAATAAGAGCTGTAGACAACGGTGGCCTCCGGATAGGTGTATAGCGCCCGAGGCTGTCGGCCAGGTTAGCTGGGGACCGCACGCCTGCAGGCAACAGTCATGCGCCCAACAATATCAGGGTGATCATGAAACCAAGCTGAACAGGTCCATTCAGCTTGGTTTCACATCGGTTCCGGCAAACTGACTCCAAGATCAACCCCAAAGGAGTCAAGAGATGAACGCCGAATCGAATCGATCCATCCCGGTCTGGGACCCCGCCGTCAGGCTCTTCCATTGGACGCTTGCGGGCGCCTTCCTGGTCGCCTACGTCACCGAAGACGACTGGGAGATGCTCCACGTCAACGCCGGTTACCTGATCGGCATCCTGATCGTCCTGCGCCTGCTGTGGGGCTTCGTCGGTACGACCCATGCGCGCTTCTCGGACTTCGTGCGCACCCCGCGCGAGGTGATGGCCTACGTGGCGGATGCCGTGCGTCTGCGTGCACCTCGCTACATCGGTCACAACCCCGCCGGAGGCGCCATGGTCGTGGCGTTGCTGATCAGCCTGACGCTGACCGTCCTGACCGGAATCGCCCTCTACGGGGCGACCGATTTCGCCGGACCGCTCGCCGGCGTCTGGCGCGGCGAGCTCGCGGCCGACGTTCTCGAGGAGATCCACGAGATCGGCGCGAATCTCACGCTTGTTCCTGGTCGTCCTGCACCTGGGCGGCGTGCTCTTCTCCAGCCTCGAGCACGGGGAGAACCTCGTCAAATCCATGATCACCGGTCGCAAGAAGGAGGTCCAGGCATGAAAAACTCAATCGTCCGCAGTCTGATTCTCTCCGGCCTGTTGGCTGCAAGCGCCGCCCAGGCCGACACCGTCGACGACCTGCTCACGGAGTACGAGCGCACAGGGCGCCGGCCCCTTCAACGCCGCTTCGCGGGAAAAGCGCTTTGGTCGAGAGAGTTTCCGTCGAAGGAGGGAGCAAACCGCTCCTGCACCGGATGCCACACGAGCGACCCGACGAAGGCCGGGGCGCCACGCGACAACCGGCAAGGCCATCGACCCCCTGGCGCCCTCGGCCAATGCCAAACGCCTCACCGATCGCCGCCAGGTGGAAAAGTGGTTCAAGCGCAACTGCAAATGGACCCTGGGCCGCGAGTGCACGCCGCAGGAGAAGGGCGACCTGCTGTCCTTCCTGCGCACCCAATGAGTCAAATCCGAGGAAACACACCATGAAAAAGACACTGATTTCGCTGTTCGTCGCCGCCGCCGTCGGCATCACCGCCGTCGGGCTCGTCGCGAGCGAGTACGACGAAGAGCATGAGACATGAGCGGGAGCATCACGGAGAACGCGATCACGACGACGATCACGAGCACCGTGAGCGCGGGGGCGCATCCGGCTCCGCCTATCTGTCCGACCCCGGGTACGCGCTCTACAAGACCGAGTGCGGCGATTGCCACATGGCCTATCCGCCGTCCATGCTGCCCGCCGCGTCCTGGCAGGACATGATGGGCGCGCTCGAGGATCATTTCGGCGACAACGCCGAGCTCGACGCCGCGACGGCCGATCAGATCGCCGCTTTCCTTGACCGACAACGCCGCCGGCGAGGGCCGCGGACGAGTACGGCGAGCGCTCCTGGCGTGCGACGCGGGACCGTAATCCGCCCCTGCGCATCACCCAGACCGACTACTTCCGTGGCCAGCACCACGAGATCCCCGCTAAGATGGTCACGGGCAATTCGGACGTCGGCAGCTTCAGCCGCTGCGAGACCTGCCACCGGGGTGCCGATCAGGGGGATTTCGACGAGCACGGGGTCCGCATACCGGGGTACGGCCGCTGGGACGATTGATGCGCCTCTATTCTGCTACTGGCTGATCCTGTCACTTCCTCGTCGCCGGAATCGGTCACGGTGACGACTACGAGGAGGCCTACCGGCTGCGCGAGCGCCGGGAGATCCTCCCCCTGGAGGAGCTGTTGCGCCGGCTGGATCTGGGGGCCGACACGCGCATCCTGGAGATCGAGAGCGAATTCGAGCACGGCCGCCACGTCTACGAGATCGAGTACCTGGAAGCCGGACGGGCGTATCCGCGAGGTCCTGATCGACGCCCGCAGCGGCGAGGTCCTGGCCGACGAGGAGGAAGACTGAGGTGCGCCTGCTGCTGGTGGAGGACGACCGGGCGCTCGCCGACGAGCTGCAGCCGATTCTTGAGGCGGACGGCTACGCGGTGGATCGTGCACACGACGGGGAAGATGCGCTCTACCTCGGGCAGACCGAGGACTACGACCTGGTCGTCCTCGACCTGGGTCTGCCGCGCATCGGCGGCATCCAGGTGCTCGAAGACTGGCGCCGGCGAGGGGCGCTCCATGCCCGTCCTCATCCTCACCGCCCGCGACACCTGGCGGGAGAAGGTACTGGGGCTCAAGGCCGGCGCCGACGACTATCTGACCAAGCCCTTCCACCCCAGGAGCTGCTCGCGCGGCTCGGCGCCCTGTTGCGCCGGGCCCATGGCCGTGCGGTACCGGAGATCAGCGTCGACGGCCTTCACGCTCGACGAGGAGCACCAGTGCGTCGTTGCTGCCGACGGAGGCCGAGTGGAGCTCACCGGAACCGAGTTTCGACTGCTGCGCTACTTCATGCTCAACCCCGGCAAACCCCTCTCCAAGACCCGTCTGACCGAGCACGTCTACGACCAGGATTTCGACCTGGACAGCAATGTCATCGAGGTCTACGTACGCCGGCTTCGCGAGAAGCTCGGCAAGGAAAGCATCGAGACCCGGCGCGGGCAAGGCTATGTCTTCCGCGGCTAGACGCCATAGCGGGCTCCCTCGAGCGATCTCTGCAGTGGACCCTCGGCCTGCTGGCGGTCCTGGTCCTTCTGTCGCTGACCGGGTCCGCGCTCTGGATCGGCCGCGACCGGCACGGAGCAGTTCGTCGCCTCCCGGCTCGCACATGACGCCGAGGCCATCATCGCCGGTCTCGACCCGCAGGCGGGCGAGATCGGCCGTCCGCTACCGCCCGTGTACGGTCAGCCCTTCTCAGGACACTACTATTGGGTGCGATTCGATACAGGAGCCCTCACCCGCTCCCGCTCCTGGTGGGACCATCCCTTCCAGAGCAACGCCTTGGCCCCCGGCGCGACCGCGGTTCAGGTCCAAGCCGGCCCTCGCGGCCAGCAGCTGCTGCTGTGGAGCGGCGGCTACGAGAAGCAGGGCGTGACCTTTACGGTCGCCGTCGCGGAGGATCTCACGCCATTGAGACAAGTGTTGTGGCGGTTGCTATGGGTGGGCATCGGGCTGTCGCTGGCCGGCACCCTCACGCTCTTGCTGGTGCAACGCTGGCTGCTGCGCCGTGGGTTCGGGCAGGTCGCCGCGGCACGAGCGGACCTCAAACGGCTCGCGGCCGGAGAGATCGATCACTTGCGCGAAGACGTACCCGCAGAGGTTCAGCCATTGGTGCAGGAGCTGAACCAGCTTATCGATGCGTGGCGGAATCACCTGCAGCGGTCACGACAGGCGCTGGGTAATCTCGCCCACGCCCTGAAGTCTCCGCTCAATCTCATCCTGCTCCACCACCCGGAGACCCGCAACGATCCCGTCGCAGAGCAGGCCGTTCGGATGCGCGACTTGATCCACCGCGAGCTCAGGCGTGCCCGGCTGGCAGGTGAGGGGTCGCCGGGCCGCCGCTTTCGGCCCCACCAAGATGTTCCGGACCTCATCGCGGGCATCCGACAACTGTACGAAGACAAGTCCCTTTCGATTTCTTCGGACATCCACGCCCCGGAGCAATTGCCATTCGACGACGAGGACATGCTTGAGCTGCTTGGAAATTTGTTGGACAACGCTGCCAAATGGGCACGGCAACGGGTCCACCTCAGGCTACTCTGGAGAGATGGTCTTCAAGTCCTTGTCGAGGACGACGGACCGGGCGTCGAGCCAAATGCCGCCGAGGTCCTCTCCAGACGTGGAGCCAAGCTCGACGAGTCGGTCCCGGGGCACGGGCTCGGCCTGTCCATCGTGCGGGAGATAGTCCAGGTGCACGGCGGCCGGATCGCCTTTTCGCGCTCGGAGCACCTCGGGGGATTCGCAGCGACCGCCCTGCTTCCCGGGCCCTCGGAGCCTGCCCAGACGGTGTGTTCGTAGCGAATCGGTACGGTCCGGTCTGGCTCAAGAACAAAACTCAGGCTTGTGCAATTGCCGTTGCCGCAAAACAAAAGGCCCCGGCACCAAAGCGGCAACCGGGGCCTCACGCGAGGTTAAGCCTAGAAACGGCAGCTCGTTAGAAGCCGCGATCTTCCTCCGACGTATCCAGGCTTTCGATCGACTGGACTTGGACGATGGGCTCGCGGGATTCTTCCGCGGCAAGACGCTCACCTTCGGTCAGAACCGCCGTTGCAGAGATACTACCGACCACCAAGACAACTGCAGCAAGTGCACCTAACATGATTTTTCTCCGGTTTGGATGTAAGCTGAGCGTTAGTATATTATTTTTTTCTAATATGTCAAGCTTTAATCCTGGCCAGAGAAATGAGCTGTTTGCTGAATCGAAAGCCGGTGCCAAGTCTACCTCCCCTGCGCTTTCGGGAAGTCCCGCGCCCTTCCCGACTGCCCGCGAATCCTGCAGCCCACCCGGAGGTCAACCACCGAAAAAAAGCGGCGCGCCAGAACTCCGGCGCGCCGCTCCTTGAGGAACCGCAACGCACCCGATCTCCGGGCGCGCCGGTTCCACACCATGGTCAGAATAGATGGCTCCAGCTGATCTCTATGTCCATCTGCTGCATGTAGATGCTGCCGGACTGGCTCTGGGTGATACTCGGGCTCGTCCCGCTGAGCTCTTCCTTGGGCATGTAGGAGAAGGCCAGGTTGAACTCGTCCGAATCGCTATGGCGGTACGTTGCGCCCAGGGTCAGGTGCCAGCGCACCGTGGCCGGGGCCAGGACGTTGAACAGGGCCTGACGCCCGGTGGAAAACTCGCTGTTGTAACTCGCCCCAGTCATGAAGCTGAGCTTCTCGTTGTGGTCGTAGCGCAGGCCGAGCTTGAACACGTCCATGCTGTCCCAACCGAAGCCCAGTCCGTCCTTTCCGCCCAAGCAGATGGCCGGTTTCGGTCCCGACGTGAAGCAGGGCGAGATGTCGTTGTCGTTGGAGTTGGCTATGGCATCGATCTCGTCGTAGAAGATACGCTGGTAATCGAAGGCGACCGTGACGTTCGGCTTTACCTTGTAGGCCAGCCCCACGTTGAGCATGGCCGGGATGTCGAAGTCGCCGCCGTTGGCGAAGAGCCCCTTGTAGTCGCCGAGGTCGCCCATCCACATCTTGGTACGATAGGAGATGCCCGCGGAGAGCTGCTCGTTGATCTCACCGAACCAGCCCACGTGCACACCGAACCCGTATGACCAATCCTTGCCATTGTTGGTCACCTTGTCCGGGTAGAGCGACGCGGCCCGGAAGGGCTGCAGTCCCTTGGCCTCGAAGTTCTGGGCAGCAAAGACCGGCGCAATGCCCACCGACTGCTTGCCGTCACCGAACTTGTAGGTGTAGGGGATCTCCACGAACAGCTGCTCGAGGTTCACCCCCGTGGGCGTGGTCGCGGTCAGACTCCCGCCGGGGTTTCCGTTCACGCTGTTGGGTACGTTCGGATCAGTAACGGGTATCGGGCCTTGACTCAGTGATAATCACCCGTCCCCCGGCATCTAACGGAAGCTGCGGATTGGTTGCAAAGACCGGTTGCCCGTTGACAACACGCTGATCGGCAGCCGGCGGGGCGAAATTCCCCCACACCGGGGTGTCCGTGTACTTTGTGTTCAGGCCGCCGTTGCCGTAAACGGCCACGCCGATGGTGCTGTATTCGTCGATCTCGTGGTTGTAGCCGAGGCTCGGGATCAGGAACCAGTCGTTGTCGCTGTCGTATCTGCCCGGCGTCACGTACGGACCGGCCGGGAATTCCACGCTGAAATTCGCCGTGCCAGTGGGGTCGGTAGCGGGCACCTGCTGCGTTCTAAAGTCGCCATTCGCCTCGTAGCCCCTGTCCGACGGGTTGAAGAAAGACACCCCCAAATCGAACCGTTGCCCCACGAAGGCCATGCCGGCGGGGTTGGTGGCGGTCACCAACGAGTCCTGCGGCAAGGCGGTGGCGACACCGGCCATGGCCTTGGACTTGGTGCCCCAGCCGTGAGAGAAATAACCGTTGGTCGCCGATGCGGTGACAGGGATCACTACGCAGGCCGCCAGCGCCGTTGTAACGGAACGTCTAATCATTTGATTCATGCTCAATAAACCTCCCCAAAAATACGGGACTTTCTCATCAATCCGAGCAGCTACAGTCCCTGCGGCGAGCCCGGTTTTGTTTGGGATCTGCGTACCTATGCCGCGCAAACCCCGTTGTAAAAAAACATCTTTTCGATCCGGAAGACGTCAGGAACCCCTCGCCCAGATCAATTTTATTGCTTTAAAGATACATGTTCTTTCTTTAAATAGTGTAGCGAAAATCATTTTTTGTCAAATATTTCATTAATATAATTTCGATTCTTTATAGCTAGTTTATATATGCATCAGAACTACGTATCCCCTAATACCCAAAAAGACACGCGGCCGCAGCCAACCACACGAGATCATGGAGAGCCCGCAGGAGCTGCGGGCAGGAGACGATTCGCGGCAACGGACTCGCGTTGCGAGAGGAGGAAATACCGCGCCGCTCGGATGGATGCTCCGAGTCTGTCGACCTAGCGTGCGCTGTGAAGCCTGTTCATGGCCTTCTGGAAATCACCGGAGATCAGGTCGGCCAGACAGCACTCGGCCTCAGCCAAAGCGCCGCCGATCTGACGTTCATCGTCCTTGGATGCCCGATTGAGGACGTAATTCACCACCTGCGCCCGGTCTCCCGGATGACCGATCCCGATACGCAGGCGCCGGAAATCTCGCGTACCGAGCACGTTTATGATATCGCGAAGGCCATTGTGACCCGCATGCCCGCCCCCCTGCTTAAGCCGCACGGACCCTGCGGGTAGATCCAACTCATCGTGGGCGACCAAAACCTGCTCCGGCGGAATATCGAAGTAGTGCACCACGGCGCCCAAGGACTGGCCGCTGCGGTTCATAAAGGTCATGGGCTTGAGCAGGCGCAAGTCCTGCCCTGAGACGGAAATCCGGCAAAGCAGGCCATGGAACTTGTTCTCGAGACGAAACCGACCGCCGTTGCGCGCGGCGATCTCGTCGACGAGCCAGTAGCCCACATTGTGGCGGGTCGATTCGTACTGCGGCCCCGGATTGCCCAATCCGGCGATCAGTCTTATCCCCTTCTCGGCCATTCCGGTCCGCCAACGGCTCGACTCAGTCCTCGGGCTCCGTGGGCTCCGTGGGCTCGGCCGCCTCTTCTTCGCCACCCTCTTCCGGCTCTTCCTCGTCATGGGCCTGTGCGACTGTGAACGATGACCACGGGCACGTCCGGTTCCGGGGCGTGTGCAAGTGCAACCCCCTCGACCAACGGGACCTCCGAGAGATGGACGATGTCACCGATGTCCATCTCGGCCACATCGACCTCGATGTACTGGGGCAAATCCTTGGGCAGGCAGGTGATCTCGATTTCGGTGAGGTTGCGGGAAACGACACCTCCCGCCTTCGCCCCCTTTGCTTCGGCTTCGTTGAGGAAATGCAAGGGGACCATCATGCGGATCTTCTGGTCGGCGCTGACGCGCTGAAAATCCACGTGCAAGATGAAGGGCTTTGCCGGATGGCGCTGCAGATCCTTGATGACGACCTTGTCGGTCTTGTCGGCCTACCTTGAGATCAAGAATGTGGGAATAGAAGACCTCGTGGTCCAGGTGCTGCACCAGCTCGTTGTGCGCCAGACTGATCATCTCCGGCTCCTTGATTGCCACCGTAGACGACAGCCGGAACCAGACCCTGACGACGCAGGCGGCGGCTCGCACCCTTCCCTGCGTCTTGTCGGGGTTGCGCATTGACGTCGAAGCTAACGCTCATTTGACGTTCTCCAGTTTTATCGAGTTAAGAAAGACGCCGCGATCGCCTAGAGTCCCCGGCGTCGACCAGTCGAACTCGGTCCGCGCGACCACAACCTCAGTCCACGAACAGGGAGCTGACCGATTCCTCGTTCGAGATCCGGCGCATGGTCTCCGCAAGCAGCTCACCGATGCTCAGCTGACGGATGTTCCGCATGCCTGCGCCTCCGGATGCAGCGGAATGGTGTTGGTGACCACCAGCTCGTCCAGCCGGGAGCCGGCGATATTCGTACACCGCCGGCCCGGAGAGCACCGGGTGCGTGCAGTAGGCAACCACCTTCGTCGCCCCGTGCTCCTTGAGCGCCGCCGCCGCCTGACACAGGGTCCCCGCCGTGTCCACCAAGTCGTCGATCAGCACGCAGGTTCGCCCTTCGACGTCGCCGATGATGTTCATGACCTTGGCCTCATTGGCCCGCGGACGGCGCTTGTCGATAATCGCCAGTTCCGCGTCGTCCAAGCGCTTTGCCAGCGCCCGGGCGCGCACCACGCCGCCCACGTCCGGGGAAACCACGAGCAAATCCGGGTACTTCTGCCGCCAGATATCGCCGAGCAGAATCGGCGACGCATACACATTGTCCACCGGTATGTCGAAATAGCCCTGAATCTGATCGGCGTGCAGATCCACAGTGAGCACCCGATCCGCGCCCGCATGACCGATCATCTTGGCGACCAACCGCGCCGTGATCGGCACCCGCGCCGAGCGCGGACGCCGATCCTGGCGCGCGTAGCCGAAATAGGGAATGACCGCGGTGATGCGCTTGGCCGACGCCCAGCGCAGCGCGTCGATCATCACCAACATCTCCATGAGATTGTCGTTGGTGGGCGCGCCGGTTGGCTGAACCACGAAGACGTCGCGTCCGCGCACGTTTTCTTGGATCTCGGTCATCACCTCGCCGTCGCTGAACTGACCCACAACGGCCTTGCCCAACGGGATGCTGAGATGTGCGGCGATCTCTGCGGATAGCTCCGAGTTGGCGTTCCCGGAGAACACCATCATGTGACTGGCGGGCACGGTTGATTTCTCCGTCGGGGAAACGCTCGATCGTATGGCTGGGGCGCCAGGATTCGAACCTGGGTATGCAGGGATCAAAACCCTGTGCCTTACCGCTTGGCGACGCCCCAAAAAAAGGTCAAGCCTGCACCGCGTCCAAGAGCGGCGAGCGGTTCATTCCGCGAGCGACGAAGGCGGAAAATCGGGACGGCACCGCCGCGCCGGCATCCGCGGCCTGCTTCTCGGACGCAAAGGCGCAGAAAACACAAGCACCGGTCCCGGTCAGCCTTGGCCTGCCTACTGCGGCAAGCCAGTGCAAGGCATCGGCGACCTGCGGGTAGCGCCGCCGCACTACTCCCATACAATCGTTCCGATCATCGCCCGCAACGAAGTCCGCTATTGTGATTCGCGCCGAATCTCTTGTCAATTCCTCGTCTGAGAACACGGCAGCCGGTGGCGACCTCGCACCCGGGTATCAATACCAGGTACCAGGCCTCGGGCAAATCGACGGGCGTCAACTCCTCACCCACACCCTCGCCCCAAGCGGCGCGCCCGTGAACGAAGATCGGAACATCTGCCCCGAGAGTCAGACCCAGCCTCATCAGCTCGGACTCGGCGAGTCCCGAACCCCAGATGCGGTTCAGCGCGACCAGCGCCGTCGCCGCATCCGAGCTTCCGCCGCCGAGCCCGCCCCCCATTGGCAGGCACTTCTCCACGCGAATATCTACACCCAGCCTGGTTCCCGTGCGCTCGCGCAGCAGACGCGCCGCACGTACCACCAGATCTGTGTCTTCGGGTACGCCAGGGAGGTCTGAGACCCGCCGAATTCGACCGTCGCCCCGGGATTCGAAGAACAGACGATCTTGTCGGTCGATGAACTGGAATACGGTCTGCAGGCGATGATAGCCGTCGGGGCGCCGCCCGAGGACGCGGAGCATGAGGTTTAGCTTGGCCGGGGCTGGCCAAGGCCGCGCCTCGACACTTTCGGCCATCAGGGTTGGGAGTCCGAACGGGAAAATCTGTGGCGGCCGATTACGCGCAGGAGGTACTCGTGGTCAGGGTCTCGGGCGAGGGCCTCTTCCCAGGTGCTCCAGGCCTCGTCTCGCTTGCCGAGCGCCCACAGCACCTCTCCAAGGTGCGCGGCAATCTCGCCGTCGGGCATCAAAGCAAGCGCCTTGCGCAGATACTCGAGCGCCTGCTCCGGCTTGCCGAGCCGAAAATGGATCCAACCCATACTGTCGAGCACTGCAGGGTCATCCGGTTTCAGCGCCATGGCACGCTCAACATAGGACCGGGCCTCCTCAAAGCGGTCGGTCTGATCCGCCAAGCTGTAGCCGAGGGCGTTGAGGGCATCCGCGTTGTCGGGGTCTTTGGCGAGAATGGACTTGAGATCCCGTTCCAGGATATCGAGCCGGTTCAATCCCAAGGCATGCAGCCCCCGCGCGTAGAGCAGGTCGGGATTCCCCGGGAAGGCATCCACCGCCTCGTCGTAGACGGTCATGGCCTCACGCAGCAGGTCCTGGTCGGCGAGAATCTGCGCCTCGATCAGGTAGATGGTCAACGCATCCTCCGGCCACCTGTCCCGCTGCTGCTGCAGGATCTCCCGCGCGCGCTCCACTTCGCCCTGCTCGGCCCGCATCTGCGCGATGCGTATCTGCGCATCCAGGGCGTGCTCGCCCTCGACCTTGCGGTACCAGGACACAGCGGTCTCCGGATTCTCCGCGAGATCCTCCACTTGTCCCAAATAGAAAGCGGCGTCGCCCTGACGCTCGCCCGTGTCGCGCAGTTGGGTGAAATAGTCCCGCGCCGCATCCAGGTCCTCGAGCTCGAGCGACAGCACCCCGAGGGCGAACAGCACATCCGGCTCCTTCGGTGTCTTGCGCAGCATGTGCTCGAAGACGTTGCGGGCGCGGGAAAACTCCTGCTCGTCCACCAAAAGCTGCGCGTACAGCAGGCGCAGCCCGTAATCGTCCGGACTTTCCGTCACGAATGACTCGAGCGTCTCACGCGCCTCTTTCCGGTCTCCGCGCTCCAGGAGCAGTTGCACCAGGAAGATCCGCGGCTCGTTCCATTCCGGGCGAAGCTTCGATGCCTGCCGGGCGGCATCCGCAGCCTCCCGGTCCCGGTCCGCGCCAGCAGCAACCACGGCCCGGGCAAACCAAGCGTCGGCGCTCGACGGCGCCTCGGAGGTCAAGGTCTCCATCAGCTTCAAGCGGCGGTCCGGCAGCTTCAGCTTGGATACGAGCCTTGCGGCCTGCACGTAGCCATCCTCGCCCTCCTCGGCTGCCAGAGCGATGATTCGGCGCAGGTGCTCCGTCGCACCATTCACATCGTCCACTTCGAGCCGCACATAGGCCGCCAACTGATGGGCACTCATCGACTCCGGGGCAAGCTCGAGCCATGCGTCGGCGGCCCGCTGCACCGCATTGTTGTCGTCGAGCGTGAGTGCTGCACTGGCGGCCAGCTCCGCCAACCCGGGGTCCCGCGCCAAACGCGCACCCTGCAGGAAGTGGGTGAAGGCCATGCGGTCCTCGCCGCGTTGCCTCGCGACCTGTCCGACGAGCACGGAATAGACCAGGTCAGGAGTCAGCTCGGTCGGACCCGCGGGCTCCGGCTTTGCCTCTTCAAGCTGCAAGGCCGCTTGTTCTTCTTGAGCATGCTCGGCCTCACCTTGCTCGGACTTCGCAACGGTAACGGCCGTGTCGCCGCCGATGGACGGAAACTGACACAACCCGCTACCGAAGGCAGGAGAAAAAGGGAAAAATAGAGGCTGAATCTGCTCCGCATGAGAATCACGTCAAACCATATACGCGATCATAAATTGATCTCAGTATAACCGTCGAGTTCCCTAGCAAAAACCCGGCCCACCCGCCCGCGGGGTCCGGTGTCAGGGGAACGGGACCGTCAGGCATTGCTTGCATCTGAGTCCTCAATAACAAAGAATTTAGTAGTTTTCCCCGGACTTTGTAATCGATGGTGATTCTGGCAGTAGGACTCAACCACAAGACGGCCCCGGTAGAGATACGTGAGCGCATCTCGTTCGGTCCCGACATCCTGGTAGGCGCCCTTCGCAGCCTGGCCAATCACGCCCAGATCAGCGAAGGGCTGATTCTATCCACCTGCAACCGAACAGAGGTGTACTGCGCCGTCAATGCCGACGGTGGCGAGGCGGTGGCCAACTGGCTGGGCCGTTTTCACGGACTGGACCAGGAACGCATCGCCCCCTATCTCTACACACGGGTGGACCGGGATGCGGTCTCCCACCTGCTGCGGGTAGCCAGCGGGCTGGACTCCATGGTCCTGGGCGAGCCCCAGATTCTGGGCCAGGTGAAGACGGCCTTCCACGCGGCCAGCGACAGCGGAACCACGGGCAAGCTGCTGGGCAGGATGTTCCAGCACGCCTTCGCGGTCGCCAAACAGGTACGCACCGACACCGCCATCGGCAACAGTCCGGTATCCGTGGCCTTCGCCGCCGTCAGCCTGGCGCGGCAGATCTTCAGCGACCTGAGCGAGCAGACAGCCCTGCTCGTCGGAGCCGGGGAGACCATCGAGCTGGCCGCCCGACACCTGCACCAGCACGGGGTCGGCCGCATTGTCGTCGCCAACCGCACGGTGGAGCGCGCCCACGGCCTGGCCGCCCAATTCGACGGCTACGCCATCGCCCTGACCGAGCTGGCGAACCATCTGTCCGAGGCGGACATCGTCATCGCGTCCACCGCCAGCCCGCTCCCCGTGCTGGGAAAGGGAACGGTCGAGCGGGCGCTAAAGAAGCGCAAGCACCGTCCGATCTTCATGGTCGACATCGCCGTGCCGCGGGACATCGAGCCGGAGGTTGGCGAGCTGAACGACGTCTATCTCTACACGGTGGACGACCTGCAGGGCGTGGTGGAGGATAACATGCGCTCGCGCCGAGAGGCCGCCGAGCAGGCCGAGGAGATCGTCGACTTCCATACCGAGGAATTTCTCGGCTGGCTGCGCTCCCTGGATGCCGTCAACCTGATCCAGGATTACCGCGACCAGGCAGAACACCTGCGCGACCAGGTCCTCGCCAAGGCCCTGCGCCAGCTCGAAGGGGGCAAACCCCCGGAGGAGGTCCTCGGCTTTCTCGCCCATACTCTCACCAACAAGCTTCTGCACGGCCCCAGCGCGCGTCTGCGCCAAGCGGGACGGGAGGGCCAGGACGAGCTCCTGGAGGCTGCCAATGAGCTGTTCCAGCTACGCCGAAAGTCGGACCAATCCTCGTGAACCCATCCATCCGAAACAAGCTGGAGCGGGTCTCGGACCGTTTCGGCGAGATCACGGCCCTGCTGGCCGAGCCCGAGACCCAGGAGCACCAGCACCGCTTTCGCGATCTGAGCCGGGAATATGCCCAGCTCGAATCGGTTGTGAGCTGCTATCGGCGCTATCAGAAGATCGAGGAAGAGATCGCCAGCGCCCGGGAAATGCTCGCGGACCCGGAGATGGCAGACCTGGCCCGGGAGGAGATCGTCAACGCCGAGTCCCGGCGCGAGGTCCTGGAGCCCGAGCTCAAGCGGCTGCTGATGCCACCGGACCCCAACGACCAGCGCAACGTCTTCCTGGAGATCCGCGCCGGCACCGGTGGCGCCGAGGCGGCCCTGTTCGCCGGCGACCTGTTGCGCATGTACCTGCGCTTCGCCGAAGTCACGCGGCTGGCGGGTCGAGCAGATGAGCGAGAGCGCCGGCGAGCACGGCGGCTACAAGGAGGTCGTTCTGCGGATCAGCGGCGGCGGCGTCTACTCGCGGCTCAAGTTCGAGTCCGGCACCCACCGCGTCCAGCGGGTGCCGGAGACCGAGTCCCAGGGGCGCATCCACACCTCGGCCTGTACGGTGGCCGTCCTGCCGGAGGCCGAGGCCATCGACGACGTGGACATCAACTCGCAACGACCTGCGCATCGACACCTACCGCGCCTCCGGCGCCGGCGGCCAGCACGTGAACAAGACCGACTCGGCGGTGCGCATCACCCACCTGCCCTCCGGCATCGTGGTGGAGTGCCAGGACGAGCGCTCCCAGCACAAGAACAAGGCCCGCGCCATGTCCCTGCTGCAGGCCAAGCTGCTGTCGCAGGCGCAGAACGCCCAGACCTCCGAGCAGGCCCAGTCGCGCAAGCTGCAGGTCGGCAGCGGCGACCGCTCCGAGCGCATCCGCACCTACAACTTCCCCCAGAACCGGGTCACCGACCACCGCATCAACCTGACCCTGTACAAGCTCGACGAGATCATGATGGGACAGCTTGGACCAGGTCGTGGAACCCCTGATCCAGGAATACCAGGCGGAGCAATTGCTGGCGTTGATGGACTCGTAGTCGTAGAGGAAGCTGTAAGCAATCGACGCTCGGAGCAAGAACTCTTCGCTTTCGTAACGTAGAAACCCGCCGCGCCGTTCGTCTCCTCGGTGCCTGCTGCTACATGCCATGCCACAGACTATTGGTAACACCCTTCGAGAGGCGGCGCGGAGGCTGGCCGCTTTACCGCAGGCGTCGCCGCGGCTGGAGGCCGAGCTTCTGCTGTGCGATGTAACGGGGCTCGAGCGCGAAAAGCTTATCGCCTGGCCGGACGCAGAGATCGACGATGCCCACTTGGCGAGCTTCCGGGCCTCGATCGAGCGCCGGCTCGCCGGTGAGCCCATCGCCTACATCCGCGGCCGTCAGGCGTTCTGGACCCTGGATCTGCGGGTTACGCGCGATACCCTGATTCCACGCCCGGAAACCGAGCTGCTGGTGGAGATCGCCCTGGAACAGCTCCCGGCCGACGCCCCGCTCCTCGTCCTGGACGCCGGCAGCGGAAGCGGAGCCATCGCGGCCGCCTTGGCCTGCGAGCGTCCCGCCTGGACCCTGATCGCCACGGACCGCAGCATCCAAGCGGCCCGGGTTGCACAGGAGAACCTGCGCCGCTGCCGAGCCGGTAACGCCCGGATCATCAACTGCGACTGGCTGACGCCCATTGCCGACGGGTCCATCCATGCGCTGATCGGCAACCCCCCCTACATCCCCGACACGGATCCCCACCTGGAGCAAGGCGATCTCCCCTTCGAGCCCCGAGCTGCCTTGGCCGCCGGTCCCGACGGTTTGGACGCCATTCGAGGCTTGTGCATGCAGGCGACCTCCGGCCTGAGCCCCACGGGCTTCATCGCCTTGGAGCACGGTTTCGACCAAGGACCGGCGGTGAGCAGGATTCTTGCGCAACATGGATTCGAACAGATCGCCACCCACCGCGACCTCGGCGGCCACGAGCGGGCCACGAGCGGCCGGCTCGCGCGTTGATTTGCGTAGCGCCGTACCAAAAACTTAACCGATTTGTCCTTGATTATTTTCAATCATCGATTAGCATACATAAGGTATGGACATCCTCGACGCCGACCGCATCAAGCATCGCCTGATTCCCTTCAGCGAGCTGCACCCGGACAGGAACCAGGCGCAGACGGCTGCCATGTTCCTGGCGGACTTGGCGGGTATCCTGCGCGCCGAGCCCATCTCCGCGCATCGCGCTGAGGGTCAGCTACGACGTGCTGGAGACGACCCTGCTGGAGATCGAGGAGGCCATTCACGACTTCGGCCTGCACCTGGACCGCAACCTGATGTACCGGCTCAAGAGCGCGCTTTGCCACTACACGGAAGAGACCCAGCGCGCCAACTGCGGCTGCCCGCGCGGCGAGAGCAACTGCACCAGGAAGGTGTTCGCCAATCGCTACGAGAAGCGCGACCACACCTGCCGCGACCACAGGCCGGAGTACTGGCGGCGGTATTTGTAACCTTCGGCCTTCGGCCCGCAGTCGCGGCGTTGATTCCCTGCCCACGTTTCTGGCCTCAGCCCACCGAGAGCAGCACTCCGTCTCTAGTTTCTGCTGCGCTGCTCACGTGATGCTGAAAAAACACGACTTGCCTCTGAATGAACGACGACCAACTCCTGCGCTACAGCCGCCAGATCATGCTGCCGGCGGTGGGTATCGAAGGCCAGGAAGCGCCTGCTGCGATCGCACGCGTACTGGTGGTCGGGCTGGGAGGTCTGGGCTCGCCGGTGGCCATGTACCTGGCCGCCGCGGGAGTCGGGACCTTGGTGGTGGCGGACTTCGACACCGTCGACCTGTCCAATCTGCAACGCCAGATCCTACACTCCAGCGAACGCATCGGAATGCCCAAGGTGGACTCCGCGGTGCAGAGGGCTGGCGGCCCTGAACCCGGAGGTACGGATCGATGGCTACAAGGGCAGCATCAACGAAGACACGTTGCCGGACCTGCTCTAGCGGTGTGGATGCGGTGGTAGACGGCTGCGACAACTTCGCCACCCGCTTCGCGGTGAACGAGGCCTGCTTCAGGGCCGGCATACCCCTGATCTCCGGAGCCGCCATACGCACCGAGGGACAGGTGGCCGTCTTCTCCGGAAAGCCCGGAGGCCCCTGCTACCAGTGCCTCTACCCGCGTGACGGCAGCGTGGACGAGACCTGCTCCGCCAACGGGGTGCTCGCCCCTGTAGTGGGCATTATCGGCAGCATTCAGGCCACCGAGACCCTCAAGGTACTGACCGGTGCCGGCGAGCCCCTCTACGGCCGCCTGCTGCTGATGGACGCCATGACCATGGAGTTCCGCAGCGTCCGGCTCCCGTCGGACCCGAGCTGCCCGGTGTGCGGCGGTGGCAAACCCTGAAAGCCGTATCCGCGCCTCGACGACGTCTACTTCGCGAACGCGGTTGAGCACATCCTGCTGTTCGACAACGAATTCCTCAAAACCGCCAAGAAGGTGCGTGAACGCTGCATCAGGGACGCCGCCTATGCCAACTCCATTCGCTGGGAGCCCGCCCTCAAGCAGCTCATCTAGCGCAACGACGATGACAAGTTGCTGGTCACCATCAGCCGGAGCTCCATCGGCAACGCCATCACCGAGCTCCTCGGGGTGGTGGTCAAGCGGGTACCGGATGCGGCCGCCTTGGTTCATCGTATTGACGCCCAACACCAGGATCCCACCGTAGCCGAAGAAAGCCGCTTGCAGCAGGAGCGCCACCAGCAGCGCGGGCACCGCAGCCCATCCCCGCACCACCCCATGAGCCCGTTCAGTAGCAGTTGCACGCTGCCGAGCCCGAGCGGCACACTCACCAGCGAGGGAACGAAGAAGGCGGGCGCGAGCACCGCCGCCTGAGGAATGCGGTCGCAGTCAAGTCGGCGCACGGCGACCATCAAAGAACCGGCCGTGACAAGGGCCCCTGTGAGCAGCACCGGGGCCGACAACAGACCGTCGGGCATGTGGGCGATGGGTGGACACCGAAAGAACCAACAGATGATGAAATCATGATCCAACTGCGAGGCGATCGTCTCTACCCGCCGGTAACCGCTTCGGAGCCGGCCGCAGCCGCCGAAACAAGTTCCTGCGAAAAATGATTACCCAAGCCCGCTTCTGCGCTATACTTCGCCGCCATTAGTCACGCCTCGCGGTTGATTCCCCCCTCTCAAGGCTCATCCCGAACGTCCATATTTCACATTGTCTGAACCGGCTCTGAGTCGTTTAAGTTGTGTGTTGATTACTCGACCTCATTCTCATTTCGCCAATACACAAAACGAAGAGACCAATATTTGATGAATATCTACGTAGGCAACTTGGCGTACAGCGTAACCGAGGACGAGCTTCGCGAGGCCTTTGGCGCATATGGCGAGATCTCGAGCTGCAGCCTGATCACGGACAAGTTCACCGGCCAGTCCAAGGGATTCGGCTTCGTCGAAATGGCCAACAACTCGGAGGCCGACGCCGCCATCAAGGCGCTCAACGAAACCGATCTGAAAGGCCGCAATATCAAGGTCAACCAGGCAAAGCCCCGCGGTGAGCGTCCTTCCCGCGGCGGCGGTGGCGGCAGCCACCGGTACTGAGGCCCAGAGCGCGAAGAATCGACAGAGGACCCCCCGGATCGACTCGGGGGGGGCGCCTCTGCGGGATCGCCCCCACGCACCATTGGGCATCCTGATCCACCGGTAAACAGCATTCAGCTCCTGAGGACGACCTGTAGGTCGGACTTCAGTCCGACGCCTTGCTCGCTACTTTCGGGCTGAAGCCCGAGCCGCGACTTCGACGCACCGTTTCTAGCTGAAGCCTGGCCTACCGCCCGGGCGAATCAAGAGTCCACCCCGGCGGCCCGTTCCAGATCCGCCGCCACGCAACGCAACAAGCCCCAGTCGTAAGCACCGCCCAGCTTCTCGTAGGCGGGCCGCAGCGCGAGCCTACCATTCGTCTTTCCCTCCAGCAGCGTGTCGCGAATCATGTCCAGCTCGCTCGCGGGCAGGTTGACCACTTCCTCCAGCGCCAGTCTTTTGTTCTCAATCAGCCGGGCGAGGTGGTTCATGACAGTTGCCGCACTCAGCCCCCGCCGAGTTGCGACGGACTGAGGGTCCAAGCCCTGGAGAAACAGCTCCAGCGTTTTATCCAAGGTCTCGC
The DNA here is from genome assembly GCA_963802975.1 of uncultured Gammaproteobacteria bacterium. Classification (GTDB taxonomy): domain Bacteria; phylum Pseudomonadota; class Gammaproteobacteria; order Chromatiales; family Chromatiaceae; genus Thiosymbion. The sequence goes on from CAWDLA010000048.1 coordinate 196,342, forward strand.
CGGGATCGAACGCCGATGAATCCGGTTGTGGTTCGGACAACGCAGTGCGGTGTGCATTGAGAACCTCTAAAAAGTCGCCGCCATAGCGGGCGAGCTTGCGCTCACCTACCCCGTCGAGCAGTGCCAGCCGCGCCGGATCACAGGGGCAGCGCTCGACCATTTGCATGAGCACCGCGTCGTGGAATACCACGTACGGAGGTACGCCCTGCTCCTGCGCCAGCTCGCGGCGCCTGGCCCGCAGAGCCTCCCAGAGCTGTAGATCCTCCACACTGAGAGTCCCGGTCCGCTCACTTGCGCCCCTGCGCCGCCGATCGGGCGGATGGTCACGACGCAGGTGAAGCCTCTGCTCGCCGCGCAGCACCGCACGGGCGGCCTCGGCGAGCAGCAGCGAGCCGTGGCCCTCGACGTCCACCGACAGCAGCCCCCGCGCCACCAGCTGGCGAAAGACGGAGCGCCACTGCGCCTCTTCCAGGTCCCGGCCGAGTCCGAAGACCTTGAGCCGGTCGTGCCCGAAGCGCCGCATGCGCTCATCGTCCTTGCCGCGCAGCACGTCGATCAGGTAGTTGACGCCGAAACGCTGTCCGGTGCGGTAGACGGCGGACAGGGCCTTCTGCGCGGCCACGGTGCCGTCCCAGGTCTCGCGGCGGCTCCAGGCAGTTGTCGCAGTTGCCGCAGGGTTCCGGGCAGCGTGTCGCCGAAGTAGCGCAGCAGGGCCTGGCGCCGGCAGCTGGTGATCTCGCACAGGCCGAGCATGGCCTCCAGCTTGCGCCGCTCGATGCGCCTTGTGGCGCTCGTCCGCCTCGGACTGCTCCATCATCTGACGCAGCGTGATGCACGTCCTGCAGCCCGTAGGCCATCCAGGCGTCGGCCGGCAGGCCGTCGCGCCCGGCGCGGCCGGTCTCCTGGTAGTAGGCCTCGACGCTCTTGGGCAGGTCCAGGTGGGCGACGAAGCGCACGTCCGGCTTGTCGATGCCCATGCCGAAGGCGATGGTGGCGACGATGATGACGCCGTCCTCGCGCAGGAAGCGCTCCTGGTGGCGCGCGCGGGTCTCGGCCGGCAGGCCGGCGTGGTAGGGCAGCGCGGTCCAGCCCTTGTCGCCGCAGCCAGTGCGGCGACCGCCTCCACCTTGCGCCGGGACAGGCAGTAGACGATGCCCGCCTCCCCGGCGTGCTCGCGCTGCGAGGAAGCGCATGCAGCTGCGCCTTGGCATCCCGGTACTGGCGCGATGCGGTAGCGGATGTTCGGGCGGTCGAAGCCGCTGATGAACGGCGCGCGCCTGCTGCAGCGCCAGCCGCTCGCGGATCTCGTTGCGGGTGGGCTCGTCGGCGGTGGCGGTCAGGGCGATGCGCGGCACCGCCGGGGAAGCGCTCGTGCAGCACCGACAGCTGGAGGTACTCGGGCCGGAAGTCGTGGCCCCACTGGGAGACGCAGTGGGCCTCGTCGATGGCGAACAGGCCGATGCGGCGCGCGCTCCAGCAGCTCCAGCGTGCGCGTCGTGCAGCAGCCGCTCCGGGGCCACGTAGAGCAGATCCAGCTCGCCGCGCCAGCAGCGTCCGCTCGACCTGCCGCGGCCTGCTTCGGCGGCAGAGCGTGGAGTTGAGGAAGGCCGCCCGCACCCCGTTCTGGCGCAGGGCCGTCCACCTGGTCCTGCATCAGGGCGATCAGCGGCGAGACCACGACCCCGGTGCCCGGTCGCAGCAGGGCGGGAATCTGGTAGCAGAGGGACTTGCCGCCGCCGGTGGGCATCAGCACCAGGGCGTCGCCGCCGCCGGTCAGATGGTCGATGATCTGCGCCTGCTGCGGCCGCGGAACTCGCGGTAGCCGAAGACGCTGTGAAGGATGTCGATTGTAGCCTTTTCCATTTGCACCAAGGGTAATCCCCGAGTGGCCTGCAAATCCAGGCGGCGGTTTGCGAAACCTCGGATTGAGGACTATGTTTGGCTTTACGCGCCGGCCCTTCCTGTTCCTGCAGGCCACGGCGACGGCTACCAAAGCTCCGGCGACGACAACCTCATCGAGAAGACCGGACGCAAGAGCGGGTACAGAATCGTGCAGAACGACAGGGAAGCGCGTTTTGACACCTTGATTAACGAAATCTGTCGCAAGCGACTGCATTCGCTGCCGGTGCCGGCCCAATCCCGGGTGCTTGTTCGACCGCGCGTCAGTATACTCACGCGGTAGGGTAGCTGTTTATGTCAGACAGCCAACCATTACAGCACGTCCCGCAAGACTCGTCTTCTCGAGCGGCTGGAATATGATGTTTCGGATCTTCAGAAGCGAGTGCTGAAGCTCGACGACAGGTCCGGAAGCTGACCGCAAATCTCAAGAGGTGCACCACCCGGGCAACCGGAAGCTTCCACTTCCCGTATAGCAACGATCCACGCCTTATCGAGACAGCCGCATGAGCCTAGTTCAAGAAAGCCAGCGTTCGTTTGACGACCCCGCCCTGGTCTCCGCCCGCGCCGACCTGATGCGCGAGCTGCGCAGCTTCCTGCCCGAGGACTCGGTCCTGGAGCAGGAAGAGGAGCTGCGCCCCTACGAGTGCGACGGCCTGACCGCCTACCGCCAGCTGCCGCTGCTGGTGGTGCTGCCGCGAGACCGTGGAGCAGGTGCAGCGCATCATGCGCCTGTGCCACCGACGCGAGCGTGCCGGTGGTGGCCCGCGGCGCCGGCACCGGGCTGTCCGGCGGCGCCCTGCCCCACGCCGACGGGCGTCCTGCTCAGCCTGGCCCGCTTCAACCGGATCCTGGAGATCGACCCGGCAGGCGCGCACGGCCCGGGTGCAGCCCGGCGTGCGCAACCTGGCCATCTCCGAGGCCGCCGCCGCCCTCGGGCCTGTACTACGCGCCCGGACCCCTCCTCCCAGATCGCCTGCACCATCGGCGGCAACGTGGCGGAGAACTCCGGCGGCGTGCACTGCCTGAAGTACGGCCTGACGGTGCACAACATCCTGGCGGCTCAAGCTGGTCACCGTGGACGGCGAGCTGCTCGAGCATCGGCGGCGAGGCGCTGGACGCCCCGGGCTACGACCTGCTGGCCCTGATGACCGGCTCCGAGGGCATGCTGGGCGTGATGGTCGAGGTCACGGTCAAGCTGCTGCCCAAGCCGCGAGCGCGCGCAGGTGGTGCTGGCCGCCTTCGACGACGTGGAGAAGGCCGGCGACGCGGTGGGCGACATCATCGCCGCCGGCATCATCCCGGCCGGCCTGGAGATGATGGACAACCCGCCATCCGCGCCGCGGAGGACTTCGTCCACGCCGGCTACCCGACCGACGCCGCCGCCATCCTGCTGTGCGAGCTGGACGGCACCGAGCAGGAGGTCGTCGGAGCAGATCGCCGCGGGTGCGCGAGCTGCTGCTGGCCAGCGGCGCCACCGAGGTGCGCACCGCCACGCGACGAGGCGGAGCGCCTGCGCTTCTGGGCGGGCCGCAAGGCCGCCTTCCCGGCCGTCGGCCGCATCTCGCCGGACTACTACTGCATGGACGGCACCATCCCGCGCACGCGAGCTGCCGGAGGTGCTGCGCCGCATCGCGCGAGCTGTCCGAGGAGTACGGCCTGCCGGTGGCCAACGTGTTCCACGCCGGCGACGGCAACCTGCACCCGCTGATCCTCTACGACGCCAACAACCCGGGCGAGCTGGAGCGGACCGAGGAGCTCGGCGGCAAGATCCTGGAGCTGTGCGTCGAGGTCGGCGGCACCATCACCGGCGAGCACGGCGTCGGCGTCGAGAAGATCCACCAGATGTGCGTCCAGTTCGGCAAGGACGGAGCTGGAGCAGTTCATCGCGGTCAAGCGCGCCTTCGACCCCGGGGAGCTGCTCAACCCCGGCAAAGGCGTTCCGACGCCGCGCCGCTGCGCCGAGTACAAACAGCTGCCCTCGCACAAGCACGATCATCAATGACGGACAAAACCCCCTGCTGGATCTACAAGAGCCCTCTCAAGGAGGAGATGTACCTCTATCTCTCGGATAAGGAGGGGTTCGACCGCGTACCGGATGCGCTGATGTCGCGGTTCGGCGAAGCCGGTGTTCGTCATGGAGCTGGAGCTCCACGAGGGACGGCCCCTGGCGCGGGAGGACGTTGTACAGGTCATGCAGGACCTGCAGGGTCAGGGATTCCACCTGCAGATGCCCCCCAAGCTGGAGCCCTGGCTCTATCACGGGAACGAAGATTGAGTTATGCGAACGCGGCTATGAACAACGACCTAACCGAAGAGCTGAAAACGCGCGTCCGCGCCGCCGTCGAGGCCGGCACAGCGCTGGAGATCCGCGGCAGCGGCTCCAAGCATTTCCTGGGCCGCACACCCACGGGCGAGCTGCTGGAGGTTACCGGTCACGCCGGTATCGTCAACTATCAGCCCAAGGAGCTGGTGGTCACCGCCCGCTGCGGGACCAGCCTGGAGACCATCGAGACGGCGCTGGCGGAGCGAGGGCCAGATGCTGCCCTTCGAGCCGCCCCACTTCGGACCCGGGGCCACCATCGGCGGCACCATCGCTTGCGGCCTGTCGGGCCCGGCTCGGCCCTATGCCGGATCGGCACGGGATCTGGTGCTGGGCACCCGCGTGCTCACCGGACGCGGCCAGGTGCTGCGCTTCGGCGGAGAGGTGATGAAGAACGTGGCCGGCTACGACCTGTCCCGGCTCATGACCGGCGCCTTCGGCACCCTGGGGCTCTTGCTGGACGTGAGCCTGAAGGTCATGCCGATCCCGGCCGCGGTGCGAACGCTCGCGCTGGAACGCTCCGAGCCCGAGGCGATCCGGCTGATGAATTCCTGGGCCGCAACCCCGGCCCCCATCACCGCCACCTGCTACGACGAGGAGCGGCTCTATGTCCGGCTCGCCGGTGCCGAGACCGCGGTCGCTCAGGCTGCGGATACCATCGGCGGCGAACCCATCGAGCAGCAGGACGAGCTCTGGCGCACTCATATCCGCGAGCAGGGCCATGCCTTCTTCGCCGGCGAGGCACCGCTGTGGCGCTTGTCTCTGCCGTCGGCGACACCGCCTCTGGAGCTCCCCGGGAGCCAGCTCATCGAGTGGGGCGGCGCCCAGCGCTGGTTCCGCGGCGAGCTGGCCGCCGATGCGGTTCGCAAGGCAGCGGCCGAGGCCGGCGGTCACGCCACGCTCTTCCGCGGCGGCGACCGAAACGCAGAGGTCTTCCAACCTCCGGCGCCGGCGCTGATGGCCATCCACCATAATCTCAAGCAGGCGTTCGACCCGGGTGGATTGCTCAATCCCGGGAGGCTCTTCGCCGAGCTCTGACGCCACGCACCCAGTCGAGCAACCTGCGCCCCTGAGCACCGGGGCACAATACGCGAAGCCGCACCCGCCCGGCCATACCGGATCCCAAGCCATGCAGACCGACATCATTCCCGAATTTCTTCAGACCCCCGAGGGACAAGAGGCCGACGCCATCCTGCGCGCCTGCGTCCATTGCGGATTCTGCACCGCCACCTGTCCCACCTACCAGCTCCTGGGCGACGAGCTGGACGGCCCCCGCGGACGCATCTACCAGATCAAGCAGGTCCTGGAGGGTCAGACCCCGACCCGGACCACCCAGCTGCACCTGGACCGCTGCCTCACCTGCCGCTCCTGCGAGACCACCTGCCCGTCCGGCGTCCGTTACGGCAGACTGGTGGACATCGGGCGCGAGATTGTCGAGAAGCGGTCGAGCGGCCACTGGGCGAGAAGCTGCTGCGCCAGGCGCTGGTCTCTACGGTGCCGTACCCGTCCCGGTTCGGCGCTGGTGAAGCTCGGCGGGCTCGCCAAGCCCCTGCTGCCGGGGGCACTCAAGGCGAAGGTCCCGACCGCCCGCCCGGCCGGTACCTGGCCGGCTCCCACCGGGGCACGCAAGATGCTCGCACTCGCCGGATGCGTGCAGTCGGTGGCGACGCCCGCTACCAACGCCGCCGCGGCGCGGGTGCTGAGCCGGCTCGGCATCGACCTCGTCGAGGTGCCCGAGGCGGGCTGCTGCGGCGCCGCGGCCTATCACCTCAACGCCCAGGCAGAGGGGCTCGACTGCGATGCGCCGCAACATCGACGCCTGGTGGCCCGCAGGTCGAGGACGGCGCCGAGGCGATCCTGATCAACGCCAGCGGCTGCGGCTGCCATGGTCAAGGAATACGGCGACGTGCTGCGCCACGACCCTCAGTACGCGGAGAAGGCCACGCGGATCTCCGAGCTGGCGCGGGACCCGGTCGAGGTGCTCTCGGAGGCGGACCTCGCGCCTTTGGGGCAACCGGGCCGAGGCCGCAAGGTCGCCTTTCACTCCCCCTGCACCCAACAGCACGGACAGCAGCTGAAGGACGTGGTAGAGCCCATCCTAACCAAGCTGGGTTTCGTACCGACCGCGGTGCCGGACGCCCACCTGTGCTGCGGGTCGGCCGGGACCTACTCCCTGACCCAGCCCGAGCTCTCCCGACGGCTGCGAAACGACAAGGTCCTGGCGCTGGAATCCGGCATGCCGGATATCATCGCCACCGCAAACATCGGCTGTCAGCTCCACCTGGAGGCGGGTGCGAGCACACCTGTGGTGCATTGGCTGGAGCTGTTGGACGCGCCTTGATATGCAGGGTCCGACGCTGGCTCGTCGTTGCCTATGCTCGACGCAGCGCACTCCCGCTCCGGCGGCCCCCGGATCCGAATTTGGTTGACACTGTGGCCCCCGGGGTGTCTTACGTGAGCATCTTTCCCAAGCGAGCACTCCCGAGGGATCCAACAGATGAGTAACAAAATAGGCTTCATCGGCCTCGGCATCATGGGCCGTCCCATGGCCCTGAACCTCAGAAACGCGGGACATGATCTGTTCGTGCACGCCCGACGGGCCCAGTCCATGGAACCGCTGGTCGAAGCGGGTGCCATCGCTTGCGCGAGCCCTGCGGAGGTCGCGCGTCAGGCGGACATCGTCTTCACCATGGTTGCGGACACTCCGGACGTGGAGCAGGTCATCCTGGGCACAGACGGCGTGCTCGAAGGCGTGCGCGCCGGCAGCCTGGTGGTGGACATGAGCACCATCTCCCCCTCCGCCACCCGGGATATGGCCGAAGCGCCTGCGCGAGAAGGGCGCGGAGATGCTCGACGCCCCCGTCTCCGGCGGCGAGGCCGGGGCCATCGACGGCGTCCTGTCCATCATGGTCGGCGGCAGCGATGCGGCATTCGAGCGCGTGCTGCCCCTGTTCGAGGTCATGGGCCGCAACATCGTGCACGTCGGCGGCAACGGGGCGGGCCAGGTGTGCAAGTCCTGCAACCAGGTCGTCGTCAGCCAGACCATGGCCGCCGTCGGCGAGGCCATCCTCATGGCCAGGGCCTCGGGGGTGGACCCGGCCAAGGTGCGCGCCGCCCTGCTCGGGGGCTCGGCCTACAGCAAGATCCTGGAGATCCACGGCCAGCGCATGATCGACGCCGACTACGAGCCCGGCTTCAAGGCCGGTCTGCACCGGAAGGATCTGCGCATCGTGCTGGACGCCGCCGACGAGCTCGGCATCGCCCTGCCCGGCACCGCCCTGGTATCCCAGTATCTCAACGCATTGGTTGGCCGCGGGCTTGGCGATCTGGACTCCGCCGCCCTGTTCCGGGTGTTGGAGGATGCGAGTGGGTTGGAGCGAGACTCAGCTCGGGAGTATCGGCAGGCGTTTCGCGATAGCTAGAGCCGTATGGTCACTCAAGTACTACTTACCTCGCCGATCTTCTCTTTCACCGAGCTCGCTGACGGCTAAAGGTTTATCGCTCTCGTCAGCATCATGTTCTTCATCCCTCGTCCCGTCATCCCATTTCCCGCGATCTATTGTCCCACCATCCCTCGTACCATCATCCAGCTCGATGACGCAGCCCCGGGCCAAGCGGTAGACGTAGGTCTTGCCGGACTCGATCCGCACGTCCGCCGCGCAGTTGTAGACGCCGAGCTCGTAGGTGAGCCTGTGCTCCCCGGCCTTGATCTCGAGGCTGCGCTCTTCGTCGGGATACAAGACGGTTACAGGACGCCCGTCGACATTGATCCGCATCGGGAAGAAGCTGTCGCGGGACGACGGCTCCCGGTAAACGGTAACCTGCCCTGGCGGCTCTTTTGACAAGGGATCTTCGATCGTGGTGCAGCCGGACAGGGCGACAAAAATAAGGAGAAACAGACAAAAGAATCTTGAAATCGCTTTCATAAGAAAAAGTACCCGACTCGACTCCCGATATGATACCCGAGCGGCCCGCCGGAGAGTGTTCCAAAGGCTTGGGCGATTGCCGCAGATATGACAGAAATCTCCTTATCTCCCGGCCGCGCGGCTCCGCGAAGCGAGTCCCGTTTGTACCCGGTGCACGCCCGTGTTAGTTTTGCATCGCTTTTTTAACGGCAGACTGAGGTGTACAAATGTCCGCAACCGATAAGATCTCCCTGACTGAGGCCCAACAAGCAATCTTTGGCGAGCTGAAGAAGAACTGGGGCTGGCTCCTGGCCTTCGGCATCTTCTCCATCGTCCTGGGCACCATCGGCCTGGGTATGACCTACGCGTTTACGGAAAGCATCGTATTCGTCGGTGGCATTCTTCTTATCGTCGGCGGGGTGTTTCAGCTCTTCGACGCCTTTAAATGCAAGGGCTGGAAAAGCATCCTCTGGCACGTTCTCATCGCCGTGCTCTACGTCGTTGCCGGTATATCGATGGTCAGCCAACCGCTGATGGCCGCCGCCACTCTGACCCTGATCATCGCCTGGATACTGATTGGAGTCGGCGTCGCGCGCATCATCATGGCCTTTCAGATCAAGCCCGCTCAGGGCTGGTTTTGGACCCTGCTTGCCGGACTCGTCTCCATCGCCCTGGGCGTCATGATCCTCGCCGAGTGGCCGGTATCCGGCCTCTGGGTGATCGGGCTGTTCGTAGCCATCGAGCTGATCTTCAATGGCTGGTCCTACGTGTTCGTCGCGCTGGCAGCACGCAAGCTAGGAATACCGCCGACCGATGGCCCGTAGATTGGTATCGCGCATGCGGGTGCTGCGCCTGATGCGTGAGCACCACCGGCTCTCGCCCCATCGATCCAGGCAGGGGGGGGGGCAGCGCAGGGGCGCACGGGCAGGATCTTGACCCATCAGCCCTATCAGCTCTGGGGCATCATGCCGAGCTTCATTTTCGTGGCCGAGCCTGAAACCAACGGCGGGGCCGATACAGCTATTCGGCCTGTTTCTTCTGCACACTGCTTCGACGCACTCCTTGACCGCTCACCTCCCCGGACCTAACCTCGCCAGCACAACTGGCGCGAACCGGCCGGATTTCCGTATGAGCATTCGTAATCTCGATCATTTGTTTCGACCCGAATCCATCGCCGTTATCGGTGCATCCGGGAAGCCCCAGACAGTGGGGGCGACGCTGATGCGAAACCTGTTGAACGGGGGATACTCGCGACCGATCATGCCGGTAAACCCCCGCTACGAATCGGTCGCGGGCGTCATGACCTATCCGGACGTGGCGAGCCTGCCGATAAAACCCGACCTTGCCTTGATCTGTACGCCAGCCGCAACGGTGCCTGATCTGATCGCCCAGCTGGGCGAGCGCGGAACACGCGCCGCTATCGTAGTAACCGCAGGGCTCGGAAGCGTCCCCGACGGGGCAGCTAAGAGCTTACAACAACAGATGATCGAGGCGGCGCGACCCTACCTGTTGCGGATTCTCGGACCCAATTGCGTGGGTCTGCTCGTCCCCGGCCTCGGGATCAACGCAAGCTTCGCGCACACGGCGGCCTGCCCGGGCAAGATCGCCTTCGTCACGCAGTCCGGAGGGATGGTTACCGCCGTGCTCGATTGGGCCAAGTCCCGTGATATCGGCTTTTCGCACTTTATATCACTGGGGAACAGCGCCGACGTGGATTTCGGCGATGTACTGGATTATCTCGCCAGCGAACCCCGGACCCGGTCCATTCTGCTCTATATCGAGTCCATCACAGAGGCGCGCAAGTTCATGTCGGCGGCGCGGGCCGCGGCCCGCAACAAGCCGGTTATTGTCGTCAAAGCGGGTCGTGCGCCCGAAGGGGCGCGGGCCGCGGCTTCCCACACCGGCGCGCTTGCGGGTGCGGACGATGTCTACGATGCCGCCATCCGCCGTGCGGGGATGCTACGGGTCGACGAGATCGAGGACCTGTTCTTTGCCGTCGAAACCCTGGCGCGGGCCCGACCGCTGCGTGGTGAGCGGCTGGTGATCATGACCAACGGCGGTGGCCCGGGTGTAATGGCCACCGACAGCCTCGGGCGTCGTGGCGGGCGACTCGCTTCGCTTTCGCCCGAGACGATGCGGCGCCTCGACGCGGTCCTTCCTGCCACCTGGTCGCACGGAAATCCGGTGGACATCATCGGCGACGCACCGGTCGAACGCTACGTGGAAACACTCAAAATCCTCCTCGACGGGCCAGATGCCGACGCCGTGCTTTTCATTCATGCCCCGTCGGCCATCGTGCCGAGCGAGCGCATTGCCGAAGGGTGCGCACCCGTGCTCGAGGCGGCACGCAAGAACGCGCTGGCCTGCTGGCTCGGCGCAGACGCGGTCGAACGGGCCCGCGGCATCTTCATCGAGGCGGGCATTCCCACCTACGACACACCGGAGGATGCCGTGGGCGCCTTCATGCAAATGGTCGACTACCGTCGAAATCAGGACCTGCTCATGGAAACGCCGCCATCGCTCGCCATGGGCCACACGCCGGATACCGGGACGGCGCGACAGGTAGTCGAAGCGGCGTTGGCGCAGGGCCGGACTATCTTGACCGAGCCCGAGGCCAAGGCGCTGCTGGCCGCGTACGACATCCCGGTGGTGGAAACTCGCATCGCCAAATCCGCGCAACAGGCCGCCGCCGTGTCGGAGGCCATCGGATTCCCGGTGGCGGTCAAGGTGTTGTCTCGGGATATCTCCCACAAGTCGGATGTCGGGGGTGTGGTGCTGGACCTCGACACGCCGCAAGCGGTGGAGCAAGCGGTCGAGGCCATCGAACGGCGGGTTCGCGAGTTGAAGACAAGCGCCCGGTTGGACGGATTCTCCGTGCAGCGGATGGCCCGGCGGCCAGGCGCGCACGAATTGATCGTCGGCGTCACAACCGATCCGGTGTTCGGACCGGTAATCCTGTTCGGTCAGGGTGGCATCGCCGTCGAGATCATCGGCGACAAAGCCGTGGCGCTTCCTCCGCTGAATGCGCATCTCGCACGCGAGCTCGTTTCGCGCACGCGCGTCTCCAAGCTGCTCGCTGGATACCGCAATATCCCTGCCGCGGACCGGGACGCGATTTATGGCGCATTGATCAAGGTTTCTCAGCTTGTTGCCGACATCGCGGAAATCCACGAGCTCGACATCAACCCGTTGTTGGCGGACGAAGACGGTGTGATCGCCCTCGATGCCCGGGTTCGTGTCGAGGCCGGCGAGCTTCCGGGGCCAGCGCGGCTGGCGATCCGTCCGTATCCGCGCGAGCTCGAAGAGTCCATTACATTCCAAGATCGACCTCTGACGCTTCGCCCTATCCGGCCGGACGACGATCAGGCACACCATGAGCTCTTTTCGAAACTGGAGCCAGAAGACATCCGGTTTCGCTTCTTCCGCACCGTGCGCGAGTTACCTCGCTCGGACTACGCCCGCTACACGCAGATCGACTACGACCGGGAAATGGCGTTTATCGCAACGCGGGAGGAAACACAGGGTCGTTTCGAGACACTCGGTGTCGTGCGTGCCATTGCCGATCCGGACAATGCGACGGCCGAGTTCGCCATTGTCGTCCGCTCCGATCTCAAGGGCCTCGGGCTTGGCTCGATCTTGATGGACAAGATCATTCGCTACAGCCGGGATCGGGGTACCGGAGAGCTCTGCGGTGAAGTGCTCGATGAGAACCGCGGAATGCAGGCACTTGCGCGGAAGCTCGGCTTCGTCATCGCCCCCGGTTCGGAAAACGGGACACGCTCGTTGTCTTTGAAGCTGTCGTAGTGGCATCACGCAAAAACCGCCATCTCAAGAAGGGCGGCGCAATAGGGTAGGCAAGCCGCAACGGAGGATCCCGTGGATTACATAGAGAACCGCACCTTCGACGAAATAAAAATCGGCGACTCGGCCGGTTTAGTGCGGACGCTGACTCCCAAGGACATCCAGCTCTTCGCGATCATGTCAGGCGACATCAGTCCGATCCACGTGGACGAGGAGTACGCCAAGAGCGACATGTTTCAGAAGATCATTGCCCACGGCATGTGGGGCGGGGCCTTGATTTCAGCCCTGTTGGGCACGCAAATGCCGGGGCCGGGCGCGATCTATCTGGGCCAGACCCTGCGCTTCAAGCGGCCGGTCGCGCCAGGGGACACGATTAGGGTCTCGGCGACGGTCATCGCGAAAAACCCGGAAAAGAATCGCATCACCCTCGATTGTCAATGCGTTAACCAACACGGGGAGGTGGTCATCAAGGGTGAAGCCGAGATTCTGGCACCGACCGCAAAGGTGAAACGTCCCCGCGTCGTCATGCCGCAAGTGCACTTGCACGACCAAGGCGCCCATTTTCGGGAATTGACCAGATTAACCGAAGGACTGGAGCCCATCCGGACCGCCGTAGTGCACCCGGTCGACCGCTACTCCCTGATCGGAGCCGTCGACGCGGCCCTGGCAAACCTGATCACCCCGGTGCTGGTCGGCCCTGAAACCAAGATCCGCGCGGTTGCCCAAGCGGAGGATGTAGATCTGTCGCCCTATCGGATCATTCCCACCGAGCACAGTCACGCCGCCGCGACTGAAGCCGTGGCCTTGGCGCGGGCCGGCGAGGTCGAAGCCTTAATGCGGGGCAGCTTGTCGATTGCAGAGCTGGTGCATGTGGCGACGGCCAAAGAGACGGGACTGAGAACCGAGCGGCGCATGAGCCATGTGGCCATAATGGACCTGCCCACCTACCCACGTCCGCTCCTGATCACCGACGCCAGCGTAAACATCTATCCCACCCTGGAAGACAAGCGCGACATCGTCCAGAACGCGATCGATTTGGCCTTGACGCTGGGAATCGACACGCCGAGGGTTGCAGTCCTATCGACCACCGATCAGGTCAGCTCCAAGTTGAACACGACGCTGGAGGCCGCTGCCTTATGCAAGATGGCCGATCGCGGACAGATCAAAGGCGGGATCATCGATGGTCCCCTGGCGTTTGACGATGCAATCTCGAAAGACACGACCGAGGTAAAAGGCATCGCATCACCTGTGGCGGGTCGGGTCGACATTCTGGTCGTACCGGACCTGGAGGTTGGCACGATGCTCGTCAAACAACTGGAAGTTCTCGCCGATGGGCAATCAGCCGATATTGTACTCGGCGCGCGCGTCCCCATCGCTCTGACCGACCGGACCGATACGCCGCTCACCCGGTTGGTCTCGTGCGCGGCGGCGCTGTTGCTGGCCCGGCGCAAGCTCGCCGGCACCTAACACCTGCCCTGGCCCGTCAGTCGATCCGGATGCTTTGTTTCAACGAAAAGATACCCGCATCGTCAATTCGCGAATAACCACGGCACAGCGCGCGCGCTCTGGTCGACCGTGCGACGAGGACTCCAGCGACAGTATTGAGGGAGGACCAAACATGTCCGAATCGAGCAAAACTGAACATTTATTCGAAAACCTCCGACAACAAATCGAGGGCCGCACCGGTCCGCTGGACGGGAAAAAGGCGCTGGTTATGGGCATCGCCAACGACAGGTCCATCGCTTACGGCTGCGCTTTGGCCTTTCGCGCCTTTGGTGCCTCCGTGGCGGTTACCTATCTCAACGAGAAAACCAAGAGCTTCACCCAACCGCTGGCCGAACGGCTGGAGGCTCCGCTCTATCTCCCCTGCGATGTGCGCGAGAAAGGGCAGCTGGAAGCGGTCTTCGAGGCGATTGACAAAACCTGGGGCAAGCTCGACATTGCGCTGCACTCAATCGCTTTCGCACCGCGCGAGGATCTCCACGGCCGCGTCGTGGATTGCTCCCGCGACGGTTTCCTAACGGCGATGGATGTTTCGTGCCATTCGTTCATCCGCATGGCAAGACTCGCCGAGCCATTGATGAAGGATGGCGGCTCACTGTTCACAATGAGCTACTATGGGGCGGAGAAAGTTGTCGAGAACTACAACATGATGGGACCGGTCAAGGCCGCCTTGGAGGCCACCGCCCGGTACCTGGCGGTGGAGCTGGGACCCAAAGGAATTCGCGTGCATCCCATCTCTCCCGGACCCATCCCGACCCGGGCCGCGACGGGCATCGACCGCTTCGGCGAGCTCATGGCATCGGTCGCGCGGCGCGCTCCTACCCGGGAACTGGTGAGTATCGAGGACGTGGGCATGGCGACGGCCTTTCTCGCCACCGACTACGCACGGCAAATTACAGGCGGCACCCTGTATATCGATGGTGGATACCACAACTTGGGGTGACGGGTGACCGGAGATGCCATTCTGGAACCTCATATCAGAGGTGCTGTTGCCGGAGTCGGCCGCTACTCGCAGTCATATTTTGCGACATCCGGAGGCTGATTTTCAGGGGCTTTGCGTCAGCTCCTTGAGCAGGTTCACCGCGCCCCGATCCTGCGGAAAGGATTCGAGCAGGCGCTCTGCATATCTGAGTGCCGCCGCCCGATCCCCGGCATCCCGGCTGATGGTCGCCAGAGCGGTGAGCAGGTCCCGGTCGGCAGGATGGATTTTTCGGGCCGCTTCCAGCGCCATGAGTGCGCCACCGACATCCCCCTTTTCCTTTAGCGCCAGGGCATGGACATAGGCGTATCTAGACCGCTCCGGCGCGAGATCGGCCGCTCGTTCAAGCTCGACCACGGCCTCGTTCAGCCGCTTTGCGCGGATATGAAGCAGGCCAAGGGCATGACGTAGGCCGGCACTCTCGGGGTCAACGGCAAGCCCGGAGCGCAGGACCTCCTCGCCCTCCCTGTCAGAGCCCAATGCACGGTAGAGATCGGCCAGGTTCGCGTAAGCCGGAACGAATCCGCTATCCAGGCGCAGGGCGGTGCGATAGGCCTTCTGCGCCATTGCCGCCTTGCCCTGCGCCATCGCCACCAAGCCGATATTGAGATGGGACTCGGGCCGCTCCGCGTTGACCCGCTGGGAGGCCAGGTAGGCGTTCAGGGCAGCATCCAGCCGTCCGCGCTCGGCCTCCGGAAGCTCGTATCGAATCAGCGGGGCCAGGGTGCGCGCCGCCTCCAGGCGGACAGCCCGCACGGGATCATCCAGCAGGGGCACACCGAGCTCGAACCGGGACTCGGGACCTGTCACCTCCAGATAGCGGACCGCCGCGCCGCGCACCAGGGGATCCGGGTCCCGCAGCAGGCGCGGCAGGGCGAGAAGGTGGGTTTGCTCCGGGCGCTCCCGCAGCAGGTCCAAGGCGCTGGCGCGGGCGATGCCGGGCTCGTCTGGATCAACCGCCAGGTCCGTCAGGCGTCTTCCCGCATCGGGAGCACCTGTACGGCCCGCGTGAAGCGCCTGTCCGAAGTGGGGTGCCCGCTCCGGCTTCTCGCCGTACCATTGGGTCAGGGAGTCAATGGACCACTGGACGGGCTTGTCCTGGTGGCACCGGTTGCAGGCATTCGGGGATCCGAGCGCCAAGGAAAGGTCGGGGCGCGGCACCCGCATGCTGTGATCGGCCCGTTCGTCGTTGACCATGTAGAGCTGCTGGGGCATGTGACAGTCGACGCAGGACGCCCCTTTGGCCCCGGGGGCATGGTGGTGATGGGCCTCGGAATCATAACGTCCGGCGTCGTGACACCGGGCGCAGACCAGGTTGCCCTGCGCCTTGAGCCGCAGGCTGTGGGCGTCGTGGCAGTCGGTACAGGTAACCCCCTCGCGGTACATCCGGCTTTGGATGAAGGAGCCGTAGACGTAGACCTCGTCCTTGATCTGGCCGTCCGGGTGATACAGGTTCTCGTCCAGCAGCGAGAGCCGGTGGCTCTCGCCCAGGGCCTTGCCGTACTGGTAGTCCTCGTGGATCAGGCCGCGCCTTGAATGGCAGCGGGCACAGAGCTCGACCTTGGTGCGGTCCGTGCGCGGGGCGGAGCGGCGGGCCTTTCCGGTCTCTGGCCCGATGGACCAGGTCCCGCCGTCCCGATCCGCCAGATCCACCACCAGCCCCTTGGCTTGGTCCCATGCCTTGGCTTTTCCCCTCGCCGCTGATTCCGCCTGCGCCTGGTGCCTGGAGCCGGGTCCGTGGCAAGCCTCGCAGGCCACGTCGATCTCGGCCCAGGTGGTCTGGAAGGCATCGGTCTGAAGGTCGTAATTCTTCTTCAGACCCGTGGAGTGGCACTCGGCACACTGGTAGTTCCAGTTCTGATCCCGGGCTGTCCAGTGCAGCGAATGCCGGTGGTCCATGTCCTCCTCGTCCGGGTAAAGGTGAAACCACTTCTGGCCGCCGTCCTCCGCCGCACGGGAGTCCCAAGCCAGCCCCAGGCTCTGCAATCGCCCACGCGGAAGCTCGATCAAATATTGCTGCAGCGGATACCAGCCGAAGCTGTACTTGACCGGATACTCTCTCGGCTCTCCGTCCGGGCCGTCGGTTAGGACGAAGTAGCCGCCGTCTTTGCGATAGAACCTGGATGTCACGCCGTGGGCCGTGACCTGCGCGTCTTCAAAATCCCCCAGAATCGAATCCTCGCCCGCCTCCGCCATGGCCAGGTCGTGATGGGAGCCCAGCCAGGCCTGATATTCCGCCTCATGGCAACCAGCGCAGGTCTTGCTCCCGACGTAAGCCGGCGCCTCGTCGGCGTCAGTTGGTGCCGCCGCCAACCCGGCGATCGGAGCGAGCGGGAAAACGCAGGTAAGGACTAGCAGCGGAGCCGCGCCGAGTCCCTGGAGTCGAAGGCGGCGAAAAAGGGGCAGGGGTTCAGGTGGCAGACTGCGCGCCGCCGGCTGCCTGCTCATCGAGGTGTCGCCCCCGGCGGTATACTTTCCGCCGGCCTGATCTCGCATGGAGGACCCAGATAGATGAGCTGACTTGGCACCGGCCTGATCCTTATGTACTGGCGGCATTCGTTGAAGGCAAGGTAATAGCCGAAGATATAGTCCCCCGGCTCGAGCATGAAGGTATAGCTCTCGTCGGTCCAAAGGCCGTAGATCTCATCCCCGTCGATGGTGAAGGTCATGGGGACGAACAAGCCCATGATGGAGGTCACGCGCTTCACCGTGACCTCCGATGGCGTCCTCTCACCGCTCGGTGCCGGCGGGTAATTGACGGGACCGATCTTCCAGCCGCAACCGGTAAGCAGCAAAACCGCCGCGATAAAGCCGAGCCTCTTCACTGTATCCCCCCCTGCTTTGGCATCTCCGGGAGCCTGGGTCCGGACCGAACCAGGTCTCACGGTCTGTCCCGATTCTAACGGTAATGTGTCCGCATGGCCGCTTTCTCTCGCCTGCGCTCACCTGGAATGTGCCCCGAAAGCCGAGATGCGCCACCGAAAGACTCTGAAAACGCCTCCCGGTTCCCGTCCGAACCTTACGGTCAGGTAACCTCCCGGCAAGCATGGTGCAAGGCGCCCGGGTCTATAAAAGGATCACCAGCGAAGGCGGAGCCGGAACAACCGAACCGCTAGAAGCCTGTCTGGCTTGCGCGCTCAAAGCGAGGGAGCGCGGGGCCGCGGCGGATTTTCCGCCCGATTGAGGAGAACAATGGACCTTTGTAACAAAATCGGGCGGAAGATCCGACCGGCCTCCGCGTTTCAGCAGTAGAACAGTCGCAAGTCAGACAGGCTGCTTGCCGCCGACGCAGATCATCCCACAGTAAGGAGCAACTCCATGACCATCCACGAGAACCAGCACAACACCACAGGCGTTCTTTCCCTGCCTGATAAGCACCGCTTCCTGGCACGCAGCGCACTCGCCGGCGCCATCGCCCTGGCGTTGGCCGCAACCTACATGGTCACCACCAACGAGGCTGCCGCCAATCTCCCGCAGGCTCAACCGAGCACCCGCAGCGCCTTCGCGGGACCTCCCAGCTTCGCCGAGGTCGCACAGCGTGTAACACCCGCCGTAGTCAACGTTGCGGTAACTCCGAACGACGGCTCCGGGCAGGGACACCCCAGGGTGGCGCTTCCGCAGATTCCACAGGACTCCCCGATGCATGATTTCTTCGAGCGCTTCTTCGACGGCCGCTCGGGAATGCCCGAAGGATTCGAGGTGCCACGGCAGGTGCAGGGGCAGGGATCCGGCTTCATCATTGACGAGGAAGGGCACGTGGTCACCAACAATCACGTGATCGCCCAAGACGCCGAGGTCCAGGTCATTCTAAACGACGGCAGCAAGTACCAGGCCAGGGTCAAGGGACGGGATCCCAAGACGGATCTCGCCCTGCTCAAGATCGACGCCGACCAACCGCTGCCCTACGTCGAGCTCGGCGACTCGGACGGAGCTCGCGTCGGCGACTGGGTCCTGGCCGTGGGCAACCCCTTCGGCCTGGGCGGCTCGGTGAGCGCAGGCATCGTCTCGGCACGGGGCCGGGACATCAACTCCGGACCCTACGACGACTATCTGCAGATCGACGCTCCCATTAACCGCGGCAATTCCGGCGGCCCCCTGTTCGACGCGAGCGGGCAGGTGGTCGGCGTGAACACGGCCATTTACTCGCCGAGCGGCGGCAACGTAGGCATCGGTTTCGCGATCCCCTCCTCGACCGCCGAAGCCGTGATCGCGCAGCTCAAGGAGCAGGGACATGTGGAGCGCGGCTGGCTCGGCGTTCAGATCCAGGCAGTCACCGACGATGTCGCCGCCAGTCTGGATCTTCAATCCAGCCGGGGAGCACTGGTCGCCAGCTCGGTACCGGACAGCCCGGCCAGCGAAGCCGGCCTGCGGCCCGGGGATCTTATCCTCTCCGTCGGCGGTACGACCATCGACGATTTCAAGACCCTGCCGCGCATGATTGCCGATACGAACGCCGGTACCCGGCTCATGATCGAGGTGCTGCGCAACGGAAAGACCGAGCAGATCCCGGTCGTCATCGGCGCCATGCCGACGCAGGAAAAGATGGCAGCAGCGGCGAACCAGGGCGGACGAGTACAAGCCCCGCCTCGGCCTGTATCTGTCCCCGTTGACGCCTCGAATCGCGAAAGACACACGGGATCGACGGCGAGGCCAAAGGCGTTCTCGTAGCGGAAGTGGAATCGGGCAGCCCGGCGCAAAAGGCCGGTATCAAGCCTGGCAGCCTGATCTCCATGATCGGGCAGCAGCAGGTCACCGCGCCCGAAGAGGTGGTGGCCGGTGTGCGCAAGGCGACCGAGGAGAAACGCGAATCCGTTCTGCTGCTGGTGGAGCAGGACGGAGAGAAGCGCTTCGTCGCCGTTCCCTTCCAGACCTGACGAGAGACAAAAAAGGCTGTGGGATAGGCGGCGTGGTATTGCGCGGGTGCGCTGGCAGGGAAGCCAGCGTCAAGCCTGCAGGGACATATTCACGGCGTCCCGCGGGAGGCCATGTCGCCTATCCGTTGTTCGCCTTAGCGCTTCTCAAGCTATTGTCATATTCGCGTTAATCTGCGTTCATGTGCGGCTGAAAACAAAATAAGATACTCGACTGCAGACCATGCGCATCCTGCTCATCGAAGATGACCGACAGGTCGTGTCCTATCTACTGAAGGCCCTGGGAGAGGCCGGCGCTGTCACCGATCATGCGGCGGACGGCAAGGAGGGCCTGCTCCTGGCGACGAGCGAGTCATACGACGCCCTGATCATCGACCGCATGCTGCCCAAGGTGGACGGTCTGTCCATCGTGCGCACCCTGCGCGCCTCGGGCGACAAGACCCCGGTACTGATTCTGAGCGCCCTCGGCGAGGTGGACGACCGGGTGCAGGGCCTGAAGGCAGGCGGGGACGACTACCTGGTCAAGCCCTTCGCCTTCTCTGAGCTCCACGCCCGGCTCGAGGCGCTCCAGCGCCGAGGCACCGGCGAGGCCCCTGAGACCCGTCTTCGGGTCGCCGACCTGGAGATGGACCTGCTCGCGCGCACCGTAACCCGTGCGGGTGCGCCAGATTCAGCTCCAGCCGCGGGAGTTTCGCCTCCTGGAGTACCTGATGCGGCACGGCGGTCAGGTGGTCACGCGCACCATGCTGCTGGAGAACGTTTGGGATTACCATTTCGATCCCCAGACCAACGTGATCGATGTCCACATCAGCCGTCTGCGCTCCAAGATCGACAAGGGCTTCGACCGCCCCTTGCTGCACACGGTCCGCGGCGCGGGGTATGCGCTGCGAGACTCCTGATAGCCGCAACAGCCATATCGCTCGGTCGGAGAAAATCAATGACCTCACGCAAGTGCGCCAAGGCACAGAGGATTTCTGGCGGATTTTGCGTCTTTAATCAGGCAATCTTCTATCTTGCCGTCATCGAGACTCGTGCATCGCCGAACCAGAATCCTCCGCAGCTCCATTTTTCGGCTCGCCCTACTGTACATGGCGCTGTCCATCGGCTCCGTAGTCGTCCTGCTGGGGTTCATCTACTGGGCCACTGCGGGCTATGCGGACCGTCAGATCGACGCCACCATTGATGCCGAGATCGGCGGATTGGCGGAGCAGTATCGGCGCCGTGGGCTGGTCGGGCTCACGACCCTGATCGCCGAGCGGGTGGCCAGGGATCCCAGGGCGCCAGCGTTTACCTGTTGGCGGACGAGGAGCTGAACCCCCTGGTCGGCAACCTGAGCCGCTGGCCGGAAACCGCGGGCGACGGCGAGGGCTGGATCGGCTTTCGACTCCGTGACTGGGGACAGGACAAGTCCGACGAGCACCAGGCTCGGGCCCGCACCTTCGTCCTGCGCGGCGGGCTGCACCTGCTCGTGGGTCGTGACGTGCGGGACCTGGAGGCGACACGCGAGCGCATCCTGGGCGCCCTGGGCTGGGGACTGGCCATTACCGCGGCTCTCGCCCTGGCGGCCGGGCTGGCCATGGGTACCCGGGTGATGCGCCGCATCGACGCCGTCAACCAGACCAGCAGGGAAATCATGGAGGGGGACCTGTCCCGGCGCGTACCCACCGACGGAAACGGGGACGATTTCGACGAGCTGGCGAGCAACCTCAACCACATGCTCGAGCGCATCGAGCATCTGATGGAGACCGTACGCCAGGTCTCCGACAACATCGCTCACGACCTGCGCACCCCCCTGACCCGGCTGCGCACCAGGCTGGAGCTGGCGCGCTCCGCAACGGACCTGTCGGAGGAGACGAGCGAGGCCATCGACCGGGCGGTGGAGGATGCAGAGGAGCTTCTGGCCACCTTCAACGCCCTGCTGCGGATCGCCCGCATCGAGTCGGGAAACCGACGTGGCGGCTTTGCCAATGTCGACCTCTCGCAGCTCGCGCAGGACCTGGCGGAGCTCTACGAGCCCCTGGCGGCCGATGAGGCACAGCACCTGGCCGTCGATGTGGAGGACGGAGTACGCATCGAAGGCGACAGAGACCTGCTGTTTCAAGCGGCGGCGAATCTGGTCGACAATGCGATCAAGTACAGCCCGTCGGGCGGGCGTATCGTGCTGGGGGCCCGGCTGCGCTCCGGCCATCCGGAGATTACTGGTCGCCGATTCCGGTCCCGGCATCCCGGCGGACATGCACGA
Organism: uncultured Gammaproteobacteria bacterium; assembly: GCA_963802975.1. Classification (GTDB taxonomy): domain Bacteria; phylum Pseudomonadota; class Gammaproteobacteria; order Chromatiales; family Chromatiaceae; genus Thiosymbion. The sequence continues at coordinate 217,862 of CAWDLA010000048.1, forward strand.
GAAGGTCTTTCAGCGTTTCTTCCGCCTGGACGACAGCCGCTCCACGCCGGGCAGCGGTCTCGGACTCAGCCTGGTGCAAGCCGTCGCCGAGCTGCACGGGGCTCGGATTCGACTGGAAAACAACGAGCCGGGCCTGCGGGTGCTGCTCTGCTTCGGAGCGACTGAAATTACCGAGGCGCAGCCGCGGGCGCGGGGTTTGCCTCCAGCGACTCCTTCAGACTCTGCACGACCTCGGCACTGAAGGGACGGACAAAGCGGTCAACGCGCTCGTGCGCCAAGCTTGAAGCGATCGCGCTGGCAACCAGGGGCGCGGCAAAGGTCCAGACACTCCGCCCGGCAATCGCCGCGACGGCGACGCCCGTGGCGCCGGCGGCCATTCCAGACACGAGGCCGAGCACGGCCCCGATCCCGATCTGCGTCATGCCCTCGGACAACACTTCATAGCCGTCGTTCAGCTTTTTTCGGCGCACCGAAAGGACGCTGCGGACCACACCGAGGGTGGCTCCAGCGGTCGCGCCGGCGATTGCCTGCGTCTTCGCCGTCGAGACGATAAGGCTCAAAGAGCCCTGTGGATTCAATAAAATCACTGCTTTTGGCTTCTCCTGTGGCTCGTTCGCAAACGAACGGCCAACGCTCCGTCGACCTCCCGCGATTCCTGCGGCGATCGGCCCGTACATGATTGTTCAAATGATAACCGAGCCAAACCTGCCCACAAACATACAACGCGGGGACTCGGATGCTCGATGTCTGTGCGCACGCCGCCCCGACCGAAAGGGCTCGGTACAAAGCCCACAGATCACGATGGAACCATGCGGTGCCCCCTGTGTTCTTCTAAGATTGTAAGAGGGATGTCCACAATGCGAAAAAAACCTACCAGCCCGTCGAGCGGCGTTCTCATCAAGGCGGCAATGGACTACGGTCGTCTCGGGTGGTCGGTCGTGCCCGTCGAGCCGCGAGGCAAAGAATCGCCGATCCGCTGGCAGGTATTCCAGCACCGCCAACCCACGATGCCCGAGATCGGCGACTGGTTCAGTCGCTGGCCGGGTGCGAACCTGGCGGTCGTCACCGGGGTCGTATCCGACCTGGTTGTTCTGGACCTGGATCCGCGCCGAGGTGCAGAGGCAAGCCTCGCGCGGCTGACGCGGGAGCATTGCCCACTGCCGGAGACGGTCGAGGCAATGACCGGCGGTGGCGGGCGTCACCTCTACTTCGGCCATCCGGGCGGGATGGCGCGCGATCGCGTCGGTCTCGCACCGGGCGTCGATCTGCGAGGCGACGGTGCCTACGTGGTGGCGCCACCTTCCGTGCACGCGTCCGGCGAGAGCTACCGTTGGACGCGTTCACCGGAAGTGTTTCACCTGGAGCCGCTCCCCGCGTGGCTGCTGAGCGTCTCGGCGAACGAAGGGGACAGGCCGCCGGACCAAACCGAGCCCTGGCAACACCTCCTGCATGCAGGGGTAACCGAAGGCGGGCGCCGTGACGCTTTGACGGCCCTGACCGGCCACTTACTGGGCAGCGGGGTCAATACCAAGCTGGCCTTGGAGCTGATGCTGTGCTGGAACGCGGCTCGCTGCCACCCGCCGCTTAAAGCAGAGGCGGTGTTGGAAATCGTCGAGAACTTACAGAAGTTAAAAAATATATCAGATTAGCTTTATAACTAATTGAGAAATCGAGAAACACGCTTGAGGACAGGCACATCGAAAGGTTATGCTTACGCTATCGCGAGCCGGGTCCGTACGATCGGGGCCGATCTAAGATGGAGGAAACAGCCGCCGTGCCCCGACTTACCCTTACATCCCACACCTACTTGACGCCGTTCCGGCGTCGCATCCGATCAGGCCTGCTGGCCCTTGCGTTCGCGTTTCCCTGCGTCGGGCCGCAAGCGGCTGCCCCGTCGACTCCACCGCTTACGTCGGGCTCGCAGGGGCTGGACGTATCCGGGCTCAAGCTGCGCTCCGCGGCGGTCTTGGTGATGGACGAGCAGGGCAACCGCATCGTCTACGGAAAGCGGGTCGCTACGGTCAAGCCGATCGCATCCATCACCAAGCTCATGACTGCCATGGTCGTTTTAGATGCGCAGGTGGACATGGATCAGATGATCTCTATCCGGGAAGAAGACCGGGACCGGATGCGTTTCAGCCGCTCACGCCTGCGTATCGGCAAGGCGCGCCTCACGCGGGCCGAGTTGCTTCTCGTCACTCTCATGTCTTCGGATAACCGCGCCGCCGCAGCGCTGGGCCGCACCACCTTTCCCGGAGGCAAACCCGAGTTCGTCGCGGCGATGAACCGAAAGGCGCGGCAGCTTGAAATGCACGACTCTCGCTTCGCCGATCCCACGGGACTCGACGGCGGCAATGTCTCGACCGCTGCGGATTTAGTGAAGCTGGCGCGCGCAGCATCCGCGTATCGGTTTGTCCGCGAGGCCACGACCCGGGCCAAACATGTGGTGTATCCCTACGAGCAGGGCGGGGCCGTGGAGTACCGCAACACCAACCCCCTGGTCAGGAACGAAAACCCGGACTGGACCATCGGGCTCAGCAAGACGGGCTATCTGAACGAGGCGGGGCGTTGCTTGGTCATGCAGGCGAATATTAAAGGCCGCTCTCTGTACATCGTGCTGCTGGACTCTTCCGGAAAGCTCACGCCCGTGGGCGACTCGAACCGCCTGCGCAAGTGGCTGGAGGCCGCGTACTCGGTACCACGTTAGCCCATGGCCGACTTCCTGCGTTACAACCAACAGACGACCCCGGGACGCGTCGCCCTGGCCATCAAGCTCACGGACCCACAGCTCGACCAATTCAAGATGCCTGGCGGGCTGTTCGGGGCGTCCTCTGACACCCAGGGGCAACCCAAACACCAACGGCGTGTCGAGTACGCCTTCGCAGCGACCCCATGAGAGTATTTCCCAAGCGTTATCATCCGCCCGGCACAGCACCGGGCACGCTGGCCGAGGTGATCTCCGAAGTGCCCCTCGCCATCCGGCTTATCGATTACACGGATACGGAGTACGAGGAACGGGACCTCCGCGGCGCGGCCGAATGCCGCACCTTCCTGGAGCGCGACTCCACCACCTGGATACAGGTTCAGGGCCGCGCGCCACCGGATACCCTACGCGACTTGGGGCACCTTTGGGGCCTGCATCCCCTTTCCCTGGAGGACGTCGCGAACAAAGGGCAGCGGGCGAAGATCGAAGAATATGACGGGCAGATCTTCGTAGTCATGCACCTGCCGGTCATCGACGGGACCGAATCCTTGCGCACCGAGCAGGTAAGCCTGTTCGCGGGAAACGGATTCCTGGTCAGCTTCTACGGCGAGGCCGACGACCCCTTCGAGCCGATCCGCGAGCGGCTGCGCAAGCACATGGGGAGCTTTCGCCGGCGCAAGAGCGATTACCTGCTGTACGCGCTGCTCGATATCATCATCGACCACGCGTTCCCCCTGTTGGAGAGCTACGGCGAGCGTATCGAGGCGCTCGAGGACGCGCTGTTGGAGCAGCCCGGCCCCGACACCCTGGCTCAGATCCACCAGCTGCGCCGCGAGCTTCTGCTGATGCGCCGCGCTCTTTGGCCCCAGCGAGACGTCCTGAACCAACTGTTCCGGGATGACTGCCCGTGCATCGAGCAGGATACCCGGCTTTATTTACGCGATTGCTACGACCACACGGTACAAATTTTGGATCTGTTGGAAAGCTATCGGGAAATGGCCGCCAGCATGGTGGATGTTTACCTGTCCAGCCTCAGCAACCGGCTCAACGAATCCATGCGGCTGCTCACCATCATCGCCACCCTGTTCATCCCTCTGACCTTCATCGCCGGGGTCTACGGCATGAACTTCGGCAACAATGCCCGCAGCTGGTGGGCGATGCCGGAGCTGCGCTGGGAATACGGCTACCCCGCCGTTTGGTTGGTCATGATCGCCATCGCTGTCGCGATGTTATATCTGTTCAAAAGAAACAAATGGATGTAGCGTCAGGGGACCGGGAACGCGGACACGAACGGCGCTCGGTACCCACTGGTCATCGCCGCCAGAAGTCGAGCGACAGCATAACCAGAATGGTGAAAACCTCGAGCCGCCCCAAGAGCATGGCGAAAGCGCCAACCAATTTTCCGTAGTCGCTGACGGTCTGGAAGTTGTAGGCGACCTGCCCCAGGCCGGGTCCCGGGTTGTTCATGCAGGTGGCGAGAGCGCGCACCTGTCACTATGGTCCTCTATTGCGCGGCGGGAATCGAGAATTGGCTGCCGTTCACCCAGAAGTGGACCAGAATGCTGGCGGCATAGCCCAACGCGATGACCGGGGTCCACTTGAGGTGGCTGAAAAAGGTGTACATACCGCGAGCCTGTCCCATCAGCCCAACACCCGCGGCGGAGCCGATGGAGAGCATGCTGCCGCCTACGCCGGCGGTGAGGGTCACCAGCAGCCACTGACCCATGGACATGTCGGGATTCATGGTCAGAACGGCGAACATCACGGGGATATTGTCGACGATGGCGGAAAGGACGCCGATCATCACGTTTGCCGTTGTGGCCCCCCACTGCAGGTACATCACCCCCGACGCGAGAGCCAGGTAACCGATAAACCCCAATCCGCCTACGCAGAGGATTACCCCGTAGAAGAACATCAAGGTGTCCCATTCGGCACGGGCGATGTTCCGGAAGATGTCGAAGGGAACTATGTCGCCTAGCTGAAGCTCATTAAACTCGGTTTTGCGGCGAGCATAGGCGGCCTCCCGGTCGAAGGTCTTCTTCAAGAAATACCCGTAGAACTTGAGGTAGGCCAAGCCGGTCATCATGCCCACCATCGGCGGCAGATGCAGGAAGTTGTGGAAGCTGACGGCGGTGGCAATGGTGCACAGGAACAGGACGATGACCGTTATCGCCCCGCGCTTCATGACCACGACCTCACCGGACGACTCAGGCTGCGCGTCCGGCACGGCAAAGTGCATGATGGCGGCCGGGACTGCCCAGTTGACCACGGACGGGATGAATAGAAGAAAGAAGCTCCAGAAATCGACGATCCCCTTCTGCCATACCATCAGGGTGGTAATATCGCCGAACGGGCTGAACGCCCCGCCCGCATTGGCCGCGACCACGATGTTGATGCAGGAGAGGGAGACGAAGCGCGTGCTGTCCCGACCCACGGCCAGCACCACTGCACACATGAGCAGCGCCGTGGTGAGGTTGTCGGCCACCGGCGAGATGAAGAAGGCCAGAACCCCGGTAAGCCAGAACAGCTTGCGGTAGGAAAAACCGGATCGCACCAGCCAGGCGCGCAGGGCATCGAACACCAGCCGTTCCTCCATGGAGTTGATGTAGGTCATCGCCACCAGTAGGAACAGGAGCAGCTCGGAATACTCCAGGATATTGTGCCGAATCGCCTGCTCCGCGGCGTGCGGCAGCCCATGGTTCGCGTAAACGACCGCGATCATCGCCCAGATGATGCCGGCCGCCAGCAGCACCGGCTTGGATTTGCGCAGGTGGGTGAACTCCTCGGCCATGACGAAGCCGTAGGCCACAATGAAGAGGATCAAGGCCGTAATGCCTACTGCGTGGTTGGTGAGGTCGATGTGCTCTGCGCCCTCGGTGGAAGCCAGGACAGCCCCTGGAACCGCGCTGAGCGCGGCAACAAAGGATAACAGCGCGGCTGTAACTCTTTTCACCTTCTACTCCTCGTTCGTCGTTCCGGAAGTCCGCATTCGGCTCAGCGCGCGCATTCGAGAAAGATGCGCCGCTCGCAGGTCTCGCAGATGGTCTTGTCGAGCTTCTGATAGATGCCGCGGATGCCGGCGTGCTTCGATAGAAAAATGTTTCTCGCCCCTTCCTCGTCCATGCAGCCGCAGCGCGCCAACGGCTCGCGCAACCCCTGCTTGACGTTGATGAGATAGAAGCCACCGCCATCGCCCTTGCGCCGCCTGGATTCCTTGGCGAGCGCGGTACCACCATGCAGGTCGACGAAGTTGATCCCGCTGGCCACGACGGCCAGGTGCTTTTGCTCCGGATGCTCAGTACGCAGGCGGTCGAAGATCCGCTCCACATGGTTGACCGAACCGAAGAACAGAGACCCATCGATGCGGATGACGCGCAGCTGCGGGCATTGGGGCAGGACCGGCTCGCTTGAGAAGGTCCTGTCGGGCTGGCGGGGGTCCGGTGCCAGGGTGACGATGCGTGGCTTGGAGGTGCGGTCGAGATAGAGCACCAGGGAAAGCAGCACGCCGGCGAAAATGGCGAACTCCAACTCCAGAAACAGCGCCGACAGGAACGTGACCGCCAGCACCGCCGTCTCGCGTTTGGACGCATGCAGGATGTGACGGATTTCCTTGAAATCGACCAGCCCCCAGGCGACGAGGAACAGCACGCCGGCCATGGCTGCCTTGGGCAAATAGCTCGCCAGCGGTGCTACCAGCAGCACAATCACCATGAGCAGGAGCCCGGCGAACACGGCCGCGAGCGGTGTGCGCGCGCCCGCCTCGTAGTTGACCCCGCTGCGGTTGAAGGAGCCGGTGGCGACGTAACCGGAGAAGAACGACCCTGCGATGTTGGAAAGGCCCTGACCGATGAACTCCTGGTTGCCGTCGATGCGGTAGCCGCCCCTGGCCGCGAGCGAGCGGCCGATGGAAACCGCCTCGGTGAGGGCGAAGAGGGTAACCGCCAGTGCGGAAGGGGCCAAGTGCTTGATATTGTCGAGGGTCAAGGCGGGCGCCGAGAGGGGCGGCAGACTGGCCGGAAGAGCACCCACGGTGGCGATACCGGTAGTCTCTGCTCCCAGCAGATAGTCGAGAGCGATGGCCACCAGGCTTCCGCCCAACATCGCGGCGATCATGTAAGGAAGGCGGGGAAGCCAACGTTTGACCGCCATGCCGATCAGCAGGGTTGAGACAGCCACAGCGGTGGCGCTGGGGTTGATCTCCGCGACATGACCGCCGAGCTCGATCAGGATATCGTGAAAGTGCCCGCCACCGTCCATAGGCACCCCGAAGAAGTGCTTGAGCTGCTTGGCGGCAATCAGCAGAGCCGCCCCGGCGGTAAAGCCCACCACCACCGAGTGGGAGATGAAATTGACCAGGGCGCCCATGCGGGCGAGGCCCAGCGCGAGCTCGAGAATACCGACCATGAAGGTGAGCGTAAGCGCAAGCGTCACATAGTCCGGCGTCCCGGGTATCGCAACGAGCGAAAGCGAGGAGAAGAGCACCACCGACGCCGCTGTGGTGGGCCCGGAGACCAAGTGGCGCGAAGAGCCGAAAAAGGCGGCGACGATGGCGGGAACCATGCCCGCATAGAGGCCGTATTGCGGGGGCATGCCGGCAATGGTGGCGAAGGCCACACCCTGGGGCAGGACCACGATGGCGCCGGTCAGCGCCGCTGCCAGATCGGCCTTGAGCTCGGCGCGGCCCACACCCGGCAGCCAAGTCATGAACGGCACCAGCCAGGACCAATGTGGGGATATCTGCGTCGTTTGCATCGTGTCGCGGCCGTGGCGAAGGGGTGTTCGGAGTAAGAAGATCGGCGTCGATGCAGCCCTGACGGCGATTAGCTCTCTCCCCAGGGCGGATCGGATGGATTCGTGATCGCCAACCCATCAAAAAACCAAGTTCATCATCGAGAGCATCACGACCAGAAAGAGTACCGTCATGATCCCCCCCGCACGCATGAAGTCGGCTACTCGATAGCCGGCGGGACCCATGATCAGGGCGTTGACCTGGTGCGTGGGGATGAGGAAGGAATTGGAGGTGGCAATGGCTACGGTGAGGGCGAACAGTGCAGGGTCGGCGCCCGCGCCGATGGCGATGTTGACCGCCAGCGGAACCAGCAGCACCGTGGCGCCGACGTTGGACATAACCAGGGTGAAAAAGGTTGCCAGCACCGCCACCGCCGCCTGGATCACCCACGCGGGCATATTCCCGACCACGGCTAGAACCTGATCGGCGATCCATTTGGCGGTGCCGCTGGTCTCTACCGCGAGGCCGAGAGGAATGAGTGAGGCGAGCAGGAACACGGTCTTCCAGCTCACGGCCGCATAGGCCTCCTCGATGGTCAGCACCCGCGAGAGCACCATGCCCGAGGCACCGGTGAGCAGCGCTACTGAGAGACGCAGGTCCGTAAAGAGCACGAGCCCCAGTGCGATGGCGAAGAAGACGCCCGCCGACACGACCTTATGCGGGCGCAGCTCCTCGTGGGGATACTCGGTGGTCACTACGACGAAGTTGCGGTCCTTCTCCAATCGGGCCAGGGCGTCCCAGGTGACGTGGGCGACGATGGTATCGCCGCGCCTGCAGAGGGCAGGTCGCGAATACCTTCGCCCTCGTGCAGGGTCTCGCCGCCACGGTGCAGTGCCACCATGGCCAGTCCATAGGTCTTGCGCAGCCAGATCTCGCGGGCGCTCTTGCCGATCAAGGCGGAGCCCGGCGGGATGACCACTTCGGCGATGCCGGACTTTGCCGGAGAAAGCGCCTCCTCGAAGGCGTCGAATTCGTCGCGGACCTGCAGGCCGAAGTGCTCGGCGAACGCCTTGCAGCTATCGGGCGCGGCGATGATGCCGATCACCCCCCGGGCTTCGAACGGCACCTCGCGCGCGATACTGTTCGGGCCGACGCGCAGCTCGGCGCTACTTCCTACCATGGCGACCACGCGAACTCGGTACTCGTGCTCCACGTCGTGCAGCCGCAGGCCCACCAGGGCACTGTCTGCGGGGACCACCATCTCGCGCATGCAGTGCCGGAACCCATAGGTGTCCCGAAAGTAGTCCATGGCGTCCGCAGGCGAACCGTCCGCGCTCTTCGTGACCGGCAACACCCAGCGGCCCGCGAGCACGAAATAGACGATGCCCGCGGCCACCAGGGCCAGGCCGATCGGCGTCACCGAGAACAGGGACCAGGTCTCCATCTGTTGCTCCGGCGGCAGGGCCTTGTTGGACGTGAGGATCAGGTCGTTGAGCAGAATGAGCGGGCTGGAGCCCACCATGGTGACGGTCCCGCCCAGGATGGCGCAGAACCCCATGGGCATCAGCAGCCGCGACATGGGAATACCGGAACGGGCCGAGATGCGGCTCACCACCGGCAGGAACAGGGCCGCCGCGCCCACGTTCTGCATGAAGGAGGAGATGATCGCCCACGGTGCCGGAGATGATGGGGATGATGCGCGCCTCGGTAGTCCCGCCGACCTTCAGGATGAAGGCGGCGACCTTACTCATGATCCCGGTCTTGTCCAGGCCGGCACCGATGATCATCACGGCGATGATGGAGATGACGGCGTTCGAGGCGAAGCCGTCGAACAGGTGCGCCGTATCCACCAGTCCCTGCTCCAGACCCATGACGGGGGCGAGCAGCGAGGTCAGTCCCAGCAGCACCATCACGGTGGCGGCGGCTACGTCCACTCCCACGACCTCGAAGGCAAACAGGTAAATGGTGAAAAGGAGAATACCGCTGACCCAGGCGATCTCCACCGTGGGTACGACGTAGGCCATGAAGGCACCCGCCAACGCGAATACAGCGACGGCAATCCACTGCTTAAGGTTGGGAATTCCAGGGTTGGGGATGACTCTTTCTTCGTCTGCCAGGGTGATCATCGGTTTGTCTCGTACTACCTGTGGTTTATTCGGACCGCATACCGTGCGCCGGCGACGAATCCAGGGTTCATTGCGGCTCAAGCGCACGCAAGCATGCGATGCCTGCCGCAGGCGGTAGGCCGCTAGGCTGCGTACACGGAAAAAGATTTCGGCGGGGTGTGGCCCCTGACCAGGACCAGGGGTACCTGCACGCCTGCCGTTTGCAAGATGCGCTCGGTCAACTCGCGGGCCAGGTCGTCTGCCACCGTGGCGACCAGGTAGATCAGGGCGATGCGGCGCCCCATCCCGCCGGGACCGAAGCGCCGACTCACGGAACCAACGGGGGATGCGCACTTGCGCGGCGGCTCAATGCCAAGCACCTCGAGCTTCTGGTCCGCGGACAAGTAATCGGCGGCATCCTGGTAGGCGAGACCTTCCAGAACGCGCTTGAGCTTGTCGGTTAGCTTACCCATCGACCCGTCTGCTCTTGTTCTCGTGCCTCATCATTGCAACGAGCATACCAAGGCCGATAGATCTATGACCTGCTGATTATTTGATGAATAATTCGCGTCCATTGGAGCTTCGCGTTGCAAATCGCAACACCCTCCAGGGTGCCGATGATGCGGTGCCGCATTTCTCGGGGGGAGAGAGGGCTTGGGACCCGGTGTTGCAAGTTGTTACGCTCCGTTTCGATCTGTAATAGTCTGACGGCCCATGCCCAGCATTCACCGCAAAATAACCGCCTCCTACGGCTCGATGGCGGCAGTCATCGCTGCACTGGCCTTGTTCGCCTTTCTTGACCACCTGTACCTCGAACGGCGTGTACACGAGGGCGTGGTCGTCCAGGATTTCAAGGACGCCACCCTGGAAATGCGGCGCTACGAGAAGAACCTGTTCCTTTACGAGGATCGGGATACCGCCTTGGAGCTGATGCACTTCGTGCAACGGGCCGGGGACATCCTCAACCGCGAGCGGCTGGATCTGCGCTCCCTGGCCCCTGGCAACGACCTGGACGCACTGCAGGCGGACTTGTCCAGCTACGCGGTGCTGGTGGCGCGTTACTTCGATGGGGAAGCACCGGCACTGCAAGAGGAGATTCGCGCGGTCGGCCACCGCATTTCCAGCAACGCAGAGCAGCTGGCGGGATGGGAACGGCAAACCCTAGCCGAGGCCGTGGCCCGCTCTCGGTGGGCCCTGGCGGTTTCGTTTCTGCTCGTCGTGCCGGCCGTGGTCCTGGTCGGTCGGGGGCTGTCCAAAGCGGTGATGCAACCCCTACGCGAGCTCGTGCAGGACCTGGAGCCCGTTGCCGAAGGTCGGCTGGACAGGCTCGGCACCAGATCCAAGAACCAGGAGCTGGTGACCTTCGCACAGGCCATCAACCACGTGCTTGACGAGCTGGAGCTGCGTCGGCGGCGCCTGTTGCAGTCCGAGAAGCTGGCCGCCCTGGGGACCTTGGCGGCGGGAGTGGCCCATGAGATCAACAACCCCCTGTCCAACATCTCGTCCTCGGCTCAGCTACTGGCGGAAGAATTGGAGGGGACCAAGCAGACGTCGCTCAAGGCTTGGGCAAGCCAGATCGTGGGGGAGACCGAGCGCGCCAATCGCACCGTCTCGGCGCTGCTCGAATTCGGACGGCGCCAGGAATTCGTCCTCGAGCCGGTGGAGCTGAAGAAACTCCTGCAGAAGACCCTGCTGTTGCTGCGCAGCCCCGTGCGCGCATCGGGCGCCGAGGTGAGCCTGCGGGTACCGGCGGGACTCGAGGTACTCGCCGATGCTCAGCGCCTGCAGCAGGTCTTCATCAACCTAATCCGCAATGCCTTGTTGGCGCGTGAGAACGGCGCACATGTGGTGGTTACCGCCGCCCGGTGCGACGAGGCAGTGAAGCTGAAGCTGGGAGAGGGTCTGATGATCGGAGAGCCGCAGTGCGAGGGTGCTGGCGCAGTGCAGATCGAGGTCGCTGACGACGGTCCCGGCATACCGCCGGACGTCCTGCCGCGGATCTTCGAGCCCTTCTTCACCGCCCGGGATACTGGCCAGGGCATGGGTCTGGGCCTCTACATCGTCCAAGACATCGTGCAGCAGCTCGGGGGCTGCATCGGTGTCGCCTCCGAGATGGGGCGAGGGACCCGGGTCCTGCTGCAGCTGCGAAACGCGGAAGAGCCTGTTCGACAGGAGAATGCGTGAACGGCACGCGCTTGCTGATCGTGGACGACGAGCCCGTTGCCGTTAGCAACCTGGCGTACGCCCTGGGCAAGAGCGGCCACAAGGTGGTCACGCGTACCAGTGGGGCGGGGGCCCTGGACGTATTGGACAGCGAGCCCTTCGACGTGGTGCTTACCGACCTGCGCATGGAGCGCGTGGATGGCATGATGGTCCTGCGCCGCGCCTTGGCGCGCGACCCCGATCAAGCGGTCGTTATCATTACCGGCCACGCCACCCTGGCGTCGGCGGTGGAGGCGATCAAGGCCGGTGCCTACGACTACATCGAGAAGCCGTTTCGCCTTGAACAGGTCCGCGCCGTGGTCGCCAAGGCCGCGGAGCTGGTGCGCCTGAGACGAGAGAACCGTGACCTGCGCGAGCGCGCGGAGACGGTGGGTAACGCCGACCTGCGCCTCATCACGCAGAATCCGGGCATGCTCCGCGTGCTTCAGACTGCGCGCGAGGTGGCCCCCACCGACAGCAATGTACTAATCCTGGGGGAGAGCGGGACCGGCAAAGAGCTGGTCGCCCGCCACCTGCACGCCCACAGCCGCCGCGCCCGGGGACCGTTCGTCGCCGTCAACTGCGGGGCCTTCCAGGAAGAGCTGCTCGCCAACGAGCTGTTTGGTCACGAGAAAGGCGCCTACACCGGCGCCGTTGACGCCAGGCCCGGCCTCATCGAGGCGGCCCAGGGCGGCACCCTGTTCCTGGACGAGATCGCCGAAATGTCCCAGTCGATGCAGGTCAAGCTCCTGCGCGCGATCCAGGAGCGCGAAGTGCTGCGCCTGGGCTCGGTGAAGCCTCGGCCGGTTGATGTACGCTTCGCCGCCGCAACCCTTCGCGACCTGCATTCCGAAGTCGCAGCGGGACGTTTCCGCCAAGACCTGTACTACCGGCTGGATGTAGTGAGCTTGACGTTGCCGCCGCTGGCGGAGCGCCGCGACGACATCCCTCTGCTAGCCTTCTATTTTCTCAGGAAGCACGCTTTGCGCATGGACAAGCCGGTTCAGGACATCGATCCAGAGGCCACGGCCCTTCTCTGCGAGTACGACTTTCCGGGCAACGTGCGCGAGCTGGAGAACATAATCGAGCGCGGCGTCGCCCTGGCGCGCGGCGCCACGCTCACGGCGCACGCCCTGCCTCCGGCCCTTGCGGAACGGGCCATTCAAGTCATTCGCGAGAAGGAAGGCCGCCTGCCGACCCTGGAAGAAAGGGAGGCCGACTATATCCGCTGGGTGCTCGACAAGAGTGCCGGCAACCGCACCCAAGCCGCGCGCATCCTGGGCATCGACCGTGTATCCCTGTGGCGCAAGCTCAAGCGTCTTGGACTCGCAGAGGGTGACCAGAGTAGTGAATAGGACACCGAAGAGCCATTACCTCGCAAGTGCGAAGCGGCGGAACCCGTAAGCCAGCCCAGGCTCCATTGTATGCACGGACTGTCTGCAGTTCGCAGATAGGCTGGTTCGGCCGTGATGCTCGCAGGCTGCTCGCCCGATGTTGCAGGTCGGTGCATCCACCGAACGTGAGAACCTTCGCCCCGGGGGCGGGCATCCACCTGCCGCTCTGGTAAACTTCCGAGCGGGTAACGCGGCCGTACTCGGGAAAGCCAACCGCTTGCGCGGCTCTCTCACAGCCGGCAAACATCGCAAGGTTTCCCTCGCCCTGCGTGGATGATTGTTTTTTTGGAAATGTTGATGATCAGGGACCTATACGACTGGTTCGACCGCAACATCCTGGAGCTCGGAAGGGAGATGCGGCTGTCCTATCTGCCGCCGCTGATGGTCTATGTGGCCGCGGGGGTGTCGGGGCTTACCAGTATCGTCGGGACCTTCTTCGTCAAGGACTATCTGGGCCTGTCCGCGGAATTCCTGGCGGCACTCGGATTCTGGGCCGGGATACCCTGGGCGCTGAAGATGCCCCTGGGTCACCTGGTGGACCTGATCTGGCGCTACAAGTCGATCTTGGTCTATGTCGGCGCGAGCCTGATCGCCGCCAGCCTGCTGATCATGGTGGGCCTGCTGAGCGACCCCGCGGCCATGCGCACCTTGATGCCGGTGGAGGCATGGTACGTGCTGAGCACCCTGCTCGCGCCCACGGGTTACGTGGTGCAGGACGTGGTCGCCGACGCCATGACCGTGGAGGCGGTCCCCCCACTCGATCAGGAGGGACAACCCTTTCCCGCGGATGAGCGGCGCCTGATGCACACGACCATGCAGACCCTGGGGCGGGTGGCCATCATCGGGGGCGGCGTCTCGGTTGCCTTGCTCAACGTCTTGCTGTTCCAAGGCGTGGAGGCCATGCAGGAAGGGCAGAAGGCCGCGATCTATCTGCAGATCTACCAGCTCGCGCTCGTCATTCCCGTTGTCTCGGTGCTGGGTGTTCTGCTGGGCGGATTCCTCAAGCAGCGAGAGCTCAAGCGCCTGCGCTCCCACGGATACGACGCGGCCGCAGCCCGGCAGATGCTGCACGGCCACCAGGAGCGAATGGAGCCGAACTGGTGGATCCTCGGCGGCAGTCTGGCATTCGTGGTCTTCACCCTGTCCGTGGGGCTGGGGGACGTGCCCTACAACCAGGAGATCATCTTCGCCGGGTCCATGCTGATCCTGGTGTTTCTCATCGCGAAGCTGATGCGGGAGCTCGCACCCGAGGCGAGACGCGTGTTGCTCGGCACGGCCATCATCATCTTCGTTTACCGCGCCATGCCCACACCGGGTGCGGGACAAACCTGGTGGATGATCGACGAGCTCATGTTCGACCAGCAATTCCTGTCCGTGCTCTCCCTGATCAGCAGCGGACTCACCCTGTTCGGCATGTTCATCTTCCGCCGCTTCATGGCCGAGAAATCCATCGCCTATATCGTGGGCTTTCTCACCATCATCAGCACCTTGCTCGCCGTGCCCATCATCGGCATGTACTACGGGCTGCACGAGTGGACGTCCGCCCACACCGGCGGCGTCGTGGATGCCCGCTTCATCGCCCTGGTGGACACGGCCATCGAATCGCCCTTGGGACAGGTGGCAATGATCCCCATGCTCGCCTGGATCGCCAACTCCGCGCCCGCCCACCTCAAGGCGACCTTTTTCGCGGTCATGGCGTCGTTCACCAACCTGGCCCTGTCGCTGAGCCAGCTCGGCACCAAGTACATGAACCAGATCTTCGCCGTGACCCGCGAGGTGAAGGACCCGGACTCGGGCGCCGTCACGGTCCCCGCGGACTACTCGGAGCTGGGGTGGCTGATGATCACGGTGACGGCCCTCACCTTCCTGCTGCCGATGGCGGCGATCGCACTGGTCAAGATGACGCGGCTGCGCAGCGCTTGAGCAAATGCCGATTGAGCACCGCGAGCCGTCGAACCGCAAGGATCCGAATAGACAAGGAAATGCTGGTTCTGAGATGGATGAACGGATTTAACCTTCTGTTTATGATGGCGCCTCTCTGGACGATCTTTAGTTGATCAGGCCGACGAAGGACCGGAATCAGGTAGCTGCGTCACGCATAGAGCAGGAATGGCTGCCGGTCCCTGACCCAAGCGGTTTCATCAGACTCGAGGCGGGCTTCCAGATCACCCGGCCCGGCATTTGGATCGTCTACCCACTCGCGCAGGAAGGTCCCGCCGCTGAGCAGGTCGATGGCGAGCCGTTCGGTCTCGTACTCGTAGGGGAAATCGCGCCAGATTTCGTAGCCCGGGTACTCCAAGCGCGCGGCCTTGAGCAGGAGGGCCGCGATCCGATAGGGCCGGAAGCGCTCGTGCCGATAACGATCGTTGTCGGTATGGATCTGCAGCCCGGAGCACAGCTTTCCGGCGTGCTTGTGAAAGGTGGGCTCGAACCAGCAGGTACGAAGCACACAGCCGTCCAGCCACTGCGGTCGCAACGCGGACATGCGCCGAAGCACCCGTTCAATATCTACGTCCGGCGCGCCTATGACCTCCAGCGGCGTGGAGGTCCCCCGCCCCTCCGACAAGGTCGTCCCCTCGAACAGCACGGTACCGGGAAAACACCGCGCCATGTTGAGGCTCGACGCGTTAGGGCTGGGATTCACCCAGGAAAGTTGGTGCAAAGGCCAGCCGTAGCCGGGAGCCTCGGCCGGTCGATAGCCTGCCATGGGCACGATCTCGAGCTCCAGATCCAGGCCCTTGACATCGGCGAGCCACAGAGCCAGCTCGCCGAAGGTGAGCCCGTGGCGCATGATCAAGGCAGCGGCACCGACGAAGCTCTCCCATCCCGGCTCCAGGATGCTCCCCTCGACGGGGCGGCCGGCGGGATTCGGGCGATCTAGCACCCAGAGGGCCTTGCCCTTGGCAGCGCAGGCATCCAACAGGTAAGCGAGCGTGGTCACATAGGTGTAGATGCGGGTCCCGATGTCCTGCAGGTCCACCAACAGGACATCGAAGGTCTCCAGCATGGCGTCGGTGGGATACCGGACCTCGCCGTATAGGCTGAACACCGGGATTCCGTGGCGCGGGTCCCGATAGTCAGAAGTCTCGATCATGTTGTCCTGCTTGTCGCCGCGCATCCCGTGCTGGGGACCGAAAGCCGCTGTGAGCTGCAGGTCCGCACGGCCCATCAGGGCATCCAGCGTGTGCACAGAGTCTCCGGTCAGTGACGCAGCATGACCGAGCAAGGCGACACGCCGGCCTGCCAAGGCCGCCAAGCGGCCGGGATCCTGCAGCAGCGCATCGACGCCCAAAAGCATGCAGCCCCGCCTCACTTGAACATCTGTCTGTACCAATGGGTATCGAACAACGTCTCGATGCGTTGAATACGCCCATCGACGACCCGCGACCAGTGGGCCACTCTCGTGGACTCCTTGTCGGACAGTTGGGTGACGTAGACCAACAGATGACACACGTCCCCGCCGTCCACGAAAACCTTCAGCCGCTCGATGCCCTGGACGATCCCCCCCATCAGGGACATATGCTGAATGAAGTCGTCAGCGGCGTCGAAGCTGGAGATGGGGCTCTCATAGCGGAAGCCCTCGTCGGCCAGAAGGCTACGTGCCCGCTCGTAGTCGTGGGACGCGATTGCATCCAGATAATCGTCTACGGGCTGTCTCGCTGCGTTCCCGCTCATGGTGAAAACCCCGGCCCCAGCACCAATTTCAAAGCGGATAGGGGTTTGAGTCCCCGAAGGATATGTTCGGAACCTTTGCCCCGGCATGGCTACCCCGTGCCCGCAAGGGATCCGTTACAACATCCCTGTCTGTCGCAACCGGTCGTAGTTATGTGGTGCGCCCTGCAGGGCTCGAACCTGCGACCACCTGATTAAAAGTCAGATGCTCTACCAACTGAGCTAAGGG
Organism: uncultured Gammaproteobacteria bacterium; assembly: GCA_963802975.1. Taxonomy (GTDB): domain Bacteria; phylum Pseudomonadota; class Gammaproteobacteria; order Chromatiales; family Chromatiaceae; genus Thiosymbion. The sequence goes on from CAWDLA010000048.1 coordinate 234,897, forward strand.
CGCGAAAATTCTCTGTTCGAGCGAATTGCGCAACCAGCGACCGCGAAGACAATCTGGAAAACGACCGCAGTCCGCGGCGCGGCGCGCATCTTGTGCCGACTCGCTCCGCCGGCGCGCAATTATCGTACATTTCCCTTTGCCTGTCTGCTCCGAACGTTGACATCGGGAAGGACCGAGCCGAAGATTGCTCACCAAAAAATCCGTCTATCCATCCGTACAGACACGCTCGATAAAGAGTTCGCAGCTCAAGTAGCTTACGTATGGCGATGTTCGAGGTTGCCAAGAGCGCAATGTCTGGTGGCAATTTTCGATCCGCGTTCGACAATCGTCAGGGACCACTGCAGACCGCACTTCTTCGGAAAAAGCGGGCCGCCTCAAGCTTCCAGGCTGATGCAGCGCAACATCGCCCTCAGGCGCCAAGGCGCATAAAATCGGACGTTTTCTTGCTCACCGACAACAGAGTTGCTAGTTTTTCGTTGAGGAACCAGGGAGCTCAGGGAGTAAACTACGAAGGTTGGTTTTCGCCCTGAGCCGACGGGGGGCGGAACCCTCGCAAAAACTAAAGAAAGAAATTCCGTCGATGCTCCACAACACCATTCGATTTCTGTCGGGTATGTCATTGACCAAGCCCATCGAGCGCTTTTTAACCAAAGCGTCGCGCCGCAGGGCGCCGGTAATAACGACCCTGCGCTTCGGGTTGGCCTCGCCAATCTGCGTTAGCAGGCCATACGCGATGTTCGACACGGATGCGCGCGCATCCGAGCGTAACCCATGCCCCAACTGCGAGCAACGAACGACGGCTTCCACAGCGTTTCCGACTCAACCGATTGAAGCCCGATAAAGGCACCAAAGGAGAAATACAATGTCCGTAAAGATTCTCATCAAACGACATGTCCCGGAAAGCGTGCATCATGATTTGACCACGCTGCTGCACAAGATGCGCAGCCTCACTCTGAAGCAGCCCGGATACATATCCGGCCAGACACTTCAACGTGCGGACGATCACACGGAGGTTATCGTGGACAGCAACTGGCGCTCGGCCGACGAGTGGAACACTTGGTTTCAGAACCCCGAACGAGTCGCCCTCCAGGCCGATATCGACGAGCTGCTCGGACAGGAAACCGAGTACGCCATGTACGAGTATCTCTAAAAGACGATTCCTGTTTTCTCCCGATCGAGCTGTCAGTCTTCGCGACGCTCTGAACGGGAACCTATGAGGCGACATACAAGATGCCAACCGACAAACTCGAGCTCCTTAGAGCAAAAAAGGAAAAACTCTCTCTCGGGGGAGGCCAAAAGCGGATCGACAAACAACACTCAACGGGAAAGCTTACCGCCCGCGAGCGACTCGTGTTGCTGTTCGACGAGCAGACATTCGTCGAGCTGGATGCATTCGTAAAGTTGCGGAGCACCGCCTTCGGCCTCGACAAGCTGGATCTCGAGGGAGAATCGGTCGTCACCGGCTACGGCCACGTCGATGGCCGACTCGTCTATGCCTTCTCGCAGGATTTCACCGTTACCGGTGGTGCCTTGGGAGAGATGCACGCGACCAAGATCGTAAAGGCGATGGACGCGGCCGCCAAGGTCGGCGCCCCGCTGGTCGGACTCAACGACTCGGGAGGTGCCCGTATACAAGAGGCAGTCGATGCCCTGTCCGGTTACGGCGACATCTTCTTCCGCAATTCCATCTTCTCCGGGGTCATTCCACAGATCTCCGCGATCATGGGCCCCTGCGCCGGCGGCGCCGTCTACTCGCCCGCACTGACCGACTTCATTTTCATGGTCGACCAGCTCTCCCAGATGTTCATCACCGGTCCCCAGGTCATCAAGACGGTCACCGGGGAGCAGGTGTCGGCGGAGGATCTGGGCGGCGCCATGACCAACAACAGCGTCAGCGGCAACGTCCATTTCATGGCCGAATCGGACCAGCATTGCATCGATGAAGTACGGCGATTGATCAGCTTCCTGCCGTCGAACAACTTGGAAAGAGCCCCGGCGGTGGAATGCACCGACGACGTCAACAGGCAAATCCCTGAGCTGAACACCCTGATCCCGAATGATCCGAACAAGGCCTACGACATCCACGACGTGATTCTCCCCATCGTCGACGACGGCGAGTTCATGGAGTATCAGCCGTATTTCGCCACCAACCTGATCACCGGTTATGCCAGGATCAACGGGCAGTCGGTCGGAATCGTCGCCAACCAGCCCAAGGTCATGGCGGGCTGTCTCGATATCAACGCGGCAGACAAGGCGGCGCGCTTCATCCGGACCTGCGACGCTTTCAACATTCCGCTGCTGACTGTCGTCGATGTACCTGGCTATCTTCCGGGCACCAACCAGGAATACGGCGGCATCATCCGCCACGGCGCAAAGATCCTGTACGCCTACAGCGAAGCAACCGTGCCCAAGGTTACCCTGATCACGAGGAAGGCTTACGGCGGCGCCTACGTCGCCATGTGCTCCAAGTCCTTGGGGGCGGACACCGTTCTCGCTTGGCCGACGGCAGAGATTGCCGTGATGGGCTCCGAGGGCGCGGTAAACATCATCTTCAAGAAGACGATCGAGGAGGCGGAAGACAAGGAGGCCACGAAGAAGAAAATTGTCGAGGAATATGCTGCGGAGTTCGCCACGCCCTACAAGGCGGCCGAGCGGGGTTTCGTCGACGATGTCATCGAGCCCCATACCAGCCGGCAGACGAATCGTCGACGCCTTCAACATGCTCGAAGGCAAGCGCGAAAAGCGGCCGGCCAAGAAGCATGGCAACCTGCCTTTGTGATCAGGAGGACGCTCAATGGAAGCCGATCTACTCACAGTTTTCGCCGATCCCTCCACGTTCAAGGACCTCGACCGCGCACGCAACGAATATGGGCGGCCCTGATCACGACGGTTCTGGGCATGGGGATCACCTTCGTCGTTCTAGTTGTTCTGCAGTTCATCATCGGCCTGTTCGACAAGTTTGCCGGCCCGGAGCAGAAGCCAAAGGCAGCGGCTACCCCGGCATCGACACCGAAGAAGGCCGAGGAAGCGCCCGCTTCCCAATCCGACGACGAGCTCGTGCCGGTCATCGCAGCATCCATTGCGGTGATGCTCCAGACATCGGCAAGCAATATCGTGATCAGAGACATACGGCGGCTGGAGGACAGAACGTCCCCTTGGAGCAGGGCCGGTGTCGTCGAGCAGATGCAGACCAGAGTTTAATTTTTTCAGGGGTAATCAGAAATGAGAATGTTCAAAGTGGTCGTAAACGGCAACGAGTACGAAGTCGCTGTGGAGGAGATCAAGGGCGAGGGCGGGTCGACCCCGGCACCTGCGCCTGCGGCTGCACGACCAGCGGCCTCCAGACCGGCACCCGCGGCGCCGAAACCGGCTGCGAAGCCGTCCGGAGGCGGGGGTGAGGGTACGGTGGTTGCCCAGATGCCGGGCACCATCATCGACATCGACGTAAACGTTGGTGACAGTGTTACCAAGGGCCAGAAGCTCCTCGTGTTGGAGGCGATGAAGATGGAGAACGAGATCGTTGCTCCCCATGACGGCACCGTCAGCGAGGTTTGCGTTGCCGCGGGGGCCTTGGTCAATGCCGGAGACGCCTTGGTCGTTCTGGGCTGACAGAGGAATACGCCGCCATGTATGACGCGTTTTTGAACTTTCTCGGCTCAACGGGGTTTGTCGGCCTGACCGACTACCGCATCTTCATCATGATCGCGATCGCCTGCGTTCTGCTGTATCTGGCGATCGTCAAGGGCTTCGAGCCGCTACTATTGGTCCCGATCGCGTTCGGTGTTCTCCTGACCAACCTGCCGTTCGCGAACATGATGGCAGCTCCGGTCACGGCGATCGCCCCGCATTCCGGCGACGTACCCTTCGGTGCATCCCTGCTCCATCTCTTTCAGGGAGAAGGGCACGGCGGCGAACATACCGAGTATATGGTCCACACCGAGGAGGTGGGAGGACTCTTGGCCTATCTGTTCCAAGGCGACCACCTGGGTATCTTCCCGCCGCTGATTTTCATGGGCGTCGGGGCCATGACGGACTTCGGTCCCCTCATCGCGAACCCCAAGTCGCTCCTGCTCGGCGCCGCCGCGCAGTTCGGTATCTTCGCTACCTTCATCGGGGCAGTCAGCACCGGGTTGTTTAACGCCCAGGAGGCGGCATCCGTTGCCATCATCGGCGGCGCGGACGGGCCGACCACGATCTTCCTCACGTCCAAGCTGGCACCCCACCTGTTGGGAGCCACTGCGATCGCGGCATATTCCTATATGGCGCTGGTGCCCATTATCCAACCGCCGATCATGAAGCTGCTCACGACGGAAAAGGAGCGTGTGATCAGGATGGTCCAGCTTCGCACCGTCAGCAAACGCGAGAAGATCCTGTTTCCGATCCTCGTCACCATCATCGTGTCTCTCATCGTGCCGCCGGCAGCGACCCTGGTCGGCATGCTAATGCTCGGCAACCTGTTCCGGGAAAGCGGCGTTGTCGCCAGGCTCGAGGATACGGCGAAGAACGCCCTGATCAATATCATCACCATCTTCCTGGGAATCACCGTTGGAGCAACAGCGACGGCCGAAAAGTTCCTTACCACGCAGACGCTCGCGATCCTGGCCCTGGGAGTCGTCGCCTTTGGTCTCGGGACCGCCACGGGCGTGCTGCTGGCCAAGATAATGAACAAGTTCTCCAGCACGCCGGTCAATCCCCTGATCGGCTCCGCTGGCGTCTCGGCCGTACCCATGGCTGCGCGGGTTTCGCAAACCGTCGGCAGCAAGTATGACCCGACGAACTTTCTCCTGATGCACGCGATGGGCCCCAACGTGGCAGGAGTAATCGGCTCGGCCGTCGCCGCCGGCGTCATGCTCTCCTTGTTCGGCGGCTAACGCTAAGGGCACCCGCCCCTTGATAACTGCATGTTGCGACCGGCATAACCATCTCACCAACCCCGACCCTCTCCCGCGAGGAGAGGGCGCGGGGGAGTGCTCGGCGCAACGATAAGCAGCGAAAGTAATTCGGAGAATTGAAATGCAGATACTCAAGATCGATCACCTTGGAATTGCCGTCAACAGCATGGAGGACGGCAAGAACTTCTGGACAGACGTTCTCGGGCTGGAGTTTCGAGGGCGACGAAACGGTTGCCGAACAAAAAGTGAATACGGGTTTCTTTCCCGTCGGTGAAAGCGAGGTCGAGCTTCTGGAATCAACCTCGCCCGATGGTCCAGTCGCAAAGTTCATCGAGAAGAAAGGCACGGGCTTTCAGCATGTCGCCTTTCGCGTGGCCAATATCGAGGAGGCCCTTGCGGAGCTGAAGGCGAAGAACATCAAGCTCATCGATCAAGAGCCCCGTATCGGCGCAGGCGGTGCGCGCATTGCGTTTTTACACCCCAAAGCCACTGGCGGTGTTCTGGTCGAGCTGTGCGAGCGCAACTAGAACCAACCTCCCAGTCTCGCCTTCCAGACCCTGGATTCAACCGCAAGGACGCGGCTCTCCCTCCATCCCGCTAACAACGTGATCACAATCGTCTGCGATTAACGCAGCTGCCCGGCGCTGTTGTTAAGACAACTCGGGTAGATTTCGCTCCGCACGACTGTCCCTGGAGTGGTGGTTCGACGCGGCGAACTGCACTGTTTGCTTACGCTAGATGTGGCTTGGACCAGACATCAGTTGTGACCCGCTGCGGCCAGCGGCGCGGAACCAACGACAGTCCGCTATCGTGAGGTCAGAAGACTTCTGCGCGCGGCTCATCTTGCCTCCGGGGTGAATAGAAAGGCCAAACCCAAGGCGCTCCCCTTGAATTTGTGACGCGCCGTCCGTGTTCTGCTACGTCATGTCACGATCAGACCTAAACCGCACAGCTGAGAGGGTTGCAGCCGGTTCGGCGCGGAAGCTGCGCAAGTCCGACCGGACACGCGTGGCGATCCTCGACGGCGCGCTGGAGCTTCTCTGGTCGCGGCCATTCCGCGAGATGACGGTCGCGGATCTGATGGCGGTCACGGGCGTCAGCCGGTCGGCCTACTACCGATATTTCGACGATCTCTACGCGCTGATGGAGGCGCTGCTTCTCGGTCTCGAGGAAGACATCTTCGAGGCCGCGGCTCCGTGGTTTACAGGCGACGGCGACCCGGTCGGTCTTGTTGCGTGAGTCGCTGTCCGGACTCGTGCGGTGTGTTACGAACAAGGTCCACTGCTGCGGGCGGTGGCGGACGCGTCCACCACCGACGAGCGGCTCGAGAGCTCGTGGGCAAGCTTTCTGACTCCAGTTCGACGATGCGGTGACCGCTCAGATCGAAAAGCAACAGGCGCAAGGCATTATTCCGGCATTCGACGCTCGCCCGATCGCTGTTGCGCTCAACCGGCTCGACGCCTCGCTGTTCGTCCATGCCTTCGGCCGACACCCGCGACAGAATCCGGAGCTGGTGCTTGAGGCAGTAACCCGGATCTGGACATCTACCCTCAGAGAACCTGATCTCACGTCCTGATGCCTGTCTGTTGGGGGGGCTGAAAAATCTCGTGGTTTCAAAGGGAAGCGGGCGATAACAGCCTGCGGATGCGGTGATGGTTTTCACGACGCACGGATTTTGAAAAGATACCGGTTTTGAGCCCCCGTCGTTCGCCAAGCTCACGACCGTCTCACTGTTTTCGGAGTCCGGACCGATGACGCAGATCCAACTGCCGTTCTTCCCTGAAGGTGTCACACCCATCACCGCGGTGTTAGCGTTCAGCAAACAGGATGGACGGGTGACCTACTTCAACGGGTCCATGCCGGTGTTCGTCCACGATGAAGAGGACGTGGCCTCTTTTCGCATGATCACCGCCCAGTTCTGCGTCAACGGTAATGCCAAGCAGGCAGAGATTGTGCGCGCCTTCGGGGTGTCGAAGATCAGTCTCAAACGGGCGGTAAAGCGCTACCGCGAGGAGGGACCGAAAGGGTACTACAAGCCACGCAAGCGCCGCGGTGCGGCGGTGTTGACTCCCGCGGTTCTGGCCGAGGCCCAGCAGCTGCTCGACGAGGGGCTGGAGCCCTCGGAAGTGGCCGATCGACTGGACATCAAGCGCGACACCTTCTCCAAAGCGGTGCGTGCGGGGCGCCTGCACAAGGGTGCGCGCCATCTCGGTCTTTCGCTGGACTTCGATCTCGGCCTCCGGTCCCAACGCTTCGGCAGGCCGATCGGCATCCATGCGTCGGAGGGCGTGTGGGATGCCGTCGCGGGCGTCAGGGGTCATGCCAACCTGGGCGGAAACTGGTACCTGCCCTACCACCTGGACATCGGCACCGGGCAATCGGATCTTACCTGGCAGGCGGCAGGCGGCGTGGGTTATCGCTTCAACTGGGGCGACGTGAACCTGGTCTACCGGCACATGGAATGGGACTTCTCCTCGGGCAGCGCAATCGACGATATGAGCTTCAGCGGGCCGTTGCTGGCTGCCAAGTTTCATTTCTGAACATGGATTAAAGCTGCGATTCCAAAGGAATAAAGCCTACGAAGCCGACCCAGAATCGTTGCCACAAACCGGTATCCGGATCGACGGAATGGATTTCACCTTTATCCGGCTCGTGCCAGACGATCCTTTCACGCCCGTTGCGTTTTCGACGTCGCGAAAATAGGGACGGAGCTGCGGGGCCAGGTGATAAGCGGTTTGAGATCTGTCGGCGAGGATTTTTTCCGGCTCGTCCTGAACGACATGGGCCTGCCCCCACTCGAATCGCACTTGTTTCTGCGTAAGTCTGTTTGCCAGATCCGAATCGCGCAGCGCCCGCTGATAGGCGGACTCGGACTGCCCGGCGACGAATGCGGCCAGCGTATCGCGCCTCTCGCGGAACTCGTCGCGGGTAGGCTCCCGACCTAGCAGCGCGGTAGCGGGGTAGGCCAACTCGTTGTTCCAGTAGCCGTCGAACGACTCGGATACTTCCCGGACCACGGGACCAATCACCAGAACGTCAATGTCGGTGAAGGCAAGATCTGGGTCGGCGCCGAAGTACTCGTCGCCGATATTGCGCCCGCCGACGATGGCTGCCTGGTTGTCGACCGTGAAGGACTTTGTTGTGCATGCGCCGCGTCACCGACCCGAAGCGGGTCACGAGCTGGGCGATCCGGCTCGAGCCGCGGCTGAAGGGGTTGAACAGCCGCACCTCGATGTTCGGATGACTGTCCAAGACCGCAGCCCCCAACGTCCTGCCGCCGAGGTCCATGTCATCCACCAGCAGGCGCACCCGCACCCCGCGGTCTGCCGCCTTGATCAGCTGATCGACGAACAGCTTGCCGGTGAGATCGTCGTGCAGCAGGTAGTACTGGGCGTCGATGCTGCGATCGGCGGCATTGGCCAGGACCGCGCGGGCGACGAAGGCGTCCAGCCCGTTTCCGAGCAGCAGAAAGCCCGATTCTCCTGGGTGGTCATGGATCTCGTCGCGGCGTGCCCGGCCGATGCGGGTGTCGGCGGTGTTCGTGTAGGCGTAGGACGCCGGATGTTCAACGTTCTGGGGTAGCGACGTGCAGCCAGTGAAGGCCAGCAGCAATGCGGTCACTGTCAGGAACAACCGCAACCGGGTCAACGTCGATCCAGTTATACCCCATCAGCCGCCGTTACCCTCGAACTCGCTGATCAGGCGCTGGACGGCGGCGGTAGGCGGTAAGCGCCCCCAAACGACCTCATGCTCGATCTCTGCGCGGATACGCTCCACACCCGCATGTCTGGAAGAAGCTCGAGCGCAGGTGCTCTTCCACCATCGAATAGACCCAGTCCAGCGTCTGGGCGCGCCGGCGCTTCTCAAGAACTCCGGAATCCGCGGTCTTCTTGCGGAAATCTTCGACCACGCCCCACAGCTCGGGGATGCCTTCTCCGGTGAGTGCAGAGGAGGTGTACGCGTGAGTCTCCCAACCCTCTGTCGCCGGGGCCAAATAGTGCAGCGCCCGGTTGTACTCCAGCCTTGCCGCCTTGGCGCGTGGCTTGTTGTCACCGTCGGCCTTGTTGATCAGCAGAGAATCGGCCAGCTCCATGATCCCTTTCTTGATACCCTGCAGCTCATCACCCGCGCCGGCAAGCATCAACAACAGGAAAAAGTCCACCATGGACCGCACGGTGGTCTCGCTTTGACCGACACCCACCGTCTCGACGAGAATCACGTCGAAGCCCGCAGCCTCGCAGATCAGGATGGTTTCGCGGCTCTTGCGCGTCACCCCGCCCAGGGTCCCCGCGGATGGGGAGGGGCGAATAAATGCCCGCGTATCCTTGGAGAGGTCCTCCATGCGGGTCTTGTCGCCCAGTATGCTACCCCCCGTGACCTTGCTGCTGGGATCCACCGCCAGCACCGCCACGCGATGACCTTGGTTACAAAGGTATATACCCAAGGCCTCGATAAAGGTGCTCTTACCCACACCGGGTACGCCGGTGATTCCAATTCGAATGGACTTCCCTGTCTCGGGAAGTACCCGGCGCAACACTTCCTGGGACATTTCCAGGTGCGCAAGGGCGTTGCTCTCCACCAACGTGATGGCCTGCGCGACCACATTGCGATCGCCCGCGAGGACACCCTCCACGTACTCGTCTACGCTCAGGCGGCGGCGGCGAGGAATCCGGGTCTTGTTGGTGCGGACCTGGCTTCCCGCGGCGCCTCGCATGCCGTCATGCCCGCCTGAGACGCCGTGCATGACTCGACTGGCGAACTCCTCACCTGCGTTTTTCGGTGCCCATTCGGGTTTACCTTTCTTCTTCGACACAACCTCTCCCCGGCCTGGCCGCGATCTACCCCGGATGAAACAAGAATCGCGCCCAAAGGCGCGATTCTCCTCCCGCGTTAAGCGGCAAGCCGCTGGTTGAGCTCCTCGAGGACCTTCTGCGCCGCGATGGGCACCACGGTCCCGGGACCGAAGATGGCCGAGGCTCCGCTGTCGTACAGGAACTGGTAGTCCTGCGCGGGTATCACGCCACCGATCACGGCCATAATGTCCTCCCGGTCCAGCTTCTTGAGCTCGTTCACGAGCTGGGGCAGCAGGGTCTTGTGACCCGCCGCCAGGGAGCTCATTCCCACCACGTGAACGTCGTTCTCCACCGCTTGGCGTGCGACTTCCTCGGGCGTCTGGAACAGGGCGCCGATATCCACGTCGAAGCCGAGATCGGCGAACGCGGTCGCGATCACCTTGGCGCCCCGGTCGTGGCCGTCCTGGCCCATCTTGGCCACCAGAATGCGCGGACGGCGGCCCTCGCGCTGCTCAAACTCCTCGGCCATCCTGCGGACCGTAGCGACCTCTTCCTTCTCGCCGAACTCGCTGCTGTAGACGCCGCTGATAGAGCGGATCACCGCTTTGTGGCGACCGAACACCTTCTCCATGGCGTCGGAGATCTCGCCCAGGCTCGCGCGGCACCGCGCGGCCTCCACCGAAAGCTCCAGCAGGTTCCCCTTGCCCGTCTCTGCACTTTGGGTCAAGGCGTTCAGCGCGGCTTGCACCTTGGACTCGTCGCGCTCCTCGCGCAGCTTCTTCAGCCGTCTGGATCTGGGAGTCGCGCACCGCGGAGTTGTCGATATCCAGGATCTCCAGCGGATCTTCTTGCTTCAGACGGTACTTGTTGAGGCCGACGATGGTCTCTTTCCCGGAGTCGATCTGCGCCTGACGGCGTGCGGCGGCCTCCTCGATGCGCATCTTCGGCAGACCGGTGTCGATGGCCTTGGTCATGCCGCCCAGCTCCTCGATCTCCTGGATATGCTGCCAGGCCTTCTTCATCAGCTGGTCGGTCAGCGCCTCTACGTAGTAGGAGCCGGCCCAAGGGTCTACGACCTTGCAGATACTGGTCTCGTCCTGCAGGTACAGCTGGGTGTTGCGTGCGATGCGCGCCGAAAAGTCGGTGGGCAGCGCGATGGCCTCGTCCAGGGCATTGGTATGCAGCGACTGGGTATGCCCCAGGGCCGCCGCCATGGCCTCGATGCAGGTACGCGCCACGTTGTTGTAGGGATCCTGCTCGGTGAGACTCCAGCCCGAGGTCTGCGAGTGGGTGCGCAGGGCCATGGACTTGGCGTTCTGCGGATTGAACTGGTTGACGATCTTGGCCCACAACAGGCGTCCGGCCCGCATCTTGGCCACTTCCATGAAGTAGTTCATGCCGATGGCCCAGAAGAAGGACAAGCGCGGCGCGAAGGTATCGATCGCCATGCCGGCGTTGACACCCGTGCGCAGGTACTCCAGACCGTCGGCCAGCGTGTAGCCCAGCTCGATATCGGCGGTGGCTCCCGCCTCCTGCATGTGATAGCCGGAGATGCTGATGCTGTTGAAGCGGGGCATCTCCTTGGAGGTATAGGCGAAGATGTCCCCGATGATGCGGATGGACGGCGACGGCGGGTAGATGTAGGTGTTGCGCACCATGAACTCTTTCAGAATGTCGTTCTGAATGGTTCCCGTGAGCTGCTCGTGCTTCACGCCCTGCTCTTCGCCGGCCACGATGTAAAAGGCCATACAGGGCAACACCGCCCCGTTCATGGTCATGGACACGGACATCTCGTCCAGGGGGATCCCGTCGAACAGGACCTTCATGTCCAGGATCGAGTCGATGGCGACCCCTGCCTTGCCCACGTCGCCCGTTACCCGGGCGTGGTCGGAGTCGTAGCCGCGGTGGGTTGCGAGGTCGAAGGCGATGGACAGGCCCTTCTGACCGGCCGCGAGGTTGCGGCGATAAAAGGCGTTACTCTCCTCGGCCGTGGAAAAACCCGCGTACTGACGCACGGTCCAGGGCCGGGTGACGTACATGGTCGGGTAAGGACCGCGCAGGAAGGGCGGAATACCCGCCACAAAACCCAGATGGTCCAGACCGGCCAAGTCCGCTTCGGTGTAGAGCGGCTTGACGTCTATGTGCTCCGTGGTCCAAGAGATCATCTCGTCCAGGGATTTCCCGGAGGCCGCCTCCGCGGCGGCTTTCCAATCCTCGAAGCTGTGGGCGGGAGCTCCCACGGCGTAGTCCATGGTGGTGAAGTCTGGTGTCTTGCTCATTATCCGACCCCTATGTTCTTTTGCAGATTGTTCAGCAGCTCATAGCAATTCGCACGCACGTGGATGAAGTCATCCACGCCGGCCTGCTTGAAAGCGTCGATGTGATCGCTCGGGTAACCCGCCACCAGCACCGAGGCGTCGGGCTTGGCGTCCTTGATGCCTTTGGCCAGGGGCGGCACCAAGTCGGGGTAGGTCTTGTCGGTGGAGCAAATTACCACTACCGAAGCACCCGAATCCAAGGCGGCCTTGAGTGCCTGATCGGTGTCCTCGAAACCGTCGTTGCCGATCACGTCGAAGGCGCCCACCTCCAGGAATCCGCGGCTGAAGTCGGCCCTCGCCTTGTGCTGGGGGATGGGACCCATGTTGGCGAGAAACACCCGGGGACGAGCCCCGGTCCTCTCGGCATAGGCCTCGGAGCGTCGGCGCAGGTCTTCGAATGCCTCCGCTCCCCGCGCGATCTTGATCGGCTCGATCAGCGGGTCCATCGTCTCGCTGGCACACAATGCACCGCAGAGATCGGCGAGGGTCGCTCCGCCCAAAACCGCGTGCACAGCATTCTCGATCCGGGTCTCGGGAGACGACTGCGCCAGCTTCTCCAGCGCGCTCTGACGCCATTGCGGGTCTACGCCATCTCGATACGCATTCAGCTCCGCCGCCCGCGTCTGCTGGAGCGCCGCATGATCGATATCCGTGACCACGAGAGGCTTGTCGGTCGCATTCGGGTACATATTGGTACCGACGAATATGTCGCGGCGTTGCGCATAGGCATTGGCACGCTGAGCGGCGACGGCGGCTACCTGCTCTTGGGGAAAACCCGACATCAACGCCTCTGTCATGCCGCCCTGTTTCTCCACGTCCCGGAACAGATCCCAGGCATTCTTTGCAACCGTGTCGGTCAGGCTCTCCACGTACCAGGATCCACCCGCCGGATCGATAGACCGGGTCATTCCCGCTTCGTCGCGAAGAACGGTATGGGTATTGCGAGCAACCCGGCGCGTAAAGTCGTTCGGCACCCGCGCCACCTCGTCCATGGGGCCTATATGCATGCTGTCGCAGCCGCCCAGGACACCGGAGAATGCCTCGGTCGTGGTACGCAGCATGTTGACGTTGGAATCGTAGAGCGTCTTGTTCCAGGCCGAGGTGCGCGTGTGTATGCGCATCTTCTGCGCCTCCTCGCGGCCCCCGAACTCCGCGACCACCTTTGCCCAGAGAATTCGTGCCGCCCTGAGCTTGGCGACCTCCATGAAGACGTTCGAGCCGAGGGAGAACGAGAACAGCATGTGCGAGGCGGCCTGGTCTGGAGAAACGCCCCTTGATTGCATCTCACGCAGATATTCGACGCCGGTTGCAATGGCGAACGCGAGCTCCTGGACCGCATTGCCGCCACCGTCGTGGTAGGGGTGAGCGCCAACGTGCACGGTCTGCAGATCCGGTGCATTCGCACTCGCCCAGGCGGTGAGCTGCGCCATGTCATCGTAAGCCCCGCTCATGGCGCGGGGAAGCCTGCCCTCCCGTGCCAACTGCCCCAGGGGATCGCTGCCGATACAACCGCTCAGCTTCTCCTTCGAGCCGGACTGCTTTTCCACGAGGGCCAGCACCATGGAAGCCATCGGTATCCCGGATGCGCCGGCCTGAATAACTATGGGGGTCTGCGCCAGATCGACCCCTTGCAGCGCCTTGCCCAAGTCGTCCAGACAGGAGATGGAAACGCCGCCTTTGCCGACGTAATCGGTCTCCGGCGTATCGGCGTCTTCTCCCAGCAACGTGGCGACGTCCAGACACATGTTGACGGCCGTTTGACCGCGTTCGAGATCGGCGAGCAGGGCCTTATTGAACGCTTGCGGCGTAGCCTCGGACAGCTCTTGGCTGACCTCCCACGCCTTGGCCTTGTACCCAAGCGTCTCGGTGCCCCGCACAAAAGGCGCGAAGCCCGGCATCGTACCCATATGGGGCACCTTGGCCGTGTCATCGGCCCGATACATGGGCTGAAGATCAATACCCTCGTGGGTCTTTGTTATCAGTTTCTTCTCGAACGACGCACCTCGCAGGGCCGCCTCTGCAGCTTCGCGCCACTCTTGGTAGCTGGGTATCGAGAATTCTTTGAAGTTAGGGGCATTTTGCTCTTCCCCTGATTGCTGATCGGTGGGTTGGCTCGGCATTTTCACTCCTCCCGTGACAGTTTTTCCGCGTGGCCGTATTTTCGAATAGTTATGGGGATATTTGTAGATCCAGTGATTGTACGCTACGCCCTAAGCGGGTTGCCATCCTACATAGAATAAGGTCTTGATCCGTCCCGGGCGTCGCAACGGATTGGCGTGATTTTTCGACCGCCCGAGGCCGCTTGGCGCGGGGACATCGGTCTGTGGGTCACCCAAGAATTTCCAGATCACGCGGATAATGACGCGAGTAAGGGATTCGCGCGGCCCGTCGTCTCGCATCTGACTGAAGGATTCAAAAGCAGACCAGGCTGCGGCCCTTAGTGCCGCTACTACAGACACGAACGGGAGGGTTCCGGTGCCAGCGACCGCGACTGCACCCTCCTCGGGTCGATGGCCCGACCGCCGACCGAGATCGCACCGGGCGGCACTGCCGCTGCTGAGATGGCCAGCGTCCTCGGTACGGTCTTCTGCCGGGCCCGCCGCGGGAGCTCGAATTGAGCGGCAAGGGCCGGGGCTCCCCCCGGGTTGAAGATCGAATACGGCTTCCGGGGTCAGTCTGCCCGCCTATTGCAGACCGGACTTCCGCCGCGTCCTACGCCGAACAGACGTGAGCACCGATCATTGAGCCGTGCTCGCCGCGTGTCACCGTCAATATGCCGAGCGAATCCGCGTGGCGATCGCTTGCCTCGGGGGAATCTCGGGTGCAAGTGGAGGAAGTGCTCCGGTTGGGGATCTTTGCCTGGAACCTGATCGAGACCGGAGAGATCGGTCCACGGGTGGTTACGCAAATGTTAATCGCATCCGTCGTGAAGCCGAGGTAGAGGTCGCCGGCTTCGCGCATGCCCGATCAAGTGCGCGTCGCCCGTTGCGGTGCCGGTCGATGCACCAATGGTGCCGGTGTCCGCGCAGCGTTGAGAGTTGCCGCGCCCCTGCGGACGACCTTGTGGTAGCGGGGTGCCGAGCGACCCAGTTGTGCTTTGCGCAACCGAATTATCCGCATATACTCTGGCGGGCGCGGAATAGACTTGAACTGCCATTTATTAGAAGTTGTCGGGAGATCTGTGGGCATGTGATATTTGCCAACCCCATCGAGCCGGACCTGGCCCGGCAATTCTTCGCACGCCATTTCGACCAGCATATGACCTTGGCAGCCGCCGTTCGAGCGGAACTGGGTGGCGCGGTAACGCAGGCTGCACAAGCCATTGTCTCGGCTTTTCGCGACGAGAAAAAGGTCCTTATCTGCGGCAACGGGGGCTCCGCCGCGGACGCCCAACATATCGCCGCCGAGCTTACCGGGCGGTATGAGACTCCAGGACGGCGGGCGCTTCCTGCGGTGGCGCTGACGACCGATACGTCTGCGTTGACGGCCATCAGCAACGATTCGGGTTATGCCGATGTTTTTGCGCGCCAGGTGGAGGCGCTGGGCCAGACGGGGGACGTGCTCGTTGCCATCTCCACCTCTGGCCGCTCGCCAAACGTTTTGCGTGCAGTCGAAGTGGCCAAGGCGCAGGGGCTCCAGACCATCGGCCTGCTCGGTTGCGACGGCGGAGAACTTCTAGAAGTCGTGCAAGTGCCGGTCCTCGTTCCCTCCCACCGAACAGCACACATCCAGGAAATGCACATCACCGTCGGCCATGTCCTCTGTGGCCTCGTGGACTCCGCGTTCGCTTGCCAGCAACCGTCGGTATGAAGTTAGCCCTTCCGAACCTGGCCTCAACCGCGGTGATGGTCGTCGGGGACGTGATGCTGGACCGTTACTGGCAAGGGACGACGTCTCGCATTTCTCCCGAGGCTCCTGTTCCGGTCGTCCACATCGTCCACGAAGAAGATCGCCCGGGCGGGGCCGCCAACGTAGCGCTAAACATCATCGCGCTCGGGGCGGGCGCAGTCTTGATCGGGGCGACAGGAGACGACGCGAACGCCGACACGCTGCAGACAAGGCTCGATAGCGTAGGAGTCGATTGCCATTTTCAACGCGTCCCCGGCGTGCCGACGGTAACGAAGCTCCGCGTGCTGAGCCGTCGCCAACAGCTGATCAGGCTTGATTTCGAGGCGGGATTTCCGCACTTCGACGACCGGCTGCTGCGCCGGCAAGTTGAAGACCTGCTGCCACGTGTCGGCGCGATGGTTGTGTCCGACTATGGCAAGGGCGCGCTGGTTGAGCTCGGCGCCTTGATCGATGCCGCGCGCGCTGCGCAGGTCCCGACGATCGTCGATCCGAAGAACGCCGACTTCTCCGTTTATCGCGGCGCCACCCTTGTCACGCCAAATCTTGCGGAGTTCGAAGCAGCGGCGGGCCCCTGCCCGGACGAGGCCACGTTGATCGAACGTGGGTTGGAGATCGTCGAAGCGAACCAGCTTGAAGGGCTTTTGGTCACGCGTGGGGAACAGGGAATGACACTTCTGCGCCCGAGTCAGCCGGAGCTGCATCTGCCCGCAAAAGCGCGGGAGGTATACGACGTTACAGGCGCCGGCGACACCGTCGTCGCGACGATCGCCACCGCTCTCGCCGCTGGCTGCGCGCTTCCCGAAGCCGTTGCTATCGCGAACGTTGCGGCCGGAATCGTTGTCGCGAAGGTCGGCACCGCAACCTTGAGCATCGCGGAGCTCGCGGCTGGATTGGACGCCGACTCCGGCAGACAGGGCGGCCTCGTCAATCCAACACAACTCGCGGTCGCCGTCGAGGCAGCGCGCGCAACGGGCGAGCGAATCGTCATGACCAACGGCTGCTTTGACATTCTCCACGCGGGTCATGTCAGCTACCTGCAGCAGGCCCGTGCGCTCGGCGACAGGCTCATCGTTGCTGTCAACGACGACGCTTCCGTGCGCCGCCTCAAAGGTCCAGGGAGACCCATCAACGCGTTGGAGCAACGGATGGCGGTTCTTGCCGCCATGACCGCCGTGGATTGGGTGGTTCCCTTCTCGGACGACACCCCGGAGCGGCTCATTTGCGACATCTGCCCCGACGTCCTCGTCAAGGGTGGCGACTACAGACCGGAGCAGATTGCCGGAGCGCCTTGCGTCGAAGAGGCCGGGGGACGGGTGACGGTCTTGCCGTTTGTCGACGGCTGCTCGACGACCGCCATTCTCGGGGGCGTACGCGCCGCCGAACAGGCAAGAGACGATAACGGGGGATCACAGTGATCATAGTCACCGGCGGCGCCGGTTTCATTGGAAGCAATATAGTCAAGGCCCTCAACGACCGAGGTGCGGAAGACATCCTGGTCGTGGACAATCTCACCAAAGGCGAGAAGTTCGTTAACTTGGCCGACTGCCGGATCGCCGACTACCTGGACAAGGAGGATTTCATAACGCGAATACAGGGGCGAGAAGATGTAGTCAGCTCCTGTCGCGCCCTCTTTCATCTCGGCGCCTGCTCCGCGACTACGGAATGGGACGGGCGCTACATGATGCACAACAACTATCGCTACTCCAAGGAATTGCTCCACTGGTGTCTCGCGCGCCGCGTTCCGTTCCTTTACGCCTCCAGCGCCTCTGTGTACGGCGCCGGCCCCGTATTTTCGGAATTACCCCGACATGAGCGGGTTTTGAACGTATACGGTTATTCGAAGCTTTTGTTCGATCAATACGTTCGTCGCGTCCTCTCGCGCTCAAAAAGCCAAATCGTGGGTTTCAGATACTTCAATGTTTACGGTCCCCGCGAGCAGCACAAGGGCAGCATGGCCAGCGTTGCATACCACTTCAACAAACAGATACGCGAGACGGGCCGCGTGCGGCTGTTCGAGGGGACGGATGGCTACGACGACGGGGAACAAAAGCGTGATTTCATTTACGTCGGCGATGCCGTCAACACCAACCTTTGGTTTCTGAATCGACCGCAACAGTCGGGAATATTCAACCTGGGTACAGGGCGCGCCGAGGCATTTAACGCCGTCGCCCGCGCCGTGATCGCATGGTATGGACATGGCGAAATCGAATACATTCCCTTTCCCGAGCACCTGAAGGGACGCTATCAAAGCTTTACCCGGGCTGACATGTCCAAGGTGCGGGCCACGGGCTTCGACGAGACAATGCGAACCGTCGAAGAAGGGGTGAAAGCCTACCTCGACTGGCTGAATGCCACTCCCGCCTCCTCGCGCTGAGCCTGGATGTCGGTCAGGTTGCGCACGCTAAAGTCGTCCGGGTATCCCGGCCGCAGGTGGTGGCGCTGGCGCAGCAGCGTCACCAGCTCCGCGTATTAGTCCCTTACCTCCAGAAATCTTGAACAGAACGACAAAAACTCTTATAGCGCATTCCTGACGAGTGTCGGTTGGACAAAGTACTCACGGATGACCAAAGCGGTGACAACGACACGTCGCCCAAGCTTGGTGAAGAAGTACTTGTAGGTGTGGCCGACCTTCTTGATCAGGCCATGGGTACGCAGGCGTTTGATCAGGTACGAGGCCCGGCCCGGGGTGAGACGGAATGTACTGGCGCAGATCGCGGGCACGAAAGCCGGAGATGGACCACTCGCCACGAGCCAGGGTCAGGAACAGCCGGTAGTCAGGGTCGAGGAATAGGTCGAATCCGCGAAAGGAGCGACCTTTGACCTTGGCGGGTGCAGCCATCTTGGCCAATGCCTTCTGTGCGGCATCGGGATTGTCGAGGCAGGCCATGAAGGCGAGGTAGCGCGCGTTTGCGGCGTGCATGAGTTGGCGCAGGTCGTTGAGACTGTAGCTAGTGCCTGAATGGAAACTCGGTTTTTCGCGGTCAGCAGTGCCGCAGAATGATCGGCACATCGCGTTCTCATTCAATAATGAATCAATTGGCCGGAATGAGCTTGTTTAATGAGAACAACTCTCATCTCTTCCGTGACGCAGACAGACCACTCCCGCGGAATTGTGACTCTGCGCCGTACCAATGGGGTCAAGCAGCCGGTTTTCTTCGGCGCCGCTCCGCCGGCCCTCTCGCGCTCGGAGCAGGCATGGCGTCGCCGCCGGTGGAGATTGCGCCCGACCACGGCCAGGGCGACGCAGCGTTTGAAGCCGTCGATACCATGATCGCGGCAGATATCCAGTCCGTGCACCTCCAAGGCGTTGATTGCCGATTCGACGCCGCAGTGGCGGCGGCGCAGG
>CAWDLA010000049.1:0-95243 GCA_963802975.1 uncultured Gammaproteobacteria bacterium
GTGGAGGAGGCCATCGACCGTCTGACCGAGAGCCTGACCGGGCAGAGGAGTACCCTCGGGATGATGGGGATGATGATGGGAAATATGCTGGAGTTGGGAGTACGGCGCGCGATGGCGGAGGCACAGGATATCCCTGCGCTGACACTGGAGGACTGTGGGCCGGGCGCGAAGCCGAGTCCCGAGATCAAGCAGGCGCGGGTCACCAACCAGCTCGGTTTCTACGTCAAGTGCTTCTTCGTGAAGACCAACAACGCGAATCCGTCGCCCCAGGACTATCAACAGGCGGTCATGTCGGCAGTTACCGGCACGGCAGTAGACCTGGGCGTTCTGGTGGCGCGCGTGCGAGACGACTCCGATGCGATACGCAACTTCGTCGTCCGCTACGTGGGCGACTCGGAAGCGCTGCTGCAAAAAATCGGCGGTCAGTTGGAAGTGCTCAACAAGACCTTGGAATCGGTGCCGGTCATGACCGCTAATGTCAACACCATGACCCACCAGATGGGAATCATGGCCGCGGATATGAACTCCATGACGCACAGCATGGGGACTTCCATGGGCCGCATGGGAAAATGGATGCCCTGGTAGCCGGCCCGGTAGTGGGCCTGGCAGCCAAATAGGCCCAATAGGGGGGTGTAAGCCGGAACCCTCGGTTTTTCCGCCGGAAAACGTAGAAGGCGAGGTTTCCGGACGAAACACCGATCCGACATGGTTTCTCGTACAAGTTTTGCCCGGTTTGCGATGCCGTTTGCGGCCCGTTGTTGCCCGTGTCGGGAAACAGATGTTTTCCGACATCCGTCAAGGCACCGAACTGGATGGGCATTGCAGATGTTTGGGCTACAATGTAGCTCAAACTCCACGAGAGGATCACACCATGTCTCAAAACACTGTTGTCCGTGCCCGCATCGACGAGCACATCAAGGAAGAAGCATCGACTGTGCTGGCGGCGATGGGCCTCACCGTGTCCGATGCGTTCCGCATCCTGCTGACCCGCATCGCCCGCGAGAAGGCGCTGCCGTTCGAGCCATTGGTGCCGAACGAAACCACCATCGCGGCCATGCGCGAGGCCCGCGCCGGTAACCTCAAGGGCTTCGATAGCGTTGAGGCACTGACGGCGGACTTGCATGCGAAGGATTGAGCGCACCGGCCAGTTCAAGCGCGACTACAAGCGAGAAGCCAAGAGGCACCGTGCCATGCTCGATGCGGAACTGATGCCCATCGTGAAAGCCTTGGCATATGATCTGCCGCTGGAGCCGCGTCACCGCGACCACGCGCTGACCGGCGACTGGAAGGATCACCGAGACTGTCACGTCAAGCCCGACTTGGTGTTGATCTACCGGAAGCCCGATGGCGAGGTGTTGCAGCTCGTGCGCCTCGGCTCGCACAGCGAGCTTGGTCTATGACCTCGCAGACACGACGGTGATGGAAGGATAGGCATGAGCATGAATGAATTTCGCCGACTGGCTGCGAAGATGGATCAGCACATGCAACAGCTTGCTGCCCAAGGGGTCAACGACGCTCCTGCCATCATCAATCGCATGATGGGATACGTGCCCGATCTGCACAGGATTTGGGTCGAGACAGCCGACGATCAACTCATTGCGCTGTCCAACGAATTTCCCGGGTTCTACCGCTACGCCGTCATCATGGAAGAGGCGTCCGAAGCCGAACGCAACAAGGTATCGCGGCCCTATGATGGCATGGCCCCGTTTTCCGAACAGCACAAGCAACTGGCGGCTCAATTGCTAGCAACGGCGGCAACACTTGAGCGCGGCTATCAGGCGTTTCTTGGAAGCGGCAACCTGCAAGTCGTTCAGCCTCAAGTCAATGAGATGGACAAACTGCATCGGCAATGGCTTTCCGATCTGGAAAGCTTCAAAAGCTCTTTACGTGCGCAGGGCGCAGAACCTATGGCATTGGAGTACGTGAATGAAGCGTTCGGACGCCTTGCCGAGCGCATCAAGAAAC
Source organism: uncultured Gammaproteobacteria bacterium (assembly GCA_963802975.1). GTDB lineage: Bacteria > Pseudomonadota > Gammaproteobacteria > Chromatiales > Chromatiaceae > Thiosymbion. Next base: position 1,966 of record CAWDLA010000049.1, read on the forward strand.
TTGCAGGCTGAAGTTGGAGTTGGAGCGACGGAATTTTCGGGGGTTCCGGCTTACAACCCCGTGCAGAGGTGACGACATCAGAGCGCAATGGCGGATCGCCCTATGGGGCATCCGCCCTACCGACCAACGTTATGATCAAGCCCCTCGGAGTCGCGGCATAAACATCGAATGCAGACGACCGATAACCGAGACTCGACACCCGGACCCTTTGTCACCTGTGTCATCCAAACGCGGAACGACGGCCATCAGCTCGTTTTCCTGTCGAGGCGGCATCGGAAGCATCTGCAGCCGCTACACCTGAACAGGGATGGCGTGCGGCTGTATCCGACGCTGCCGCGGGCGTCCTGGTTGCGGCTCTGGGCACCCCAGCGCCTGGCTTGGTGGATTGCGCTGTTGTTCATCATTGGATCCGCCTGCTTCGCTTACGGCGGCTTCGCTGCGAACTGGCCCCAATTCCTGACACCGGGGATGGCCGCGGCCTCCGTCATCGGTGTCGTGTTCTTTATCGGTTCATTCTTTTTTACCGCCGCTGCCGGCCTGCAACTGCTTGAGGCGATCAACGGCGATGTCGCCGATCTTGGCACGGCTGAGGCCGGCCATCGCCCGGCTTGGCGCTGGTTCGCATGGAAACCGCGCAACACCGGTTACCTTGCCAGTCTGATCCAGTTGGTCGGCACCCTGCTGTTCAACCTCAACACCGGGGACGCGCTGCTCACCAGCTTAAGCTGGGTGCAGGAGGACATCCTGATCTGGGTCCCCAACATGGCCGGCAGTCTCTGCTTTCTGGCGGCCAGCTATCTGGCGCTGATGGAGATTTCGCACGGCTGGTGGTCATTCGAGCCGCGCCAAGTCGCCTGGTGGGTGGTCATCGGCAACTTGGCCGGCTCGGTTGCCTTCCAGGTCTCGGCCTTGTATGGCTTCTTTCCGCAGCCGCCCGAAGCCGGCTGGGCCTGGGATGCGAATCTTTGGACCTTCATCGGTGCGCTGTGCTTCTTCGTCGCCAGCTACTTGATGATCCCGGAGCTGTTCGACGCGGATGCGACGGCGCCCAGCAAGGCGGTGCCGTTAGCCGCTACAGGCTGAACAGCGCTTTTTTCACACAGACCAACGCGAAGGAGTCAACGAACATGGGGGTGTAAGCCCAAACCCCAGATTTTTCCGGCATGGTAATTTCCCTTCTTACTTGGCAGCTCGTGTGCCGTGCTCAATATCGACCTGACGGGTGAGGTCCTGTTCGTCGGTGCTGACGCGCAGGTAGAGGCGGGCAACTTTCATGGAAGATGGCTAAGATGGGTATACGCAACTTGCCCATCCTGGACCGCATAGCCAACAATTACCAGGAACGATGTAATTTAGCCATCAGCTACTTGGCTATCCAAGCTGGCCATATTTGGGCTGACGGAATTTTCTGGGGTTTGGGCTTACACCCCCAATATGCGGCGGGGGAGGGCGGTCTCCACGGATTGTTGCTGGTGGCTCCATCGGCTGGGGTGGTGCGGCAGAGACATTGACCCCCCAACGCGGAAACCAAAAAAATAGACCAATATATTCTTGCCGCGGATACCGTTTTTGATATATTTTCCGCATGAAGCAATTACTTTGGATCGGCAGCAGCTACAAGACGGTTTGCGCATGGAGCAAAGGGGTCAAGCAGGCCGCAGGCTATCAACTGTACCTGATCCAACAAGGGATGGATCCCGACGACTGGAAGCCGATGCAAAGCGTCGGTGCGGGGGTCCGCGAGGTTCGGATTCACGTCGCGGGCGAGCACCGGATTGTGTACGTCGCCAAGTTCGATGAAGGCGTTTACATCCTGCACACCTTCGCGAAGAAGACGCAGAAGACTCCGAAAAAGGACATCGAAATTGCCAAAGCACGGTTCCAAGAGGTAATGCAGGCGAGGACGAAACGATGAAGGTTGCACACACCACCCCGGCAGGGGCGAACGTGTTTGCCGATCTTGGGTTGGCGGACGCCGCGAACTTGCAGCTGCGCGCCCAACTGATGGCGGAGATCAAGCGCTACGTCGAGGCATCGGGCTTGACTCAGCGCCAGGCCGCCGAGGCGATGAAAACCACGCAGCCGCGCTTGAATGACGTGTTACGCGGGCGGATCGAAAAATGCTCGATTGATCGGCTGGTGAAAATGCTCGCCGCAGTCGGCCGGCATGTGCGGGTGCACGTGGAGGCAGCATGAGCCTTGACCGCGGCGGGCCATGACGGGGATGTAAGCCCAAACCGCCGAAAATTCCGCCGGCAGCAAGTAGCCAAAAAAGATCAGTCTGAGGGATGGCGCTAGAACGGGTCTGATCAGGATACGTGCAAAAAACTGCAATCTCGGAGCTGACGGCTTGTAAGATACTGTTTCTACAGCGCGGACGCCTGACCTTCGTTGTGATCGCGAACAACCGGCGCTCGTCCCTATCAGCAGAGAGGTACGGAAACCACAGGATTTCGGAACCGGCGGCTCCTGTTCCGCAAGTGTTTGTTTCTACACGCGTCGCAGGAACAGAGTTCACGAGGGATTTCCGTACCCTTGCGCTCAAGCACCTTCCTTGGACCGCGTTGCAGATTTTTGCACGTATCCTGATCAACCCCGGGTTAACTCCTCGTCGGTGATCTCGGTCGCCATAGTCCTCTCACTCCAGGATAGTGGCGAGCTTCGCCAGCACTTCTTCCACGATCTCTTTGGGTACGCCTTCCAGCTTGCGTGCTTTGCGCGAGCCCAGATCCATGGCACGAGGCTGGTCGCATCGGATGATGCCCGTGGTTTTCGTTCCAGCGCCCGTCAGCGACACGGCAAACCCGGCCGTGCGGGCGAAGTTGCCCCCACGGGTGATGGGCAATACGATCGGCGTCTTCGTCAGTCGGTTGAACGCCGACGGCGACACGATCAGGACCGGCCGCGTCCCCCGCTGTTCATGGCCCGAGGTCGGATCTAGCGAGACGAGGTAGATATCCCCCCGATCCATCACAGCAACTCGCTGCCGACCGGCTTGTCGTCGAGCCAGGCACGATCTTCTTCGCTAACCTCGGCCGATGCGTCGCATTGAGCCAATAACTCGTCCAAGGTGTAGTGCGGCCCGGGCGTCGGTTCGACCACCAGACGACCGCCGTCGACGGCCAGCTCGACCGTGGCGCCGGCTTGCAGGTGCAACAGGTCGAGAATCGCGGGCGGGACGGCAAGCATCACCGAGCCGCCGACCTTGCGCAGATTGGTCGTGTGCATGTTGTGCCTCCATCGAAAGAGTTATACATATGTATAATCTCTGTCCTCGTGAACTGCAAGCCCAAGCTTGTCGGAAAACACTTGTTTCCCGACATTGTCGGCAGAGGACCGGAAACAGCGCTTGCGAGCGGGAAAAACCTGAACCAGAAACCGTGTCGGATAGCGCCGCAGGCCGTAAACTTCGCCCGAGACATTTTCCGACGGCCGAAATGGCGGCTGGTGACAGGAGTGTTGGTTCTACCCCCACAACGTATGTTCAAAAGAGAAGCCATGAACCCTTATCGGACCTTGTTGGCCACCTCGGCCCTCTGCGCGGCCTTTCTGTTGGGTGGCTGCGCTACCCTCGGTACCACCGGCAGCACGGCCGCGCCGGCTTACGCGGATTTCCTGATCCACCCCGAGCGCCTCAAGCCCGTGGCCGAGGGCGACGATGCCCTGATCTGGGTCGACTCCAGCGTCGACCTCGCCAAGTACGACGAGTTCTTGATCGAAAGCATCCAGGTCCACTTGGCGGACGATGCTACCTATAAGGCGGTCGACCCCACGGAGCTGAAGGCGATGACCGACTACCTGTACAACGCCATCGCCAAAGCCCTGAAGCCCTCCTACAAGGTCGTCTCCAAGCCCGGCACGGGCGTGTTGCGGGTTCGTATCGCCATCACCAACCTGGTCCCCACCAAGCCTGAATACAGCGTCGCGGCACTCGTGATTCCCTACGCCACGGTGGTGGATCTCGCCTCGGGTCCGGCGAGCGGTGGACCGGCGGGATCCACCGCCTATCTCGGGCGGACCGGGATCGCCGGGTCCCTGATCGAATCCCGGACCAGCCGGGTGGTCGCCGAGTACGCCGATAACGAGGTCGGGCGCAAGTACGTCATCGACACCAGCCAGGGCGCAACCAGCGCCGTGACGACGGGAGTCGACCACTACCTGTCCTCCTACTCGACCTGGGCCTACGCCAAGAAAGCCTTCGACGGCTGGGCGGCTGACTTCCGCAAGTGGCTGGACGGGGTCCACGGGCGTTCACGGTAACAATCCAGATGTTCCGAAGCCTGGCATCCACCATCACAACGAGGGCCGACCATGAAGCACATCAAGCCCCAAGCCCTTGGGGTTTTTGGCCCAAACCGGTAGGGTCGGCGACTGGCGCGGTAACCACAGGACTCGGGGAGTAGCTGTTTGCGGGCGACTTTCGCCTGTGCCGATGCCTCAGTCCGAACCATAGTCCCGTTACCAGCCGTCGCTCGTCGCACCGGACGTGTGGATCTCCCGCCAGCTCGAGGCTCCCCAGGCATCGGAACGAGCGTCCTTCCCGGGGCCCTTCCACCGTCAGTATTTGAGGGAGCCGTGCGAGGCGCCGGGTGCCGAGCGTGGCGGACGCAGGACGGCCGGGGCTTAACAGGTTGTCGGGGAACGCAGTGCGTGAGAGTGACTTGGCTATCCTGTCACGTATCACGAGTACCCCGACACTCCGAATCCGCTCTCTGCCAGCTCGGGATTGCTATAAACCCGGCCCGTTTCTCCGTTAGCGTTTCTTTGGTTTTTTCCCCCATTTCAGCACCTCCAAGCGCACCGGGGCTATGCCCTCTTTGTGAAAAGCCAGGGCTTTAGCGGTCCTCGTGGAAAGATCGATGATGATGCCTCGGCGCCGGGCCTTCTTCGCCGGGCCCCGATCGACGATGCGGACCTTGGCCGAACGGCCGTTCTTTATGTTCGTGACGCGCACGACCGTCCCGAACTGCCATGACGGATGAGCCGCCACCAGCGCCTGTTGATTGAATATCTCGCCGCTGGCGGTTTTCCTGCCGTGCAGTCGCTTGCCATAATGGCTGGCTTGACCACTCCTGGTTAGCAATACCGGATCGGCGCTAACCTGTGTTGGTTGCAGCCCGAGCGCGATCGCGAGTGTGACGATGACCGGCGACAGCCGGTTCACCCGGATTCTCATGGAACCGTCCTCTCAGAGGGTTCGCCCAAGCTCTTGGCCCAAACCTAGGGTGCCAGGATGTTACCGTTCGCGGTGTAGGCGAATCGGAAGAATCCTGCCTGGTGTGATCAGGTCAGACGGCGTGTGTGGCTCTGACGTCAGGAATCTGGTGGTTTCCGTACCCTTCCGCGAGGGCGCATGCGGGATCAATCAGATTGCAAGTTTCTACACGTATCCTGATCAGACCCGTATGTCGCACTACGTACCTTTGTTGGAATAGACCCGTCGTTTTGGGCGGTACCTTTGTCGCAATGGTCGGCTGGGCGATCGTGATGCGAGAGTTGAACGAGCAGGCGGCGCGGCTCAGTGCTGTTGGCCCGCTGGTCCTCTTTGCAGTCGTCGCCCTCTTTGTTGCTGCCGTCTATCTCTTCAGGGGCATAGGGCGCAAACGGTCGAGGAAGTAGGAAATGCGCGATTGGTCAATGGACCGGAGAGTTCAACGACCTCGTTTTCATTCCGCTGCAACGCATCCTTAGTCCGGTTCCGTGGCAGCTTCCTTGCCGAACTCCGGGCCCCGTTCTGTTCCATCTTCCAGGCCGAAGCGTCTGGCGCGGCGCTCCCGGTTGCGGCGCGCCAGCAGCTGCATGTCCTCTGTGTGGTCGAACTCGTCGACGATCTGTACTCCCATACGGTGCGCTGTAAGCGAATCCTCGTGGAAAACTCGACCGCCGGCAACCTGTAACCCCTCACAGAGGCAGGTCGTTCGAGCGAGAGCAGCCCGCGCCTGTTCCCCCGTGATGGCATTGATACTCTTACGCTGAGAGTATCGTCTCGCCGTCATAAGCAGAAAAAGCCCGCGCCGGAGAGCCGGGCGGGCTTGGTGCGTTATCTCGTCGCCGGTCTGTGGCAACGGCGGCTGGAGGAGCTCACGGGCTCCGAAGCACCTAAGGCTTCTGCGTGGGTCTGTTCAACCTCTGGCGCAGGTCCCGCAGGGCGTCCAAAGTAAGCGTCATCAGAACCTCCTGGTCACGGTAGCCCATTTCCTCGCCCATCGGCGAGAAGACCGACAGCGATTGTCGGCGGCACTTGTCCATATGACGCTGGTAGGCCCCGATGAGCTTGTCGAGCTCCTCCAGATCGATGTGGCGTCGGGAAATCTGCGGCTCGAAATGGTGAATCTCCTCGTTACTGACGGAGCGACCGAATAGGACGGTAACTTCGTGCTCCAGTGCGACCCGGTTGAGGTCGATCAGGGCGAGACGCAGATTGTTCAGGAATCCGGCCAGATTAAAAAACAGGCTTACCGCCATAATCGTGTAAACCCAGTTTGCTGGCGGCATGATGTCGACCAGCCAGGGTACAAACTGGTCCGTTAGTTCCGCCCCTTCGTTCTCGTAGAAGCCCCGTGCCGACTCCGCTAGAGTAAGACCCGTTGGTGCTTGCCCCCCCCGATTTCGGTCGATGAAATCGGGGTCGGCGCGCGCCAGTAGGGTCATGATTCCAACGATGTCCGAATGCGCGGCGCAGCCGTTGCTGAGCAGCAAGGTGTCTAATCGCAGTATCGGCTTTTCCTCGGGCGGAATCACCCGAATCGGGTCAAACAGGCCCGCAACAAGGGTGTCGTAATGAAGATACGGAAGACGTCGCGCCAATGCCTTGGCATGCTCAAGGCCAACGATTTGCAGCCCCTGCTCGCGCACCGCCTCGCGGATCAAGTCGGCGTTCTCGTCAATGACGAACAGCGCCAGATCGAGCTCTCCGCCCACTGTCAGCTCGATCTGCCGCTGGAGTGAATGGTGGCTCAAGACGATCTCAAGCGAGACCAAATCAGCATTGCCGAGTAGGCGCTTGGCGAGAAAGGCCGTCCCGCTGCGCTCAGGTCCGATACCGATTTTCGAACCTTGCAGGTCCGCCAGGCGGCTGATGTTGTCTCCGTTGCGGCTGAGGAGCACCAATGCCTCTGCACGGCCGACTCGGCCAATCAGTTCCAGGTCCTCGAACGCGGACCAGTCGAAACCGTCCTGCACGAGTCCCAAGTGCACCTCGCAGTCTTCCTTGGCGGCAACCAGGCGCTCCAGATTCTCACGCGAGCCTTGCGTGGAAACGTTGCGAATCGTCCCTTCTTGCTGAGCCGCCGCGCCGGCCAGACGTTCCACGATCGAGTGATAGTGACCCTCACGAGAGCCGGATAGTATGTCTACGCTCAAGTAGGATAGGTCGGGAGACAAGTCGAGGTTGCGGAAGAACAAGGCTCCCGCAGCAATCGCAATCGATACCACCATGGCCCGCAGAGCGAATTTGCTCCAGAGGAGATGCTTGTGTCTAGCGACTACAGCCGAGGCCTTGTTGGAGGATATTCCAGCTTGGTTGATCGATCGAGGCATGGAAGGACAGCCTTCTGTATGCGCGTCCTGATAGAGTGCTGCGCTTTAGGACGGGATTTGCTCTCGTATTCCAGACGGAATTACGATATGAAGAGACGAATAACGCCAACGATATAATCCGATAAGGTGCGGGATGGCGGCACGCATTGTTTCGGCGACGCGCGGCAAGCTGCAAGAAAGCGCGCCGGGGAGGTCGGCAGTTTGCTGAGCCCCGGAACTCGGACTCGTTCGACCACGATCAACAACGGAAGCATACCCGGGCCGCTGTCTCCTAGGCTTGCGCTGGCGCCGCCAATTCGGCTGCGCGGGGAGGGATGTCGCAATCCGGGATATGCAGCGTCAGCTGATCGAACGGAATAATCCAGCCATAGCGGTTGCATGCGTCTACGGCCGTGCGCTGCAGAAATCGACGGATGGACCAGTACTGCTCGGCCGCCGCACCGTCGAAGACAGCCACGATGATGAGGTTCAGCGATGAGCTCGCGGCCTCGTTGAAGTCGACAATCAATTCCTTCAGGTGTGGTCGGAACTGCTGCTGGCCGATGTGCTCTTGGAGATACTCGCGCATTCGGGTCACGATGGTTGTCAGGATGTCGTCCTGGTGCCGATAGTCGAGGCCGAAGGTCAGCGGAACGGCAAACCCGCCTGAGGATAGGTTTCGCGGATGCTGGCCTAGGTAATCGGCCACCGCGAAGGTTTTGGTCGACCCGATCACCTGCAGCTGAATCATCTCTGGCGTCTGTAGCAACACCTTGCCGAAAACGTCACCGTCCAGGATGACGAAGTCGTTTTCTCGGCTCGGGAACCAAGGCTCCTCCTTCACAAACTGGCGAGACTGAAGCTCGGCCATCTCTCCAATGGGGACGCGGATCGTGCCGCCGCGCAGCAACGGATTGTGGAGGGTAGAGTAATAGTTCAGGGACTTGATCCGCCAAGGGATCCCGTTGTACAAAACACGTTCGCCTTCGCGAACGCCTCCCAAATTGAGCAGGATGCGCAACTCGTCAACATAGCGCGGGAACGAGTTTCGCAAAGCGAGTACGACCCCGAACAAGAACAGGATAAGCAGGCCAAGAATGAGCCAGTCTCCGCGCACGTACAAGATTGCCATGGCAGCCAGTATGGCGGCCAATAGTGAGAACAACCGAAACAGGATCCCTCCCGCCTTGGCGAGGCGGTGCGTCTTCGTGTCGCGTCGGCGCAGAAAAACGCGCTCGATCACGCCGGCAACGAAAGCCAGAAGAAAATACGTAGCCACAAAACCCGCGACGGCTAACAGCGCGCTCAGGCCACGACCCGAGAAGAACTCGCGCAGCCCAACGACGAACTCGTGGCCGTCGCTGTCTTCTGGCGTCAGCAATCGCTCCAGTTGACCATTTACCAGCTGGAGCCGGCTTTCGGCATCTGCTTGATGGCTTTCCCAATCCTGCCTGATCCGAGCCAAGACCTCCTTGACGTCGGCCGAGTCTGCTGGTGCAAGCTTCTCATCAATATTGGCAATGGCCTTTTCGGCCGCCTCGAGGCGGTCCTCGTAGACCGCTCGCTCGCTGCGCAGCCGCTCGATCGTTCGCGGCCGTTCGGTCATCCGCTTAATTTCCTGCAGGAGCGGGCGAACGATGACCTCGATCTCTTGCTTCCAGTCGACCGGCTTCTGCTCGATCTCCTTCTCCAGGGCATCAAGGCTCGCCCCACCGGTTGCGAGCTCCTCGAGCGAGGTATTTAGCTCTTCCAGGCGCCGCGTGAGCCTCTCGACATCTTCCTCGAGCTCCTTTTTCTCGACTTCCGTGGGGGCGGCCTTGAGGCGCTTTATAATGTCGGCACGCTCCGCCTCGGCAGCCTCGACCGATTGAAGTATCGTGACCAGGCGCTCCTCGCCCGTTGGCTTGAGGGGCTGCTTTCCGCTCGTCGCTAGAGACTCGGTCCCTGTTCCGGTGAGCTCGGTGCCAGAGTTCTCTGTCCCCAAGACGAGCGATGCCGGACACAGGGCGAGAGAGATGAGGCAAAAAAGGACGCTGATACTTTTCAAATAGTGACGCATGGGTTGGTCAAATCATGCATATCCGGTTGGCTCCCAAGGAACTCATTTGAGAGAGAAAGGGGTCGCGTGTGACAGCGTCCGCCCCCTCCACCGTCAGCGCGGCGGAGACCACCCCAACGAGGCGCGATTATTGCGCGCGGGCGTACCCGCTCGCGTGACTATGAGAAAACGACTTAGGATTTTTCGCTCTGGTAGGCAGACGGATGGGCACGTGTAGAACAACCTAATCTTGGGGTGATGGTTACATTCGGCGGATCACCCACCGCACCTATCCAGGCCGCCGTGCTAGACGCGCAGAATATGGAGCTGAACGTCGCCGGCGGCGACCTACTGCGATCCAACCACGGCACAGTGGTGACAGAGGTCAACTCGTCCCCCAGCCTGTAAGGCATCGAAGGCTCCTCCCGTAAGGACGTCGCGGACATGATCATTAGGTTTGTCGAGAGAACGACCGTCTTCGGAAAGACGCGAACGGGCAGCCGAGGGTAGCGATGCGTCCACCGTCCGTCAAAAGAACCGGTCGCCTCCGGGAATCGGACTTTCATCGACCCGGACCTGCCGAAGCCGAACTCGCGCGTGCATCTCTCCATGCCGGTACACGTCATGCAGGGCCAGCGTTATGGGCCCATGTTGCGGAATTCCGTTTGCCGGCAACGGTCCGGTTGCTAACGCTACGACGTTTTCCCATTGGCTATTGTGCGCGTTACAGCGGACCCTTGGAAAAATGCGGCCGGCGGCGGCCGATTGCCAAGTCTGACGGCCGCCTAATCATAGCCTAAAGGTCTGCTCCTGGGACATGCTGGACGGTGACCTCGGCTAGTAAATTTCAGCAAAGGTTCACAAGAGCCAGTTTCAGTATGTCGATCCACCGCTCGGCTGTTGCAAAAATCAAACAGACTTCTCGATAGGCGGCTTCCTTCCGTTGAGGGTCGTCTCCGGACCTAGCAGGCATCCTTCAGATCCCGATCTCTAGCTACGAGGAAAGTCAGCTCAGGAACTCTGTCGAGCGACTGCGATGCTAGGCAGCCGTCGTGGTGTCGACCCGCTCCCGCAACTCCTTGCCAGGCTTGAAGTGAGGGACATACTTAGCGGGCAAGGCAACGGCCCCGCCGGTCTTCGGATTACGCCCGATACGAGGCGGACGGAAATGCAGCTTGTAGCTGCCGAAGCCTCGGATTTCGATTCGCTCGCCCGACGCCAGCGCATCACTCATCTGCTGCAACATGGCCTTGACGGCAAACTCCACGTCGCGTTCGCTGAGGTTGCTCTGCTCGCTCGCCATGAGGTCGATTAGGTCCGACTTCGTCATTCTTGATTCTTCCCGTCGTAGACGTGCCGATCCGAAGCCATCGGATTGTCGGAATGTTACCCTGGGCAATGTAGGCGAACCAGAAGAATCCTGCCCGAAGCGGCGGGACCAGGTTTCCCCGCCTCTTTTTATCACCACGGATTCTAGCCGCGGCGTGACACGTTGATCGGCCTGGCGATGTGTCGCAAAAAGTATACTTTGCGCGACATAAGGATTGACGTGTCTTTTTTAATGTCTCAAAATGGCAATCGCACAACGTCTAAGAAGAAAAGAGACGCGAAAGGAAGCTCCCATGTCACTCATCGGGTACGCTCGCGTTAGCTCCGTCGGTCAGAGCCTTGATGTTCAACTCGACCGTCTGGCCGCCTGCGACAAAATCTTCCAGGAAAAGCGCAGCGGTTCCTCGGCTAGCCGTCCGCGTCTCAAGGCGTGCTTGGAGTATGTCCGGGAAGGGGATGTGCTCGTGATAACGCGTCTGGACCGTTTGGCGCGCTCGACGCTTCACCTTTGCCAGATCGCGGAGGAGCTCCAGGAAAAGGGCGTGGACCTCCAAGTGCTCGATCAGAGCATCAACACCGGCGATGCGACGGGCCGCCTCCTGTTCAACATGCTGGGCGCGATTAACCAGTTCGAGACCGAAATCCGCGCCGAACGCCAGATGGACGGTATCCGCAAAGCGAAACAGCAGGGCGTGGCCTTCGGGCGGCAGAAGAGCCTTTCGGACCAGGAGGTGCAGGAGCTACGAGACAAACGAAGCAGCGGGGCGCTGATCAAGGACCTGATGAAAGAGTACGGCCTCTCCAAGGCAACCATCTACAGATACCTACAAGCCGAAGCGGCCTGAACCAGAACTTCATGACATCCGTTTCAGAAGTGCGTCCTTGCAAGGATTGCTACGTGTTGCGACCTGCAAACATCGGCCATTTCGGGCTCAGATTAAGTGAGAATGAAAGGACTTCTAGGCTCGCAATAAATGCGAATGGGCTCGCGAACATCGAGCCCGGCTCACATTATTTGCGAACGAGGCTCAAGCAGAATCTTCTTGATCGTTCATGCTTTTTTCGATCATACTGCGATATGAGTAGAAACTCATAGAATGGGCAAAATGCTTGGATGACGATCTCCGATTCCTAGTTTGGCTAGGGGATTCCCTCAAGCGGGTCAGGGAGTTTCCAGCGGAAGTTCGCCGAGAGATCGGTGTCGCCTTGTATGATGCCCAGAAAGGAGACACCTCGCCTGATGCCAAGCCTTTCAAAGGCGTAGGCAGTGGAGTCTTTGAGATCGTTACCCGTTTCCACACCGACACGTATCGGTCGGTGTATGCGGTGCAAATCGGCGCCAGTATCTACGTTTTGCATGCCTTCCAGAAGAAGGCCAAACGGGGCATCAAGACACCACAACAGGATGTGGACTTGATCAAACGCCGGTACAGGCAGGCCGTGGATCTGGAGAAGGAGGCTGGACCGTGAGCACAGAAGATTTTGTAAGAAGCAGCGGCAACGTATTTTCCGATATGGGCCTGGATGACGCGGACGAGCTTCTTATTCGTGCCCAGCTAGGCCAGTCGATCCGCAAGATCCTGAAAGAGAAGGATCTCAAGCAGCGCGAAATCGCGCATCTGCTCGGGATCGACCAAGCGGAAGTCTCCAAGCTGATGAACGGGAAATACCACCTCTTTTCCGAAGGTCGACTGTTTGGATTCCTGGGGCGACTCGATCGCAAAGTCGTCATGCAGATCAGACCCAGGCAGCAGGGTGAAGGGACGCTTGAGCTAAGGTGACCTTCCGGCTGACCGGATCAACGCCCGACGCCTGAGTACAAGAAAAACGTTCGTTTTTCTGGTTGACGGCGGGGCTCTGGAGGGGGAGGGGCCGGTGGTCTATTCAGTCGGGGAGGTGCCTCTGGAGCGAAGCCTTCTCGCCATTGTCAGCTAGCGTGAGCCGAACCGTCCGTTGGCGAGCCCTTGTCACTGACCGTGAGCCCATTGGCACGGAGCGTGAGCCAGACCCCTCGCTCATTGTCAGCGAACGTGAGCCCAAAGTGACCGCTGTTTGCGAGCCGGAGCTTCTCCGTTGGCGAGCCGCTACACCTAGCCGCCCCCCCTCAGGACCCGAGGATTGGCGACTTGTTCAACCTCGAAAATTCTCAGTTCAATAGAAGGTCTTCCAGGCGCAATCCGCGAGCCTTGCAGAAGGCTCTGCACTTCCTCAGTGCCCGCAATTCTATCTGTCGCACCTGCTCACGGTTGACGCCCAACTCAGCGGCCACATCATCGAGCGTCTGATACCAGGCGCTGCGCCAGGTTGGCTGCTCAGGAAAGTCAGGACTACCGTCAGCAACGTTGGTTTCGATCACTGATATTTCCCCCTCTCGCATAGTCTGTCGCGAGACAGGCTAGTCGATTGCAAATCAACTGATCGAGATGGGCGTCACAGACAGGGCTATCGCATCACCGTTCGCCAATATTCGCAGGGACTGATGGTGAACGCTGATCTTGAGCAGGAGGGGGCTCGAAGAGCAATTTGGCGAGGTAATGCTCGTCCCAGCCCGCTTTCTTGCGTTTGTTCTTGATGCCGAGCTTTGTGTTGTCTTGTTTCAGTCGAGTCAGCGTGATGTGACGCAGCACGGCCAGGTTTTCTCGGGCGGCGGGTTTACGCACGCGACAGTCATCCTCGCGGAAGGCGACATCGAGACACCAATGCAGCTCGTTCTCAATGCCCCAGTGGCTGCGTACGGCACGGGAAAAGCTGGCGACGTCTGTGCCGATGCTGCCGATATAGAAGCGGGTTTCTTCCGTGGTCCTCCCATCGACGGTGCGCTCGGACTGGACCATGCCGATCATATTCATGCCCCGCCACAGAGCGCTGCGCGGCACACCGGAGAGATCACCAAGGGTACGATAGCGGCGGGTCTCGATCCGACCATGACCACGCTCGATGGTGTCGAGAGAATTCGAGTCCATCCCCTGGTAGTTCTTGGCGTCGGCATCGATGAAGGCCTCTTCGACCTCGTCGGCCATGGTGCCTTGGTTGCCCTTGAGCGCGAGGACGTAGTCGCCGTGTTGCTCGACGATCCTCTCCGGATCATGGGCGGCCTGAAACTGTTCTACGGTCTCGGCAGCAGTTACCTGTAGCGGCTCGGGGATTCAAACCTGCAAGTGGCGGAACACGGCGCGGCTTCCGAAGACACCGCACAGCGTAGCGAGCAACGGGCGAAGAATGGTCGTCAACATCGAAAGCACGCTAACGCCGGCGGTCCGAAAAAGTCAACCGATTCAATCGGTACGAGGTTTTTGGTAGGGACAACGCCACGGGGGCGCCGGGACATTCGGGTATCCTTGACTTACCACAGGGTCGGAAGAACTACCGCTTGTCAGGCACATGACGGGATGGGACCATTTGTCCGGATGCTAACCTGAGGAGGTGGATGAGATGGGTACGGGTACTGACGGGCAGGTTAAAAAGCAAGCGCTTTGGAAGAAATGGTTCGCTCCTGCGCTATTGGAAATCGACGACATGATGGAGCAGCTGTCGCAACGGCACGATGCCTCGATCAGAAAGATATCGGCGCTCGAAAAAGAGCTGGACGACAAGCTGGTGCAGCTATCGGATCGCCACTCCGCTGCCTTGGCGAAAATGAAGGAACAGGAAAAGACGCTGGACGAAAAGCTGAAACAGCTCTCCGATCGTCACGCCACGGCGGTGGCGAAAATGACGGAGCAGGAAAAATCGTTGGACGAAAAGCTGGAACAGCTCTCCGACCGCCATGCCGCAGCCGTGAAACGAGTTACGGATCTGGACAAGGAGACGGGCGAAAAGTTGGAGCAGGTCTCCAACGAAGCCGAGGCAGCCCTGGAGAAGCTAGCCGAGCAGACCCGCGACACGGATGAGAAACTAGAACAGCTCTCCAACCGCCATGCCGCAGCCATGGGGAAGATGGCGGCTCAGGAACAGGACTTGGCTCAGAACTTGGAGCAGTTGTCGGAGCGTCACGCCGCCGCTCTGCTCAGGATCACGGACCTGGAGGTCGCTACCGGCCAAGGAGCGCTTTGATTCGAACGGAAAATCGGGAATTCCGGCGGCAGCTACCTGAGAGCGGAGGGAACGCAGGAACGACAGACCCGTTCTGGCTACTCTTGTCATCCATCCACCTTCTTGTATGCGGGTCGCCTATGCCGCCCATTGGTAATCATGATGAAGTCCGCCGAGGATCGGAGACGAGACGACCTTTCCACCGACCTTGGGGATTGACCGCAATTCGGCGACAGGTATTGCCTACCCCAAATCTTGATGGGGTCTAGCGCGATTGAAGTAGATCTCGACGTACTCCTTCAGAACGCGACGCAGCTGTCGCTCGCTGAGTATGATCACGTGGTCCAGGCATTCCCTTCGCACCGAACCCAGGAAGCGTTCGCAGATCGGATTCAGATTGGGAGAGCGCGGCGGGATCTTCAGTCTCATCACCCATAACGACCGCTTTCCCACGCATACCCGTCTCCGTTCGCCAGCATTCGAGAGGCCCCCTTGGATAGGTGTTCTGACTAGTTCGCGACCAGGCGCGACTGGCGGCTACTGGGACTCAGCAGACGGCCATGGGGACCGGGCTGACCGGCAGCAATGGGTCGGGAACGGACCTTGGGCGGTCACCGACGGTCGAGCGTCGCCTGACCGTTAGCAGTCGGTTTGTTGCGGAACTGTTTAGCGGTAGGAGATACCGAGCGGCAAGCCCTGTATCTTTGAGTCGGGTAGCAATATGAAATCGTATCGATCACCCCATGAATATGGGCGCTGATTGGTAAGTAATATTGAAGTTATGAGAAAGAGCGATGAAAGTTGTACTTTTTGACGTCGATAGCAAAATACCCAATCTCGCCCTGATGAAGTTGAGCGGCTTCTATAAGAGCAGAGGCTATCACGCTATACTTTCAAAGAAACCTCTGCTAATATCTGCCGACCTCTTTTTTGCAAGCGCAGTATTTAATTCCGGTAAATCACTAGGGAAAATTGATCGATTAAAGGAGCTTTATGGCGGCAGAATTACAATAGGAGGAACAGGGGCAGACCTTAAAACAAGCCTTACAGATGAAACGGAACGTTGTTTTCCCGATTACAATCTCTACGCTCATGCGCAATACGCCCTAGGCTTCTTGACGCGTGGATGTAATAAGCGGTGTGCTTTCTGCGTGGTTCCAAAGAAGGAGGGTCATCTGCGACCAAATTATTCTACCTTTGATGACTTTGTTCCGAAGAATCAGCAGAATGTGATGTTGCTTGATAACAACCTGCTTGCTTCACCCAATGCCAACGACCTGCTGGAAGAGATGGCTAAGAGGCAATTTAAAGTAAATTTTTCTCAGACGCTAGATATTCAGTACCTTACCGATGAGATATATCCAAGATTGAAAATGGTGGACTCGGTGAATTCGAGATTTACACGGAAAATGGTCTATTTCAGCTGCAATACCGTCAAACAAGCAGAATGGTTTAACTGGAAGTCAGACAAGCTCAGGGGATTCGGCAAAGGACGGGTAACGGCTGTCATAATGTATGGTTTTAATACGCGACTTTCACAAGATTTTGCAATACTCAAGATGATGAGGAAGCTGGGTGTCTTACCATTCGTTCAGGAGTACCAACCAATTTCAGGCATGCCTGCACGGATACCAGATGATTATTTCGATATGGATCTTGATGAGGTTGCAGAGTTCCGAATTCGGAGCAATGGCCAAAATGGCGAAAAGTTCTTGAGGTATGTCAGCAGGTTATATTTCAATAGGCACGGAAGGTATTATCTTCCTTTGTTGAAAGCGATCTATCGGTATAACAATAAACCGCGATTGCAGTACTACCTTGATCGCCCTGATCTGTTTAGTGCCGAGATGTACAAGAGATATGTCTAAACTTACTATTACGATAGCCTAAAGTTTAGGGACAGCCGTTTTTCGATAGATCAGGCACGTAAATCAAACCTTGGCTCGTAAGCCATTCGCTCGTGTGTTCAGTCAAAGTGGCTTGCGTCCGCTTTGGGTCGATACCGGACCTGACGCAGAACAAAAATTTCGTTTCAAATCTGACCACGACCAAGCCGCGATGGAACGTCTTGAGCCCGTGTAGCGACTGCGCTATGAATGGTACATAAAGGAGGTTATGTACTATACAATGGTAACTTATGGCAGATGATCTGATCGCGACGACAAGCACGGTTCTGGAAACCGGAAACGGCGTTCGGAATGTTCCGTCTCTGGTCGTCAAGGCCGGTGGCGGCGCGCAAAAACGCTTCATCGAGTTTTTCGCTGCGCAGATCAGGAACAAGAACACGCGCGAAGCCTATCTCCGGGCCGTCGTGGATTTTTTCGATTGGGTCGAAGAAGCCGAAATCGGTGATCTGCTGGACATCGAGCCGATCCATGTCGCGGCCTGGGTGGAACTCAAGACACAGGCTTACGAGCCGCAGACGGTCAAGCAGCAGCTCGCCGCGCTGCGCCACCTGTTTGATTGGCTGGTCACGGGTCATGTCCTGCATACCAATCCGGCGTCCTTTGTCCGGGGTCCGAAGTTCTCCTACACCAAGGGCAAGACCCCGATCCTGACGCCCAAGGAAGCGCGGCGGCTGATCCGGTCCATTCCGACCGACACAGTTACCGGGTTGCGTGACCGGGCGTTGATCGGGCTGATGATCTACACCTTCGCACGGGTGTCCGCGGCCGTGCAGATGAACGTGAAGGACGTCTACCTAAAACAGGAGAGTCTTTGGGTCCGGCTGCGCGAGAAAGGCGGCAAGCATCATGAGATGCCCTGCCAGCACAATCTGAAGGACTGGCTGCGCGAATACATCGAGGCCGCTGGTATCGACGATGACAAGGACTCTCCCCTCTTCCGCTCCGTCGATCGCAAAACCAAGGAGCTGAGCATGCGCCGTCTGGACCGGCAACGGGCCTGGGCGATGGTCAAGCGCCGGGCATTACAGGCCGGGATCGCGACGCCGGGCATCTGCAATCACACGTTTCGCGGCACGGGTATCACGGCCTATCTCGAAAACCCGGAGGCCAAGCTGGAGCACGCGCAGCAGATGGCCGCACATTCCGATCCGAAAACCACCAGGCTTTATGACCGGCGCAACGATGAAGTCACGATGGATGAGGTTGAGCGGATCGGGATTTAGTTTTAGCGACCTGACAACACCTCCCACGAACTCTAACCCGGCAGTTTCGTCCCAGAACCGGTCATTGAGCCAAGGATAGGGTCAGTCTTGGTTTTGATCAGCGCCCGCCGTCGGCCTGGGTTCGGCGAGAGGCCGGTGTGAGGCGCAGAGCGGCCGGTGGGCAGGCGTGTTGTGTTGGCGGCGACGTTACCATCACGGAACAGCGAAGATCGGCGCGGTGTCAGGATTCTCTGCACTGGGCGAGCCGCCAGCCGCCAGCCGCCAGCCGCCAGCCGCAGTATATTGTTGTTCCGATGTTTTTGCGTAAAGGCGCAACCAGAAGGCGTTCTGGCTGCTGAGGAATCGAGCCAATTACCACTCGAGACTCGAGCAGCACTGCTGCCTTATACTGTATCTCCCTGAATGAGTACCACTATCGGCAACGCCCTAACCAGGGCGCTGTTCCCAGGAGGAGACTTGCCCACCTGTAAATCAGTGCTGGATGCGATCGGCAATTCGCCGATGGTCGCCCTGGAACGGTTTGGCAACGGTATAGCACCGTCTCTGTTTGCCAAGCTCGAAGCATCGAACCCCGGCGGAAGTATGAAGGACCGCGCTGCACTCGGCATGCTTGAGTGGGCCGAGCGCGAATACGACCTCAGACCCGGTGCCGAAATCGTGATTTGCACGTCCGGCAACATGGGTGTCGGCATGGCCGTGGTGTGCGCGGTCAAGGGCTTTCGGCTGGTGTGCCTGGTTGATCCGAAGATCAATCCGACCACCGAGCAGTGTTTGCGCATCTATGGTGCCGAGGTGATCAAGGTCTATCAGCGCGACCACACCGGTGGATACCACCTGACGCGGCTGAGGCGCGTTGAGGCCTTGTTGGAGGAGCGCCCCGGCGCGATTTATCTCGACCAGTACAACAGCCCGGCCGCCGTTGCAGTGTACGAGGAGACGCTCGCACCCGAAATTCTCGCTGACCTCGAGGGCCGGGTCGAAGCGCTTGTGCTGATTGCAGGCACTGGCGGCAGTTCAATGGGCGTCGCTCGATACTTCAGCACGCACTCGCCATCGACGGACATCTGGCTGGTCGACGAATATGGTTCGCTCGCGCTGCCGGGCAACCCCGGGGTGGAAGACCGCCATCTGAACGGGATGGGCACGAGCATCGAGCCGGCCAATTATGCCAATTCGGGGTTTGACGACCTGATCAACCATGTCGTTTACGTGCGTGCCAGCGAGGGAATCGCGGCTTCGGTTGAACTGGCGCGTAGCGAGGGTATTCTGACCGGCGGCTCGGGAGGCGCGGCCCTGCACGTCATGCGCGACGTAGTCGCGCCAGGATACGCCGCCGGCGCCAACATCGTGACGTTGCTTCCCGATCATGGCAGCCGCTACACCGAGACACAATTTAATCGCGAATGGCTGGCTGCACGCGATATCTACGTACCATCGATTTATGAGGACGAATAGTGTGCGCGAGCTCGACCACGTTGCTTCTAACCCAGGGCGATCTGCTTGACTGTGGCATCGACAACATCGACGCAGTGGGCGAGAGTCTCGAGGCGATGTTCGTCGCCCACGCCAAGGGGTGAGTTCACCGCACCCCCGAGCAGTTTTCTGAAGCGGCCGGAGTGCCCGCACGTTGCCGATCGCATCATCGGTCTGGCAGCCTATCTCGGCGGCAGCTTTGATATCGAGGGAATCAAGTGGATCGCGAGCGCGCACAAGAATCCGGAACGTGGATTGCCGCGCGCCAACGCCGTGATCGTTCTCAACGACGCGGATACCCGCCTTCCCATTGCGATCATGGAGGGCGCTCTGATCAGCGCACTGCGCACCGCGGTTGTGCAGGGGCTCGCGGCGCGCTATCTGGCCCGACCCGACTCAACGGAAGTTGGGCTGGTGGGAGCAGGTCGTATTGGTGCGCTGACACTGCATGTACTCAACCACTGGTTCCCCGATATCGAGCACTACCGCGTATTCGACCTGTCCGCCGAGCGCGCACAGAAGTTTGCAGCGCATATGGACAAGCTCGGGGTTGAGGTTGAGATCGTCGACCGATTCGAGGATGCGCTCGCGCCTGCCGATATCGGCATTTCCGCAACGACGGCCAGTGAAGCCTATGTGCCTGCCGATTGCTTCAAGACCGGCTCTCTGTTCATGAATGTGTCGCTGATGGATCCGACCTACGAGCACGTGCTCGCCGCGGACAAGGTCGTGGTTGACGACTGGATCCAATGCACCCACTCGGACCGCGTTCTGGCACGTATGAACAATGCCGGCCTGATATCACGGGATAGCATTCATGGCGAGTTTGGCCAAATCGTCAACGGCACACTGCCTGCGCGCGAGAGCGACGCCGAGCGCATCTTCTGGAACCCGTTCGGACTCGCGATCGAGGATCTCGCAGTCGCGCTAGCGATGTACAACCGTGCGCTCGAGCTCAATGTAGGTACGCCGATCAAACTCGTTGATCGAGAGTGGGATGTACTTTTTTGAGCACCCCACCGACCCACCGGCGCCGCTTCGAGATCGACGTCGTCCGCGGGTTTGCTCTTTTCGGTGTACTGCTCGTCAACCTTTACAGCTTTGGTGCCGACTCGATTGCATGGGAGGCACCGGCCGACACGGCTTTGCGGCTGATCAAGGATGTCTTTATCGAATCCCGATTCTGGATCCTGTTCAGCTTTTTGTTTGGCCTTTCGTTTTGGTGGCAGACAGCAAATCGACCCGGACCAGCCGGTTGTGGCGCGTATGTTGCGCCGGTACGCAGCGCTCTACGTTTTCGGCATGGCGAATGCGCTGCTGTATGACGGCGACATCCTGATGCAGTACGCGCAAATGGGCGCGGTGATGCTGTTGCTGTCACCCTTGCCGTCACGCTTGCTGGGCCCCATCGCGATTGTGTTGCTGCTGGTTTTTCCGCTCGGGCACGTCTATGGTCCCGGGCGCGACGACTATGTGCCCGAATTCCCCGAGGACGCGTGTGAATTGCTGGAGGAGGAGCGCGTCGAGTCCGTGTACGCCACGGGAAGCTTGGGCGAGGTCATTGGGTTCAACGCGACCGAGATTCCGCGCAACCCGCTCGAAGACTGGCAGTGGCCGGACAGCGGGTTGACGGTGCTGGCGCTGTTTCTGCTCGGTGTCGTCGTGGGACGCAGCGGTGTGTTGTCCGACCCCAAGGCTTCCAAGCCAACACTGCGGCGGTGGTTGCGTGGAGCACTAGTGGTTGCGCTTATGGCATCAGCGGCGCAGTGGTGGCTGACGCTCAGCCGTGGATACGCCGTGTTTGCAGCCGGCAGCAGCAGTGAAATGATGACCCTGCTAGGCGATATCGCCTATGTTGCCGGCGCATTGGCCATGGCCGCGAGCTACCTCTTGATCATTGTACTCGCCGTACAACGCCCAGCGGTCGCGCGACTGTGCCAACCGCTTGCCGCCGCCGGTCGCATGGGGCTGACGGTCTATCTCACCCAGACGTTGATCTTCAGCACGATCTTCTACGGGTATGGATTCGGCGCGGCGTGGCGACTTGGTCCGGCTGCGGTAAGCGTTCTCGCGGTTGCCATCTTCACGGCACAGCTGCTGTTCGCCTTACTCTGGTTCCGCGGGTTCAGGATCGGACCATTCGAGTGGCTGTGGCGGCTGGTGACCGACCTCGAGGCGCGGCCGCTGCGGCGGTAAGCCTTCAACCCTGAGGCGATACTGCTTGTGCCGGGCTGCCGCTGTATCGCCCCGGTCCCAGATACATTTCCTTGGTGACCAGCGCGAGCGGTTCGATCGTGCAGTGGCTCGCCGTTGTGGCGCCACCCATCAGTGTCGCCCCGATCGACAGCGTCGAATGGTCGCCAAGCGCTGACGCGCGCACCTTCAGCCGACCGTTCTCGAAGCTGTGCAGCTGCAGCATGCCCTCGACTACGCAATTCTCGCCGATATCGACCGCATTCCAGTCGAACGCCTGCATCGGTGTATTGATCAACGCGTGGCGACCAATTCGGCATCCGAAACCCCGCAAGAGCGGGTTACTCAACAGCGTCCCCTCGAGGATCCTGAACGGACCTACGCACCAACTCATAAAACAGTCCTGCGCAAAGAAATACACGAAGTGGCGCAACGACCAGAAGGGTGTCTGATGGTCACGCCCCCACCGCGGGCCGACCAGAAGACGCTTCACGACAATCGCAAGGATCACCAGCGCTGTTTCGGCCAATACCACCGCGAGAACCGCTGACAGGGGCTCGCTGAAGCCGTAGAACACCAGCGTGGTCGTGATCAACGCGACAATGAGCACAATGGCCGAGGGCAGCAAGGCGACGCGCAACACGTCGTTCAATAGCACGCGCGCGAGAAACAGGCCCGCATCGGGCAGGCGGTCGTAGAGGGTGTCAGTGCTGGTACCGGCTTCGCCGAACTGCAGCGGCGGGTTGCCGCCGACAATCAATGCGCGGTTCTCCCGCGTGCGTACTTGCCGACGGAACCCGATGTCGCTCGCAGGCGTCGACACACCCACCAGCAAGTTGTCGGGCAGGGTGCCGCGCTCGATCACCGCATTGTTACCCACGAAAAAGTTGGAACCCTGGTCGGTGGCACGCAGCAACAGGTAGCCGTGGTCCTGCTCGACAACGTTGCTGAAACATCCTTGTGCCCAGAAAACCTGGGCGTCGGCGCTGACCAGTTCGGGTAGCAGGTTGAACATCGAATCGCATTCCGAGCCGCCGGTGCGGCTGTAGCGGATGCCGGCCAGGCTGCGCAGGTACTGGCCCGTGATCGACCAACTCCATAGACGCTGGATCTGGTCCATCTTGCGCAGCCGGTACAGCACCAGGGACCCGGCGAGGCTGCTGGACGCCAACATACCTGGATGGGTTCGTGTCAGTCGCAGGAACAGGCAGCTTAGTACGGAGGTCAGCACCAGCGTCACCCAGGCCGCGGCGAAACCCAGAACCGCGAATTCCGACAGCGCGCCGGCGAGCGATTCATCCAGTGCGCTGCCGATCTGCTGTTCTCCCCGTTGCTGCAGGTACCAATTGCTGAACCACCAGATGACAAGCGCGCCGGGTAGCGTCGTCAGCGACAATTCCAGCACCAGCTGCATGCCGATGTTGGCGCTTTCCTGCAAGGCACGTGGGCAGCGGATCGAGCAAGCGGCGGGGGCGCGCCTGCCGATGGCGCTTGCCCGTACAACGGCCATCGCCTTCGTCGCGGATGTCGTTTTCGTTGCTGTCGTCCAGCACCGGCGTCAGTGGCGTGACCCAGGTGTTGTTGCCGAGCCTCGCTCCCGGCCCAACCACCGCGCGCACTCCGATGGTCGATCCCGCACCAAGCCGCACACCATCAACGCGTAGTGCCCCGGCTACCCAACACGTGCTCGCAACCTGTGCGCTGGGCTGGACGGTCACGCCGTCTTCGATGGACAGCAGGAACAAGGGCCCGCGGTACTCGGCATCCTGCGAGCAGTGGCTGTCGCGGCCAACGCTGGCGCCGAGCATACGCAGCACCCAGGCGTAGATCGCGTTGCTGCGCAGCCAGGCGCGCATGGGACGCAAGACCGATGACTGGAGTTTTTCGTGCCACCAGACGCGAAAGTGCATGCGGCTCCACTTCGGGTAGACACCGGGCTCGATCGTATTGCTGCCGAAAAGCCAGTGCGACAGGCGGCGCAGCGCCAGCACCCAGACCAGATTGAAGAATGGAACCACCAGCCAGAAGAAGAACACTACGACCGCTGCAACCAGGAAGTGTTCGAGCCTTCCGTTCAGCAAGACGTCCTCGGGATCGCCGTAGGTGATGATCAGCGCCAACGCGGCCAGGCCAGGGCTCTGGATGAATGCCAGCGCAAGCACCTGCAGCGCGGTAAATGCAACGGGTGTGTGTTGAGCGGCCGCGTGTTCGTCGGTGAATGCCGGAGCGACCGGGGGCTCCGGGTCCGGCTCGGCGACTGGACGCTGCTCGCGCGGTGCACCCGCGACCGCGCGCGCGGTCCCATGGGTGCTCAGCAAGTTCGCGCACCGAGATACGCCATCCGACCATCCTGCAACTGCTGTGCGAGCTGTGCGATCGCGAGCGAGTGTCCGCCACAGTCGACGAAACGGTCATCCCAGTCCAGCTCGTAGCCGATGGCAGCGCGGCACAAGGCAAGCGCCTCGAGCGCGTCGGGGCTCGTGGGGGCGACATTCGATGCGCTGTTCGATATTGCGGCCGAAGGCTCCGCTGAGATGGTCTTGCGTACCGCCACCGGTATTGACGGCAGAGCGCTCCGATCGATCTTTCCGGACAGAGGCTTGAGCGCGAATGTGCGCACAACGAACAAGCGTGACGGAATCGCGTGGTCCGGAAAATCCTGTGCAAGGCGCTGTTGCACCGCGCGCGTCAGTGGCTCCGGCGCAGGCGCAACCTCGTCGCGCATCTCGAGTGACGGCGCGGCAATGAATGCGATCAGTTCGTTGCCGCGATAGTCCAGTACCGCGGTTTCGATCGCATCGAACTCGCGTTGCATCAGGTCTTCGATCGGCTGCACCTCGACGCGATGCCCCCTGACCTTGAGTTGAGCATCGATGCGTCCGTGGAAATGCACCTGCCAACGATCAGGATCGATGTGGCAACGGTCGCCGGTCCGATACAGCCGACCGAATTCGGGGTGGTCGATGAAGCGCGCCGCGGTTTCGTCGGGGCGGTTGCGATAGCCGCGGGCGAGCTGCACGCCGCCGATACACAACTCGCCGGCCTCGCCGTTAGGCATCGACGTCAGCGTATCGGGATCGAGAATCAGGTACTCGACGTTCGGAAACGGCGAGCCGATCGTGACCGGTTGCCCCGGACGCAGCGACTGACGGCTGGTGTCGGTGCTCGCTTCGGTCGGGCCATAGGTGTTGATGATCTGGCGACGCGCGCGCGTCCAGGGCTCGACCAGGGAGGCGGGAAACGCCTCACCCGCTGGGATGACATAGCGGCAAATCGGGTACGGCAGATCATGCTCGGGGTGCGCGGTCAATGTGCTCAGCAGCACCGGCGGACAAAACAGCGCGGTGATCTCTGCCGCTCTCAGGATCGGGACCAGATCCGGTCCGGAGCGCACCTGATCCTTGGTCAGCAGCACCACTTCGCAGCCCGAGCTCCAGGCGCTGTACATCTCTGAGATCGATCCGTCGTAGCCCAGCGACGAGGTCAGCGAAGTGGCGTCGTAGCCTGGCGTGAAATCGAAATAGTCAGCGTAGCTGCGCGCGAGATTGACGTAACCGGCGTGCGCGCATTCCACCCCTTTGGGCGTGCCGGTGGTGCCGCTGGTATAGAAAATCGCGGCGAGTCTCTCGGCGGGCTCATCCAGCCAATCCGGTTTGGTCAGCCGAACGTCCGTGGTCTCGACACGGCACAGATCAATGGTTGGCAACCCGGCGTAGTCGCTCTGCCCGCGCGTCAACACGACCACCGGCTGCGCATCGGCAAGCATGTGCGCGAGCATCGAGGCGGGCGCGTCGGGATCGAGAAACAGTTGCGTGGCGCCAGCCTTGAGGATGCCCAGATGCGCGGCAACGATGTCGGCGTTGTCCTGCGCGATCGCCACGCCCACCACCTGATCGGGTCCGTCGAGATGCTGCATCAGCGTCGCCGCGATCACGTCGGCGCGTCTGTTCAGTTGCGAATAGCTCAGGTGCTCCCCGCTCTGTGGAACCGACAGCGCCGGATAGTCCGGCAACACCTCGACGGCACGTTCGAAGACCTCGTGAAGCCAGCGGACGTGGGGGTGAAATGGGGAGTGGGGCGGGCGGGCGCGCTCGGAAAAACGATCGGTGAGTACGGGGCCGTCGTCGATATGCGATTCGCGTTGCGCGTGTCGGGCAATGCGGCAATAACGCCACCAGGCCGCAGTGCTCAGCGCCGCAACAAGGGCCAGAAACGCAGCGGCTTCGTGCACTGTTCAGTTACCGGAAGTACGCGTTCGTGCCTTAGTCGAAGTAGGACTCCATCTGTCCGCGCCGACGGATATCCAGGGTCACGCAGTGGAAACCGCCCCCCATCATGCGCGAGTGGCGTAGCTTGAGCGGCACCACGGTGAGCCCTTTCGATTCGAGCAACTTGGATCAGCTGGGTTTGATCGCTGTCGACAACAACGGTTTGAGGATCGATGCTGAACAGGTTCATATCGATCCACTCGCTGCCGATGGCGTGGCGCAGGTATTCGGGCGTGTGGCGATCCTGGTTTTCCATGGGCGGACTGTAGATCACCTCCCACTGCTTGAGAAACGCCGGCAGGGTGTCATCGCTGAGGCGCGCCGGATTGGCGAGCACCAGCCCCGGCCGCAGCGCCACCAGGGTCGAGTCTATGTGGCTGCCGAAATACACGTCCTTGAGGAAGTGCACCCGGTACTCGTCTCCGAGTTGGGTCTGCAACCAGCGTCCGCCGATTTCGTTACCGGTTGCGCTCACGAGGTAGAGCAGGTCGCGTCCGAAACGCAAGACATTGGCGGCATCGAACGCCGGCTCATCATTGCGCGGCGAGGGTCTGCCCAAGTCGACATCGAACAGCCCGTCGCGCAGCATCGGCCGCGGTGCGCTGTACCAGCGTGCACCGCTGGCCATGAACTCCATGAGCATATCGCGATAGCTGAAGGTTTCCTGCGAGCGTCCGCGTATCACATTGGGCGTTTCGATTATCTGGTCGCCCACCACCATCATGATGTCGCGCGGACAGTAGTTGTAGTATCCCGTCGTCTCCCAGTGCACGGTCGAGAACGTTGCATCGTGTGGCCAGGTTTGCGGGCGGCGTACCCTGACCCCGGCCTGCTCGAGCACGGCGACAAACGCATCCAGGTCTTCGCTGGTTTCATCGATGATCCACTGCGGGAACGCCCCTTGCGGAATCTCGTCGAGCGGACGATCGGGGTACTCTGCGACGCGCGTGCTCGGGTCGGCATTCGGAAAGCGCGCATTGAGCGGGTTTCCGACCACAACCTCCTCGAGTGGATCCCATTCGTTACAGCTCCAAACGACGGACATACTTCGACGACTCCGGAACGCACTTGAACACGATTTCAGAAAGAATTGAGAAAAAAAGCCGCCATTGGTTGGCGGCTTTCTGGGAGGTCGGGACTCTGATCAGTTCGTCAACGCTTGTTCTTCCCAGATTGCACTGCCCGCGCACTCAAGGGCTGTGCCCTCGAGCTCGGCCGCGTCAGACTCTGGGTACGCATCCCAGAATTTGCCAAATTCAGCAAAGTTCGGCCAATGCAGAACGACCTTGACGTCGGTGTGGGCTGAACTGGGGATCGCGACCGGGAAAAAGATGTGCCCTTGAAGATTCTCGCCGCCATCAACCTTGCGCGCCGCTTCCAGCCACTTGGGTGCGTGATCGAGTAAAGCCGCTTCGTCGACGCCGTCCTTGAGTAAGCAATCCCAGACCTGCACTGGTGCTCTGGCTAAGGCACCGGTGCTGCACATACCCAAGATCAAGCCCGCTACCGCTTTCTTCATGGTTTCCCCCAAATCACTCTGTTGATGTCATGGTTGTACGACACAATCCTAAAAAAGATAGCACCCAATTTCTACGGCTGCAAACTACAGCCACGGCAAAGCACTAAGTGAGCAATTCGCGTAGGGCGCAACCCCTCGGGGCAGGTCGTTGTCAAGGAAGATGTCGCAGAATTCAGGCTGCGTTCGCGGTGTCGTAACCTCCACTGTCGGGATGGAGTCACCGGGTTATCAGCATCCCAGATCGCGAAGGAGGGACCGCCGAAGGGCTGGAGCTGGTCGAAATCGCCATCGCCGTCCGTGACCTGGATGCGGCCGAGGCTGAAGACGTTCTGCAGGTCATCTGGCGGCGGGAACACATCGGTATCTAGCTTCAGGTCCTCGACACGTTCGCCGGCGTTACGCGTATCGCCCTAGTTTGCCGTGATTTATTAGTTCGCGGAACGGTCCGCTGCTCTAGGACTGGATCGCGTCGCCAGATCCGAGCCTTTCATGTCGCGCTACCGCTGTCTGCGATGCAGATGGAGCGAGTCGGGCGGGTGACCGGATTTGGCCGATTCCAGTTATCGTGCCGCGGCAAGCGCTGAATACTCCAGCGCTTGCCTGGCTGGGTCAGCGCAGAGCGTAGCTCGGGCGCCCTGGCTACTTCACCTCGCCGGTAACCACATTGCGGAAGCGAGCGACAACGCCATCGCCCACCTTGACGCCGTCGAGCATCGATCGGTCTTCCACGTCGAAGGACCGGGTCGCGCTGGGACCCTCGATTGTCACCTTGCCCTCAGCCTTATTCAGACCGACGATCTTGCCGGACAGGGTCAGTGTCTTGGCGATGGTGCCACCGGGCTTCTTGCCGGGCGTCCGATCGATGTCAGTGGTCATCTCGCTGGCGATCGGCCCGGCTTCCTTGCTTGGCAGCAGTTCGATGAGTGCTGAGGAAAACTCGGTGATTGTCACCTTGTCGCCGATCTTGATCTTATCGAGTCGCGTGACTTCCGGCGGCACATGAAGGACGTGGAACTCGCCATCGGCATCCCTCAGGGTCATCAGACGGGTGTCCGTGTTGACCACCATGACCTCGCCGGAAAGCTGACTCCCGGCCGCAACGACCGCCGCCGTCATCTCCGATTGGGCGTAGCTGATGCCCGCAGACGCAGCACCGATGAGGAGGATTGCACCCAACGCGGCGGCAGTTCTTTGGTTTTGCATGAAGATATCTCCTAGGTTGTACGTTAATAGAGATGGTGGAGGACGCACTCGAGGGAGGTTGCCGATCGGCGAAAAGGCCAAGGGCGCCTTATGTGCTGGACGATATTTGTCGCGCAAGCTCACCGGCGATGCTGAGTGATCAACCTGATGCGGACGACCGCATGTTATCAATTACTCTTCGTTGCGCTACGTCGGGGCATGACGCGCCCGATCAAGAGCAAACCCGATTTTCCGGACCGATACAAAGGATAGGAACTACAACCGCACCACGGTTGGAATGAAGGGAACGCGCTAGCATCGAAGGAGCGTGCAAGCAAGGGCGTTTACGCAGACACAGGGCGGCGCGGAAGGGGGAAATCCGGGAGGAATCCGCTATCCCG
This sequence comes from uncultured Gammaproteobacteria bacterium, assembly GCA_963802975.1. GTDB lineage: Bacteria > Pseudomonadota > Gammaproteobacteria > Chromatiales > Chromatiaceae > Thiosymbion. Next base: position 31,049 of record CAWDLA010000049.1, read on the forward strand.
ACGCTCGATGGGCATATGGCGCACCTTGAATTGGGGAACAAGCGCGGCGGGCATGCAGTGGCCCGCGCGCCGTCCGGAGAGCCGGACGACGGAGGCGCTACCACTGCACCTGTTGCTCGAAGAGGGACTCGGGCTATGCCAGGGAGTCCCAGTCGGGTACGGCATCCGCAAGCCCGTCTTCCCACGCCGGCTGTTGCGCCGCCGGGCCGATCACCCACGTTTACATTTTGTTCCCGACACGACTCTGACTCCAACATATTCGGACGCGTCTGTGACTTCGGCAGCGCGGAGGGCAACGTCCGCAATTTGATGGATAGCGGCCATCTTCGATCCCGGCAACGATGTCGAAGAAGGGTTTTCAGAACGAGTCGGCTCAGGCTACCGCGAGCGTCAGCAAACAGCGTGGAGCCGACACTCAGGGTAAGCAACCTGAGCGTCCGTTCCTGTTAAGGGTTATCAGATGCCTGCCGCCGAGTCGAGGAGATCGACGAAGACGCCGCACGGGATAATTGCAGTTGAGCCTGCCGGTTACCGCGGTCGGCGGTAGGCGTCTGATAAGCCTCGAGGGAGGAAACCGCGGGCAGTGCACGACGAGGCCAGCAGTGGGATGGCGCTATGGGGATTTGAATTGAGGCTGTTGGTGGCGGATGGGTTTGGGACGGTACGGAGAAGGGCTGCAGAGTGTTCAGCCGAGTGAGCAGCAACGATGGGGCACGATTCCAGGTGAGCGTAAAGCGGTGATTTAGGTGAGCGCAGCCAGCTTCTGGCAGCGCTGCGCACGACCTCCCCGTCATCGGTGCCAAGCCGATGATTCATGAGCGCGGAGGCGCAACGGATAGATTGAGCGATACTCATGCGGCCCGGGCCCTTGGCCATGGTGGAGCCCGCGGGGCATGGCCGCGTTCGAAGGTCTCGATGATGACCATGGGGGCGCCGCAGCAGGGACAGGTTCGGTTGTTGTCGGCTGCCTCCTCCCGCGGACCGTCATCGTCGGCGAGAACCGGCACGGCAATGAGCGGGGATAGCGGAGCTGCGAGCAGCTGCCGAGCCCGTGCCAGGTTCTGGACCCTGGCGGCGTTGGCCAGCAGGCCGTAGTGGCGAATGCGGTGCAGGCCACGGGGAAGGACATGGAGCAAGAAGCGGCGCATGAACTCATCGACCGGCAGGGTCATGCGCCCATAGCGGCAACGGCCCTTGGCCCGGTAGTCCTTGAACTTGAAGGTGACCCCTTTCTCGTCGAGGGCGATCAGCCGGCTGTTGGCGATGGCCACGCGGTGGGTGTAGCGAGCGAGGTAAGCGAGCACCGCCTGCGGTCCGGCGAAGGGGCGCTTGGCATAGACCACCCAGTCGATCTGGCGCAGCGGCTTGAGGAACGCGGCGAACGCCTCGGCCTTTTCCAGCGCCTGGTGCGCGCCGAAGAACTGCAGCTCACCGGCCCGGTGGGCGGCAGCGAGCTTCTCGCAGAACAAGCGTCGGAACAACCGCGAGAGCACGCGCACGGGCAGGAAGAAGCCGCGCCGGCAGGCGACCCAGCGCTGCCCGTCGAGTGAGATGCCGCCCCCGGGCACGATGCAGTGTACGTGCGGGTGATGAACCAAGGCCGAGCCCCAGGTGTGCAGTACCATCGTCAGTCCGATCCGCGCCCCCAGGTGCTTGGGATCGGCGGCGATGGTGAGTAAGGTCTCGGCAGCGGCCTGGAACAGCAGGCCGTAGATCACCGCCTTGTTGTGGTAGGCGATGGCGCCGATCGGGGCCGGCAGGGTGAAGACCACATGGTAGTACTCCACCGGCAGCAGGTCGGCCTCACGGGCGGTGAGCCACGCCTTGGCCACGGCCCCCTGACATTTCGGGCAATGCCTGTCGCGACACGAGTTGTAGGCGATCTGCGTGTGGCCGCACTCCGGACACTGCTCGACGTGCCCACCGAGCGCCGCGGTGCGGCAATGCTCGATCGCCGACATCACCTTGAGCTGGCCGAGACTTAGATGTCCGGCCTGCTCCCGGCGCCACGCCGGTCCGTGGTCGCGGAAGATATCGGCGACCTCCAGTGCCTGGCGCGGCATGGCCGCGCCGCCTCAGGTGCGCGGCGGATCGCTCAGGGTCAAACGCTCCAGCGGACTGGTGACCTCACGCAGGGTGGCGGTTGCCACTTGCGCGTAGAGCGCGGTGGTCTCCAGCTTCTTGTGCCCGAGCAGCACCTGGATGACGCGGATGTCCTCCCGGTGCTCGAGCAGATCCGTGGCGAAGCTGTGCCGCAGCGTATGGAGCGAGACCCGCTTGGCGATCCCGGCCTTTTTGGCGGCGGCATGACAGGCGCGGTTGAGCTGGCGCGTGGAGAGCGGGTTGACGGGGTCCTGGCCCGGGAACAGCCAGCCGTGGGGCAGCATCTTGCCGCGCGCGTTGCCCTCGCACCACCACGCCCGTAGCACCTCCAGCAACGTCGGCGAGAGCAGCGCGTAGCGGTCCTTGCGCCCCTTGCCCTGCTCGACGCGGATGACCATCCGCTGGCTGTCGATAGCGTCGACTTTGAGCGCCACCACCTCCGCGGCGCGCAGCCCGGCGCCGTAGGCCACCGACAGGGCGGCCTTGTACTTCAGCCCCGGGGCCGCTTCCAGAAAGCGCTCGGCCTCCTCGCGACCGAGCACCGTGGGCAGCTTGCGCGGCTGGTGCACATGGCTCATCTTGGCCATCAACTCGCCGCGCCCGAGGGTGACATCGAAGAAGAACTGCAGGGCGGTGACCGCCGCGTTCACGCTTCCGCGGCCAACACCGCGCTCGACCAAATCGAGCTGGAAGCGGCGCAAATCCTCCGCCGTGGCCGTCGCCGGCGAACGCTTGAGAAAACCGTTGAGGCGTTTGACCCAGCGCAGATACCCGCTCCGGGTCTTGGGCGAGAGCTTGCGCAGCGTCATATCCTCGATCATGCGCTGACGCAACGGGCTGATGGAATGTTCGTGACTGGACATGGGTCTGCTCCTGTCTTGGGTTGAGGGGAACTGCACCTCAAACCTCTAGACGGGACAGACCCATCCCGCTAATCCACCAGCTCTACCGGAGCCTACCTCCCCCTACCGCGGTAGCGGTTTAGTCCATTGGCCGATAGCGGCTGTGGCTGAAGCACATAACGTCAAGCCTAAGCCGGGCCGTACTGTGCCTATGATGAACCCAATTACAAAACGCCAAGCTCGACGGCACAGTACGGACTCGGCTTGAGGCGCATGTTAGGTGGTTCCCGCAAATCTAGCCTCCAGCCATCCCACCGAGGCCGCCCAAGACGCTCATAACGATGGCGCCGATAATTGCCAATATAATAAATGCTGGTATCGCAGCGATGGCAGCCTTAACCATAAATATGACCATAGACATGAATGGCATCTTGATGTCTGTTATCACGACATGACTATTTGTTGTTTCGTTCATTTTGATCTCCCAACCCGGCATAGCCGGAACCAAAAAGGTGTGATCGGCTATCGTTGCGGGTAGGCATTGCGAACACGGGAGCAGCCAGATGAACCCCTTTGTCGAGCGGCACCAGGACGATATCGGTAACGTACTGTCGTGCTTCGATCGTGTCGTCCTCACCGGTACCTTGCCGGACATCTGTTACGCGAAGGCGATGGCCGGATTCCTCAGCTACCGGGACATCAAATTGTTCGACTATGCTCGCTGGGCTGAACCGTTGCGCGAAGAACTGCGCACGAACGCCGAGCGCCAGGCAAGTGAGGCCGGGACTGGAAATCGAGTTCATCCGCCGCCTCAAGGCGTTTCGCAAAGAGGATCGCATCCAGGCGATCCTGGCCGAGCGCGGTGATCATCCTGGCTTGGTGCATGTGTCTCGGCCATGGAATCGTGTTCCTCGTATCAGGCCCTGGCACGATAAGACCACCCATCGCACGTTTCTCAAGCCAACCTCCGGCAAATGCCTGCACTACTACTTCTATTTCATCGACGAGCAGTAACCTTCGGGGTCGGCGTCACGCCTGCGCCGCGCCGAGTTGGTGCGCCTTTCGCCGACAGAGCCGACTTCAACGGCCATGGCTGGCTGGCACGGCAGAGCCGCGCGACGCCGGCATCGATTTCCAAATGCTCGACAATGCCTTCGTCACGCTCGGCGATCCGAGCGAGGCGCAGCGTCTCGCCGATAGCCTCGACGCGACGATGCTGGCATCAACGCCTCGAGCAGTGGGCACAGCGCTTCTGCCCGGTGTTGCATCACTTCCGTAACGGCGTTCACTGGAGCTTCATGCAGGTGGAGTACGCCACCGACGTGGTGTTCCGCCAGCAGGCCAAGTTCCAGCCCCTCTACGAGGCCATCGTGCGCACCGCCGTCCATGTCATCAAGGCCGAACATGTCGCCATGTTCCTCGGACACAAACTAACCGGTTCCTACGAAGGGGAGGTCGGCGACGATTTCTCCACCCGTATCCAAGGCACTCGTATCCGCCACCACATGGGGCCGGCCGGCATCAAGCTCTACGACAAGGCCGGGCTGATCGCCCGCGTCGAGTGTACCGCCAACGACGTCTCCTTCTTCAAGCACCACCGCTACGTGGAACAGCGCAATGGCGAACATGTATTCAAACTCGCCCCACTGCGCAAAGTATCTACAGTCTCAACGACCTGCGCCAGCTTCTGCTGGCCGCAAACGCGCGCTACTTCGCCTTCATGGCCTGTCTCGACAATCCCGATGCCGCACAGAAGGCATTGGCCAAGATGGCCGCACCAGCCAAGATCAAAGGCCGTTCTTTGCGCGGCTTCGACCTGTTCCTCGACCCTGACTACCGCCTGTTCCTTACCCTGTCCCGTGGCGAGTGGTCCATCTCCGGCTTTCGTGCCCGCGATCTACGCAAGTACATTCCGGATCTCTCCCCGGGCCGTGCGTCCTACCTTCTCAAACGACTGCGCACACACGGCTTGATCAAGAAGGTCGGTCGTGCTTACAAGTACTTCTTCACCAAGCTTGGGCGACGCGTCGCTGTCACACCGCATTGGTCATCCGCGAGTACTTCGTCCAGCCGACACTCGTCAGGAATGCGCTATAAGAGTTTTTCTCATTCTGTTCAAGATTTTTGAGGTAAGGGACTAAGTCAGATTGAACTTCTCCAGCTAACTGGGCTTGTATGTGATCTTGCCTCCGAACAATAAATCGTTGCTGCCACCTAACATTGAGTAGCCGGAAAATTTCCGTGTTTAAACACGGAAACTTTCCTCATATCCACGTCGCCCACCAGCGCAGCCTGCGACACCCGATCCGAAGAAATTGCCGTTGAAACATAAGAAAACGACTGCGCTTCGGTGAAAATATCCGCCACGCCCAGCGACCTCCCGCGCCGGTATCGGGAGATTTTCCCGGATACTAGTCTTGATTTCTTTACCGAACAAGATGAAAATCCGTTTCATGGAGCTGTTCAAAAACACAGTATTCACTTGGCATGGGTAAGCAAAATCGACCGCCACCGTTCCTCGAAGAAGTTCGCAACGCGATTAGGGTCCGGCACTACAGTATCCGGACGGAAGAGGCATACGTCGGATGGGTCAAGCGGTTTATATTGTTCCACTAGAAGCGCCACCCGAAGGAGATGGGAGAAGCAGAGGTCGGCGCGTTTCTCAGCCATCTGGCTGTAAAAGGTAACGTGGCCGCTTCGACGCAGAACCAGGCTTTGAACGCCTTGGTTTTTCTCTATAAGGCGGTACTCGGACAACCTCTACAGGAGATTGAAGGCGTCGTTCGGGCGAAGAAGACCCAAAGGTTGCCGGTGGTGCTGACTCTGGAGGAGGTGAAGTCGTTGTTGAAGCATCTCCAGGGCACCCACTGGCTGGTCGGTTGCCTGCTCTACGGTTCCGGTCTGCGGCTCATGGAGGCGGTTCGGCTACGCGTGATGGATCTGGATTTCGATCATCGGGCGATCCTGGTTCGAAACGGAAAGGGTGGCAAAGATAGAGTAGTGACATTCCCTGACACCTTGATCACGCCGATCAAGCAACACTTGGAACATGTTCGGATGCTCTACGAAAAGGATCTGGCGGACGGGTTCGGTGCGGTTTACCTACCCCATGCACTGGCTCGAAAGTATCCGAATGCACCTCGGCAATGGCATTGGCAGCATGTGTTCCCCTCAGGCAACCGCAGTATTGATCCCCGAACCGGGATCGAGCGCCGTCACCATATCGACGAGAGCGGCGTGCAGAAAGCGGTCAGAACGGCGGTGCGAAAGGCTGGGATCGAGAAGCCCGCATCCTGCCATTCATTGCGCCACTCCTTTGCGACTGCGCTGCTTGAGCGCGGTATGGATATTCGAACGGTGCAGGAACAGCTCGGGCACAAAGACGTTCGTACCACCCAGATCTATACCCATGTGATCGAGCGCGGGGCAAATGCGGTGGTCAGTCCGCTCAACCAGTTGTTGGGCCTTTAAGAGTCGCCTGGACAAAAAAGCCCCACCGGCAGCGCCGGTAGGGCTCTCAGTGCTCCGCGCTTCATTGACGGCGCGCAAGTCGGTTCAATGCTAGATCTGCAGCAAATAATAAGCGCATAGGATGGTGCAGATCAGCGCACCACCATATCCGACGGTCGCGACCAGACCATCCGCCCGCAGCCCCAACCCGTGCAGGGCGGTGCGCAGTCGATGAGCCGCATGCCACAAAGCAAGGGAGACGATGCCGAATGCCACCAGCTTGCCGAGCCAGTTGCCGAGGATGGCTTGCATCTGCTCGTAGCCCATAGCCGTCGGCGGATTTCCGTGGGCGGCGATCAGGACGATCAGCACCAGCACGGGAAACACGAAGGCCGTTACGGTGCCGCCGGCGGCGAACAGGCTCCAGAACAATGCCTTGTTGATCTTGCCATCTCAGAACACCCCCGCGAGAAACAGGACCACCAGGGTCACGACGATCCAGATTCCGTAGTGGGCCCCGGCGATTGCGCTGCCGGGTACGAAGTCTTCTCCTTTTTGTATCACCATGGCCTTCGGCGTCACGCTGAACCAGGCATAGGCGTGGTAGAACATGACGATGGTCAGCACCCAGAGCAGCAGCACCATCGCCGGGCTGGTCAGGCTGTTGAGAAACGCCTGGTAGGACTCCGGGACCACCTGCCACGGCCGCTATGCACCAGAGCAGTATCAGGGCGAATATCGCGATAAAGAAGCTGGTGATCTCCTGCAGCATATGGACGGTGTAGCTGCGTCTCTTCAGGTACCAGCCGTACTTGGAAACAGGTCTTACATAGGCCATGGTTATTTCCCCCCCATGCCGATGAGCTCCTGGTACCACTGCACGGTGGTGGCGATCTTGAGCTGTTGCAGTGCGCTGGCCGGGTCCACGTGCTTGGGACAGACCTCGGAGCAGTCGCCGTCGAAAGAGCAGTCCCAGACCCCTTCGGCGTCGACACGACCTCGTGGCGCTCGGCGAGCCCTGGTCGCGGGAGTCCTGGTTGTAGCGATGGGCCAGGGTCAGGGCCGCGGGACCGATGAACTCGGGTATCAGGGCGTACTGCGGACAGGCCGCGTAACAGCACAGGCAGTTGATGCACAGGGTGTACTGCTTGTATTTCTTCAGCTCGGCCGGCGATCTGCTTGTACTCGCCTTCTTCGATCGGCTTCTCGTCCTTGCGGATGATGTAGGGCTTGACCCGTTTGAGCTTCTCCATGAAGTCGTCCAGGACGACCACCAGGTCACGCTCGATGGGGAAATTGGCCAGCGGCTCGATGCGGATCTTCCGGTTCGCGTAGTCCCGCACCGGGGCCTTGCAGGCCAGCTTCGGCTCGCCGTCGATCATCATGCCGCAGCTGCCGCACACGGCCATGTGGCAGGACCAGCGGTAGCTGAGCGTGGTGTCCACGTGGTCTTTGACGTGGTTGATGGCATCCAGCACCATCCAGTCTTCCTGGCAGGAGACCGGATAGGTCTGGAAATAGCGGCTCCTGATCCTTCTCCGGATCGTAGCGGAGAATCTCGAGCTCCAGCTTGATCTCGCTCATTTGGCACCTCCCGAATAGTCCCGCACGCCAGGTGGCGACTTGGTGATGATGACGTCGAGGTAGTCGAGCCGGGGCGCTTCGTCCCCCTGGTAGTAGGCCAGCGTGTGCTCGAGGAAGTTCTCGTCGTCGCGCTCCTCGTAAGTCCAGCCGCTGATGCGAGCCGCGGGATTCCTTGCGCGCCAAGGCGCCTTCGGCCACGGTTTGCGCCAGCTCGAGCAGGTTGCCCAGCTCCAGCGCCTGGAACAGGTCGGTGTTGAAGACGTTGCTCTTGTCGTGCAGCTCGATACCCGCGATAGCGCTTGCGCAGATCGACGAGCACGTTGCAGGTCTCCTGCAGGGTCTCCTCGGTGCGGTAGATGCCGGCGCCCGACTTCCAGGGAGTCCGCCATCTCCTTGCGCATACCGGCGATGGATTCGGTGCCACCGCTGCGCGAGACCAGGTCCGGATCTTGGCCTGGACCTTCTCGGCCTGCTCCTGTCAGGCTCGTCTCATTGGCGTGACTCGGCGCTGCGGGCGTATTCGATGGCGTTCGCGGCCGCCCGCTTGCCGAACACCAGGAGCTCGGTGAGCGAGTTGGAGCCCAGGCGATTGGCGCCGTTGAGGCTGACGCAGGCCATCTCGCCGACCGCATACAGGCCCGGCATCGGGGTCGCGGCGTCGATGTCGGTGTGGATGCCGCCCATCATGTAGTGCACCACCGGGCGGATCGGGACCGGGTCCGTCACCGGGTCGACGCCCGACGTAGGTGATGGACAGCTCGCGCACCAGCGGCAGCCGCTCGTTGATCTTCTTCTCGCCCAGGTGGCGTCAGGTCCAGGTGCACGCTCTCGCCCCACTGGGTCGGTACGGTGTTGCCCTTCTGCTGCTCGTGCCAGAAGGCCTGGCTCAGGCGGTCGCGCGGCCCGAGCTCCATGGTCTTGAGCACCGGCTCGCCCAGCGGGGTCTCCGGTCCCAGGCCGTAGTCCTGCAGGTAGCGGTAGCCGTCCTTGTTGCGCAGGACGCCGCCCTCGCCGCGGCAGCCCTCGGTGAGCAGGATGCCGGTGCGCGGGCAGGCCGGTCGGGTGGTACTGCACGAACTCCATGTCCTTGGGCGGCACGCCGGCGCGATAGGCCATGGCCATGCCGTCGCCGGTCTTGATCGCGCCGTTGGTGGTGAAGGGGAACATCCGGCCCGCACCGCCGGTGGCGAGGATCACCGCCTTGGCCTGGAACTGGCACAGCCGGCCGCTGCGCATCTCGATGGCGACGACGCCCTGGCAGCGGCCGTCGTCGACCAGCAGGTCGATGGCGAAGTACTCGTCGAAGCGCTCGATGCTGGCGTACTTGAGCGAGGTCTGGAACAGGGTGTGCAGGATGTGGAAGCCGCTCTTGTCGGCGGCGAACCAGGTGCGCTTGATCTTCATGCCGCCGAAGGGGCGCACGCCGACGGATGCCGTCCGGCTCGCGGCTCCAGGGGCAGCCCCAGTGCTCGAGCTGGGTCAGCTCCTTGGGGGCCTCGTTGACGAAGTACTCGACCACGTCCTGGTCGCGACAGCCAGTCGCCGCCGCCCACGGTGTCGTGGAAGTGCAGGTCGAGGCTGTCGTCGGGCTTGATGACGCCCGCCGCGCCGCCCTCGGCTGCGCAGGTGTGGCTGCGCATGGGATAGACCTTGGAGATCAGGGCAACCTTCAGATCCGGATCGCTCTCGGCGACGGCGATGGCCGCGCGCAGACCGGCACCTCCGGCCCCGACGATTGCAATGTCTGTTTTTATCAGCTCCACACTCATCCCCTCTTACTGTCGGCAAGAGACGCGAATGATCGCACCTCCGCAAGATTCCCCGCAAGCGAATCCTGACTATTTGCAGGAGCCCGGATAGTGACGGAATTGTTACCCGTCTCGGGCCAGAAGGCTGCATTGCAACCGGCTATCACAAAGACTGGAAAAAGGCGAATGAGTTTCACCCCGGCGCTGTTGGGGTTGAGGCTCCGGTGCCCGCTCGTAGAGGCACGCCCGAGTAAACCATGAATCAGTTGTGGTCATTGTCGGTGTGCGCGACAATTCTGCCGCAAAGTCATTCAGACTCGTGCAACTTCCTCCGGAGGCCGACGTGCGGTACAAACCAGGAACACAAAAGGTGATGCGATGAGCGACTTCGTCGATAAGCTCCGGTTGAAAGAAGCGGCGGACGAGGACCTCTATTTCGCCAAGCAGGACGTTGAGCTCATTGAGGCACTGCGCAAGAGAAAGCTCTCCAAGCTGGCCAAGTGCGGCGAAGGCGAGAAGAAGACCGCGAAAGTATTCGAGAAACGCTTCGAGTCGATCACCGAAAAGCACAAGAAGAAGCCGCGCCGGCTGCTGCGCTCCTACCGCGCCTTGCTCGATGAGATCAAGGATGCCTGTAAGCGGCGGCGGTGATTCCGGCCTTGGCGATTTTCCGGCAATCGCCGTAACGGTTCAGCGCGCCGCCTCTTCCTCTGCTGTGACCTCCAGAAGCGTGGAAATTCCATGGGCGCTGTGCTCCAGGGTCTGGACTTCCTCTGCCAAGGCGGCGCCGTGGCGACCGGACTGAATGCGCCCGGCCGACGCGAGGATTCGGTCGACCTGTCTGCGAAGCTGGCCGCGAATTGCGTTTAACTGCTGCACTTTGGCAATGGCTGCCGCACGGAGCTCGTCCTCGACTTGCTTCTGATCTTCTCCCGTCTCCGCCGAGTGTTGGTCTCGCAGGGCAATAGCCTCTCTCATAGACGTCTGCCACCAGTGGACAAAGGTCGCCTTGTGGTCGGCCATGGTATTCACGGACTCCGCCATGGCGTTGAGCTCATCTCTCGCTCCCGGGACAGTTGATATACGTTCCGTGGGGTTCTCGTGTGTCAGGCGGTCCAACAGGCCTGCCATCTGGCGCACAGGGCGAACGATCCTCAGGGTGATCAGGGTGGCCAGGACGGTGCCGAGCACACTGGCGCAGATGACGATCAACAGGGTTAATCGTTCGCTTTCCGCGGACGATTTGGCGATCCTGGTCTCCATTTCATCCACGAGGCTCGTTGCCTGATCCAGATTCTGCTTGACCAGGGGCGTGATGCGTGAGGCTAGCTCTATCATCTCGCCCTCGAGGACGAGAATGGCGTCGTTTTGCTCCACAAGGGCCAGAAAATTCTCTTCGTACGCCGCCAGCAACCCGGCCAGCAGCCCCTTGTGCTCACTCGATAGGCGCGAGCTGTCGATCTGGTCGCGTATAGTCCCCGCGATTTGCGTGACCATTTCCACGTATTTGTTGTCGCCGCGAAGCAGGTAGTCTTTTTCCCTGCGCCTCATCTGCAGGATGTTGGACTCCAGCTCCGGCACGTAATGGGCGTTGAGGATGTCCTCTATCCGGTGGGCGGCCTGCCTGAAGGGACCCTTCCCGCCGGCAATGTCCTGATTTCCCATCACCTTGGCCGCATAGGTCAGGAAGGTCTGCGCGTAGGTGTCGATTTCGGCCATGAGCCGGTCCTTGACCTCGGGCCTCAGCTCGGAGGACCGAACCAGCTCGCGGAATCCGTCGATCAGCCCGAGCACCTTCGTTTCGTACAGGGCCTCCCGCCGCAGGCCCAGGTCTTTCTCGCCACGGCGGATCTGCAGGAGCTGAAGGTACAGCTTGTCCGCATTGAAGTTTCCCGCCAGGTCTTCGAGCTCGTGCACCCGGTCTCTGAAGGTGCCCTGCAGCCCGGAGTCGTGGTCCAACCCCTTCTCGCGCCAGGCGTCGGCGATGGCATGGAATCGCTCTCGATAAGCCATGATCAGGGTCTCGATCTCGACTGCGGCAGCTTGTGAGTCCGCGTCGACCTGCGCGAGAAGCCCGGCCTTGTCCAGGACCTGGCCGACCCGGGAGTCCACCTCGGCCGCGTGGGCTTCGGCGCGCTCGATCAGAAAGCTTTTCTCCGCCAGCCGTGCGGCGGACAGAGCGGTTGCGATCTCGAACGCGTACACCTCCCTGGCCCCGAAGACGTCGTGGAGGCGCTCATAGTCGCCGAGAGCCGATTGCAGGCTCTGGTGGTAATGCCAGATGACCAGGAGGAAGAGCAGGCCGACCAGGCCCGTGCTGAGTCCGATCTTCTCGCCGATGCGTAGCTTGCTGAATAGACCTCTCACGCGTCCCCCTGAAGCTGACTAAGCCTTTGGCCTGGAATCACCCCGAGTGATTTGACAGAAATCGCTTCCCTACATCCGCTCCGCGCGCACCTTGATCACGGTACGGGGGTCGGCCTCCAGGACGGTGAAGCGAAAATGCTCCTCTTCGATGAGGTCCCCGACCTCGGCGATGCGCCGCAGCCGTGCGCTGACCAGACCGCCAATGGTATGCGCCTCCGATACCGGCAGCTTGATATGCAGGATATCGTTTACCTCGGAGATCGGCCCCCTTCCGCTGATGACGTAAGTCGATTCGCTCTCCTGGTCGATGACGTACTGGCGTTTGGGTTGATACTCGTCGAAGTCGTAGCCCACGTCGATGTCTCCGACGACCTCTTCGAAGACGTCCTCCATGGTGAGAATCCCGATGGCCGAGCCGAACTCGTCCACGGCGATGCCCATGTGATCCGGGCGGACCTGGAGCAAAGGCAGGGTCTGATCGATGGTCTGCTGTGGCGACAGAAAGAGGGGAGGCCGGATGAAATCGGACATGGGCTTTTTCTCGGTGTCTGCGTCCATCAGGTTCCAGGTGGTCAGTGTGAGCACGCCCTTGACGTTGGTGATGTTGCCCCGGTAGACGGGCAGACGGTTATAGCCGTGCTTGTGCACCAAGCGCACCGCGTTGCCGATCTTTCGGGTCTCGCTGATCCCGATTACGTCCGCCAGCGGGATCATGGCCTGACCGACGGTGGTATCTCCGAATCGAATGATGCGCCGGATGCTCTTGCGGTCCATTGCGTTCGCCCCGGCAGGGGGCTCGGTGATGTCCAGCAGCACGCGCAACTCCTCGCGGGTGATGAACATGTTCTGGCGCGAGCTCTTGCCGCCGACCAGCCGGGTTGCGAAGCGGGCGACGCGGCTGAACACGAAAATGACGGGATAGAAGAGATAGGAGAAAAAGCGCAGCCCGTAGATGATGGTACCGACGATGGAGTCTGCCTTCTGCTGGAAAATGCTCTTGGGCACGATCTCGCCGAAGATCAGCAGAAAGGGGGTCAGGAGCAGGACCGAGATGAGATCGCCGGATTCGCCGAACAGATGGATACAGATCAACGCGCCGAGGGTCGAGATGGTAACCGTGGCCAGGTTGGTGCCCACAAGGGTGGTGCCCAGTATCACGTCCGGCGTGCGGAACATCTTCAGCAGCAATGCGGCGCGCTTGTCTCCCTGCTTCGCCTTGTGGCGTAGCTTCAGCTTGTCGGAGTTGACGATCGCGATCTCCGAGCCGGAGAAGAAGCCTTTCAAGGCCAGGAAGAACAGAATCACGAAGAGCTCGAACAGCCATTCCATGTCAGCTCTCCCCCCGCTGGTTGGGAGTGTCGGAATCGGCTGCGCTTGATGCGGCAAGCTCGGGCTCTTGCTGCGCCCCGGTGTCATATGGCCCGTCGCCGATGGCCGAATCCTGCTCATCCGGAGCGTCGGGACCCTCCGTAGTATCCGACTCACTGACCCGCAGGCGGCTGATGCGCAGTCCGCTGACCTCCATTACGGTGAAGTTGTAGCCTTCGTAGGCGACCGTCTCACCCGGCTTGGGCAGGCGGCCGAAGAGCCGGAAGACCAGGCCGCCCACGGTGGTCATCACCGGGTCGTCGATGTCGATGTTCGTCAGGTTGTAGAAATCGAGCAGCCGCATGTCGCCCGGGACCAGATACCCGTTCTCGTCCTGCTCGTAATCCTCGCTTCCGCGCATCTTGCCCGTGATTTCGCCGAAGAAGAAGGTGAGCACGTCCTTCATGGTTACGATGCCCAGCACCTCGCCGAATTCTCCCAGGACGATGGCTGCGCGGGTTTGGTGCTCCTGAAAGAAATTGAACATCTCGTCCACCATGGTGGTGGGCGGGACGAAATGGGCGGGGCGCAGCAAGTCTTCGATCTTGATGGTCTCCAGGTCCGCACCGCCACGGACCAGGCGCAGCACGTCTTCGGAGTGAATGAAGCCGATGACGTTGTCCCAGTGCCCGGAGTAGACGGGTACCCGGGGATGCTCGAACCGGCGAAAGCTCCGAATGATCTCCGGCAGCGGCTCGCCCGCATCGAGAAAGCGGATGCGCGGTCCGGGCGTCATGATGTGGGAGATGTCGGTCTCGGAGGCCTCCAGGAGATTGTCGATCAGGACCCGCTCGGTCGCGTCTATGATGCCCGTCTCTTCGCCTTCCTCGAGCAGGGTCTTGAGCTCGTCGGGCTGCAGCAGGTTCTCCCGGTCGACCACCTCACCGACCACCCAGGTGGTGATCCGGTCCGCGACCAGCCGCACCGCCTCGCGCAGGGGCGTGACGATGTAGATCCACTTGGGCAGGATGCGGGTGCTGATCGTCTTGGTGAAGCCGACGGGGAAGTTGACGGCGATGGTCTTCGGCGTCACCTCGCCCACGAGCAGCAGCAGTGGGACCATGACCAGGATATTGATCCAGCCCGCGTCCTCGCCGAACAGCATGAGCAGGATGCCGGTCATGTTGACGGCGGAGGCGATGTTCACCAGCTCGTTGCCGCAGAGGATGGAGATGATCAGGCGCCGCGGCTCGTCGAGCATGGCGTGGATGCTCTCGGAGTGTCGATCGCGGGTGTTGCGCAGCTGCTGAAGGTCGATGCGGCTCAGGGAGAAGAGGGCGGTCTCGGAGCCGGAGAATACGGCGGAGCTGAGCAGGAACACCACCTGCAGGCAGATGCGCAGCGTCAGCTCCAGATCGCGGGTGTCGACCTGCCCCGATATCAGACTGAGCTCTTCCATCCACCCCTCCCGCCGGGTCAAACCTGCGACGGGTGCCCGGTGTGCGTGCGGGGCAACGAAGCACCGCACGTTTTTTGCTGTTCGACTGCCAAGGTTACCGGGCCGCGGAAAGGTCGCAAGCACACTCGCGGGAAGCTGCGTCAGTTGGCGCAGCCCGGTTTGCACAGATCCGCTAATGGTACGCGAGAACTTCCGTCGTTGTCCGCGCTGGCGCTTTCGGGAGCGAAGCGAGTAAGTCCGATCGCAATGCAACTCATGATAGGGTTGGGGCCGATGCCGCGAAGATGACCCGCATCAATAAATATTACGAAATAATTACAATGGCGTGACGATTTGGTAAAACAGTGCCTTTGGCGATTGCAGCCGCGCGTGCATGTTCCGATGAGGGGAAACCACTTGCCAGGTCAGGGTATCGATTGCCTGGCCCCTGAATAATCAAGAAAACCCACTTAAAATCCATGTTAAAGCCGAAAATAAGGAGGCAGGATTCATGAAGTCCACCAACCCCATCGCATCGCTGTTCGGCCACTCGCCGTTCAAGCCGCTGCAGGAGCACATGCGGATCGTGAACGAGTGTGTCGCCGAGGTCCCGGCGTTGTTCGAGTCGCTGATCGCCGGGGATTCGGCGGGTGTCGAGAAGGTCAAGGACAAGATCTTCGAGAAGGAGCACGCCGCGGACGAGATGAAGAACCAGCTGCGCGCCCATCTGCCCAAGAGCCTGTTCATGCCGGTGGACCGCCGCGATCTGCTGGAGGTCCTGGATATGCAGGATTCCATCGCGGACACCGCCCAGGATATCGCGGGCCTGCTGGTCGAGCGGGATATGACGGTGCCGGCGGACATGGTCGACGACTTGAAGTCCCTGGTGCAGCGCTGCGTGGATACCTGCCAGGCATCGGCAACCATCGTCGGGGAGCTCGACGAGCTGATCGAGACCGGATTCCGGGGAAGAGAGGCCTCCAAGGTCGAGGAGATGGTCGAGAAGCTGGGGAAGATCGAGGACGAGACCGACGAGCTGGGCATGTCCCTGGCGCGGACCCTGTTCAAGCAGGAGGACTCCATGAGCCCGGTGTCCGTGATCTTCTGGTATCAGCTCATCCAGTGGATCGGGGACCTGGCGGACTACGCCGAGAAGGTGGGCGACCGCCTGCGCCTGTTGATTGCCCGTTGACGACGCGCGGCACAGTGTTTTCAAGCCCGCACGCACGCAGGAACGTCAACGGGGCTTTCAATTCAGAGAAGGTTAATCAGGGGGAGTCATGGAAATCATTGCCGAATACGGCACCGTCTTCATCGTCATGGCCATCATCTTCGGCCTTTACATGACCTGGGGCATCGGCGCCAACGACGTGGCCAACGCCATGGGCACGTCGGTCGGGTCCGGCGCCATCACCGTCAAGCAGGCGATCATCATCGCCGCCATCTTCGAGTTCGCCGGCGCCTTCATCGCCGGCGGCCCGGTCACCAAGACCATCCGCAAGGGCATCATCGATCCGGCCGCCATCACCGGCTCGCCGGAGCTGCTGGTCTACGGCATGCTGGCGGCGCTGCTGGCCGCCGCCATCTGGCTGATGGTCGCCTCCACCCGCGGCTGGCCGGTCTCGACCACCCACTCCATCGTCGGCGCCATCGTCGGCTTCGCCGTGGCCGGCATCGGCATGGATGCGGTGAACTGGGGCAAGATCGGTCAGATCGTCGCCAGCTGGGTCGTCTCGCCGCTGCTCGGCGGCGTCATCGCCCTGCTGCTGATGCTGAGCATCCGCAAGCTGATCCTGAACACCGACAATCCCTTCGAGAAGGCCAAGAACTGGGGGCCGGTCTACGTCTTCCTGGTCGGCTTCATCGTCGCCCTGGTCACCCTGTTCAAGGGCCTCAAGCACCTGAAGCTCGAGTTCACCATGGGCCAGAGCTTCATCGTCGCGGTCATCTTCGGCGTCATCGTCGCCATTATCGGCAAGATGATGATCAACAAGGTCAAGGTCGACGCGGCCGCCGACAAGGAGTTCCATTACGCCAGCGTGGAGAAGGTCTTCACGCCCATGATGATCTTCACCGCCTGCGCCATGGCCTTCGCCCACGGCTCCAACGACGTGGCCAACGGCATCGGCCCGCTGGCGGCGGTGGTGTCCATCGTCAAGAGCGGCGGCGAGGTGGCCCAGAAGGCGGATCTGCCCATCTGGATCCTGATCCTCGGCGGCGTCGGCATCGTGGTCGGTCTGGCGACCATGGGTTACAAGGTCATGCAGACCATCGGCACCAAGATCACCGAGCTGACGCCGACCCGCGGCTATTGCGCGACCCTGGCTGCGGCCACCACCGTGGTGCTGGCCTCCAAGACCGGCCTGCCCGTATCGACCACCCACATCGCGGTCGGTGCGGTCATGGGTGTGGGTCTCGCCCGCGGCATCGGCGCGCTCGACCTGCGGGTCATCGGCAATATCGTGGTCTCCTGGGTGGTCACGCTTCCGGCGGGCGCCATACTCGCGGCCACTTTCTTCTTCATCTTCAAGGCCATTTTCAGCTAGGCCCTCAGACGGTGCGGCCAGCGCAAGCGGCCGCACCGGCTCTGTCGTTGCCACGCGATTTGGCTGCCCGGCGCATGGCCCGTGGATGTGTACCCGCCTACCTGCCAGCTTCCGCCGTGCTACCCGTTCATCGCCCGGTACCGGGCTCGCGACAATGACCAGATCAATTGCCCTTGAGCTGGAGCCCGTGCGTGATTGTCAGCTCATCAAAGGCATTCCCTTTGCGCCCGACGTCAAGTTTCGCCAGATCGTCGTAACGGGCCCGCCCGGCTCGGGTAAGACGACATTCATCAACCGCATCGGGGGCTGGCCGGAAGAAGGCTATGTCGACCTGACCTTCAAGGGATGGTGGAAGGTCCACTCTCTGAATCTAAGACCGCGGGAAATTCATCTGGGCTTGCCTTTCACAGGGCATCAGGACGCCTTGGCCATGTTCGAGGAGGAGTGGTTGGTTGCCTGGGACCGCTTGGACTTGGATCCGAGCCGGATACTGCTGCCACCGCGCAAGCGTTACTTCTTTTCCGTCGACTGGAGGGCCAGGTTCGTTTTCGAGTTTCTGTTGCCCGCGCCTGAGAAGATCTTCTCCCAGCGCAAGGCGCGGGCGGAGCTCGGGACCCACCCGGTCGACGAGCACTTGGACCTCGACCAGGTTCGGCGGCAGTGCGATGTATTTGCGCAAGCTGCGATGCACTTTCAGCGCAACGGCATGCTGGTCTACATTCGTAAGATTCCGGAAGAAATTCCGCATCGGATCGCGGCCGATCTGGGAGAAACCCGAGTATGACCGACGACTCGCGCAAGTCTCGAAAGAACTTTCTCGGGCGATTCCGTGAGTTGGTGGCCGAGTTTGGCGGGTGCGAGGATGTGGAGCTGAAGGACACGATCCACATCGCTTCGCGCAAGATTCGGGTGCCTTCACCGGTCATTCCGCTACAGATTATGCTGGGAGGGGAACAAGGAAAGCGTCTGTTTCTCTACCCGGAAATCAAGCTGACCGAGGGCGATGAGCCAGCGGAGAACGGGGCCCTATTGCTCTTCGATCCGGACGATTTTTTTTCGACCATCAGCGGCTTTCTCAGGCTGTTCGCGGGAGAGTCCCTGACTCTGGGCCGCGAGAGTGCCCTCCAGCGTGACCTGCTCAAGCTTCCCAAGCTGGTCAGCGATCGCCATCTGAGCCTCAAGCGTCCCGTGGGCGGACTCGTCTTCAAGGACCGTTCGCCCGAGCTGGGCACCTGCATATCCCCGCTGACCAGGGACAAGACGGCCGATCGGATCGCGAGTTGGCGCCATGCAAAGCTGCAGAGGCTCGCCCAGGTTCTGGAGAAGCCCGTGGAGCCCATCTCTCGGGATGCGGCGACCGACTTGATCGACGCCGTGATCGATCAGGTGGAGCGCGAGCCGTGCCAGACCCTCGATTCCCGGGGCAGGCCGGGCGGAGTGATCGAGCTGCCCGGCGATGTGATCCCCATTTTCGTCGGCGACCTGCACGCCCGTATCGACAATCTGCTGGTGATACTCACCCAAAACGCCTTTCTCGAGGCGCTGGAGAAGGGGACCGGGGCCTTGATCTTCCTGGGGGACGCGGTTCACTCGGACGAGGACGGGTGCGAGGACAAGATGCAGACGTCCATGCTGATGATGGACCTCATTTTCCGTCTCAAGCTCAGGTTTCCGGGCCAGGTCTATTATCTGCGCGGAAATCACGACAGCTTTTCCGAGGACATCAGCAAGCAAGGGGTACCGCAGGGGCTCTTATGGGAGCAGGCGTTGCACGAGACCCGCGGGTCCAGGTACGTTCGCGCCATGGCGCGCCTCTACGACGCCTTGCCCTACGTCGCCCTGTCGCGCCGGATTGTTGCCTGTCACGCCGGCGCGCCGACCCGCAAGATCTCCCGGGACATGCTGATTAACATCCGGCAGCACCCCGAGCTGGAGAAAGAGATCACCCACATCCGGCTACAGCGGCCCAATTCACCGAGCGGATACAACGCCCGCGACGTCAAGCGCATGCGCTCACGCCTGGATCTGGACCCGCAAACGCCGCTCATCGTCGGTCATACACCGCTCAGCTGCGATGACACCCTGTGGCTGAACGCCGGCGGCATTGCCAATCATCACGTCCTCTTCGGCGCCAATCCCGACTGGGTTGGCGTAATCACGCAAGTGGGCAAACGGCTCATTCCTCTGCGTTACCCCGCCGAACCCCTGCTGCCGCTGTTCAACCGCCTCGTTCCCACCCGC
The DNA here is from genome assembly GCA_963802975.1 of uncultured Gammaproteobacteria bacterium. GTDB lineage: Bacteria > Pseudomonadota > Gammaproteobacteria > Chromatiales > Chromatiaceae > Thiosymbion. The sequence goes on from CAWDLA010000049.1 coordinate 50,676, forward strand.
ACCGGCGCCACCGAATGAGGCCGGACCGGCAGGCGCTAGGCGGCTCCGGCTCGTACTGGAGCCTGACAATCCCTTGGGTCGCGGTAGGAGCGAAACCGTCGATTCGCTCTCCGGTTCGGGGGCGTGCAACCATTGCCACAGTCATCGAACCGTTACTAAAACGTAATAAAACTGTAATAATGCGGCGCATCGGAACCGGGCGAGTGCGTGCCTGGCCGCGGCTTTGATCGGATTTGCCGATCCAGCAGCTGCCCGCGGCCTAGTCGTCGGCGGTCGCACGGGCGACGGTTTCGTTGTCGCCCCGGCAGGTTGCGAGCGTACGCGGTCGTAGTCGGTCTCCATGCCATCTCGCTACAGGGATGAGAAACGTTTCGGCCGGCGCGCCTTTGCCGCCTATCTGCAGACAGATTCTCGGATACAACAGATGAAAGAGACGAAGCATGAGGGTCCGGTACTGGTGCCGGTCGATTTTTCACCCTACTCGGCGTCGGCGTTGGTATTTGCCGCGGATCTCGCAGGCTGTGTCGGCAAGTCGCTGATGGTCCTGCACGTCGTACACGATCCGGGCGATATGCCCGGTTACTACAACCGGGCGGTGAAGAAGAAGCAGCTGCAGCGCATCGAAGATGCGGCTGCCGAGATGCTGGAGGAGTTTCTCGGCAAGGTCCGCAAGAGGCTTCCGGATTCCAAGCCCTTGCTGGAGGCCGAGTCCGTGCTGGTGAAAGGACTGCCCAGGAACCGCATTCTCGAGGTCGCCGAGCAGAAGCAGGCCAGCATGATCGTGATGGGCAGCAAGGGGGAGACCGGGCTCAAGCGACTCGCCCTGGGGTCAGTTGCGGAACGCGTCGTCCAGCTTGCAGCCGTTCCCGTAACCGTTGTGAAGACAGCGAAATAGGCCACGGCATCGGGGATCCGGAACATGTTTAGACAAACCTGACATATCGAACGACAATCTCTCCCGGCTCAAGATCTTCTGCGTCGGAATTCTGCTCCTGGCGCTCGGCTCGTCCGCCTGGGCGGCCGAGTCCGGCGAAACGATCGACTGGGTGACGATGGGCATGGGGCTGTTCGGCGGCCTGGCCCTGTTTCTCTTCGGCATGGAGCAGATGGCCGAAGCGCTCAAGGCCGTGGCCGGGGAGCGGATGAAGGACATCCTGGGCAAGCTGACCACCAACCGCTTCATGGGCGCGATCACCGGCGCCTTCGTCACCGCGGTCATCCAGTCCTCCTCGGTGACCACCGTGCTGGTGGTGGGGTTCATCACCGCCGGCCTCATGTCCCTGGCCCAGTCCGTCGGCGTCATCATGGGGGCCAACATCGGCACCACCATCACCGCGCAGATCGTGGCCTTCAAGGTGACCAAGGCCGCCCTGCTGATGATCGGCGTGGGCTTTTTCATGATCCTCGGCTCCAAGCAGGACAAGATCAAGCAGTACGGCGCCATGGTCATGGGCCTGGGCATGATCTTCTTCGGCATGAGCGTCATGAGCGACGCCATGAAGCCGCTGCGCACCTACGAGCCGTTCCTGGATCTGATGACGACCATGGAAAACCCGCTGATCGCGATCCTGATCTCCGCGGCCTTCACCGGGCTCATCCAGTCGTCGTCCGCCACCACCGGTATCGTCATCGTCATGGCCAGTCAGGGCTTCATCACCCTGCCGATGGGGATCGCCCTGGCGTTCGGCGCCAATATCGGTACCTGCGTCACCGCTCTGCTGGCATCCATCGGAAAGCCCCGAGAGGCGGTCCGGGCTGCCCTGGTGCACGTGATTTTCAACGTCGCGGGGGTGCTGCTCTGGTTCGGCTTGATCCCCTATCTCGCGGAATTCGTCACCTCGATATCGCCGAGCTATCCCGAGCTGCAGGGCAGCAAGCGCCTGGCGGCGGAGGCCCCGCGCCAGATCGCCAACGCCCACACCATCTTCAACGTCGCCAACACGCTGATATTCATCTGGTTTACGGGGCAGCTCGCCCGCTTGGTGGAGCGCCTGGTGCCCGGACAAGCCGTTGGAAGAAGAGGCTGGCGCCATCGTCAAGCCGAAGTACCTGGACGAGGAGCTGTTGTCCACGCCGTCCCTGGCGCTGGACCGGGTGCGCCTGGAGATCCTGCATATGGGCGAGAAGGTCGATGAGATGCTCACGGGCATCCTGCCGGCCATCGTCAAACGGGACCGGGAGACGCCTGACGGAGATCCAGCGCATGGACGACTCGGTGGACCTGCTGCACAGCAAGATCCTGGGGTACATGGGTAAGATCAGCAAGGGCACCCTTACCGACACCCAGACGGCGGAGTTTCTGCGGCTGATGGAGGCGGTGAACGACCTGGAGAACATCGGCGACATCGTCGAGAGCGGTATGGTGGTGGCCGGGTACGAGGTGGTGGACAAGGGCATTAAGATCAGCGCTTCCACCCAGAAGGTTCTGGAGGAGTTCCATGACGCGGTGGCGAAGTCGGTTACCGCTGCGGTCCAGGCGGTGTCTCAGAACAACGCGCGGGCTGCGGCGACCGTGACCACCATGAAGCGGGAGATCCAGAACATCGTCGATTCCACGGCTGGCCACCTTGCCGAGCGCTTGGTGGCGGACGAGCCGAATCGAATTCCGACCTATTCCATAGAGGTGGACATCCTGGAGAAGCTCAAGCGTATCTACTACTTCTCCAAGCGGATGGCCAAGACGGTGCTGCCGGTCGAGCTCGAGGTGGAGGCCGCGTAAACCCCCAGAGCCATCGATTCGCGGCGCGGAAGTTACTAAGTCGAACAATGGATAGGCGACATTGCCTCCCGCGGGACGCCGTGAATACGTCCCTGTAGGCTTGACGCTGGCTTCCCTGCCAGCGACACCCGCGGAAAACCACGTCGCCCACCGCACAGGCGTGTTAGTACCGCTAGCTCTCGCGCATACGCGCCAATCGCCGGTTAAGGGCCGGCCTTGAGATGCCCAGCAGCGCCGCGGCGGTGCCCTGGTTGCCCCCGGCGCGGCGCAAGGCGTCTTCGATGTGCAGCCGCTCCGCCTCCTTCAGCGTGGGAAATCGCTCTTGCCGGGCTGAGCCAGGAGCCGCCGATTTACCCGCGGGCGCGGCGGTCACCTGTTTCTTGACGGCCTTGCGGAAGCTCTTCACCGCCAGCACCGGGCCCGACTTGGTGCGCGCCACTGCGTCTACGACCATCGCGCGCAGCTCCCGCACGTTGCCGGGAAAATGATAATTGTCGAGCAAGGTCAGCAATTCCGGCGATGCCTCCAATGCCTTCCTCCCCGCAGCATCGGTCGCTTCGGCTGCGAAGAAGACCACCAGAGCCGGGATATCTTCCTTGCGTTCGCGCAACGCCGGGATATCCACTTGGTGCACCGACAGGCGGAAGTAGAGGTCTGAGCGGAAAGTTTCCTGCGACATGCGGGCTTCGAGGTCGCGGTGGGTGGCGCACAGGATCCGTGCGTCGCTCACCTTCGGCACGTCCGAGCCCAGGGGATAATACTGGCGCTCTTGGAGCAATCGCAGCAGCTTGACCTGCGAGCTTGAGGTCAGGTCGCCGATTTCGTCCAGGAACAGGGTGCCGCCAGTGGCCCGGGCGACCATTCCCTCCCGCGCACTATCGGCACCGGAGAAGGCCCCCTTCCGGTGCCCGAACAGGGTATCGGAGAACAGGTTATCGTCCAGCCCCGCGACGTTGACGGTGACGAAATCCCCGCCCCGGCCACTCAGGCGGTGCACCGCTTGCGCCAGCAGCTCCTTGCCGGTTCCTGTCTCTCCCGTGATGAGCACTGGCTCGCCGGAGCCGGCGATAGCCTCCAGGTATTGAAACAGTGAACGCATTTTGCGGCTCACGGTGACCATGCTGGAAAACGCCTCTTCATGCTCCAGTTGGTCTGATATCAGACTGCGTTTGAGGGCTCCGACCTGTCGGCGCAGGGCGCGCAGCTCCAACGCGCGCTTGACACTGGAGACGAAGCGGCTCTCCTCAACCGGTTTGACCAGATAGTCGAAGGCGCCCTCCTTCATGCAGGCCACCGCCGTTTCGATTTCCTGGCTCGCAGTCATGACGATCACCGGCAGATCCGGATGGGCCTTGACGATCTGCGGAAGCAGCTGGGTGCCCGCCATATAAGGCATAAACAGGTCCAGTACCACCGCCGCCACTTCCCGTTCCGCCAGAAGAGGCATCAGTTCTCGGCTGTCTTCGATGCTCAGCACGTCCTTGATGCCTGCACTGTTGAGTATCATCCGGGAGCTGAGCAGCACCGTCGTCTCATCGTCGACCATTACCACCGGGAGCGAAGCGCTGGATCGTTGCGCCATACGCGGCCTCCTTAAGCCTTTTGAGTTGCCGGAACTCGGATGGTCACCGTCGTGCCGACGCCCGATACCGACTCGAAGCTCAGGCTTCCGCCGTGTCTCTCGATGATGGATCGAGAGATGGATAGACCCAGCCCGGTACCCCCGGCGTCGGTGCGGGTGGTGAAAAAGGGTTCCGTCAGCCGACCCAGATCCCGTTCCGAGATCCCGCGGCCTTCGTCCCGGACGGTGATCCACAGCATGCCCGAGTCGGCGTCGAAGCCGGCGCTGATGTGCACGCCCCTGGTGCGTTCCGGCAGGGCCTGCAGGGCGTTCAACAAGACGTTGATGAACACTTGCTCCAGCTGCTGGGAGTTACCCGCCACATAGGGCAGGCCGTCAGGTACCTCCAGGGTGCAGACATCCGTGAATTTCTGGATTTGGTTATGCAGGATCATGACCGCCGCCTGCAGAACCTGTTGGATGTCGACCGTCTCGGTCAAGGCCGCCCGCGTCCTGCCTGGACATGTGCTTGAGGTTCTGAACGATGCGGCGGATTCGGTCCGAGTTGCGGACGATTTCCGACAGCAGGTGGGGGAAGTTATCGCGGGACTCTGAAAAGGAGAGTCCTCCCATTGCAAAATCGCCATTCTCATCAAAGTACTCTCTGCAGGATCGGCGTGATGTCCTGCCAGGCGCGGGAGACGAGAGAGGCATTGAACTGGATGGCGTTGTTGGGATTGTTGATCTCGTGCGCCACCCCGGCGGCGAGGACGCCGATGGAGGCGAGACGGGCGTTGCGCAGGGCCTGGGCCTCCAGGTTACGCTTTTCGGTCACATCGCCGGCGATCACCATGGCAGCCGTAACCGGTCCATCATCGCTGCAGATGGGAACGATTCGGCCCTCCCAATAGGTGCCGTCGTCCGCCGAATATTGGAACTGCCGGGTCACGCCCTTGCGAAACACCTTTTTCAACGCCTTACGGAACCACTTGCGAAACTCCCTGGGCATCAGTGCCAGGGAGCTGTGGCCGACGGCCCGTTCCGCCGGCAACGCCGGCGTGGAGCGGTTCATGAGCAGTATCTTGCCACGGTCGTCCACCGTCATGATGATGTCAGGCGATTGCTGAAACAGGTCCCGCAGCTTGGCCTCGGATTCGCGCAACGCCTCGTCTGCCAGCTTCCGCTCCGTGATGTCTTCCATGAAGCCCACGAGACGGCAGATGTGCCCCTTCGCGTCGCAAACCGCGAAGCCCCGTGTTCGTACCCAGCGCAACGCCCCGTCGGCGCGCCGGATACGGTGGACTACCTCGGTTTCCGTTCCCTCCCGACCCGTGCGCTGCAGGGCGTCTGTCAAGGTTCGCCGGTCTTCGGCGTATACGGCGTCGAGCAGGGAGGGGCGTTCGTCCGCATCAGCGATGCCAAGGATTTTCCCGTAGGCGGGACCGAGGTAGAGCAGCTCGCTGCCATTCGCCGTCGTCGCCCAAAATGCCTCGTCCACAGTCTCGGTCATCTGCCGGAACAGCTCCTCGCGCTCGACGAGCTGCAGCTCCATGGCGGAGCGCTGCCGGATGTTCTCCCGGATTCTCGCCAGGTAAAAGGACAGAAGCAGGGTGAACAGCAGCCCGGCGACAAGGGCCATCCAGGGGCCGTCCTGAAATGCCTCGGCGCTGCGAAACAGGTCGGTGCGCCCGCACACGATCGCCAGCTTGCGATCGGCCGCCTGAACGCGCTCCGTTACCTTCGGCTCGTGAGGGTCGCTCCACCAAGCCTCGTAGTCTTCCGCGCCGATGTTCCTGGGGGAGAGGCGGCTGGCGTAGAAGTGCAGGAATTGCTCCTCGACAGGTGCCGATTCGTCCAGTATCAGAATCTCCACACCCCGCGGCTCCAGCAAGGAGATGGCGGCGTTGATTAAATTTCCGAGCCGGAAGAATCCCACGACGAATCCTGCGGGAACTTCCGGGCCCCTTCGTTGCTCCTTTGCTGCCCGTTCCTTGCCAAACAAGGGGCTGGCAACCATGAAGCCGTACTCGACACCACCCCCGGCGCTCGGGTAAGCGATGCGCTCGCTGGCGGCCATCCGCCCATGCTCGCGCGCGTGGGATAGGGTCTCGGCGAGCTTGGGTACCGAGCCTAGATCGAAGCCCAAAGGAATGTTGTCGTCTCGCTGCGGAACCGCATGGAGAACGGGAAAATACTCCGCGCGCTCGGCGGCGGGAACCGGCAGGAAGTGACCGCTGAGCTCCTTTATCTGAAACCCTTCCTTGCGCTGCTCGCTGGGCGCCTCGAACCAGTCCCGTGCCGATCCGTCCACCAGAGGAACCCACATGAGCGCTTGAACTCCCCGGTAACGGTCCAGGAGCGATTCGGCGAACACCCGAAATCCTTCCTCGTCGACACCGCCGGAGGCGATGACGTGATCCCGCAAAGTCGTGACCGCCTGCATGTTGTTGTCCAGCCCGTGACTCAGGGCGCGGATGCGGTTGTGCGCAACCCACTCGAAGTCAAGCATCTCGTGGGCCGCTAGCTGTTGGCGGATCAGCAGGAGCGCGGCCAGGGAAAGGCTCAGACCGACGATGGCCGCCAGCCAGATGGCGCCGTTCTCCGGAAGGAACAGGAGGCGGGAGGGATCGGACGGCCTCATTCTCGGGCTCAGTAGGTTGCTTGGGCTCTGGGTACTCGCGGGGGCTTCGGTGGGTCTCTGGGCCATGAGTAAGCCGTAACAATACCGTAATCTTTGCTCGGTGAGGGGCTAGGCTCTTATCGAGCGCACAAAAAAAGGGATGTACGGTTCGATCCGTACACCCCGCGGGGACTCGATGCTCGAGTATTTCCGCTACGCCGCCTGCTCCACCGTCACGCCGGTATCGACGTCAACGGTCTTGGCCATGCGCTTGGCGAAGTAGTAGATGCGCTTGAGCTTCTCGATGACCTCCATTTCCACCGAATAGGCGGCGATGCGGTTCGGGCGCATCGGCGACCAGGCGTTGCGCCTGGTGCTGCTCGGCGAGCTCCACCTCGGTCTGTATCTGCGCCCTTCATGGCGATCACGTCCTGGGCCGCCTCGACATCGTTCTTGGCGACGGAGTGCAACGCGCGCTCCACGCTGCCCGCGATGGTGGTGTGCAGACCGCCGAGCACCTTCTGGGTCGCCTCGCTGATGCGCACATCGTTGGCGAAGCACTGCTCGGCCAGGCCCACCGCATCGGTCTCGATGATGTCGCCGATGCTCTCCAGGTCATTGACCGCCGACAGCAGGTTGGAGAGCTCCCGGGCCTGGGCGTCCATCAACTGCATTGCTGCTGACCTTGCCCAGATAGGCGACGATCTCGGAGTAGAGGATGTCCACCTTGTCGTCGATCTCGGAGATCTCCTTGACCCGCTCCCGGTCCCCGGCCAGGAAGGCCGGCATGCTCTTGGTGAGCATCTGGTTGACGTACTCGCCCATGTGTCCGATCTCCAGTCGCGCCCGATCCAGGGCCAGGGAGGGAGTGTCGAGCAGCGCCTCGTCCAGGTAGGTGGGGCGCACCAGGGCCGGCTCCTCTGTCCAGGGTCCTGTCCGGGACGATCCACTCGCAGAAGCGGGCGAACAGGCCGGCGAAGGGCAGGAACACGGTCGCGAGACCGACGTTGAAGATGGTGTGGGCGTTGGCGATCTGGCGCGGGGTCTCCGCCGCCAGCTTGTCCATCCCGACCAGCCCGGCCGCCGCGGCCGGCGAGATATCGCGCACCAGGTCGGCGAGATAGGGGATGAAGGGGAAGATGAGGATGACGCCGACGATCTTGAAGGTGACGTGGGCGACCGCCACCCGCACCGCCTCGCGCGGCTTGCCGATGGCGGCCAGGCCGGCGGTGGCGCAGGTGCCGATGTTGGCGCCGAGGGCCAGGGCGATGCCGGCCTCCAGGCTGATCAGCCCCTGCAGCGCCATGGCGATGACCACGCCCATGGTGGCCGAGGAGGACTGCACCAGGGCGGTGAACAGGGTCGCGACCAGGATGCCGATCACCGGGTTGGAGACGTTCTGCATCAGGGCGATGAAGGGCTCGTAGCTGCGCAGCGGCGTCATGCCCTCGCTCATGATGCCCATGCCGAAGAAGATCAGGCCCAGGCCCATGATCAGGTGGCCGTACTGCTTGATGTGGTCCTTCTTGCCCATGAAGATCAGGCCGAAGCCCGACGGCCACCAGCAGCAGGGCGTACTTGGTGACCTTGAAGGCCACGATCTGGGCGGTGATGGTGGTGCCGATGTCGGCACCGAGGATCACGCCGATGGCCTGGGACAGGGACATGAGCCCGGCGGTGACGAAGCCCACCAGCATGACCGTGGTGACCGACGAGGACTGGATGATGGCGGTCACGAAGGCGCCGGTGATCAGGCCCATGATGCGGCTGTTGGTGAGCCGGGCGAGGATCTGCTTCATGCTGTCGCCGGCCACCTTCTTCAGGGCCTCGGCCATCTGCTCCATGCCGTACAGGAACACCGCCAGGCCGCCCAGCAGGGTCATGCCCATCATCCACCAGTCGATCGCCTGCCCGCCGTCGGTGGTGGCCGCCGCCAGGACCGGCATGGCGATCAGGCCTGCGGCCACGCCTAGAATCAACGTCAAGACGGCTTTCGTCTCTGCCGTCGAATGTTACGAAATCAAGATACTTGTTCACTTTCAGTCTCCAATGTCCGCCAAACGCCAATGTGTGGAATTGAACTCAGCCCTCCTGCGGGGATTCCTGTCCCGGGATACGGTTCTCTCTTTGCGCTCTGCGCCTTTCCAGCAGACGGCTTAAGGAGCTGATAGAGGTAAGGAACGAAGTACGCGACCAGGGACAGGACGCTGACGAACACCAGGCCGGTAGTGCCCAGCATCAGGTAGGAAATCACGATCAGGTACATGAAGATGACCGCCAGGGTCACCCGCATAAATACGCCGATGGGACCGGTCTGCGGCTGGACGCTGCGTTTCGCGTTTTCGAGCACGCGCATGGTATAGGCCGCCCTCAGCTCGCCGTTGGAATCACGATTGCTGTGTCATGGTCTTTCTCCTGGTGACGTCGTAGCTAAGCGCCGTTGCTGCAGAGTCGTCAGGACGCTCGGTGTACGCAGTTACTTCGCAGAATCCGGGCCAGAGCCTGGGGCAGCTTAACTTTCGTCTGTGAAATCAGTAGGATAGGGGAGAGCGGTGCAGCGAGCTTTGGTTCCAGTGAGGGTGTAACAAAATGCCCAAAACGGGCGGTCCTCGTCGGAAGAATGATTTTTGGCTGTGAGATCAACTCGTTATGTCCACCATGGCAGATGTAACGGGTTAAAAGGTTACACAGGCGGCTTTGTCTCGCCGTCGGAGCCGAGGACCGGGTTGAGGTTCATAACCGAGCCTCCCTGTCATCCCTCCGTCACAGACTCGAAGCGAAACGAGCGTATCCTTTTCGGCTGCGCGTAGGAGCCTGTCCGTATCGACTTACGACAGTTCTACTGTCGACAGGCTGATTTGGATATCGCGCTGAGGTAGGTGCGCTGGGCAAGGTGGGACGGGGCCTGCTGTTACCGGTCCGAGATAGGCGACTGATTGAGACATTCGGGGCCACCATGATCGCAGCCAAAGACATCACACCACTGGAAAAAGTCGAGGATCTCTACGAAGAGCTCGTCGCTTGGTACGGCGAGGGTACAGACCGCGAAATCCGAAGCGCTATCAGAGAATATTTGACGCCAACAGAGGGGAACGCGAAGAGGAGATCAATCGATGGCAACAGACTACCGTCCAATGGCTCTCCGAGAGCAATACCCTTGAGACCGAGGGTCAGGAAGCCGCTGCCACGCTCGGGTATATCCCCCTGAACAAGGGGGCGAAAGATCTGATCTTGGAGCAGGTCGAGACGATCCACTAAGTTCCCTGTCGGGCCGCTAATGGGCTGGCCGCCACGGGATAAGCCGTCTTCTTTTTTCCGGGATCCCGGCACAGCGCTCGCCCCGAGCTGGCGCCGCTAACCGGTGTTTTTTGGGAGGAGCAAGCCAGCGACAAAACACCATGAGCGGCAGCGCAGGCATGGCTTCGCTGGCTGACAAAGGGATTCGGCTGTTGGACGACCATGCCAATGTAGCGGCGCACGACCACCGGATCCACCTTGCGGCCGTATATGTCCTGCCCGTGATACTTGACGTGACACTCGAAGCGGAAGCTCGCAATGAGGTCGTTCATCCGGTTCAGGCTGCGCAACACGGTGCTCTTGCCGCACCCGGACGGTCCGATGAACCCGGTGATCTTGCCCTTCTCGATCGGCAAGCTGCTGTTGCGTACCGCGAGAAAATCCCCGTAGAAGACCCTGTCGAGATCGCAGTCGATGACGACGTCCCCGGCGGCCTTCTCGCCGGCCGGATCGTATACACAGGCACACAGGTCGGGCACCTCGGTTCCGGGCAGATTACCGTCTGCAAACGCGGCGCTGGCCAGGGACGCGGCACCCGTCTCGGGCCCCGGGGCGACGAACTTGCCTTCTTTGTTCTCCAGCATGGCGACCGGGGCCTTGGTCAGCTTGGCGAAGCCGTACTCGATATATAGCCGATGGCGCCGGGGGTCTGCTTGACAGTAGCCGTGATGCCGTCGTTCTTGGGCGACTTCACGAAGTTGTTGCTCTTCGGCCATCGCCCTGTTCGAGCAACTCGAACGGCTGATCATTTCCACCGCCTCGCGCTCGCCCTGGTGCAGCTCGATGACGTAGTTTGGCTGAATCGCGCGAAACATCCGCCTCGGCCCCGCGCTCTCTGGCGAAGAACGCGCAAACCAGACAAATTCGTCGCTGGCTGTCCTTACGCGATGGGGGCTCGACGAAGACGCCAAATGAACAGATGTTCATGCGGGAAATCTCCCGGGGGTGTTACCTGTTCGCGCCCCGTTGCCTTTGGTAACCTTTTCAGATCATCGTAACCATATTGATAATAAAAGATAAATTTATTGATGGGTGGCTTTCGAACCAAAGAGGTCGATCAGGTTGTTACACCCCCGGATTGCGGCATCAATTTTATTTATGAATTTTAATTTCCTGATTCAAAGAGGAATTTAAGTTGCTTCAGTGCTGGCATCAATAGTGCATCGCGTAAGGGCAGGCGCAATTGATTTTCCGGTTCAATGAACGGTGGTCGTCGTTTGCGCCAGGTCGAAAAAGCAGCCGCGAAAGGAGCAGTAAAAATGAGCGTAGCAACAGGGCACTTCTATTCTAAAGTGCGGGCCGGTCACGCTAGCAACGAACTCAAACGCTGGCGAAAACTCGGCCGTATGCTGGTCGGGCGCGTCTTGCAGGGAATCGACGTGCGTCTGGCCGAGCAACGGGCAGCGATGGAGTCCCTGGAATCTGAAATCACAACGGGCGAGCCGACACGCCTAATCGATGAGTTGAAGAGCCAAGCTCGAAACACGGGAAGGAAGCCCCCGGCGACTGCCTACCTGATCGGGCGTCAGTACATGCGGCTTGGACGATTCGAGGAGGCGCGGGAATGGATGCTCAAGGCGGCGAGGCAAAGCAGCAAGCATTCCGACCTCCAAGAAGCGGTCAACTCGCATCTGAGCGTCTGCAACATCCAGCTCCTCGCCGAAGGCGATGCCTGTTTTGCTGCCGGTGATTTTCATGGCGCGCGGGAGCGTTACGCCCGGTTAACCCAAGGCCTCTCGGATAGGGAAGGCAGGCAGTGGGCGATATTCCTGCGTTCCTCCTGTGTTTACTGCAAACTCGGGCATTACGAGGACGCGGATCAGGCGGTTCTTCAAGCTTTGAAGTCCGACGAGGCGACAGACGAGGCCTTGGGCTTGCTCGATCTTCTGCAACGGCTTATCAACGCGAAAGACCATGATTCGCAGGCGACGGATCTGAGGTCGCAGATCGAAGCGCAATTGGCCAGCTATGTTGCTGGTCTGATGGACGGCCTGCGAGTACATCCGCAGGATTCTGCGGCTGCGTCCGGTAACTGACTTCTGATTTGAGAGCTTCCTATACGTCGGTCTTCCCTTCAGCGACGGAGTACGCCGTTGCCGCCTGGTCCGTTGCGGTAATAGGCATTCTCCTGTCCTTGGGCGCATTCTGGCTGGTCGAGCGACAGCTCAACGCCCACAAGCTCCTGGAGTTTCGCTGGGTGGCCGAAAACCGGCACCGGGCCCTGAAGAAGGAGATCGATACCGAGCTCAAAGCGGTCGAGTCCATCCGTGACCTCTTTCTGGTCTCAGAGCAGGTCACCCCGGAGGATTTCCGTGCCCTGGCCCGCACGCTGCTGCAACGTCACCGGGGCATAGTCGCGCTCGGCTGGCTCCCCCGAATCTCCGATGCAGGGAATCTGGCATCCGCCACGGGGACCGCGGGACACACCCGCGGGATTCGGGTTACCGCGGAGCAAGCGGGATCCGAGCTTTCGCCGGGTCAAGGAAGGGAAATCTACTTTCCGCTCCGTTTCATCGAGCCCTATCCCGGGAACGAGATTCTTTCTGGATTCGAGCCCGAGTCCTCCTCCCCCTTCCGGGACCTCCTGCTTCGCGCCATGGTCGGCGGGGAGGCGGTAGTCAGCAGAAGGCTCGCGCTGGGCAAGGACGGACGGTTCGGTTTTGTTGCTTTCTTGCCTGTTCACGACGGCAAGGTGCAGTCGGGGGAGGCGTCCGAGGGGGAGGGGCTACTCGGGTTTGCCCTGGGAATTTTTCGGGTTTCCGAGCTGGCAACCACTGCGACTTCCGTCCTCGAGCCGCGAGGTGTTGAGTTTCTGATCCTCGACGAATCCGCCCCCGAGGACGAGCGCTACCTCGATTTCTACTCCAGCCGCCTGAGTCTCCCAAGTCTCTCTGCCGATGACGATTGGCAGGCTTGGCAGCAACAAACAGAGCCCCGGCTCACCCAGGTGATTCAAGTGGCGGATCGGGATTGGTCGGTCACCTCGGCACCCACCGCGGAGTTTCGCAGCGCGGAAGGCTTCCAGCAGGGTCACTGGTTCGTCCTGGCCGGCGGGTTGACGCTGACAGTGCTGCTTTCTTTGTACCTGCGCCGTGTGGATCAGAACGTCCGAGTGCAGGCGAAGATGGAAGGGGAGCTGCGGGAGCGCGAAGAGCTGTTTCGGCAGATGACCGAGGCGATCCAGGAGGTATTCTGGATACAGACGCCGGAGGGCGACCGGGTGCTCTACGTCAGCCCGGCTTACGAGACGATCTGGGGACGTTCGTGCCTGAGCCTGTACCAGGAGCCCAGCTCTTTTCTCGACAACATCCACCCGGAGGACCGAGCCGCTGTCCAGGCCAATATCCGGCGGGTCCCGGAGGAGGAATCGGAGCAGGTTTTCCGCGTTTTGCGCCCGGACGGCGGGATTCGCTGGGTCCGTTCCCGCACCTTTGCCATCCCTGACCAATTCGGACAGGTCTACCGGGTGGCGGGGATCAGGGAGGACATCACGGAGATCAAGCAGGCGGAGCAGGCCCTGAGAGAGTCGGAAAGGCAGCTGCGCTCCTTGTTCGATCAGTCGCCGGACATCATCAAGGTTGTTGACGAGACGGGGCGCATACTCTCGATGAGCCGTGCCCTGCCGGATCTTTCGGTGGAGGAGGCGATCGGCCGCAGCTCCGTCGATCTGTTGCCTCCCGAGTACTGGAAGCGTTACAAGAAAGGCCTGAAGAAGGTTTTCCGCAAGGGAAAAAGCTTCCATTTCCAATACACGACGGAGGACTCCGCTTGGTGGGACGTGAGGATGATACCGATTCGGCGTGAGGAGCAGGTCCATGAGGCGATGGTCATTCACTCGGACGTCACCGAGTCCAAGACCCTGGAGGCAAAAGCGATTCGCAGTGCACGCCTGGCGTCCCTGGGTGTGCTCGCGGCCGGTGTGGCGCATGAGATCAATAATCCCAACAATTCCATCCAGTTCAACGCCTCGGTCCTGGCGCGTGTCTTTGAGGACACCCTTCCGATCATCGAAGGACACCGCAAGGAGAACGGCGATTTCGTCCTGGGAGGAATGCCCGTGAACAAGGCACTGGAGGCGGTTCCCCGGATGCTCTCGGGTATCCGCAGCGGGTCTTTGCGCATTCAGCGAATCGTAGGCAACCTGAAGCATATGTCTCGTCACGACAAGGGGGAGCTGTCCCGCGAGGTCGATGTGCTGGAGGTGCTGCAGGCGGCCGTGTCGATCCTCAGAAACCAGATCGATAAGCACACGGACCGTTTCGTGCTGGACTTGCCGGACAGCCTTCCGCTCGTCAAGGGGAACGAGCAACAGCTCGAGCAAGTATTCATCAACATCATCCTGAACGCACTGCAGGCACTCTCCGACCCGACCCAGATGGTACGCGTCACCGCTTTGATCGACGATACGCGGAACAACGTCCTGGTGTCGGTCGCGGACGAGGGGTGCGGAATTCCGCAGGAGAAGATCCGAAAGGTCACCGAGCCTTTTTTTACGACCAAGGACGAGACCGGCGGCACGGGGCTCGGCATGTCGATCTCCGATACCATCGTCCGTCGTCACGAGGGTACGTTGGAAATTTCCTCCGAGCTGGGGGCGGGGACCGAAGTGAAGGTGAAGCTTCCCGTCATGCAGGACGCGGGAGATCCGGCTTAGCCATGGGCGTGCAAGGTGAAAAGACACTTTCCGTCGTCCTGGTGGACGACGAAGAAGACGTCCTGTTCAGCTCCAGCATCATGCTGGAGACCCATGGCATCTCGCCCGTGGAGACCATGCCGGACGGGCGCGAGCTCCTGCAGCATCTGGAGGAGAACGGGGCAGGGGTTGTGGTCCTCGATCTGTTCATGCCCCATGTGTCCGGTCTGGAGCTGCTTGCCGGAGTCGTTCAATCCCACCCGGAGATTCCGGTGGTGGTGATGACCGCGTCACAAGAAGTGGAGACGGCGGTCGCCTGCATGAAAGAGGGGGCCTTTGACTACCTGGTCAAGCCTGTGGAGGAGAATCGATATCTTTCCTGCATCCGCCGGGCCCTGGAGCTGCGATCCCTGCGCCGGCAGGTGGGGGCTCTCAAGGATTCCCTGCTGCGTCAGCGGCTGAAGCACGATGATGCCTTCTCCGCGATCATCACCCGCAGTCCCAAGATGTTGAGCATCTTCCTTTATGTCGAGGCGGTTGCGGCGTCCCGCGAGCCGATCCTGGTCACGGGTGAGACGGGAGTGGGCAAGGGGCTGGTTGCGAGAGCGATTCATCGAATCAGCGCGCGCAAGGGCGAGATCGTCTCGGTAAACGTTGCAGGGCTGGACGACGCCATGTTTTCCGACACCTTGTTCGGCCACAAGAGGGGAGCCTTCACGGGCGCCCAGACAGACCGGGAAGGGATGGTCGCCATGGCGGCGGGGGGCAGTCTGTTTCTGGACGAGATCGGAGATCTTCGCATCTCGTCCCAGGTGAAGCTGTTACGCCTGCTGCAGGAGCAGACATACACACCCTTGGGCTCCGATGTTGCCAAGCAGAGTGACGCTCACGTCATTGCGGCTACGAATCAGGACTTGCGCAGCCTGACGGCGGACGGGCGGTTTCGACGCGATCTCTATTTCCGGCTCTCCGCCCACCAGGTGGAGGTCCCGCCCCTGAGTGAACGAGCGGAAGACATCCCTCTGCTGGTTGCCCATTTCATCGATCAAGCCGCCCTGTCCATGGGCAAAGCGGTGCCGGAGTCGACTCCGGAGCTGTTGACCCTTCTGTCCGTGTATCATTTTCCGGGCAACGTGCGTGAGCTGCGGGCGATGATCTTCGACGCAGTCGCGCTGCATCGCTCCGGGCGTTTCCTCTCCATGGAGAGCTGCAGGGAGGCCATCGAGAAGCACCGCCGCTTCGGCGGCTCCCCGGAGCAGGAGCAACGCCCCGCGATCGGTACTTCGCTCTATACTACGGGCCGGTTTCCGACCCTCAAGGACGCCGAGCAGCTGCTTATCGAGGAAGCCCTGCGGCAGGCGGGCGGGAACCAGGGGATCGCGTCGATGATGCTGGGGATCTCACGTCCGGCGTTGAACCGGCGTCTGATGCGCTTGAAGGCTGCGCAAAACGAGGCAGGCCCGACAGGCGGGCCCGGCGAGTGAAGTGATTCGATCTATTTGACAGAAATCGCCATAGAACGCCGGCAAGTATCGGTGCCGAAACGGGAGCAAGCCGATTCAGCTGCCGTCGGCTGCTGCCGGGGCGGGTGCGAGTGGGCGGTGAAAGGTATGGGGAATGCTCTCTCCTTCGTCTTGTCCGACGACCACCACGGGGCAGGTGGCGCGGCGCACGACGGTCTCGGTGACCGATCCGTAAAGCCAACGGTCGAGGCCTCGGCGGTTGTGACTGCACATGACGATCATGCTCGCATCGTAGTGAGAGGCGAGCTCCGGGATGCGGCTTTTGGGCAGCCCCTCGACTACGGCGAGCTGGATGTCGCAAACGCGGTCGAGGCCGTCGCATGTCGCGCGAAAGGCTGCTACTTGATCCTGGAGCATGGCGAAGGCGATGTCCCGAAGGGGGGTGGTATCCTTGACCTTTTGATGGCGACGGTAAATACCGACGGTCTCGGCGTCTTCATGGACGACGTGGGCCAAGACCAGGGGGCGATCGAACTTGCGAGCCATCTCGCAGCCGTGGGCTATGCAGGGCTCGGAGCTCTCGGTGAGGTCCAAACAGACCATTACGGGGTTTCTGTCGACAGGCGGAATGAATTGACCCATAGCGCTCACCATTGCCGGTAACAGATTAAGTTTCGATAGAGACGAGGCCATGGTAGTCACAAATTATTGCGTTTTCGTGACGGTTTGGTCTCGAGACGGCGTTAACCAATGGCAAAAATTTTTGTAACGGACAGCGCCGGAGGCAACCCGGTGCCTTTTCTGCGGGGGATACTGACAAGGTCTCTGAACGAGGCCGGACTCCCGTTCGAGCAGGCCTACGAAGTTGCGTCGGAGATTCGTGGCAAGCTCGGTGAGCTCAGCAAGGTTTCGAACGAGGCGTTGCGCTCGCTCGTGCGGGGGTACCTGCAGGAGAACTTCGCAGAGGCCGTCGTCGAGTCCTACGATGCGGTAGGCGGTCCGATTGCGGGCGTGCTCGTGCGGAACCTCGACGGTGGTCTGAGTCCGCTTTCACGCACTGAGCACCTGCATTGTCTCGCGGCTTGCGGCCTGGGCGCGGGGCAGGCGCAAAAGGCGGGTGGCATCATTGTCGACAAGCTCAACGCGGACCAAAGTCGCGAGATCAGCGCCGAAGCGCTGCGCGCCCTGACAGAGGAATGTCTCAGTGAGCATTTCGGTCCGCGGGCCGTGGAACGCTATCGGGTATGGATGGACTTCAGCAAAAGTGGCCGGCCCTTGATCCTGCTGATCGGCGGTACGACCGGCAGCGGCAAGAGCACCGTCGCCACCGAGCTGGCACATCGGCTCAGCATCGTCCGGACCCAATCCACGGACATGCTGCGCGAGGTCATGCGCATGCTGATTCCCAGCCGCCTGCTTCCGGTGTTGCACCATTCCTCTTTCGAAGCCTGGACCACACTGACCGCCAAGTCCGGAGAAGATGGCGATCAGGATGATTTGTTGGCGGCCGGGTATTTGCGTCAGGCTGAGTTGCTCGCCGTCCCTTGCGAGGCCGTAATCCAGCGGGCCGTGCGTGAGCGGGTGTCTCTGATTTTGGAAGGAGTACACGTCCATCCGATGCTTCTTGACAGCGTCGGTGAGGTCTCGAACGCGGTCGTCGTGCCCGTTATGCTCGGCGTGCTGAAGCCCGAGGAGCTTCGCTCGAGGCTTTCCGGGCGCATCCAGGAGGCGCCCGAGCGCAACGGCAAGGTCCACCTGTCGAACTACGAGCGCATATGGCGGCTGCAGGCCTATCTGCTGTCGGAGGCGGACCGCGCCGGTATTCCCATCCTCATTAACGAGGACAAGGAAAAGGTGACCGATCTGGTCCTTCGCACGGTTGTCGACGTGCTGGCGAGCGGCGGGGCTTGGCGAGGTTACAAGGACTAGAGATCGTCGATGGAAAGGGGAGTCAGCTCCCTGGCGATGTGATAGTTCTTCTTTTTTCCTCCTTGGGCAGGGGGATCAGCCCCTCTTCCACCAGGTAGCCGTCCGGACCAAGGGTCCACTCGTTCGTGAGCTCGTCGACGTATTCGCGCAATCCCTGTACCTGCTGCACCCGGTCCTTCTTCACGTACACGTACAAAGGCCGGACCAGGCTGTAACGGCCGCTCTCTCTGGATATTGTTATCCTGGCTCAGCCGTACCGCCCTTCGATGTAGTCGGCGGTCTCCTTGTTGGCCGGCGTGACGAACAGTTGCTCGGTCGGGGCGTGCTCTACGACCTTGCCCATGAGCATGAAGATGCACTCCTCGCTGGCGCGGCGGGCCTGCGCCATGTTGTGGGTGACGATCAGGATGGTGTACTCGCCGCGCAGCTCCCAGATCAGCTCCTCCACCGCTTCGGTGCCCTTGGGGTCCAGCGCGGAGCAGGGCTCGTCCATCAGCAGCAGCTCCGGCTTGACCGGCAGCAGGCGGGCGATGCAGAGCTTCTGCTGCTCTTCCAGGGACAGCTCGGTGGCCTTGCGGTTGAGCTTGTCCTTGACCTTGTCCCACAGCAGTACCGTGCGCAGGGCCTCTTCGACGATATCGTCTTTCGCTTCCGCCCTTGCCCCGCATGTGCAGCCTGTGGCCGAACAGGATGTTGTCGCGGATGGAGATGGGCAGCGGATTGGGGCGCTGAAACACCATGCCGACCTGCTTGCGCACCTGAACCAGCTCGCAGGCGGGGTCGTAGATGTTCTGTCCCCGGACCTCGATGCTGCCCTCGATGCGCACGTAGCCCAGGCGCTCGTTGATGCGGTTGACGCTGCGCAGAAAGGTGGATTTGCCGCACCCGGAAGGGCCGATCAGGGAGGTGATCATGCCATCCTTGATGTCCAGGTTGATGTCGTACAGGGCCTGGAAGGTCCCGTACCAGAGGTTGAGTTCGCGGGTCTGGATCGCATACCCCGTTGCGGCGTTATCGGGTTCGGCTTGTGCGGCTGCGCTGTTCATGGCGTTCTGAGCGTCCGGGTGTTTCGGCGCGTCCTGGCTGGCGGGTTAGGGCGCGCGTTGAGCGTTTTGGTTGGGTTCGGGGCGAAGGCGTTGCGCGCCCGACCCAGCCGACATTTTCAAAAAAACAGAGCGAAGAAATCCCATGGGATTTCTTCGCTAACCGAAACGACCCTCGATGTAGTCACGGGTGCGCTGATCCTTCACCTCCCCGGTGAACAGGTCCTCGGTTTCCCCGATCTCCACGCACTCGCCCTCCAGAAAGAAGGCGGTGCGGTCCGCCAGACGGCGGGCCTGCTGCACCAGGTTGGTGACCAGGAGGATGGTCATGTCGCTGCGCAGCTCCTTGAGCACGTCTTCGATGCGCATGGTGGTGACCGGGTCCACGGCGATGGAGAACTCATCCAGCATCAGGAGCTCCGGCTCCTGGGACAGGGCGCGGGCGATGGTCAGGCGCTGCTGCTGGCCGCCGGAGAGCAGGCTGCCCAGGGCGTCGAGTCGGTCCTTGACCTCGTCCCAGAGCGCGGCACGGATCAGGCAGCGTTCGACGATGATGTCCAGCTCCGCCTTCTCCTTGATCCCCCGCAGGCGCGGCGACAGGGCCACGTTGTCGTAGACGGTCAGGGGCAGGCCGACGGGCAGGGGAAAGACCACGCCGATGCGGCTGCGCAGCGCATAGACGTTGTTGAGCTGACGCACGTTGCGGCCGTTGAAGTGGATATCCCCCTCGACCTTCATCCCGGCGGTGAACATGTCCATCCGGTTGATGGCCTTGAGGAAGGAGGTCTTGCCGGCATTGGCCGGGCCGATGATGCCGAAGATCTCGTTTTCCCGGACCTCCAGGCTCACGCCTTGGAGCGCGACCGTGCCGCCGTAGCTGATGGTGAGATCCCTGACGTCCAGCTTGACGGTCGCCCCGGCCTGCTCGCCCGCCATGGTCTCTGCTGCGGCTACCATTTCTTCTTGCCTCGCAGATACATGCGGAAGGCGATGGAGATGCTGTTCATGATCAGCACCATGCCGATCAGGACCAGGGCCACACCGAAGGGCAGATCGTCCGGGCACGCCGGGGACCTGGGTGGCGACCACGAACAGGTGCAGGGACATGGCCATGGTCTGGTCGAACACGCTCTGGGGCAGGAAGGGGATGAAGAAGACGGCGCCGGTGAACATGATGGGTGCGGTCTCGCCGGTGGTGCGGGATACCTCCAGGATGACACCGGTGAGGATGCCGCTGACCGCGTTGGGCAGCACCACCCGGCGGATGGTCTGCCAGCGGGTGGCACCCATGTTCCAGCAGGCCTCGCGGAAGGCCAGCGGGCACCGCCTGCAGGGACTCCCGGGTGGCCACGATCACCACCGGCAGGGTCATGATGGCCAGGGTCAGGCTGGCGGCCAGGATGCTGGTGCCGAAGCCGAAGAAGATGACGAAGGCGCCGACGCCGAACAGGGCGTGCACGATGGAGGGCACGCCGGCCAGGTTGATGATGGCCAGGTTGATGATGCGGGTGAACCAGTTGTCCGCGGCGTACTCGCTCAGGTAGATGGCCGCGGCCACGCCGAGGGGCACCGAGATGAGCAGGGCCACCGACACCAGCCAGACGGTGCCCACCAGGGCCGGAAAGATGCCGCCGGCGGTCATGCCGTCGGTGGGGTCGGTGAACAGAAAGTCCATGGACAGGGCGCTGCCGCCCTTGTAGATGAGCATCCCCAGGATGATCAGCACCGGCAGGATGAGCAGCAGGGTCATCAGGCCGAAGAGGTTGCGGTACAGGCCTTGAACGCGGTCGTTGCGCCGGTTCAGGCTGGAGGCTTGGAACATGTTGGTTGCCACGGCTTTACCCCTTGCGGATCCCGCGCACGATCAGGTCGGCGCTGAGGTTGATGACGAAGGTGATAAGGAACAGGAAGATGCCGATGGTGAACAGGGCCTCGTAGTGCTCCGAGCCCTGTGCGGTCTCCCCCAGCTCGGCGGCGATGGTGGCGGTGAGCGCCCGCACCGAGTCGAACACGCTGTCGGGAATGTTCACCGCGTGCCCCGTGGCCATGAGAACGGCCATGGTCTCGCCGAAGCCGCGGCCCACACCGAGCAGCACGGCGCCGAGCAGTCCGTTCTTGGCCGCCGGCAGCACGACCTTGAAGATCACCTGCCAGCGGGTCGCCCCCATGGCCTCGGCCGCCTCGCGGTAGCGGTCGGGCACCGCCTTGAGGGCATCCTCGGCGATGGAGGTCATGATGGGGGCGGCCATCAGACCCAGGATGATGCCGGCGTTGAGCACGTTGAGCCCCACCGGCACGTCGAACAGCTCGATGATGAGCGGGTTCATGATGGTCAGGCCGATGAAGCCCCAGACCACGGAGGGGATGGCGGCCAGCAGCTCCACCAGGACCTTGAGGGACTCTCGGGTCTTGCCGGTGGCGAATTCGCCGATAAAGATGGCCGCCCCCAGCGAGAAGGGAATGGCCACGATCATGGCCAGTCCGGTGACGCTGGCGGTACCGGCGATCAGGGCCAGGATGCCGTATTCGGGGGCGTCCTCGTCGCTGGGCTCCCAGTATGGAGAGGTGAAGAACTCCTTGAAGTCCATGGTCTCGAAGATGAAGCCGACGCCTTCCTTGGTGACGAAGACGAAGATCCCGATCACGAAGACGATGGCGGAGATGCCGCCGATGAACACCAGGATCTGGACCAGCTTGTCGATGTACCAGTCGGCGTTGCGGCGGTCGAAATCCGCCGCAGGATTGGCTGCGGCCTTGGCGGTCATGTCACGCGGCCTCATCTCCGTGCATTCGGTGCACCAGATCGCGTAAGCGCACGGCGAGGTCCCTGTAGATCTCCTCCCATTGCTCCAGCGCCTCCGCCGCGTCCGGGGCGGGCGCGCCCCCGACGTCCCACTCCAGGGCCACGGTGTGAAAGGGAACCCGAACCATGTAATCGGTGACCGGACCGCAGAGGCTGATGATGACGTGGTACTCGGACAGCTCCCCTTCGATCGGCTCGAGGGTCTGAGGCGCCATCCCCTCCAGGTCCAGGCCACGCTCCGCTGCGAGCTCGGACATGTTGGGTTCGAAGGAGTCCGCTGCCGCGCGCCCGGCGCTGGCGAAGGTCATCTGCCGCGGGTAGCCCTTGTTTCCGATGGCCTCCGCCAATTTGCCGACGCCCGCGTTGTCCTTGTCGAGCACCAAGACCTTGTAGGTCTTCGGTGTCTTTCCTTCGCCGGTGACAGCGAACACCGTCTCCTCGCAAATGTTCTTCGCCTGATCGGAGACACGTTCCAACTCGTGGAAGATCACCAGAAGGGCGTAGATCTCCCGCTCGGTCCACCGGCCGTTGCCGCCGGTCAGCTCCTCGAACACGGTGTCGAACTCACGCTCTACCTGATCGGCCATGATCATGGTCGCCTTGGCGGCCTCGGCATTTTTCTCCGCGAAAGCATTCATGGCCTGTTCCAGCATTTGACTGGATTCCTTGGACATCAATTCCATTTCCCGCGCCAGGGTGCCGTCGGGCGACTTGGGCAGCTGAACCGCCTCGCGGCAGATGGTCACCGCGTAGTCGCCGATGCGTTCCAGGGCGGTGTTGACACGCATGACTGCAGAGACCCAGCGCAGGTGACCTGCACTCGGCAGATGGATTGCGATGAAGCCGTGACAGGACTTGTCTAGCTTTCTTACGGCCCGGTTGATGGGCAGATCGCCTTGGATGCAATCGTACGCCTGCGCGCGGTTGCCACTCAGCAGGGCGTGGACGGCATCTCTCAGTGCGAACTGCACCCGGGTAGCGATCGTGGTGATTTCGGTACGGATATGCTCGAGATCACGCTCGAGACGCGCTTCGTAATGGCTCATCCCGGTACCCCGAATTGAAGAGGATTGCGAAGGAGGTTGAACGGTGCTGCGCGCTAAGGGACGGTCTCTGTCCAGGAGCCTTAGTCCCCGAGGGCGCGGGGCGCCTCAGTTACAGGTCAGGTCGCGGACCGGGGCATAGCCCTTTTTCAGGATGATGCACTGGCCTTCGTCGCTCAGGATCCAGTCCATGTATTCCTTGATGGCGCCTGTGGGCTCGCCATTGGTGTACATGAACAGAGGGCGCGCGATCGGGTAGCTTCGATCGCTGGCGGTTGCGACGCTGGGCAGGACGCAGTCTTCGCCTTCTTCCTTGGCGATGCAGGCCATCTTGATGTGATCGGTCGCGTAGGCCAGGCCGCTGTAGCCGATGGCGCAGGGAGTCTTCTCCACCAGATCGACCACGTCCTTGGAGCCGTGCATGTCCAGGGTGCCCTGGCGGTACTTGCCCTTCTTGCCCAGCACCGCCTTCTTGAAATAGGCGTAGGTGCCGGAGTTGTTCTGGCGGCTGACCACGACGATCTTATCGCTGTCGCAGCCGGGGACCTTCAGCCCTACGTCGTTCCACTTCTCGGCCCCGCCGCCGCGGCCGTAGATCTTCTTGAGCGTCTCGATGGACATGCTCTCGGCGGGATTGTCATGGTGCAGGAACACCGCCAGCGCGTCGTAGCCCACCACGTGCTCGACGGGCTTCTGGCCCTTCTCCTCGGCCAGCTTGATCTCTTTGTCCTTCATCTTGCGGCTGGCGTTGGCGATATCGACGGTGCCGTTGATCATGGCGGCGATGCCGGTACCGGAGCCGCCGCCGGAGACGGCAACCGCGACGTCGGGCTTGATCTTGCCGTATTCCTCGGCCCAGGCCTGGGCGACGTTGACCAGGGTGTCCGAACCCTTGTTCTGAATCTCAGTACGTGCCTGCGCCGAGTTGACGGCGGAAAACAGGAGGCCCGCGACGGCAAAAGGGATTGCGGCTCTGGATAGTTTCATTGCGACTCCTCGTGGTGGATTCCCCTCTACGGGGGGTCAAACTTGCCAACATCGGAAATATACTTCGATTGTGTTACGGCATTATGAATGTTCGGCCGCAATTGCAGGCTCCTGCCCGAAGCGATGGTCCGGGTCTCCCGAATAGGTGTTGACCTTCGTGTTCTTTTTTCGATACGCAGGACAGGCGACCAAAGCGGCCCAAATCGGCACGGACTTTTCAAGCACTAAAAAGCTGACATTGTAGCCACCTGCCCGCCAGACGGGAGTCGGATATGAAATGTTACGATTGTGTTACCAATATTTGGCGGGACTGTTAACATTCAAATTCATCACAAGTCGGCAGTTGCGTCGCTCCCTGGAAAGTCCATCGGGCTTGCAATGGCGGCCGGTGTAATGGTGAGTCGATTCGTCGCGCGGCGCAAAGCCGCTGATTCTCGCCGCCTCGGCCGGTCTCCCTCAACCGGGAATAAAAAAGGATGGAACTACTCTCTGTACTGGTCTATGTCGCCGTTGTGGTCGTTCTGTTGTTCGACTACACCAACGGCTTCCACGACGCCTCCAACATCATCGCCACCCCCATCGCCTCGCGGGCCCTGACGCCGATCCAGGCGGTGGTCATCGTCGCCATCTTCGAGTTCCTCGGGCCGATCCTCGGCGGCACGGCGGTGGCCAATACCATCGGCAAGTTCGTCAACCTCGACGACGTGGCGGCGCATTCTCTCGGTCACCGTCATCCTGTGCGGCATGTCCGGCGCCATCTTCTGGAACCTCATCACCTGGTGGTTCGGCATCCCCTCCTCGTCCTCCCATGCCCTGGTCGGCGGACTGGCCGGCGCCGTCGTGGTCGCGGTCGGCGCGGATCACGTGGTCTGGGGCTTCTCGCAAGCTCGCCCAGGGACATTTCACCGGCGTCACCAAGGTGCTGCTGGCCCTGGTCATCTCCCCGCTCATCGGCTTCTGGGCCGGATTCTTCATCCATCGGCTGGTCTTCTTCCTGATGCGCGCGGCCAAGCCGGGCGTCAACAAGTTCTTCAAGCGCATCCAGTTCGTCTCCTGCGCCGGTCTGGCCTTCTCCCACGGCGCCAACGACGCCCAGAAGAGCATGGGCATCATCACCCTGGTGCTGCTGATCGGCGGCTTCATCCCCGAGTTCGAGGTGCCCTTCTGGGTCATCCTGTCCTGCGCCGCGGCCATCACCCTGGGCATCCTGTCCGGCGGCTGGCGCATCGTGCGCACGGTCGGCTTCGGCATCTACAAGGTGCGCCCGATCCACGCCTTCGACGCCCAGCTGACCTCGGCGTCGGTCATCTTCAGCGCCTCGATGATCGGCGCCCCGGTCTCCACCACCCACGTGGTCAGCTCCTCGATCATGGGTATCGGCGCCTCGGAGCGGCCCAAGGCGGTGCGCTGGGCCAAGGCCAAGGAGATCGTCAGCACCTGGATCATCACCATCCCCGGCGCCGGCACCGTGTCGGTGCTGACCTACCTGCTGGTCAACGCCCTGGTCGGCGTGAACTGAGCTTCATCGCATCCATGTCTTGTACCTGATTTCGTTAAGAGGAATACCCCTATGAGCGGCAGCTCCAATTCCGTGGTCACCAAGCTGGTCGACCGCGTGTTTCCCCGCATGCCGGACTTCTACGGCCTGATCAACGCCCAGTGCGAGCAGGTTTGTCGGGCCATGGACGTGTTCGTGACGTTCATGGAAACCGGCGACATGGAGATCGGCAACCAGGTCCGGGCCATGGAGAAGGAGGGCGACGAGCTCAAGTCCAAGCACATGGAAATCCTGAACCACGCCTTCGCCACCCCCATGGACCGCGAGGACATCTACCGGGCCATCGTCAGCATCGACGAGATCCTGAACTACGCCAAGACCACGGTGCGCGAGATCGAGGCCCTCGAGATCAAGCCCGACGAGCACATGGCGGAGATGGCCCGCCTGATCCGCGACGGCAGCGTTGCGCTGCGCGACGGCTACGACAAGCTTTCCACCAAGCCCATGGACGCGGAGAAATACGCCGCGGCGGCGCGCAAAGGCGAGCGCAATACGGAGAAGGTCTACCGAGCTGCCCTCGCCGAGTTGTTCAGCGCCCAGCATCACATCGAGGCCCTGAGCCAGAAAACCGACAACGCCGAGGCGAACGCCATGATGTACGTCATCGAGATGTTCAAGCGCCGCGAGATCTACCGCCACCTCTCCAACGGCGCGGACCGCCTGGAGCACGGCCTCCTGCGGTGCTCCACGACATCGTGGTTCAGATCGCCTGAAACTAAGGAACTGTTTCATGGGACGGCGGACGGCGCCTACGTGCATCCTCTCGCGGTGGTACAGCGCTTCCCGGCGCTGAACGCCGTCGCCGTTATCTTCTTACGCGCGACTCCCCCAGCGGTGTCGCAGAGCTTTCCCGGTATGCGGAAATTCCGAATTTGCGAATCCGTGCGGCGGGCCGAGGAAACCTCCTTCCTTACCCGCGACCCCGATTTTCCTCTCCTTGTTTTCCTCCTCGCCTTTTCTTACGCCGACGCGAGGGTGATCCGCCGATAGAGTGCGGCGATCAGATCGGACGGGGTGACCATGCCGACCAACTCCTCCCGCTCGTCCACCACCGGCAGTGCGTTCACCTTATGGCGGCGCGGCAGATTCCACGCCTGCTCCAGCTCGGTGGCGGATGTCACTGTGACGATGTCCCGCGCCATGACGTCGCCGCAGGAGACTGCCATGTGGCGCTCGAAGGAGTGGTCCACGACCAGGTTGTAAATGCGCACGCGCTCGTTCTCCTGAATTTCGACGAAGGTGCCCACCGCCTGCATGGCGTGGTCGAGGTCCTCGTGCGAGAGGCCGGTGCGAGGATTCCGCTCGGCACGCATTTTCTCGATTTGAGTGCTGTTGAGCGAAAACAGCGAAGTCTCGGAGCTGGAGAAGAATCCCGAGAAACCCAGCGAGAGTATGAAAAGTACCAGCTCGATCCAAAACGCCTAGTCCAAGATGGGATCGACCTCTTAAAGATGCCCTTGGTTTTGCTCTGTCGATTCGATTTCGCTTCCCCCCGGTGAGGGCGTGCGGCTGAGCAGCACTTGGCGGATACGGCGGTCCGACGCGTCCTTAACCCGTACCTCCAACCCGTCGAGGACGAAGTGCTCGTCCTGTCCCGGGATGCGTGCCGTGTGCCCCAGGATCCAACGACTGACCGTATCCGTGGGCTTGCCCGGCAGATTCGGTGTCGAAAAAGTCTTCGACTACGCGCAGCTCCACGTCACCGTCGACGACGATGCTGTGGTCGGACACGGCTTTGTAGTTCTCGGGCAGCTCGTCGATCTCGTCGTAGATCTCCCCGACTAACTCCTCAATGAGGTCTTCCAGGGTCACGACACCCTGCCAATATCCGGTCTCGTCTACGACGATCGCGAGGTGCTGCTTGTTCTTGCGCAACAGCGACAGGAGCTCGTCGATCTTCTGGTTCTCCGGGACGAACAGGGGCATGCGAGCCGATGTCGAGGAGTGGAATGTCGGTGTTGCCGCTTGCGACGACCTCTAGCAGATCGCGAACGAACAGCACCTTCAAGATCTCGTTGGGATCGTCCCGGAAGAGTGGTATGCGGGAGTTGGTGCCCTGTAGAATTTCAGGCAGGACTTCGGCCAGGGTACGCCGGCCGTCCAGGGAAAAGACCCGGCGCACCGGGGTCATGACGTCGCCGGCCTTGAGGTCGTTGAGGATGAAGACCCGCTCGATCATCGCCCGTTCGTCCGGCTCGATGGTGCCTTCCTCCTCACCGTGCTCCACCATGCTGATGAGCTCCGCCTCCGTTACCATCGGATCCCCTTCTGCTCCCGATACCCGTTGGACCCAATTGGTGAAGCGGTTGAAGATCCAGACCAGCGGGTAAATGACCCTCATGAACCCGTACATCGGCGGCGCGATCATCAGGGAGATGCGTTCGGAGTAGCGGGTCGCCAGGCTCTTGGGCGTTATCTCACCGAAGATGAGGATCAGGATGGTGAGCACGCCGACCGCGATTCCCGGACCTATGTGCCCCAGCCATTCGGTGGCCAGAACCGTCGCTATTGCAGAAGCGGCGATGTTGACCACGTTGTTGCCGATGAGGATGGTGATCAGCATCCGCGCCGGGTTTGTCTTGAGGTAGTAAAGGGCGTTGGCTCCGGGGCGTCCCTCGCGGAACAAGGCCTCGGCGCGGGCGAGGGAGATGGAGACGAGAGCAGTCTCCGAGCCGGAGAAAACACCGGACAGAACGAGTAGAAGCAGGAGTATGAAGAGTTCTTGCACAGAAGCGCGCCGACTCGGCGCTGGAAATTGGTTTTAGAGTTCGGGCCGAGGCGGGAGTTGGCGCATTGTAACAAAATCGTAATGAAATTGGGGCGGTCCTCAACAAACGCGTTCATACAGTCGTCATAGTTGCGCGATAAAGTACCGCTCGCGGTTCCAACGGAACCCGCCTTCGAAACCTCTTTCCCCACCGTCCGGAAGGGCGGTTTTTTTTTGCGCGGGCCGGCGCCTGCTGTGCTCGCGGTCTTCGCTTGCATCTGCCCGACGGCTTGTTGGTAATATCCGGAGCCTGCGCCGAATCTCCGCGGGAAGAACGAGCTGGGAATTTGAGCTGAGGATCGCCGTCGGCGCGTGCCTTTCTCGCTCACTCTACCGCGGAGTAATGCGCTTTCTTCCCCTCTTGCGCACTGCAACGCGCGATCAATTGCATCGAAAACGTCCGGTTTTTCGTATGCAGGAACACGCGGATAATGTCGTAACGATTTCTCGGCGGCTCGACGAGCCGGATCGTTACATCAAACGCTCTTGCGAGCCGGTTGGAAAGACAATCAATGCGCCGGCGGGCAGAAAGTCCCGAAAGCTGCGAGAATCGACGGCGAATAGTCGAAGTGGAGCTCGCGCCGGTGACGACCATGCGCCGATTCGGCACGCCGCCCACGGGTGCCGTCACAATCGTTGGCGAGCAACACTCCACAACAAGAAGAGGAAGAGCACCATGTTGTCGATCTTGAACGAAATCGCCGAGGCAAACACCAGCTTGATGCGCTACTGCATTGCCCTTACGCGAGCGACCAACCGCGAGGTCACGGAGTTCGGCGAAAGCTACCTGATCGCCGCCCAAGTCGCCATGCAGGCGTCGCGGAACAATCCCATGAGCCTGAGAGAGACCATGGATATGCTGGCCCACAAGAGTCAGTTGATGAATAAGGGAATGGCCGCGACCAAAGAGAAGCTAAGGGACGCGGTTTTTGACCAGATTGGCGAGGGGATGCAGGCCTACCTCAATACCGTATTTAAGCAAGACGGGGAGAAGATCTCCGGCTATCTAACGCGTGAAGCCGAGATCATGGAGGCGGTCGCCAACTTCCACGAGGAGATCGAGAACATCAAGGACGAGTTCGGTTTTCAGTTCAAGACCTCCGACTACGAGGTGGTGCACGAGACGGACACCTTCCTGCTGTACCAGGTTTTGCCCATCAAGGAGGGCGTCAAGGTACGCAACGAGCTCAAGCCGGTGCTCCTGATACCGCCGTATATGCTTGGCGTGCACATCCTCGGATTCCTTCCGTTCGAGAACAAGAGCTACGCCCACGCGTTCGCGAACGAAGGCATCCCCACTTACGTGCGTGTGGTCAAGGACATCATGACCAACGAGGCCGTACAAAACACCACCCCGGAAAGCGACTGCCTGGGAACCCGCGAGCTGTGCGCGAAATTGGCGGAGAAGCATGGTCAGAAGGTAACCCTGAACGGCACCTGCCAGGGCGGGTACATCGCCCTCATGAACGTGCTGTCGGGCAAACTGGCGGACAGCTGCGACGCATTGATCACCAACGTCGCACCCATCGATGGCACCTACAGCGAGGGCGTTGCCGGAATGCCGACCCTGCATAGCGACTTCGTTACCGAAACCCTGCCCAACGGCAACAAGGTTGCCAACGGTTACCTGCTCAGCCTCGGCATGCGTTTCGTGGCTATCGACAGGGAAACGCCCTTGATCAAGGTGCTCGATCAGGCGTCGCTGCACAAATCCACCAATCTGAGCCCCGGAAAGACCGTCGCCGCCCTGTACCGATGGCTGCTCAAGGAGCGGGTGCACCTGCCCATGGGTATCCAGAGCATGAGCTCGTTGACCTTCCAAGAGCCCGTCGCAGATAACGGAGACCTACCGGTGAAGCTTTTCGGCGAAACGCTCAATGTCAAGAAGCTCGCCGAGTTGAACGTGCATTGGTACCAAGACTATGCGCTCAAGGATGACCTGGTGACGCCCGAGTGCGCCATGGGCGCAAACAAGCACCTGGAGGGCACCGGTATCATCGAGGCCGTGCCCTTCCCCGGAGGTCACGTGGCGATTCTTTCCAGCCCGTACAACAAGCGCGCACCGGTCAACGGCGAGTTCCAAGCCAAGGACGGCAAGACCTATCGCGGTCCGGTGAAGTTCCAATTGGATATCTCCGGGAAGCCCAAGCCAAAGGCGGGCCGACGTGCCGTCAGCTCCAAAAAGAGCAAAGTGTAGAGGGGAGTGCGCTTGCAATTCAGGTGCCACGGACTGATGGTCTCCGGGGACTGCAGGGGAATCTCGCCCGCCCCCGGAGACCGCATCTGGTTTCTCCGACCGCCATACTTGGGGTTACTCGCGCCGAATGAAGCCATGCGGCGCGATCTGCCTCCAGTTGTGCTTAAGGCCGGCCCCGGTTACGGCTCCTTTGGATGCCTTGACGCGGGCTTGGCCCCTGGCGCAGAGCCTCCTCGTGGTCTCGGTGATACTGGCCAACCAAACTTTTCGGAACAGGTATCCTTGCGTTTCTCGTAGGCTGAATTGGGACTTGACGCGCGAAAAATTTCCCTTACAGTTATTAGCACTCGACGTAAGAGAGTGCTAACTGGATTGCTGGGCGCCGCCCGTTCAACGTTGCTAGAGACCTCTTCCGTCGCCGGCCTGATGTTCACCACCGAGGCCCGGGCGAACATAGGGATATCAGCCATATGAGGCGCCAGCGGTATAGGGCGGCGGCATTGGCGACATGGACTGTTGGTCGATTTCGCGGGCTTACCAGGCCCGAACAACCAAGCCTAAGGAGGTATGACGATGTTTGGAAGTCTGTCCAACTACGAAGGCGGCCTGTTCGATGACCTCAGGCGCATGCAGCAGGACATGGATGAGATGTTCGGCCCGCGGGCTTGGCCGGCGGGAATCCGATCCGTTGCACGGGGCACCTACCCGCCCGTCAATATCGGTGCCACAGGCGATCGCGTCGACGTGTATCTGTTCGCGGCTGGACTGGATACCAAGACGCTGGACATATCCATTCAACAAAACCTGCTCACGGTGGCCGGGGAGCGCAACCTGGAGCCGCCCGAGAACGTCGAGTATTACCGCCGTGAGCGTTTCAATGGCTCCTTTCGGCGGGTGATCTCGTTACCCGAAGACGTCGATCCCGAGAAAGTCGACGCACGTTACGTCGACGGTGTTCTATGTGTATCGATCGAGCGGCGCGAGGCTTCCAAGCCGCGCCAGATCGAATTGAAATAATTGGGAGGAACAGGCGAGATGAACCAGAAAACCGACGTGGCGGGCCGTCAATCCGCGCAAGCGCAAGAAACGAGAGAGAATATTGCCATCCTTCGACCACCGGTCAACGTGTACGAGGACGCCGCCGGCATCACCCTGCAGGCGGACATGCCCGGCGTGTCAAAGGACGGGCTTCGTTTGCAGGTCGATCAGGACTCGCTGCTGATTGAAGGCGATGTCCAACTCAACATGCCGGAAGGGATGGAGGCTCTGCACGCAGACGTGCGGGCTACGCGCTACAGCCGCAGCTTCGCGTTGAGCCGCGAGCTGGAGACGGCTGACATCGATGCCGGCCTCAAGGACGGAGTGCTCACACTGCGAATCCCCAAGCGAGCTGAGGTGCGGCCGCGCAAGATCGAGGTGCGCGCCGGCTAGCGCTCGATTTTTCGTAGATAACCTGTCCGGCGCCGATGGCGCCGGATCGGCTTCCACTTGTCAGGTTCAGATGCGACCGTTGGCGCACGGCTTGGTCCGAGACAGCCGATCGGTCCAACTTGGCAGCGCCAAACGACTTGCCCGAGGAGAGTTGTGAGACGAATCGGTGCCTAGGCGGCATGCAGCAGTTTCTGGTCTTGAGTTGGTGATCGATTCGTAGCGGCATCTCGTATCAGCCGTGCTGTGACGGGCCGCGGGATCGCGGTTCTGCGTTTCGACCGCCAAAACGGGCTTCCCGCGGCGAAGCAGTTAGCGCCGAGGAAACAAACCGATTCTTCATGCGCGAGCTCCATCACGGGGGAGCACCGCCTCCAAAATCATTGCCTCACCTGATCGGGTATTGAAAGTAGAGCTCGGAGGACGTAACTATAACCAAGTAATTTACTCGGAAAACAGAGCGGAGCTGGATTCATGGCCGAGAGCAACGCCGAAATCGAAAAACTGGTCCGAAGCGAATATGCGCAGGGTTTCGTCACTCAGATCGACTCGGAGACCTTGCCTCCGGGATTGAGTGAAGAGGTCGTGCGGGCGATTTCCAAACGCAAACGCGAGCCGCAGTGGATGACCGAGCGGCGGCTCGAGGCATACCGGCACTGGCTGAGCATGCGCGAGCCGGAATGGGCGTCCGTTCATCACCCGCCGATCGACTATCAGGGCATTTCCTACTACTCGGCACCGAAGAGCCAGAGGGACCGAAGAGCCTGGACGAGGTCGACCCGGAGCTGTTGCGCACCTACGAGAAGCTCGGCATCCCCATCGAGGAGCAAAAGGCCTTGGCCGGGGTGGCGGTGGACGCGGTTTTCGACAGCGTCTCGGTCGCCACCACCTTCCGCGAGAAGCTGCTTGATGCCGGCGTCATCTTCTGCTCCATGTCCGAAGCCGTGCGGGAGCACCCGGAACTGGTGCGCAAATACCTCGGTTCGGTGGTTCCGCATACCGACAACTTCTTCGCGGCGCTGAACGCGGCGGTCTACTCCGACGGCACCTTCGTCTACGTACCCGAGGGCGTGCGCTGCCCCATGGAGCTGAGCACCTACTTCCGCATCAACGAGCGCAACACCGGTCAGTTCGAGCGGACACTGATCGTCGCCGAGCAGGGCAGCTACGTCAGCTACCTGGAGGGCTGCACCGCGCCCCAGCGCGACGAGAACCAGCTGCACGCCGCCGTCGTGGAGCTGGTCGCGCTGGAGGATGCGCAGATCAAATACTCCACGGTCCAGAACTGGTATCCGGGCGACGCCGAGGGGCGCGGGGGCATCTACAACTTCGTCACCAAGCGCGGCGACTGCCGCGGCGCCCGCTCCAAGATCTCCTGGACCCAGGTGGAGACCGGCTCGGCCATCACCTGGAAGTACCCGAGCTGCATCCTGCGCGGCGACGACAGCGTCGGCGAGTTCTACTCGGTGGCGGTGACCCGCGGCCAGGCAGCAGGCGGATACGGGTACCAAGATGATCCATATCGGCCGCAATACCAGCTCCACCATCGTCTCCAAGGGCATATCGGCTGGGAACGGCCAGCAGGCCTATCGCGGCCTGGTGCGAATTACGCAGCGCGCCGAGAACGCCCGCAACCACACCCAGTGCGACTCGCTGCTGATCGGCGATCAGCTGCGCCGCCCACACCTACCCCTACATCGAGGTGAAGAACCCCAGCGCCAAGATGGAGCACGAGGCGACCACCTCGAAGATCGGCGAAGACCAGCTCTTCTACTGCCGTCAGCGCGGTCTGTCCGAGGAAGACGCGGTGTCCATGATCGTCAACGGCTTCTGCAAGGAGGTGTTTCGCGAGCTGCCCATGGAGTTTGCGGTGGAGGCACAAAAGCTGCTCAGCGTCAGCCTGGAAGGGGCTGTCGGCTGACAGGTATGACGAAGGCCATGCCTGCATTCCATCGAATCGTTTGTTGAGAGGATCAAGACACATGCTGAGCATCAAGAACCTTCGGGCGAGTATCGAAGGGAAAGAAATCCTGCGGGGCGTCGACCTGGACGTGAAGGGCGGGGAGGTGCACGCCATCATGGGGCCGAACGGCTCCGGCAAGAGCACCCTCGCTCATGTATTGGCGGGTAGGCCCGGCTACGAGGTGACCGGCGGGGAAGTGAGCTTCCGTGGTGAGGACTTGCTGGACAGCGAGCCCGAGGAGCGCGCGCACCGCGGCCTGTTCCTGGCGTTCCAATACCCGGTGGAGCTGCCCGGTGTGAACAACACCCAGTTCCTGAAAGAGTCACTCAACGCGGTGCGCAGGGCCCGCGGCGAGCCGGAGCTGGACGCCGTCGCCTTCATGCAGTACCTGCGCGAGAAGGCCAAGCAGGTCAATCTCAAAGAAGAGCTGCTCAAGCGCGCGGTCAACGCCGGGTTCTCCGGCGGCGAGAAGAAGCGCAACGAGATCTTCCAGATGGCGCTGCTCGAGCCCGCGCTGGCGATACTCGACGAGACGGATTCCGGGCTGGACATCGACGCCCTGCGCGTCGTCGCCGACGGCGTGAATTCCCTGCGCAGCCCCGAGCGCGCCATGATCGTCGTCACCCACTACCAGCGCCTGCTGGACTACATCGAGCCGGACTTCGTGCACGTGCTCGCTGGTGGCAGAATCGTGCGATCCGGCGGCAAGGAGCTCGCCCTGGAGCTCGAGGCGAAGGGCTACGGCTGGTTACAGGAGGAGGAGGCGGCATGAGCGCGGTCATGGAGCCGATTGCCCGCTACCAGGGCCTGCTGGAGCGTCTGTGTGCAAGCGACCTGCCGGGGGCTGGCATCGACTGGCTGGAGGCGATGCGCGCGCAGGCCCGGACCCGCTTCGGACTGCTCGCCTTCCCTGGGCGGGGCAGCGAGGAGTGGCGCTACACCAGCTTGCAGGGGTTGCTCGAGCAGGATCTAGTTTCTGCACAGTCACTCGACGTCCTCCGGGACCCGAACATTGGCGATGCGCTGGTTCCAGGGCTCGACGCCTGGCGGTTGACGTTCGTGAACGGGCGCTTCGCACCGGGCCTG
The DNA here is from genome assembly GCA_963802975.1 of uncultured Gammaproteobacteria bacterium. GTDB lineage: Bacteria > Pseudomonadota > Gammaproteobacteria > Chromatiales > Chromatiaceae > Thiosymbion. Next base: position 85,773 of record CAWDLA010000049.1, read on the forward strand.
TCGTCCATTCGGGGCTTTCCGGAGGGGAGCAGGCTTGAGAGCCTGCGCGGGGTCATACACGCCGAGCCGCAAACCCTCAGAGAGATCCTCGGACGTCCGGAGACGCAGGCAGGAAATGTGTTCTCGGCGTTCAATACGGCCGCCTTTGCAGACGGTGCCTACGTGCGCGTCGCCCGGAATGCCAGGCTGGAGCGGCCTATCGAGATTCTGCACCTGAGCTCGGGCGCAGGCCAGCCCCACATCGCACAGCCGCGTCACTTGATCAGGGTAGGGAAGGGCGCAAGCGCGTGCCTCATCGAGCGCCACCTGAGCCCGGGCGACTCCCGTTGCTTCAACAACTCGGTAATGGAGGTCGAGTTGGATGCCGAGGCCGATCTGCAGCATGTACGTATCCAGCAAGAGAGCCCGCAGGCATTCCACATGAACAGTCAATTCGTTCGGCAGGGCGCCGGCAGCAGCTACCGCGGCACCGGCGTGGCCCTCGGTGGGGCCTGGTCGCGAAACGACATCGGCGTGGCCTTCGACGGCGAGGGCGCAACGGCCGATCTGCGGGGGCTCTACGTCGTTGGCGACGGACAGCTCTCGGACCACCACATAGACGTCCGGCACGCGGTACCCGGGTGCACCAGCCGCGAGGACTTTCGCGGCGTGCTGAACGGGCGCGGGCGCGGGGTGTTCGACGGCCGTATCCTGGTTGCGCGGCAGGCACAAAAGAGCGACGCGCGACTCTCCAACGCCAACCTACTGCTTTCCCGGCAGGCCGAGATCGATACCAAGCCGCAGCTGGAGATCTTCGCCGACGACGTGAAATGCAGCCATGGCACCACGGTGGGCCAGATCGAGGACGACGCCCTGTTCTACCTGCGCTCGCGCGGCATACCGCAGGCGCAGGCACGCCAGATGATCTGCCTGGGTTTTGCCCGCGCAGTGTTCGAGAACAGCGGCAGCGAGGCGCTGGACCGGTACCTGGAGACTGCGGTGGCGAAACGCCTTGACGCGGAGGTGATCAGCTGATGGTTCATTCATCGGATTCAGACGACAAGTACGACGAAGCCAGTGCGACGGCGCCGTCCCGGCTAGCTGCGGACCAATCCATCGACGAGCAGGTCCTCGCCGCGCTGAGGACCGTCTACGATCCGGAGATCCCGGTCAATATCCTGGATCTGGGGCTCATCTACGGCATCGATTGCGACGGCGAAAACAACCTGGATATTCGCATGACGCTCACCGCACCGGCCTGCCCGGTGGCCGGGGCGATGCCGGGCATGGTAGAGAACGCGGTGAAGAAGGTCCCCGGTGTGGCGAACGTTCAGGTCGAGCTGGTGTGGGATCCGCCCTGGACCCAAGAGCGCATGAGCGACGAGGCGCGGGTCGCGCTGAATATGTACGAGTGATTCGGAATGCGCAGAGAAGAGCTTTTCAATAGCAGCGGGTACTACCGGTTTCTTCTCGACATCAATCCCGACCAGATTGAGCTTGCCGCCAGCCTGTTCACGTTTCCGGCCAACGTAGGTTACGTCCGCATCCTGGAGGGTAACGCCTGGGACCCAGGATTTAAGGGGATCTGCGGCGATTACGATCTGATCTTAAGCGGCATGAACCCGGATTGCCCCAACAGCCGCCACTGGCTTTCAGGGTACGCGCTCCCCGGATTCGGCTGGAACGAACCAGTTCATTGGGGCGATGGACTGGCTGGATCACCTGACAATCCGGACGTTCGCAGAGATCTGATCGGCACGGGTCGACGTTGGGGGCAGCGTACCAGCGGCATCTCATTCCCGGTCAACAGCGGTCGCTGTGGCACTCGGGTACGGCGCAGCTACAGTGCGTCCATGCTTGATCAGGAACAGTCGAGTCACGGTCGCCGTCACCGCAGTTATAACGACCAGTACGGCCACGAGTACAGGTCCAAACGGCTGATCTAGTGAGAGCGCCAGGAGGAAGGCTATCAGGTATCCGCCGGTCCCGATCACGGCTGAAATGCTCAAGGTCCAACGCCAACCCGGCGCCAAACGGAATGCGAGCCACGCCGGCACGAAGACCAGGGCAAAGGCTCCCATCAGCCCGAGCGTCGCAGTGCCGACGGCCATAGCTGCCGCTGCGAGCAGGTCCATGCACAAATGCCACCGCCAAGCCGGTAACGCATTGGCCCGCTCGAAGCGGGGGAAGAATCGAGCACGCAGGAGTTTGCCGCTGAGCCAGGGCAGAAATGCGGCACTCAGGATTGCCAGAGTCAGGGCGGCGCTCAGGTCGACCGTCGCCGCGAAGTAGAGCTGCCCGTCGATCATAGCGTGCCCGAGTGAGTCCCCGATGGCGGTATTTGCCGCCACAAGCAGCATGGCCGCCCAGCCAATCAGTATCATGAAGCCGTAGGCGGCATTGCCACGGGCGCGCAATGCGGTCTTGGCGGCGCCGCCCAGAAGCGCACCGATGGTCCCACCGATCACGGCGGGCACTCCAGCAGCGAGCCCGAGCAAGGCGCTAGCAGCTGCGAGGTGAGCGAGTCCCAACGCGGCGAGCCATTCCTCGCGCAACATCAGCAGCGTTCCCAGCAGTGGCAGCACGGCAGCAAGCAGCAGACCGGTCATGAAGGGCAAGCGAAACAGCGGGTCGAACAGAAGCGCGGTGAAGCTCTCCATCATTCGCCCCCTTGCCAGGCTTCCACGGTCAGCACCCGCGAGCAGGCCGCGTCCAGGAAGTGCCGCTCGTGACTGACCAGCAGGACGGCACGGCGACCGCGCTCTGCGGCGAGAATCTCGATCAAGAGCACCTCGGTTGGCGGGTCGAGATTGTTTGTGGGCTCGTCGAGCATTACCAAGTCCGTGCCGCTACCGAGCGCAGCCCAGACGCACAGCAGTTGGTATTGGCCGCCGCTCAAGGCGTCGATGCGCCGGTTCAAAATCGCCTCAAGTGCCGGCGGAGCATGACGCCGCTCGGAACCGGCGGCACGTATGATGTCCCTGCCCGTTAGCGGCATGACCGGCAGGCGCACCGGTTGTTGTTCCTGGTAAGCGAGGGTTAGCCCAGGCGCCCGCTCCACCGAGCCGTCGAACACACGAGCACCGCGTCCAATGGCATTCAGAACGGTCGACTTCCCGGTGCCGTTGGCTCCACAAAGACCGACGACCTCCCCGGTTTCTACGGCAAATGAGAGCGGTCCCACGACGGCTCGGCTGTAACCGGCGACCAGCCCCTCGACGCGGAGAAGCTCAAGTCCTTGGCGCGAGGATTGGGCTTTGACGGCCGTCACTTGGCGCTCGCGATGGTGTCGACCCAGCGACCGATGTGGCCGAGGTAGCCTTCCCCGTCCGTGCCCTTGCGCGGTTCCATCGACAGCTGAACGACGCGCCAATCCAGGCTGCTGGCCAACGACTTAGGAGCCTTCGACGACTGGTAAGGGGTGTGAATGACGATGCCGCTTCGACCCTTCAGCCCAGAGGTCAGCGTGCTGATCTGGCGACCCGTTGGCGGAACCCCGGGGATCGGCTCGATTGTGCCCAGTAGGGGAACGCCGAAGCGGTCGAGCAGGTAGATGGCATCGCGGTGGTAGAGAACGACGCCGGGCGCCTTGGCGAGCTTGTCGGCGCCAGCTCTTCACCCGCCGGTCGACCTTGGCAGCAAAGGCATCAGCGCCGCGGCGGTACTGGCTCGCCCCGGCGGAATCGATGAGCGCGAGCCGCTTGGCCAGGGCTCGCGCCACGGTGGCCATGCGCACCGGGTCCATGTTGACATGCGGATTGCCCACAGGATGGACATCCCCCATGGCGCGATTTGCGGCCCCACCCACGTCGAGCAGCGGCACCTGGGCCGCAGCCTCGAAGTAGCCGTTGGTTCCGGGCAGGATCTTCGGGTTGGCGGCGCCGCGGATCGCCACGGGCAGCCAGCCGACCTCCAGCTCCGCGCCAACAGCCACGACCAGATCGGCCCCGCGCAGGGCCCGCATCATGGTTGGCTTGGCCTGCAGCTTGTGCAGGTCCCTGTTCTGGTCCGCGAGCACGGTCAGCTTCGCCCGCGATCCGGCCACCGCCTGGACCAGGGCGCCCATGCTGGGGCTGGTGGCGACGACGTCGACGGCCGCGGCGGGGATTGAAGCGAGGGCCAGAAGGCAAAGAAAGACAAGGGAGATGCGGTGAATCATGGTTGTATCCTTTCGCGATTAGAAGACATGGGCACCGTGGGTGCCCAGGCTCATCAGGAACTGCAGGTAGAAGGCATCGAAGCGTTCCCGCTCGCCGGGGGACACCAGGATGTCGCTGTGGGCGTACTGGGCGCGCAGGCGTGAGAACTCCGACAGATTCCAGGTCAGGTCCAGGGTCCAGCGGTCCGACGAGCCGAAGTCGGCACGCTCGCCGCCGCTGACCTTGTTGGTCAGCCCGAGAACGTCGTAGCGCAGACCCGCGGTCCACTTGGGCGCGAAGCCGTAGACCAGCCTGGGCGTAGAGTCCGTCGGTGGTGAACTTGCGGGTCGATCCGATCAGCGCCGGTGTCGGTCGTCCAGGACCTCGCCGGTCTCCTCGTCGATGATGCTGGCGCTGCGGATCTTCGTGTCCTTGATCGAGCGCAGGTACTCGGCCTGGAACTTGAAGTCGCCCTTCCCGTAGGCTGCGTCCGCGTCATACTTGTAGACGACATCGACGCCCCACAGGTCGGCGTCGCCCTCCAGCCCATTGCGCAGCAGCGCGTGCATGTGCTCTTCCGCGTGTCCATGCTCCTCGTCGTGCCGTGTTCTTCCTCATGCTCTTCTTCATGATCGTCGTCTTCCTCGAACTCGATCTCATGCCTGATCGACCTCCTGGTGCTGGGTGTTGTGGGCATACGAGAGCCCGAACTGCAGGGCATGGTTCTCGCCGATATCCGGCGCAGACCTTGGCGAAAGCGGTCCAGAGCCGCGGTCCGTCCTTGGTGTCATCTAGATCGAGCAGCGCCTGTTCATCGTCGCTCAGGGTCGTACCGAAGACCTCCTGATCGCCCTGCAACGCCTCGAAGCCGAGCAGGGTGTAGACGGGTAGATCCGGCAACCAGGTCACCTGCACGCCGGTGTCCTGCAGGCCATGGTCCCCGAGCAGGTTGAGATACGGCAGGTTCTGGTCGACGAAGTCCCACTGGTGGGGGTGCTGCTTGTTGATGTACCCGAAATCGCTGAGGAACTTGCCGCCCTTGACTCTTGAGGCCATAGGGGAGGCTGCGGGTCTGGAACCATCCCTCCTCCAGGTCGACGTTGCCGTCGCCGTCGATGGCCAGGTAGAGAGAGGCATCGAAATAGGGATCGACCGTCGCGGAGAAGGCGATTTCGGCCTCGCGGAAATTGAAGCCGTTCGAGGTCAGTGCCATGGGCATGTCCGTCCTCCTCGCCCTCGTGTTCGTGGTCATGACCGCCGCCGGAGGCTGGAAGGCCTCTCCCACCAGTGCGGCACCCTCACCGTCGATGCCGTCGTGGTAGTAGTTGCCGTCCAAAATGACGGAGATTTGGGGGTTGAACGCAGTGCCGGAGGTCAGCGCGCCGAATCCGCCCGTCGACTTGGCTGTGCTTTCGGTTGGCGCGGGATGGACCACCGCGGCGGTCATGGGTTTGGACTCGGCGGCCTCCTCCCGCTGGCGGGCGGACTCACGCTCGGCCTCGGCGAGACGGTTCTCCAGGGCCTGAATCCGTTGCTCATACTCGGCCTTCATCGCATTGAGCATGGACTTGAGCTCTGCGATCTCCGCATCGCTGGCGGGGAAGGCGGTTACAGGGATCAGCAGGGCGCCGAAGACGGACGCCCCGCAACAGGGACTTGCGCATCTGTTAACTCCGGAAGCTGAGACAAACAGGTACGCCGAGGCGTTGCCCCGGCGTGGCCGTCGAATCAAAAGATTCGGCTCAAGACCGAACCGGAGTCGGAGGCGCGCGGGCGTGATGGACGCGGAAGTAGCTTCCTGAGGGCGGTTTGTAGTCAGGCGCTTGCTCTAGAGATGCAGGCGCAGGAGGAAAAGGAGGCGTTGGGTGCGATGACGTTAGCAGCGAGCCAATCGCGTTTCCCGTCAGACAAACTTCGCAGGAGCCCTCGTCGATATGGCCGAGGTGCTCGATCTCGTGGCTTGCTACCAAGACCTGCGCGAAGAACAGCGCAAAGGCAGCAAGTAACGCGGCCCAGGGAATGAGGCGGCGGGAGATCATCGGGGCGATGGCATCTAGCGACGTTCTTGGTTTTTCGACGGGTCGTCGCGCGGATGGTAGCGATTTCGATTTCGCAGCACAACGCGGAGCTCAATGAGACGAGCGTCTGTGTTTGGGGCCAAGACCAAACGTAACGCCCTACCGGAGATTGCAGCAGTCCGGTTTCCGTCCAGGAGCTGTCCGTTACGGGTCGAACAGAAAACCGAGATTAGATCGCTTTTCTCACCTTGCCGTATGAATCTTACGAGGCCGCTTCCAGTCCAGACGGCTAACGCGACACCCCGAATTACACCTTCACGAATGTATCGAGCCAAAAATCGCTAACTTACTGGAGTGCTGCGATATTAAAACCAGCATTACCTGTCGCGCCAGAAGTCAGGAGTTATTGCAACATCGTAACGCAAGATAAATAAAACGGACACGTGACATCAGTAGATTAGAAAAGGCTAAGGAAACACCGAAGCGCACGCGGAGTACAGCCGTTTCTTGTCCATCAGGCTTGAGTCATCCCAAGGTGATGCTTCAATCAGGCGCACAGGAATTGGACGCCAGCAACGCGTTCCCTCCGGCGTCACCGCATCCTCCGTCCCAGCGTTGTATCGAACATAGAGACCGAGTTCCCGAAAAACAGAAACGAGGACGGAAGAGACCCCGGCGATGAAACACTACGAAGAACGGCTCGAAAACGACTTGGACGCGATACGTCACGAAATCAAAGACATGGGCGACCGGATCCAGGAGGCGGTCAACAATGCGGTCCATGCCCTGCTCAGGGGCGATGGGCACCTGGCCAGCCGGACCATCCTGAACGATGGTTACATCAACCGTGACATGCGCAGAATCAATCACCTGTGCCACAGGTTCGTTGCACGGCACCTTCCGAGCGCGGGGCACCTGCGACGTATCTCCGCCATCTTGCGAAGCAACATCTCGCTGGAACGCATCGGCGATTATGCCGTGACCATCTGCCGTGAGCAGAAACAACTGCAACAGCCCCCACGCGGCACCCTGGCCCGGGATATCGAGTTGCTCGCCAATGAAAGCCGCGCCATGTTGCATCAGGCCGTTACCGTCTTCGAACAGGAGAATGCGGACCTGGCTAAGGGTACCGTAATCATGGCGGACCGGATCGAGCACACATTCTCGCACATATTTCCCGACCTCCTGGCACTCGGGGAGGACGGAGAATGTAACCTCAAAGAAATCTTCGCCATGTTGAGTGCGCTGAATCATCTCGAGCGGATCTCGGATCAGGCAAAAAACATTTGCGAAGAGGCGGTATTCCTGGTCACCGGCGACGAGAAGCCGTTCAAGATTTACAACGTGCTCTTCCTGGATACCACGAACGAATCCCTCAGCCAGATGGCCGAGGCCATCGCCCGCAAGGCATTTCCCGGGAGCGGCATCTACAGCAGCGGCGGTGTCCAGCCTGCAGAAGAGCTCAATGCGGGCATGGTGGGCTTTATGGAGAAGCACGGATACGACTTCACCGAAGTGCGCCCGCAACTACTCAATCTGTCCCCCGAGGAGTTTGAAGCTCTCCACGTCATCGTGAGCCTGGACGGTCCGGTGGCGGACTACACCGGCAGCGTGCCCTTTCATACCGTGGATCTGGAATGGTCACTAGAGACCCCGCCGCCGGACAGCGACGACAGCACGTGGGAAGACATCTATCAGCATCTGCTCCTGAACATCCGCGAACTGATGGAAGCACTGCGTGGCAAAGAGGCGCCCTAGGATGTCGGAACAAGCAATCAAGCGGCATCGCCCGCTCAAAGAGGTCGATCGCCTGACTCCGAGCCTACTGGTGGACAAGGCAGCCCAGATGCTGCTGTTTATCTGCGGTATCTCTGCGATTCTCTTTATCCTCAGCATCATCGTCTTCGTATTCGAGCAGGGGCTGGGATTTCTTCTGTTCGAGGTCGATATCGTCGAGTTTCTCACCTCTCCTTTCTGGGAGCCGACGGACGACGAGCCGGTTTATGGAATACTCGCCCTGATCGCCGGTACCGCAAGCGTAACCGGGCTGGCGATGCTGGTTGCGATCCCCTTCTCGCTCGGGGCGGCCGTCTATATCGCGGAGTTCGCCACCGGCAAGACCCGGGAAACCCTCAAGATCCTGGTCGAGCTGTTGGCGGCCATACCGTCAGTGGTCTGGGGCTTCATCGGGCTGTCCATCATGAATCCGCTGATCATCGAGATCTTCGATGTTCCAGTGGGCCTGACCGTGCTCAATGCGGGCATCATCCTGGGCCTGATGGCGGCACCCATCATGACATCCATCGCGGAGGACGCCCTGAAGGCCGTGCCGGACCGCTATCGGGAGGCCGCCGAATCCCTCGGCGCGACCCGTTGGGAGCTGATCTACAAGACCGTGCTGCCGGCGGCCAGAAACGGTCTGCTGGGGGCGGTCCTGCTCGGCGTCGGGCGCGGTTTCGGCGAAACCATGGCCGTGCTGATGGCCACCGGCCACGCCATCAACCTACCGACCAGCGTCTTCGATTCGGTTCGGGCCCTGACGGCGACCATCGCAGCGGAGTTGGGGGAGACCGCCGAGGGATCGGAGCACTTCCAGGCCCTGTTCGCGATCGGTATCTTCCTGTTCATCATCACCTTTTTGATCAACCTGATCGCCGATCTCGTGGTCCGCGACGTGCGTAAAGGATAAGAACCATGGCCGTTACCGCAGAGAGCCTATCGTTTCCTGAGGACACCTTTGCCTCGTCGGATGTGAATCTGCGAAAGCAAAAGGTCCAGAAACTGTTCCAGACATTGTTCGGGCTGATGACCGTCCTTCTGATCCTGCCAGTCGCGGCGATTCTGGGGACTATGGTCTACAAGGGCGGATCTGTCATCAGCATGGAGTTTCTGTTCACCAACCCGACCGATGGAATGACCGCCGGCGGCATCTTTCCCGCCCTCTTCGGCACCATCTGGCTGGTCGCCGTCGCCCTGCTCTTCTCCGTACCCCTTGGAATCGCGGCCGCGATCTACCTCAGCGAGTACGCCCCCAACAACTGGCTGACCAGGTTGATCAACCTCTGCATCATCAACCTCGCCGGCGTCCCCTCCATCGTCCATGCCCTGCACGGATTCGGCGCCTTCGTTATCTTCGCCGGAATGGGCACCAGCATATTGGCCGCAGTCTGACCCTGGCGATCATGACCATGCCAGTGGTGATCGTCGCCACCAAGGAATCCCTTCAGGCGGTGCCCCAATCCTTTCGCGAGGCGACCTGGAACCTGGGGGCGACCCGCTGGCAGACCATCGTCAAGGTCGTCATACCGAACGCCGTAACCGGTATCCTGACCGGC
>CAWDLA010000050.1:0-48519 GCA_963802975.1 uncultured Gammaproteobacteria bacterium
TATAAGGAAGGCCCACTCCGTCAAGAATATCGATCCGGTCTTCCGCAGCCTAGGAACCGCCCTTGCACGTATCCCGGATCTTCGCTACATCAAGATCTTTCCAGAGTGGATTGCAGCCTCGAACGTTCTCTCCGAAGATGGAGAGGGGCCGTCTGAACTTGCGTCGGGCTGTGGGATCTCGCAGCAGGCCATCGGCAAAGCCATCGCCACCGGATGCCAACCGTCGTGTGCACATCGGTGCCATGCATGGATCGCCAGACACAAAAAACCCGACCAAATCAGCCGGGTTCTGTCTATTCGAGTCCGTCATAGACCAGATAGGCAAATCAACGCGAATCTTATTGTTTCGTCCCTCGCATGATCTATCTATTGATATTTTCGCTCCCGAATCCGTTTTTCTCGGTTCGGGGCGATGCTAGTTTGCCCGCACGGTCGGGTTTGGTTTGCGAACTAACGCACAGATTCTAAAGGGAAAAAAGAAAACCCGGCCTTGGCCGGGTCGTAAAGCGAGGGAGTCGCCCCTTTTTTACAGGCGGGGCCAGCCTGTGATTGAAGCGTACCGGGATCGACGACCCAAGATCGTGACCTAGCGCACGGGTAGGAAAATAAAAAATAGGAATTTCAGAATGTAACGGGAATATCCTTAAAATGACTAGAGGATTATTGCTCCAAGCTTACCCAAAGAATCCCCACCGCAACAGGGTAACATCGGTACTGCAACTGAGACATTACCCGATGATTGTTACGATCGGACGAACCGTACGTTACATGATGTGACGTTTTTCGAGAGCCGAACCAGAACCCCGCCATTTGCTGGCGGGAAAAGTGAGGGACTTGCCCCTTTTGCCGACAGGGCCGCCCGTCACCGGCAACCACATTTGAGCGATAAAACGCGCCAGCCAGGCAAGCGTTGGGAAAACTCAAGCGCAGAGTCGGTGCCCAAATCATGCGCCACGATGTAAAAACGCTGCGTTGCGATCAGCACAAGTTGGTCGTACTCGGCATAGCGGCTTTCATCCACCCGAAAACGGATATCTCGGCGGCTGCCAAAAGTCACGGCCTGGGACATATCGCCGAACAGCAGCATCACTCCGTCGCGAAGATCCCGGTTTTCGGGACAACTTTGTCGGCGGCGATGACCGTATACGTGTGACCACCTAACGTGGACTACGGTACGAAACGGGAGGTGACGAAGGACCGAGTTCGGCCAGTTGCAGTCCCTCATTGGGCCGTTCTGTATGTCGGCCCTAAACCAACGTTGACACTGGTGGCGAATTCATTTTCGCCATGTGGTGGCTGGAGCATTGACGGGGGCGGTGCATCAATCCACGGTATCGATGAAGACCATACCGCCAGCACACAATCGACCTGGAGGTTCCCCATGTCGCTCCCAACTCGCACGGTTTTTCAGATCCCGGTAGAAACCCAACGCGTCGCACGCGCGTCCTTTCCCAAGAGCACCTTATGTTTACGGATTGCCGATGCGCTGGGTCCGCTCTATGCGGACGAGCGGTTTGCGGATCTTTTCCCTCGGCGCGGGCAACCAGCCGAGGCGCCCGGACGGTTGGCTTGGGTGACGGTGCTGCAGTTTGTCGAGAACTTGTCGGACCGCGCGGCGGCCGACGCCGTGCGGGGACGAGTGGACTGGAAATATTTACTCGGGCTGGAGTTGACCGATCCCGGGTTCGATCACACCGTGCTGAGCGAGTTCCGATCGCGCCTGGTGGCGGGGCAGGCCGAGCAGCGGCTGCTCGATGGGCTTCTGACACAGTTGCAGGAACTGAGCCTGCTCAAAGCCAGCGGTCGCCAGCGGACCGATTCGACCCACGTCCTCGCCGCCGTGCGTGACCTCAACCGGCTGGAACGGGTCGGCGAAACGCTGCGGGCCGCCTTGAATAGCGTGGCGGCGGTGGCTCCCGACTGGTTACAGGCGTGGGCACCGCCTGCGTGGTACGAGCGCTACGCTCGTCGGATCGAGAACTACCACTTGCCGAAAACGGATGCCGCGCGCCAAGCCTTGGCCGCCCTCATCGGCACCGATGGTCGATTGCTCCTGAACGCCATCGACGCGGCAACCGAGCAGGGCTGGCTCGGGAAGGTTGCCGCGGTGCAGACGCTGCGGCGGGTCTGGACCGAGCAGTATCTCGAAGTCGAGGGCGCGCTGGTCTGGCGCGCCGTCAAAGACATGCCTTCACCCGCCGCGTTGATCGCTTCACCGTATGACCCTGAGGCCCGTTACAGCACCAAGCGCAGCGTGGAATGGGTCGGCTACAAAGTCCACCTGACCGAGACCTGCGATCCGACCGCGCCGCGCCTGATTGTGAATGTCGAGACGACGCCAGCGACGACACCCGACGATAACATGGTGGCAGTCGTTCATGCCTCGCTCGCCCAGCGTAACCAGCTTCCCGCCGAGCACCTTGTGGACAAAGGGTATACCTCCGCACAGGTGTTGCTTGATAGCCAGCGAGACTATCGCGTGACCATCGTCGGTCCCGTGGCCGATGATCCGAGTTGGCAGGCGCGGGCTGGGGAGGGCTTTGACAAGGCGCACTTTCAGATCGATTGGGACCGCCAGGTCGCCACCTGTCCAGCGGGCCATCAAAGCGTCTCTTGGTTGCCGAAAACCACGGCCCCCGGGGTCGTGGCAGAGGTCCGTTTCTCGGCAAAAGATTGCACGCCGTGTCCGCACCGCGCCCACTGCACCAGATCAAAGAAAGAACCTCGTCTTATCGGCTTACAAGAACGCGACCAGCATGAAGCGCTACAGACCAGACGCCAGGCTCAGACCACCGAGGCGTTTCATAAACAGTACGCAGCCCGCGCCGGGGTTGAAAGTACCAACGAGCAAGCCATTCGTCGCTGTGGTTTGCGACGGTGTCGCTACATTGGACAGGCCAAAACCCACCTGCAACACGTCGCCACTGCCGTCGCCATTAACCTGATCCGGGTTGGCGACTGGCTGGCAGGGACACCCATAGCCCCGACCCGTTGTTCACGGTTTGCCGCCCTTCAAGGGGCAGCGTGAACCACCCGAGAGAATTCGCCACCAGTGTCAACGTTGGTTTAGGGCCTATTCTGCGATGCCTGCGACCACCGAGCGGATCTGGACCGGGAGAAGGTGCCCGAGGGCATGACGATCCAGGAGCTACGACACCATCTCCGATGCAGCGCCTGCGGCAGTCGCGAGTGCTCGCTGCGCATCATCTATTCGGGAGCGGGTGGGTTCCGGCATTCGTGACAGCGGCCCAATAAGAAACGCCCCGACATTTCTGCCGAGGCGTGCACCACCACCAGGAGGAGTACAGCATGACCGAAGTCACCATCTCCGGGGTGGTGCGCGGCGGAGTTATCGCCCCTTCCCGAGCACATCGTTGAAGTTGCCGGCGACTATGCCTTCGGCGAGTTGCTCCATCAGTTTCGCGAAGCGGTAGAAGTTGGGGTACTGCTCACAGAGCATAACCATATCGCCCGGTGCCGAGGTATCGATGATCCGCTTGAAGTCAGGCATGTACTTGTACATGTGCACGAGGAGCTGTTCCATGCCCCCGGCCGTGTCGGGGAAGGCGCTTACCGCCTTGTCGATCGATGCCGCGATGTCGTGGTGTGCTTTCGTGGGGGGCATGCGTCCAGCTGTGTCAGGGGAGGGCGTTGTGTGCGTGGGAGCGTCCAGGTCGGTGCTACCCCGCCGCTGTGCCGGTGGAACCGGCCATCGCTTACTTTGGACGCCTGAGGGCTTTGTACGTGTTGGGCGTGCGTGATTGTAGAGAAGCCCTTGGCGGAATTCCAGACCGCCTCGGCATTGAAAGGAGAGCGCTAAAAACCGGGGGGTGTTGACCAATTTGTAGCCAGAGAGGCACGACACGGTCGCCCACCAGTCACTTGGCAGCTCCACGCACAGGCTATCCACAGAAGCGGTAACAAGATCTGTGGACAACCAACGGGGAAGGGGTCCGACAACCAATGGAACGATTATGGAAAGCTTTCCATAATCGTACGGAAGGTTGTCATACCCCTGACAGAAGTGTTGGGTTTACCCCTCGATGGCGGGAGCGCCGCCGGTCTCAGCGACCGAGATAGCGGAACTCGAGCTTCTCCCACCAGGGCTCGCGACGCAGACTCAGCAGCGCTTGATTGATTGTTCCGTCTTTACCTCCCGTAGGCATTCGAGGCTGATATATCCCGAGGCCCATCAGGGTCGATCCGGGAATATTCCCTCTTAGATTCCGACACAGCAGCGGCAAAAGGAAGGCCGGTGCACCTCTGTTATCGTGGGAAGTTGCAACACAAACCATGATGACAGGAGTGCCCGACCTATGGGTCGTATCGTGCCAGGAATTGCTTCGCTGAACCAACATCAGCAGTCTTTGACATCCGAACCGGAGCGTTACCGGCCCGAGCGGTGTCCGCACTGTGGCAAGGCAGGGCCTTGGAGCCACGGGAGCTACGCGCGCAAGGCCGATCGGGAAGGCCAGGGTGAGGAGTCGCTCAATCCGGTGGCCATTCCCCGCTTCTACTGCTCGAACTGCCGGGCAACCTGTTCGCGCTTGCCCGAATGTGTGGCCCCCCACCGCTGGTATGGCTGGGCCATGCAACAGGCGGTCTTGGTCCTGCTGTTGGCACGGACCTCGATCCGTGCGGTCAGCCGCCAGCGGTTGGTGAGCCGGCGCACGGTCGGACGGTGGTGGCGCTGGCTGCATAAGCGCTTCGACGTACACGGCTTTCATCTGCGCAGTCTTTCCCCCGGCCTGGGGCGCTGTGCGCAAACGATTGCGTTTTGGTCGGCGGCGCTGCAGCGCCATGGGCTATCAACGTGGATGGGGTTTCTGGATCGGCTGGGGGTGGCCGTCCCGTAATCGGTGGTTCCTAAGCGGTCGCAGAACGGCCGCATCCGGGGACGTCGATCCACCCTACAGAGTTTGCCCCTGCCGCCGCCAAGCCTGTTGGTTTCTCCTGTGCGCTCCATTCACAGACAGGAGAATCGGATGCACGAAATCCATCCCGTGGCCTTGTTCCGTTACTCGGTGCTGGGCGCGCTGGTCAGCCGTGGGCGCCTGGAACGTGGCGAGCTCAAGGCCACCATCCGGGAGTTGGCCGCCCGCGACTATGCCATTCCCGGCTCGCGCAACAGCCGTATCGGCGAGAAGACGATCGAGGCTTGGTACTATGCTTGGCGCCGCGGCGGCATCGATGCGCTGACACCGCGCCCGCGCGCCGACCGTGGACAATCCAAGCTCCCCGCCGAGCTTCAGGCGGCCATCCTGGCGGCCAAACGCGAGAACCCGCGTCGTTCCATCAACCAGATCCGCCACCTGCTCGAGCAACGCGGAACAGTGGCCAAGGACACGTTACCCCGCTCCAGCGTCCATCGTCTGCTCAAGAGCCATGGTCTGTCGCGGATCCCGGGCTCGGCCAGCGAGCCGGAGGAACACCGCGCCTATGAGGCCGCGTATGCCGGGGATATCTGGTACGGGGACGTGATGCATGGCCCGAAGGTCCCCATGGGCAGAGCCCTGCGCAAGGCCTATCTGGTCTCCTTGATGGACGATGCCTCGCGCCTGATCGCCCACAGCGCATTCTGCCCCGGCGAGCGCGCCCTGGATATCGAGGGGGTGCTCAAACAGGCGGTGCTGAAAAGGGGACGGCCCACGCGCCTGGTGATCGACAACGGCAGTGCCTATCGCGCCAAGACGCTGCAGGGGATCTGTGCCCGCCTGGGCATCCATCTGATCTACTGTCGTCCTTACCGTCCGGAGGGAAAGGCGAAGCTCGAGAGGTGGCATCGCACCTTTCGCGATCAGTTCTTGAGCGAGCTCGATCCGAGTCGGATCCAGGATCTGAGCGACCTGAACGCACGCCTTTGGGCGTGGTGCGAGAGCGTCTATCATCGAACGGCGCACGCCGGCCTTCACGGACGCACACCACTGGAGCGCTACCGCCAGGATCTGCCGCGCATCCGCACCTTGGGTCAACGCGCCGCCCGGCTCGATGAGCTGTTCTACCACCGCCTCGCACGCAAGGTGCGCAAGGACGGGACCGTCTCCTACCAGGGCGATCGTTTCGAGGTGCCCTACGAGCTGTCCGGTCAGCGCGTGGTGCTGGTCCTCGACCCCTACACCGGGCAGGTGCACGGCGTCGAAGACGAGGAGGGTCAAGCACTCGGTGCAGCTACGCCCTTGGAGACCGTGGCCAATGTCCATCGCAAGCGCCATAAGCCCAAACCCGCCGAGCCAGTCTCGCACGGAACCTCCGCCGAGCTCGATGCCGTGGAGCTGGCCTACCGCGCGTATTACGGCGATGGCGAAGAGGAGAAAAGCTGATGTATCTGCAACACTTCGGGCTGAAACACCCGCCCCTGGGTAAGG
The DNA here is from genome assembly GCA_963802975.1 of uncultured Gammaproteobacteria bacterium. GTDB lineage: Bacteria > Pseudomonadota > Gammaproteobacteria > Chromatiales > Chromatiaceae > Thiosymbion. Next base: position 6,366 of record CAWDLA010000050.1, read on the forward strand.
AGGCCACCGAGCTGTGGGACGATGGGGCGTTGGCGCTGCTCAAGCAGCGCTTTGGATGGCTACTCGACAGCCCCGGCGTGGGCCTGCTCACCGGCGAGGCCGGTGTGGGAAAAACCGCGGCCCTGCGCGTGCTCACCGCCAGCCTCAATCCGCATCGTTATCAGCTCATTTACCTGGCAGAGACCGACTTCGCGCGCCTGGATCTGTACCGCAACCTGGCCATCGCCTTGGGTCTGGAGCCGGCTTTTCGCCGCGCGGCCTTGTGGCGGGCGATCAAGGCGCGCATCCAGGAGCTGGCCGATGGACGCAATGTCCTGCCGGTGTGGATTATCGACGAGGCACAGAATTTGCCAGTGGAGTTCTTCCGCGATTTCCCGGCCTTTCTCAACTTCGCCTTCGATTCCCGTGACCTGATGACCGTGTGGCTGCTCGGACAGCCCGGCTTGGCCCAGACCCTCGATCGCGCCCCTTATGCGGCGATGGCCAGTCGTATCCAGGTGCGCCTACGTCTGACGCCTATCGCCGAGCGCGAGCGCTTCAAGCACCTCATCGAGCACGGACTCCAGCAGGCTGGCGCGACCCAAACGCTGCTCTCGGATTCGGCCATGGAGCTGCTGCGTCAGGCCTCCCGGGGTCTGCCACGCCAGGCCGGGCGCCTGATCCAAACCGCCATGCGTCTGGCCGTGCCCAAGGGCCTCAACCACTTGCCCGACGAGCTGATCCACGAAGCCATCGAGGTACTGCAATGAGCTGCGAATCCGATCTAAGAGCCTTGCTCCCCGAGATGCTCTCCGACGAGGCAGCCTTCTCCCTCGTCGAGGCTCTTTATGTGATGGCCGGCGCCTTGGAAGGCATCTATTTCGCGCAAATCAGGCGCCATGTCGCGAGCCTCGATCACTCCACTCAACCGGACTTGTTCGATGATCTCCGAGATCATCCCGAGAACGACCCATTGCCTTTCTAAGCAACCCTCATCTCGCATAGGTCGCGGAGCGCAATCCTCCTCGATCTGTGCGAGATGCCCCCCTGCGTCTCACCTCAGCTAGGTCGGAATGCTCTCCCTGAGACAGCCTGGGACGTAACACCCAAGGGCGGAAAGAATCGAGAATCGCGCACGCCCTCCTTGTACACCGCCCATCCGGCGTCGATCCAGTTGATCACCCCCGGCGCAAGCTCCATAAAATCATCGCCAGATTGGCTGCATCAACTTCTTCCCGTTCGGAAACCGCCGCGTGATTGACCATCATTTCGACGATCCGCTGGTAATTCTCCGGATCGTCCCAGCCGCGATAGCCTTTAATGGCCTGTTCGCGCAGGCGCGCTTTCATTTCCGAGGCGAAATCGTCGACCGCTTGGTCAAGACGATTGATTTCTTCTTGTGTCGCAAGGTCTATCTTCATCGCGTCGTTTTGATGTGTGTCGTTGCGTTCAAAGAACAGGAGGAACTTTATAAAGAGAGTATATTCAGAGAGATACAGCTCGTCATGCGCTGAAGGACAACAGGCGCCGTGTCTGAAGGTCAAGCGCCCAGGACGAGCGTGCGGCCTAGCGCCAGACCCGCAGGGGGCGCACCAAAAAGTTGCGCATGCGAAACTTACTTTCGCGTGCGCAACCGCTCGGACAACATCATTCCAGTCACTCCCCTCCCCTTCTGGAAGGTCCTGTACGATCTGTAGGTCCCCGCGCGCCCGCTCTCGTCAGCGCGATGGCCTTGCTCTCCTCGTAGGCGCCAGTGTCCCGGTCAGGTCGCTCTGGGCGGCCTTGGTGTCGCCCATCTGCGCCAGGCGCACCGAGAGCTAGTCGCTGGTCAAGGAGCCGAAGGTGTTTCCGCACGAGCTTCAGGCGCTCTCCGACAGCGACGAGATTTGCCTCTACCGGGGTGAAGCCTGGCGCGGTCAAGCCACGCCCTACGTTGAGCGCTGGCTGGAATTCAAAGGGCAGCGGCCCAAGGGCGATCAGCTTCTTGGGGTGCCCTACCCTAGCGCTTCCTAACGCAGTTAGGGAAATGCGTATCTACGTAAATACGGAGAAACGCATCAACGTAAATACTGCTCGAGCGCAGCGACCAGGATATCCTGATGGGACATCTCGGTATCTACTGCATGCAAGCGCAGTTGACGATACAGCTCGGGATTCACTTTCACAGTGAGCGCTTTGGTCTTTTCTTCCATCGTTCGGACTACCGGTTTCATTGAAGGGGTAGCTACCTCCCCTTTCTTCTTAGTGCCGGGTAGCACGGTGTCGAGGGCTGCGGCTTTAGCCATCCTTCTTCACTTTACGTATTCGCGTATTTACGTATTTCCATAATAACGTAATTTCTTCTGTGCTGCGAGAGTTGCCATTGAGTTCCCGCGCCACTCGGCCGTCAATCATTGCGGCTGCGAAATCGACGCGGTGATGCACAGTAACCGGTGCCACCGTGCCGTATTGGCTTAGGGCGACCGCTGCCTGGCCGGTGAGCCGTGCCCTCATCACTGCCGCATTGATCACGAATACCACCGGCTTGCCATACTCCTCAACAAGCTCCACGGTGCCCACCACGGCCCGTAGATCATGGGGGCTCGGTTTTGTGGGCACGAGAACCAGATCCGCAAGCTGGATCACTTCCCGGATTGTCTGGGAGATCGCCGGCGGTGTATCGAGAAATACCGACTTAACCCCCGAATCGTGCCATTGCTTTAGCAATGCGGGCAGCTGACGAGGCTGCGCGTCGGCGAAGTGGAGCTGGTCTTCCGCTCGCGCTTCCCACCAGTGACCCAAGCTGCCTTGTGGATCGGTATCCACAAGCACGACAGGACCAGCCTGGGCAGCTTCAACAGCCAAGTGGCCGGCGAGGGTGGTTTTGCCGACGCCGCCCTTTTGTGCAGCTAGCACGTAGATGTCCATTTACGTAAATGCGTATAACAGTTGATACGTAGTTAAGCATATCAGTAAAGAAAATTTGCGGAAAGGAGCAGGGCATGTGTATTCTGCAGGAATACTCTAGAATACGGAGGCATTTTTCGTGAGGGTTACCACTGTGCGTTTCGAAGACGGCGTGCTAAGGCGCCTCGACGGTTTAGCAGAGGCGATGAATCGTCCCCGCAATTGGGTGATTCAACAGGCCGTCGATCAGTACCTGCACTACGAGGAATGGTTCGTCGAGCAAGTCAATACCGGATTACACGAGGTAGAAGAAGGGAAGGTGGCGTCACGCGATAAAGTGATTACCCGTTTTAAGAAATGGGGTGTGGATGCGGGTTGAGTGGTCCGACGCCGCCCTCGACAACCTGGATCAAGCAGTCGAGTATATCGCCGAAGACAAACCAGCGGCGGCGGCCAAAGTCGCACAGAAGATCTGGGACGCGACCCAACGGCTTGCCGAGCAACCCGGCATCGGGCGGCCCGGTCGCGTAGAGGGCACGAGGGAGCTGGTGATCTCAGGCTTGCCTTACATCGTTCCCTATGTCGTGAAGGGCGATCGTGTCATTGTCTTACGGGTTATGCATGCGGCCATGAAGTGGCCGGAGCAACTTTGATGGCAGCCGGGATATCGCCGCGAGATCTTGCGCGATGAGCTCGGGATTTGGAAAGCCGCCAAAGTCGTCCCTTTCGGCGTACACGGACACCGCCTGTACCTGGCCGCGAAGGCTCGGTCTAGACCTAACCCTCCATTCATGTCATTCTTGTATACGCGTAACAGCTTATAAGAGTGTACGCGTATGCGCGTAGTTTCATTTGTGACCCAAAAGGGCGGCAGCGGCAAGACCACGCTGGCGCTTTCGTGTGCCGCTGCGGCCGAAGCGCAAGGCGCTAGAGTTTTGATCCTCGACATGGATGTCCAGGGCACCGCGGAGGCTTGGTACCAAGACCGCGAGGCGGAGACTCCAAGGTTAGCGGCAGTAAAGGCCGCCGAACTCCCGAACGCTATTAACAGAGCGGGACAGGTCTTTGACGTCGTTCTGATTGACACCCCAGGCCGCGACGAGCCCAGCATCGCCGCCGCGATTCGCCAATCCGATTTCTGCCTGATTCCGTGCCGCCCCACGTCCGCTGACATGAAAGCGACGCCGCCAACCGTCGCCACTGTCAAAAGACTCGGGAAACACAGTGCCTTTGTGCTCAGCCAGGCGCCCCCGCGGGGCTATCGAATTCGTGAGGCCTCCGCGGGCCTGAGCGTTCTTGGCGTCGTCGCCCCCATGCCGATCGTGAGCCGAAATGCCTATCAGGATGCCTACAGCGCGGGTTTGACGGTGCTCGAATACGAGCCGGAAGGCAAGGCGGCTCAGGAAGTCCGCGGCCTCTGGCGGTGGGTCACCAGGAAGCTAGAGAAGTTAATTTATGACCCGGACCAAGAAACGCACGTCGCTTGACGCCGTCCTGGGGGACATGGCGGAGGGGCCCGCTTCGTTGCCAGCGCCTGTCACAGAGCCGAGGCCGCCAGCCGCAGCGAAGCCAAGCGACAGGCAATCCGGAAAGCGGCCGAGGGTCAAGCAGCAAACCGCGTATCTGCCCCTGCCTGTCTACGGGCAACTGCGGCACCTGGCTTTCGAGGAGCGCGCAAGATGCACGACTATCTCATGGAAGGCCTCGATCGAGTGTTTCAAGACCGCGGCTTACCATCGATCGCTGAACTCGCCGAGAAGCAGAAGCGGTGAATGGGATACGCGTGTACGCGTAACCGCGTATGCAGTCCTAATGTGAATTAGCCATACCGGGACATCGAGTTCCGCCGCGAGTGGCGTACGCAAGACATCTCCAACTCCTCGAGTTACTCCGCGTTGCCCCTCCTGGTTACCTTTCCCAGATAGGAGCGCGGGTCTCGTCTATTCGAAAGGTTCGCAGAACGGCATGCCTCGCGGGATGCGGAGCAGATCAACCGCGATGTGCTGGCGCTGGAGAAGAATCTGGGGATCACCGAGAAGGAGGTGAGCGGTCCCGAGATCGATCAGTCCGCGCCGGAGAAGTCGCCGTAGCGGCGAACGGGGAGGGCGCGTTGATGGCCGGCAACAAAAATACCAGACCGAGCAACACGGCCGTACAGAAGGCTCTCGCCACCCTGCTAAAGAACGTGGAAAAGCCAAAAACGGATACACAAGCGTGTATCCATAGGTGACACTCAGTTCTAGACGCAAAACGAAGGAGACAAGGGCCTGCGCATCCGTGTCGACCAGGAGCTCCGTGAAGAATTCCTGGCGGCTTGCCATGCTGAAGATAAGCCCGCATCGCAGGTCTTGCGCGAATTTATGCGGGAGTACGTTCGGCGGAACCGGCAAGCGTTACAGCAAGACCTTTTTCGAAGTAACGGCATCGAAATGGAAGTAGAAAAATGACAATCAAGTACGCCTTTGATGTTCCGTTCGTTGCCGCGCTTTCCTTGAAGGAAAAGCAGATTCAGCAGAACTACCATCCGATCATCGAAGATCGCCTAAGTGATGCGTGGTCGGCCCTTCAGGGGCGAGATATTCAGCGACCACGGCCCTCCAGGGAAGTGTGAAGCACGAGGCGGGTATGTAGTATAGGCGGCGCAGGCCGGGGCTGGCACCCCGGCAAGCGCCTAACCACCAACCACGATAGGAGCGTGATTTATGGCTGGCAACAAGAGTACCAGACCGAGCAACACTACCGTACAGAAGGCCCTCGCCGCCCTGATAAAGAACGGGGGGCGCCAATGAATATCCTCGATAAAGCGCTGGATAGTCTTGAGCAGACGATGAAGGCGCACCAGGCCAAGAAGAAATATCGCGCCAACACCACAAAAACCAGCGGAAATAATCCAGCTTCCTCTATGGCCGGAACCGGCAAGGGGCGTGCCGAACAGCGCCTTGCGCGGATCATTATTCGCCGCTATTCAGGGCAAGGACCGTCGCGCTATGCAGCGCGCGCTTTTAGTCGTTCAGCAAGGGATAGAGATTCGCTTCACAGGCTTGCAGCTTGACCAAGCGGACATGGACGTATGGGAGCAGGCTTTGCACTTGGTTCGCCAACACCCGCTCGGCACCCGTTGCGATTTTACCGCGCATGCTTTTTTGAAGGCCCTAGACCGGAAGACCGGGAAGAGCCAGCATGAGCAGTTAAAAGAAAATTTCGCTCGTCTTGGCGGTTGCTTTGTCGAAATCACCCATAACCGAGTGACCTATGGAGGCAGTCTCTTGGAGCTATACAGGGACGAGCATACAAACCGCTATCGTCTGGAGGTCAACCCTAAAATCAAGGCACTTTACGATGCCGGATTTACACAAATTGACTGGCAGCAGCGGCAGCGCCTACGGCGTAAACCCCTTGCCCAGTGGCTTCACGGTTTCCTTGCCAGCCACGCCGAGCCGTACCCCCTGAAGATTGAAACCCTCATGCGGTTGAGCGGGAGCCGGAACAAGCAGTTTGCCGGTTTCAAACGGCACCTAAAAGCGGCGCTGAACGACCTGCAAATTGTTGGAGCTATCACCGACTATGAGTTCAACGGTGGCCTTGTCACCATCTACAGAACGCCGAGCGCCAGCCAGAAGCGGCATTTAACCAGAGCCAAACCCCGGAAAAAATAGGCACGGCATTCGAGGCACACAGGCACGGCATTCGAGGCACACAGGCACGGCATTCGAGGCACACAGGCACGGCATTCGAGGCACACAGGCACGGCATTCGAGGCACTGGAACCAGGCCCCGAGATTCCCGGAGACTCAATCTTGAGAGGATAGGGTCATGAACAGAGCAAATAGATTTTCCCGGAAGTGCGGGAACGGGCGGTACGTCTGGTACGGGAGGCGGAGCAGGAGCACAGCTCGCAGTGGGCGGCGATCCAGTCGATATCGGCCAAGATCGGTTGTACGCCTGAGACGCTTCGGCGCTGGGTCCGGCAGCTCGAAAGCGATCGTGGCGAACGGGCGGGCCTGACGACCGACGAGCAGGCGTTGCTGAAGCAGCTGCAGCGCGAGAACCGGGAGCTGAAGCAGGCGAACGAGATCCTGCGCAAGGCATCGGCTTTTTTCGCCCAGGCGGAGCTCGACCGCCGACGGAAGTGATGGTGTCGTTCATCGACGAACACCGGGAGCTCACGGGGTCGAGCCGATTTGCAGGCAACTGCCGATCGCCCCTTCGACGTACTACGAGATCAAAGCGCGGCAGAGCGACCCATCCAGGCTGCCCGCCAGGGCAAAGCGGGATGCGGAGCTTGAAGCCGGAGATCCAGCGTGTGTACGACGAGAACTTTCGTGTTTACGGTGCCAAGAAGGTCTGGCGGCAACTGAACCGGGAAAACTGGAACGTGGCCCGCTGCACGGTCGAACGGTTGATGGGCGAGATGGGCCTGCGCGGTGCCGTGCGGGGCAAAACCTGGCGGACGACGATTCCCGATTCCGCCGCGGATCATCCCGCTGACCTGGTCAATCGTCAGTTCCAGGCAGATCGCCCGAACCAGCTGCGTATTCCGGGCCAACGTGAACGCACTTTCCGTTTGATCGTGAACGCTGATTCCGGGGGAACGTGAACGGTCATTCCGTTTCAACGTGAACGATTTTGGGTGGTTTCCGGAATCGCTGTTCACGTTGCCGGAATCGGCGTTCACGTTCGCGGAATCGCCTCGAAGTGCGCTGGAATTCTTCTAACCCGTATGGCATACGCCACCGCCTTTTGTGGAGGTGGGTATGCCGAGCCAAGAGGATTCCAATGCAACAGATCAAAGAGGTGCTGCGCCTCCATCACGAGGCCAAGCTCGCCTATTCGCAAATCGCCCTCGCCTGCGGACTGTCCAAGGGGGTTGTCGGCAAGTACCTCAGCTTGGCGAAGGCCCAGGGTATTGGCTGGCCGCTGCCGGAGGGTGTGGACGAGACGCAGCTGGAGAGTCGGCTGTTTGCGGACAAGGACAAGAAGCGCTCGGGGCGGTTTGTCGAGCCGGACTTTCCCGGCGATCCATCAGGAGCTCAAGCGCAAAGGGGTGACGCTGCAGCTGCTGTGGTCGGAGTATTCGGCGGCCCACGGGGATCAGGCCTACCGCTACAGCCAGTTCTGCTTTCATTATCAGCGCTGGCGCAAGCGCCAGAAGCGCAGCATGCGACAGCTCCACCGGGCCGGCGAGAAGCTGTTCATCGACTACTGCGGCCCGACGGTGCCCATCGTGGACGCCGCCACCGGCGAGCTGCGCCAGGCCCAGGTGTTCGTCGCCGTGCTGGGCGCCTCCAGCTACACCTATGCCGAGGCCACCTGGACGCAAGAGCTGCCGCAGTGGATCGCCTCCCATCAGCGGGCCTTCGAGTTCTTCGGCGGGGTGGTGGAATTACTGGTCCCGGATAACCTGCGCAGCGGGGTCACCAAGGCCTGTCGCTACGACCCGCAGCCGAACGCCACCTATCAGGAGCTGGCACGCCATTACGGCTGCGCCATCCTGCCGGCCCGCCCTTACAAGCCCAAAGACAAATCCAAGGCGGAGGTGGGCGTACAGGTGGTCGAGCGCTGGATCCTGGCGCGGCTTCGCCACCACACCTTCTTCTCGCTGTCCGAGCTCAACGCGGCCATCGGCGATCTGCTGACCGAGCTCAACGCGCGCCCCTTCCAGAAGCTGCCCGGCAGCCGCAAAAGCGCCTTCGAGTCACTGGATAAACCCGTCCTCAAACCCTTGCCGGACACCCCTTACGAATACGCCGAATGGAAGCACGCCAAACCCGGGATCGATTACCACGTCGAGGTGGGCAAGCGTTACTACAGCGTCCCGCATCGCTGGGTCGGCCATGACCTGGATGTGCGCGCCAGCGCCAGCGTCGTGGAGGTGTTTCACAAGGGCCAACGCATCGCCGCGCATCCGCGCAGCCACACCAAGCTGTTCTCCACGCTCCCGGAGCACATGCCCAGCTCCCACCGGCAACACCGCGAGTGGTCGCCGGGGCGCTTCCTGAACTGGGCCGGGCAGATCGGCCCGGCCACCCTGCGAGGTGGTCAAGCGCCAGCTCCAGGACCTGCCCCACCCGGAGCACGGCTACCGCCGTTGCCTGGGGTTGTTGAACCACGCCCGGCGCTACGGCAAGGCGCGCCTGGAGGCGGCCTGCGAACGGGCCTTGGCCATCCACTCACCGAGCTACCGCAGCGTCAGCTCCATCCTCAAGCAGGGGCTCGATCGCCAGCCCCTGCCCGAGGAGGAGCCCGACCAGGGGGAGCTGCCCCTGCACGCCAATGTACGCGGTCCCGGCTACTACCACTGATTCTCCGACTTCAAGAGGAAACCATCATGTTGCATCAGCACACCCTGGAAAAACTGCACACGCTCCGACTCACCGGCATGGCCGCGGCCTTCGAGCAGCAACTGGCTCAACCCGCCGCCCAAGAGCTGTCCTTCGAGGAGCGCTTCGCCCTGCTGCTCGATCAGGAGATCCTCTACCGCGACAACCGCCGCCTCGCGCGCCTGCTCAAGGCCGCCAAGCTGCGCGTCGACGCCTGCGTGGAGGATATCGACTACCGCCACCCCCGGGGGATCGATCGCTCCTTCATGAGCACGCTGGCAAGCTGTCAGTGGGTCCAGCGCCACCAGAACCTCGCGATCACCGGACCGACCGGCAGCGGCAAGACCTGGCTGGCCTGTGCGCTGGGCAATCAGGCCTGCCGCCAGGGCCTATCGGTGCGCTACTGTCCGCCTACCGCGTCTGTTCGAGATGCTGCGTATCGCCCACGGCGATGGCAGCTACCCGCGGTTGATGAATCAGCTCGCCAAAACCGACCTGATCATCTTGGATGACTGGGGGATCCAGAAAATCGCCGCTGCCCAGCGCAACGACCTGATGGAGGTCATCGAGGATCGCCATGGTCTGCGATCCACCCTGATCGCCGGCCAGCTGCCCATCGAGCACTGGCACGAGTACATCGGGGAGGCCACCCTGGCCGACGCCATCCTCGACCGCCTGTTGCACAACGCCCACCGACTCCCACTGAAAGGAGATTCCATGAGGAAAAAACAGCAAAAACTTGACTGATCGTGAACGCCTAATCTAAAAAACACACTCCAGCGCTACCTCGATGTGCAAACCGGTCACGTTCCCCGGAATGACCGTTCACGTTCGCCGGAATACGCAGGGTCGGCATTTCGAGGTTCCGCGCGCGCAGTGGGGCGCTTTGGTGCAGCGCATCGAACACCTGGTGGGTGGACAGCAGGATTTGATGCCCGCGTATCTGGATGCGCACTGGGAAGAGGCGGCGCAACGGTATGCGGCGCAGCTGATCCGCACCCGGGCCAGCGTGGATGGAGGCCGCTCGTCCGAGGCGGCGGATTATCAGACCGTCGATGTCGACAGCCTGGAGCTGCTGCGTCCGCGCAGCGTGGCGATCGAGCATGTTGGGTTGGCAGCCTTGAGCCAAGTTGGACTGGACAAGCAGCTCGAAGCATTGGGCTTCAACGGGCCGCAACGGGCGGCGGCCGTCGGTACCCTGGTCGCACGCATGGCCGCCCCCGGCAGCGAGCTTGCCACCTACCACTGGCTGCAACAGCAAAGCGCCCTGGGCGAGCTGATCGACTACGATTTCTCGGGACTGGAGCTCAAGGCACTGTATCGGATCTCCGATCAGTTGCTCAAGCACAAGGCGGCGCTGGAGGGGTTCTTGTACACGCAAGAGCGCACCCTGTTCGACTTCGAGGAGGTCATTACCCTCTACGATTTGACCAATACCTACTGCGAAGGTACGGGGCAAGGCAATGCCAACGCGGCCTTGGGCAAATCCAAGGAGAAGCGCTCGGATTGCCCCTTGGTGACCTTGGCACTGGTGCTCGACGCCAGCGGCTTTCCTAAACGCAGCGAGATCTTTGCCGGCAACATCAGCGAGCCCGAGACCCTCGCAAGGATGATCGGCAAGCTGGCCTCGAGGCACACGGACAGCGCTCCAACGGTGGTACTCGATGCCGGCATTGCGACCGAGGAGAACATCGCCTGGCTGGTGGAGCACGGCTACCGGTATCTGGTGGTCAGCCGCCGGCGCCATCGTGAATTCGATCCCGATCAAGCTACCCTGATCAAGGAGGACGGGGAGTTGACGATCCGCGCGCAGCGCTGCATCAACGCCGACACCGGTGAGGTGGAGCTCTATTGCCACTCTTCCCAGCGCGAGAAAAAGGACCAATGTATCGCCGAGCTGTTTGCCAAGCGCTTCGAGGCCGCCTTGGAGAAACTCGCCGAGGGCCTGCACAAGAAGGGGACCGTCAAGCGGTACGAGAAGGTCCTGCAGCGCCTGGGCCGCCTGCGCGAGAAGTATGCACGGGCTGCACAATTCTACGAGGTCGACGTCGCGCAGGATGCAGCCAGCGGCAAGGCCACCGCGATCCATTGGCGGCGCATCAAGCCCATCGCGCAGACCCTGCCCGGTGTGTACTGCCTGCGTACCAACGAACAGGACTGGGACGAAGCCACCCTGTGGCGGACCTATACGATGCTCACCGATCTGGAAGCGGTCTTCCGCTCTCTGAAATCCGAGCTTGGGCTACGGCCCATCTTCCATCGCAAGACTGACCGGGTGAGCGGACATCTGTTCATCTCGGTGCTCGCCTACCACCTCGTGCACACGATCCGTTTCCAGCTCAAGGCCGCCGGGATCCATTTGAGCTGGGAAGGGGTACGCCGCGAGCTTGCCGGCCAGGACCGTGTCACCGTCACGCTCAGACGTGCCGATGGCAAGACGGTTCATATTCGCAAGGCCACTCGTGCGGAGCCCCGTCAGTACGTCATCTACGACGCATTGGGTATCAGCGACAAGCCAGGGAGAACCGAGAAAACGATCGCGTAGCATCCGTGAATCAACCGTGTAGTGCCATAACGGCACTTATCCACAGGATAAGATTCTGTTTTAAAAGGAAAGTGCCAACGCAAATGTCAAACTTGGGGCATAGACGCCTCTTGACGAGATCGCGGCGGAAATTGGACCGGTATCCGCGGTTGCGCAGTAGAACAGTCGTCAATCGAACAGGCTGCTAGGGACGGGTGGGACGCGTTAGCGCTGCTGTGTATAGTATCGACCTTCTCAAACGGGGAGGATTTGTCTTGGAGCTTCTAAAAAATTTGATCGGGGGTCTGAACGGGGTGGTGTGGGGGCCGCCCATGCTGATTTTGATCCTGGGAACGGGATTCATTCTGATGGTCGGCCTGAGGGCCATGCCCTTGATGCGCATCGGCTACGGCTTTCGGATGCTTTGGGCCGGACGCAAGGAGCAAGGCGAGGGCGACATCACGCCCTTCAACGCCTTGATGACGTCTCTATCGGCCACCATCGGTACCGGTAACATCGCCGGCGTGGGCACGGCGATAGCCATCGGCGGGCCAGGGGCGCTGTTCTGGATGTGGTGCACCGCACTGGTGGGAATGGCCACCAAGTACGCCGAGGCGGTGCTCGCCGTGAAGTACCGCGAGGTCGACGAGAACGGAAATCACGTCGGCGGGCCCATGTATTACATCAAGAACGGGCTGGGGCGGAACTGGATCTGGCTTGGCGGTGCGTTCGCCCTCTTCGGTGCGTTGGCGGGTTTCGGCATCGGCAACGGCGTGCAGGCGAACTCGGTCGCGGATGCCCTGGAGACCAAGTTTCATGTTGACTATCTGGATCACTGGCGTCGTCATGGCCCTGCTGGTTGGTTTGGTGCTGATCGGCGGCATCCGCTGGATCGCCCAGGTGGCGGGTAAGCTGGTGCCTTTCATGGCCATTGCCTATGTCCTGGGTGGCCTGACCGTGCTGGGGCTCAACATCGGCGAGATCCCTCGGGCTCTGGCGCAGATTGTTTCTTTCGCCTTCACGCCCACCGCGGAGCTCGGTGGATTCGCCGGTGCGACCGTGATGTTGGCCATACGCTTCGGTGTCGCGCGGGGCATCTTCTCCAACGAGGCTGGGCTGGGCAGCGCGCCTATAGCGCACGCCGCGGCGGAGACCGACAACCCGGTACGCCAGGGGACCGTCGCGATGCTGGGTACCTTTATCGATACCATTATCGTCTGCACTATCACCGGGCTGGTGATCGTCACCTCGGGCCAGTGGGCCGTCGAGAATCCCGAGTATGTCGATTGTGTCGGCAAGGGAGGAGCGGTGGAGCAGTCGGTGAGCTCGTCCTGGGGTATCAAGCAAACCAAGAACGTCTGCTCGATCGGGCCGGAAGGCGAGGCGCAAACCTTCAACAAGGTCCAGACGGGGGCCAGTCTTTCGGCTGCATCGTTCGCCAGTGCGCTTCCGGGCGTCGGCGGCTATATCGTAACCTTGGGGCTGGCCCTGTTCGCATTTACAACCATATTGGGCTGGAGCGTCTACGGAGAGCGATGTGTGGAGTATCTGTTCGGCATCCACGCCATTGTGCCATTTCGGGTCCTGTGGGTGCTGGCGATACCGCTGGGGGCAACCACCAGCCTTGATTTCATGTGGCTCGTCGCCGACACCCTGAACGCCTTGATGGCCCTGCCGAACCTGATCGCCCTGTTGCTGTTGAGCCCGGTCGTGTTCAAAGTAACGCGGGACTATTTTGCGGGCCAGAGGCCCTGATGACCAACTGCGGGGCGCGTCGTGCGCGCACCTCGCACGCTCTGCTCTTGGGCGGAATGCCCGGAGGCCAGGCGTCGCTCGAATCCTTTGAACGGCCGAGGTCCCGGTTAATTTTCCGCCTTGGATCCTCCCATACACGGAGGGGATTCAGGCGCCGTACCACCTTTCTCGAACCATTCCTCCGGCGTCCAGGTGTGCAGGGAGAGGGCATGCAAGCCCGTCTCGAGCTCCTCCCCGAGCTCCCGATTTACCATTCGGTGGCGTCCCACCAGCTTTTGGTCGCCAAAACGCTCGCTGACCGCCACAACTTTGAAGTGTGACTCGGAACCCTCAGGCACGCTGTGCATGTGGCTCTCGTCAATCACCTCCAGGTGCATGGGAGAGAGGGCGGATTCCAGTTTTTTTTCGATGCGTTCTTTTCGTCTCATGGCACAGGCTCCTAAGGTTGGCACTTCGAGGACGCCGTGTTTCACGCGTCTTCGTCCTGGACGAGATGAGGGCTCCCCGGTTTAGGTGCAACCTGTTGCGATTCCAGGCGGGTTCGTGTCGAGTTTCCAAGCGGGATTTGGCCGCTTCAAACGCGCGAGAGCAAACGGCAAAACGCTGAGCTCAAGCGAGGCTACTCGGGCGTGTCCGTTCGAGGCAGCCAACATCATGGCCGTGTAGCCGCCCTCGTCTTGTGCGTCCGCAGCGGCGCCCGCCCGCAGAATCCTCTGCGCCGCGTCTCGATGACCGTTCACGGCAGCCCTCATCAATGGCGTCCAGCGGCAGGCGTCACGTACGTCCGGTTCCGGGTCTTTGGCCAGCAACGCATCCAGAGCGGGAAGACCCCCCTGTTCGGCGGCCAGCAGGAGCGGGGGGCGCTGTCGCCAGGCCCCGGAGCCTGATCACAAGCGGCAAGGATGCTTGAGAAAAACAGGGAGGTGGAGACCTGTCCGATCCTGATAAGAGCGTTTGAACCGCCAAGGCGCAGAGTAGGCCGCGAAAAACAGCAGGTTAGCTCATATCCGTTGTCAGCCGTCGCGTGACACGCAGTTGAGCGGCATCTCCTTGAAATTCCGCGATCGCTTGGCGCCTTGGCCGTTACTGCTTCCGAACCCGGGCTGACGGGCATGGGCGCGCATTCTGGCAGTAGACAAGGATCGCGCCAATGACAGTGCGCAAAGGAGCTATTTGTCGGAATCCGGCTTGGGAGAGTAGAGCGGGGAGGGAAAGTGCGTGATGTTAGACTTGTCCCCGATCTCGTGGATCTTGCCTTGTCCTTCCTTTTCCACCTCGTCGATGCGGATGACAGCGTGGATGGGGACAATGGTCCGATTGACGTCCTTGAACTCGGTCTTCAGGCGTTCTGTGGAAGGATCTACCAGGACGGCGCTGGACTCCTCAAACAGAAGTTCTTGGATTTCCACAAACCCGTAAAGCTCGCCTTGCTGAACCCGCTTGGCATAGATCTCATAGACCTTGCCCTGGTTCAGAAATGAAATTCGGAAGACGCGCATGGGTCCGCTCGCCTTAGTCCATCCCACGGCAGGTTCCGGCGTTGCACTTCACGAGAAACGTCTTCTGATCGTCGCAGTGGACACGGTAGAACTCGTGCTCCGGTGTCTTGTCCTCGAGAACGGCGCCTTTGTCGGAGAGCTCGCAGTCGCGTATCTTGGCATAGTGCTCCGCGTAGTAGGACCAAACGCCTGTTTGCGTCTCGCGGTCTAGGGCCAACATGTCGTTTGGCGGATAGCTCGGGGCTGCGCTGGTGGTAGCCGGCGTTGGGGATGTTACATCAGATCGGTCTTCAATCGGTGCGACAGTTGCGGTGCTGGCGGCAGCAGCCGCAGTCGGAGCTGGTTCAGGCGCGGAAGCCGTCGTGGCCGGGCTGGCGAAGCTCTCTCCGGGAGCTGCTTCGGCCCCGGATTCCGCGAGTTGCTCGCGGCCTCCCGCGGCTGCGGCTCCCACTGTGTCCTCGTCTTCCGGCACCGCTTGTTTGGGCTGTATGGGGGGGGTGGAAGAGGTCACGCGCCAGCGATTCTCGTCCCAGGCATGGCGCAGAGAGGTGAGAGATTGATTTAAGTCATCCTTGTATGTGTCTGTAAAATCTATTTTTCTTTCTCCCTCTGTTCCCTTGTTTGCGACCAAGGTAGCGCCTACAACCACATTGACCCCGTCCTGTCTCTTGAAGAAGTCCGATCTCACTTCTACGGAAGCCGTCGAGACGGGTTCACCAGTGACCGATTGAGCGCTTGCGTTATCGAGTGGCCTCTCGACCACCAAGCGGTTTTCAGATGACTCGATAACCTGCCATCCCTTGGTTACCGCCGATCCCATGGCGAGCGACTTGGCCTGCTCCACCTCGGCACCGGGAAGAAGGGTCTGGGGCTTGTTGGGATCGTAGCTAAGCGGGGGCGGCGATCCGGTGCTGCTGCAACCGCCGAGGAGCCAGCCGATGCTCACCAGCATCGGTAGGACGAAGAACAAACGCCTTTTCACGAATTTCTCCCGGAAATCAATGGGGCTGCGCCGTGCGCGAGGTTACGGGCACAATGGTAAAACGCGGATGCTACCACAGGGCGGGGATCGGGCAGATGACGCGAGCGCTGGCTCACGGCGCCGTCCGGAGTCGATCCTGCTCTCGTAGACTATTCCCTGTACGACAAGAGGTTGCATTAGCTACGATCTGCAACACTCTGTTTTATATGGAGCCGATGCGCGGATTCGAACCGCGGACCTACGCATTACGAATGCGTTGCTCTACCAACTGAGCTACATCGGCAAGGGCAGGCGCGGGATTATATGCAAAGGGTGCGGCGGCCTCAAGCAGAGCATCGACCCTCAGCGGCTTGCGCCGAGAGCAAAGGGTGCCGGGTCGACGACCGGGTCGCGGCCGAGCAGCAGGTCTGCAGCGACGCGCGCGGAGGCCGGACCGGTGACCAGCCCGTTGCGGTAGTGCCCGGCGTTGAAGTAGAGACCTTCGATGCCCGGGTAGGCGCCGATGTACGGAATGCCGTTCGGAGAGCCGGGACGCAGGCCAGCCCAGTGATTCTCGATCGGTGTGTGCTTGAGCAGGGGAAAGATCTCCACGGCGGCGTGGTACAGGTCTTCCTTTGCCTCGGCGGTGGTCGCCTTGACGAAGCCCTCATGCTCCAGCGTACTTCCGATGAGGACGCGGCCGTCCCTGCGCGGAATTACGTAGCGGTCACGGTATAGCACGACGTGAATGATCTGCCCGGGCTTGGCGTAGAATTGGATCATTTGCCCCCGCACCGGCTCGATTTCGGGCTTTTTGTCCAGATTCTCCAGTAGCTTGGAGGTCCAGGCGCCGGTGCAGACGACGATGCGGTCTGCCTCGATGGTGCCCGCTCGCGTGCGGGCGCCTCTGGTACGTCCTGCACGCACCAGGATCTCGATCACCTCCTCATGTTCCCGAATTTGCACCTGTTTCTCGATCGAGTGCCGCAGGGCGCGGGCAAGGCGGGGATTTCTTACCTGCGCGATCTCGGGCATCCAGAGGGCGTTGGGGGGCTGCGGGCCCAATCCGGGCTCGGACTCCTGCAGGCCGGCACTCTCAAGAATTTCGATGCTCGTATCATGGGTTCGAGCCCAGTCCAGGGCCTGCGCCTGCTCTTCCGGATCGAGAATCAGGAGCCCGGTGCGGATGAACTCCGGATCCACGCCGGTCTCCCCCTGCAGGCTGGCGCAAAGGCGCGGATACTCCCTCTGGCTCCAAAGAGACAGCGCGGTCACCGAATCAGCGTACCGCCAGGGGTAGAGCGGAGAGATGATGCCACCGCCGGCCCAGGATGCTTCGCGTCCGGTCTCGCCCATCTCCACCAGGGTGACTCGGGCGCCCGCCTGGACGAGCTCCCGAGCCGTGAGCAGGCCGATGGCGCCGCCGCCGATCACGAGGATGTCTCTCATGTGCTTGCGTCCGTTGATTGGGCGTCAGATCGTTCGCTGCGATGAGCCCTAGGCTCCAGCCGAGCCTCTCCGCGATGTGACCAGCAACTCCTTCGGCAACGCGAACACCACCTGCTCGCGGATGCCTGATTGGTCGTCCACCTCGCTGGCGCCCCATTCGCGCAGCCGATTGATTACCCGCTCCACCAGGATCTCCGGGGCCGACGCCCCGGCCGTGAGTCCGACGCGCGGACCATCCGCCAGCCACTCGCGCAGAATGTCCTCGGGGCCGTCGATCAGGTAGGCGGCGGCACCCTGTTTCTCGGCGATCTCGCGTAGTCGGTTGGAGTTGGAGCTGTTGGGTGAGCCGACCACCAGTACCAGGGGGCAGCGCCGGGCCAGGTCTTTGACCGCGTCCTGGCGGTTCTGGGTTGCATAGCAGATGTCGCTCTTTTTCGGTCCCTGAATCGCAGGGAAGCGGATCTTGAGTGCATCGACTATGGCCGTGGTGTCGTCTACCGACAGTGTCGTCTGGGTCACATAGGCGATTTTGGAAGGATTGCGTATCTCAAGTAACGCCACATCAGACACCTCCTCGACCAGGTGGATGCGGCCGCCGTCGGCACGGCATTGTCCCATGGTGCCTTCCACCTCCGGGTGGCCGCGATGGCCGATCAGGACGACCTCGAAGCCGTTGGTACAGTGTCGCGCCACCTCCAGGTGGACTTTGGTGACCAGTGGGCAGGTCGCGTCGAAGACGCGGAGTCCGCGTTGCTCCGCATCCTTGCGTACATTTTGGGACACGCCGTGGGCGCTGAATATGACGGTCGCACCGGTCGGGACCAGGTCGAGCTCGTCGACGAAGATGGCGCCGCGCCGTTTCAGGCTGTCGACCACGAAGCGGTTGTGAACTACTTCGTGACGCACGTAGATGGGCGTTCCGTAGAGCTCCAGGACGCGTTCTACGATGTCGATGGCCCGGTCGACACCGGCGCAGAAGCCGCGTGGGTTGGCGAGGAGGATGTCCATGATTGATTTACGCAGGATCGGCGACGGAGATGATTCGGGCCCGTATCTGGAGCGAGCGTCCGGAAAGCGGATGGTTGAAATCCACCTGCACCCGCTCGCCGTCCGCTTCCAGCAGAATGCCCGCGAGCTCCTGTCCGCCCGGCGTATCGAAGGCGATGATCTGCCCGCGCTCGAGGTCGACGTCCGTGGGAAAGTCCGAGCGGGGGAGTGAGTATATGTTTACCTCTTCATGCGGGCCGTAGACCTCGGATCCGTCAGCGAGGATGCGCTCGTGCGCGCCGGCCCGCAGCCCGATCAACAGGTCCTCCAGGCCCGGCGCCAAGGTGCCGTCGCCGAGGGTGAAATCCATGGCGTCCGCGTCGAAAGAGGATAGGGCGAGGGTGCCGTCGGCTAACAGGATCTCCAGATGCAATCGTACCCGGGAGCCCGGTTTTATCCGGGCCGTTTCGCTTGTGGCTTGTGGTCCGGTTGACGACATCAGGTCAGTTCCGCTTGGAGCTCACGCAATGCCGTCAGGTCGAGCCGGTGAGTATTGCCCAAAACCAGCGCGCGCGTGAGCCGCGCGGGTGCGCTGCGTCCCATGCACTTGTGTTCCGGATCTCCGTCGAAGGCACGCACCATGGCGGTGAACAGAGACTCGCGGTCGAATGTGCGGCCGGTCAGCGCCTCCTGAAGATCGATCACATCGTTGCCGACCCGCAACGCGAGATCGCGGTGAACGGCCCACAACTCTCCGACGTTTCCGCGGACCCGCAGCCCGGCGATGTTGGTAGTGAGGATGTAGAGGTTCTTGAGCACCAGCTCAAACAATAGCTCGTCCGTGCCGCTCAGTATCCGGACCGAGATGTCGAGGGTTCCAAGCGCGGCCGCGATGAGTCCGGCGCCGGGACCGAAGACGGGGGACGGGATAATTACGTTGTGGTCCATACCCGGCTTCTTCTCGAACCAGACGGAGAGTATCGTGGGTTCGGGAATGCCGGACCAGTCGCCGGGAAGCAGCTCGTTCTGTAGCAGCCCCAATCGGTCACGCCAGGGGGCAGGCAGCGCAGCGAGCACCGGCTGCAGGTCGCGCTCGGCAACCGCTGCGAGGACAAGAGCGGGCCGGGGGATCTCCTCCGCCGCTTTCGCCATCGAGGTGTCGCGGGTAACCGGAAAGACCGGGTGGCCCAAGCGCAGAAAAGCGCGGGCGAAGACGCCGCCCATCTCGCCGACACCGATGAGAGCCACCGGCTGCTTCATTCGGGGGCTTTGGGTTGCCAAAAGACCTCGCCGCCTCCGTCCCGCCGTGCCAGTACCCGGGCGAGGACGAAGAGCAGGTCGGAAAGCCGGTTGATGTACTGAAGGGCTTCGGGATTCAGCTCTTCCTCGCGGTTCAGGGTCACCAGGCGGCGTTCGGTGCGCCTGCAAAGCGCCCGGGCGAGGTGGCAGAAGGTCGCTGCCGAGCCGCCGCCCGGCAGGATGAACTCCCGCAAGGGGGGGAGGTTCACGTTGTAACCGTCGAGCGCTGTCTCCAGCGATTCGACGTCCTCGGCCATGATGCGTTGCGCACCGGGAATGGCCAACTCCGCGCCCAGGTCGAAAAGGCGGTTCTGAACGCGCGCCAGCTCGGGTGGCGTTTGCGGCTTGGCCTGAACCATGACCAGCCCAATGAGGCTGTTCAGCTCGTCCAGGCACCCGAGCACCTCAATGCGCAAGTGGTCTTTGGGTACGCGGCTGCCGTCGGCGAGGCCCGTGGTGCCTTTGTCACCGGTCCGCGTGTAGATCTTTGTCAGGCGATTGCCCATAGCTTCCTCATGGGGAGGGCGCCGTCGCCCCCGAGTAAGGGCCGACGTTCTACGTCAGCTCCTGGGTGATGAACAGGTAGGCCATTGCAACGGCTACCTCGGTAACGGCGATATGGGGAATCAAAACGCAAACCCCCCGCAAGTCGTTGCATAACCTGCTGTATCTGCACATTTTGCAGTTCTTCACCTTCGGCACCTCCATCCTGTTTCGCTGCTTTAACGAAGGCTGACTGGCCCAACTCACGTAGCCGGCTCAGGACGCGCACAGGTATCCTACCGATTACTAAATTATGATCAAGGATTGACATTCATGCCCGAAGATCCCCGTATTTCATTCCGGATGCGGTTCCGTGCTCGGGAGAGCGATCCCGCGTTTGAGTACGCAGGCCACGAACAATACTATAGAGAAACAGTCGAGATCTAGCGGTCGGTAATTCAATCTCAGGATGTCCGAGCACCCCATCGTCTTGGAAGCGACACGCGTTAATTTCGCGCAGCTGGTGCTTGAGAACTCGCGCAAGGGCCTCGTGTTGGTGGACTTTTGGGCGGAGTGGGCGGGGCCGTCCCTGCGTCAGCGGGAGCTTCTGCTGCGGCTCGCGGGGTTTTACGCTGGACGGTTTCTTCTGGTAACCGTCAACACGGATCGGCAGAAAGACATCGCCGGGGAATTGGGCGGCAAGAGCCTGCCCTCCTGCAAGCTCTTTCGCAACGGCAAGCCGGTGGAGCATGTTCACGGCATGCAGACGCAGTCCGACTATCGGGAGCTGATCGAGCGCCACCTCGTGTCTTTAGCCGACAACGTGCAGTCCGCGGCCCTGAAGGCATGGCAGGGCGGAGATCGAGAGACGGCGGTTCAGGTCCTGGCGGAAGGCGCTATGGCGGAGCCGGACAATGCCGCCTTGCCCTTGCTCCTCGCCAAGCTGCTGATCCGGGACGATCGGGCCGAGGACGCTTACGCGGTGCTTGCCGAAGCTCCGGACCGCTCGGAGACCCGTTTCACCCTGGCCGCATTGCATCTGATGGCAGACGAGTACGGGGCTGCGCTGGAGCAGCTGTCCGAGCTGCAACGCCGCGACCCCGACTATTGCGCAGGCCTGCCGCGCCGCGCCCTGTTGGTGCTGCTTGATCTACTCGGGCCCGAAGATGAGCGTGCGCAGCGCTATCGCAAGATTCTGTTCGATCACTGAGGACGGCGTGTGTGACAGCCCGCACCCCTACGATTGGTTTTGTCAGCCTCGGATGCCCCAAGGCGACGGTCGACTCGGAGCGCATCCTTACCCGGCTTCGTGCCGAGGGCTACGGTCTGTCGCCGACCTACGACGGGGCCGATTTGGTCGTCGTCAACACCTGTGGCTTCATCGACGAGGCGGTGGACGAGTCCCTGGAGGCGATCGGAGATGCGCTCTCCGAGCACGGGCGGGTGATCGTCACCGGGTGCCTGGGGGCGCGGGCGCAGCTGGTGCGGGATGTCCATCCGCAGGTCCTCGCGGTGACCGGGCCTCACGCTTATGCGCAGGTATGGAGGCGGTGCACACTCACCTGCCGCCTCCGCAGGACCCATTCACCGGCCTCGTGCCACCGCAGGGAATCAAGCTGACGCCCCACCACTACGCATATCTGAAGATCTCCGAGGGCTGCAATCACCGCTGCAGCTTCTGCATCATCCCGAGCCTGCGCGGTGACCTGGTGAGCCGGCCCATTGGCGAGGTCATGCAGGAGGCCGAGCGTCTGGTGGAGACGGGCGTGCGCGAGCTTCTGGTGGTCTCCCAGGACACCAGCGCTTACGGGCTGGATCTGCGTTACCGCACCGACTTTTGGAATGGCCGGCCGCTGAGGACCGACATCGAGACCCTGGCCCGAGCCATGGGTGAGCTGCAGGCTTGGGTGCGCCTGCACTATGTATACCCCTATCCCCACGTCGACGCGCTCATCCCGCTGATGGCCCGGGAGCAGATCCTGCCCTACCTCGACATGCCCCTGCAGCACGCAAGTCCCGGCGTGCTCAAGGCCATGCGCCGCCCCGCCGCGAGCGAGAAGGTTCTGGAGCGGATCAGGCGTTGGCGCGAGATTTGTCCCGAGCTGGTCATCCGCAGCACCTTTATCGTCGGCTTTCCCGGAGAGACGGAGGCCGATTTTCGATCCCTGCTCGAATTCCTGGAGGCGGCACGGTTGGACCGGGTGGGCTGCTTCGCCTACTCGCCCGTTGAAGGGGCACAGGCCAACGCGCTGTCGGACCAGCTTCCTGAGGCGTTGCGCGAGGAGCGCCTGGAGCGTTTCATGGCCGTGCAGGCGCGCATCAGCCGGGACAAGCTCGCCGAGCGCATCGGTCAGCGCTTGACCGTCCTGGTCGACGAAGTGGAGGAGGAGCAGGTGATCGCCCGCAGCTACGCGGACGCGCCGCAGATCGACGGCAACGTCATCGTGCCCGGCCCCTGGGATCTCGACCCGGGGGATTTCATCGAGGTGGAAGTCACCGATGCGCAGGACCATGACCTCTGGGCGCGCCCGGTGGATGACTAGGCGTTGCCCGGGCCAACTACTGTTCGCTCTTGAACCCCAAACGCCGAAAAACGGAACGCGGCGGGCAGAATCCGGCAAAGAGCTTTGAAACAAGTGAAAGCCGATAAACAGAGTGAACCAAGTCCAGTAGGGATGATGGAACAAGGCCAGCAAAGAGGTCAGCACCACCATGACGCCGCCAAAGGCGAACAGGACACGCTCGATCGACATGGATTTCTCCATTCTTCTCTTCGACAAAAAAAAGCCCGCGGTCTGCGGGCTTTATCTTTCGGAGCAGCGCTCGGGCTAGAAGGCGTTTCCCGGTTGTCGTCCGACCTTCTTTAGAACGATCGCCAGGGGGCAGAAGCCTGTAAAGGCAGATTGCAGCAGGTTGAAACCCACGAAAGCGGTGAACCACAGCCAGTTGACGCTAACGTAATGGGCCAGACCCAGGGAAAGCAAAATGGCGATACCTGCGAAAGCAAGCACGATGCGTTCGACGTTCACGATAGGCAGTCCTCTTGTCAGGGAGAAATAGCAAGACATGTAGATCCGCTAATATTAAGACAATCTAATATGCCTTTCAAGGAGAGATGTGTTCCCTCTGGTGTCGCGCCACCGTTGGCAACAGCTGCAGGCCCCATTGTGCGCAATTGATACCTCGCAGATCGCCGGTCGTAGCGTAGAGACGGATCATCTATACTCCCCGCGACCGTTCTTCTGCCCCTGTTTCGTGG
Source organism: uncultured Gammaproteobacteria bacterium (assembly GCA_963802975.1). GTDB lineage: Bacteria > Pseudomonadota > Gammaproteobacteria > Chromatiales > Chromatiaceae > Thiosymbion. Next base: position 29,767 of record CAWDLA010000050.1, read on the forward strand.
CACACCGATGATTCCAGACGCTCAATGGGACGGCGCCGGTGCTCCAGGGGTTGGAAAAAACAGAATCGGGGGTTGGGTATGAGCCTGAATGGCATCTGGAAGTTTGAGATCTTGGGTGTGTATGACTGGGAGCCGGTATCGACTGCGTTCATGCAAGACGGGCGCTACTGGGCTGGCAGTGCCGACCACTACACCGTTGGCAGCTATGAGGTCGTCGATGGCGGGGGGTTAGCGCCGAAGTGACGGCGGTGATGCATGGCAGGGCGACGACTTTGTTTGGAAAGACCTCGTCCCGTTTCCAGATGCGTTTTAAGGGTGAAGCATCGAACGGCGAGATCAAAGGGACCGCGTCAGATGCCGAGGGTAAGTTTGTCGTTCAGTTCCGAGCTACCAGGCTCGCGGATCTGCCTTGACGCGATCTCCAGAAGTGTAATGCCCGATGCGCCGTGGCGAGGATGGGGTTCAAGTGTAAAGACAGATGTCCGCCTCTTGCGCCACGGTCAGGAAGGTGGCGGCACCGGCCCATTCGCTGATCCCGTCGATGAAGTCCTCCTTCTTCCATCCGAACAGGTCCACCGTCATCTGGCAAGCCATCAGTCTGACCTCGGTCTCGACACAGATGTCGCGCAGCTCCTCGACCGGGGCGACGCCCTTCTGGCGCAGGGTCTCACGCATCAGTGAGGTTGCGAAGCTCTCGAAGCCCGGGACAGCCGCCATGACCAGATTGGGCATGTTCCATTCGACATCGCGGAACCAGGGGGGGCCGAAGGGCATCTTCATGGGCATGGCCGGATTACCCAGCGCGCTGATCTTCAGATCAAGCTCCTTCTTCAGCAGACCGAGCCCGTAGAAGGTGAAGAACAGGGTGACGTCCCAACCCAGGGCCTTCGCTGTCGAGCCGATGATAAAGGGCGGGTAGGCCCAGTCCAGCGTCCCGCGGGTGACCATGATGCGTGAGCGCCGGTGTCTTTTCCTTGCGCAGTTCCGCCATCTTCGAGGCGAAGCGCTCATCGAACCACTGGTTGAGGCTGTCGGCGTTGGTGCCGAGGAAATCGTTCGTCATGGCGCTGCCTCCTTTCAAACTAACCGCCGCCCGCGACCGCGCGACGCGGCTGCCGCGAGGCACGGACACCGGCACGGTCGTATTCCTCGCCGTTCGGACGTCAGAGTCCGATGAGCTCAGCGTGGACGCCCTGGGTCGTTATCGTGCTCAGGATGGCCGCACTGTTGGTCTTGTCCGGGTTGTATTCGACGATGGCAAGATGCGGTCTGTCGTCCGGGTTATGGACGCTGACTACACCGTCGATGGCCCGCAGCTCTTCTTCGATCTGGGAACGACGATCGCTCTCCAGGGTTTGGTCTATGTGCACGACCACGTCAGCGAGTTGGATGTCCATAAAATCCTCCTATGGATCGATAGTGTTGGCTGTAGGTGCGTGTCCGTCTTCGCTTTCGGTCCTTGTTGCTCTCGGCCTGCTTAAGGCCGGGAGGTCCGTGCGCATCTGCGGACTGACCGCATTCCTTAATCAAATTATCGATAACAATCGCAGGTCCGTTGCGGATGCTGCCAAAACCTTTACCGCGGCCTTGATCCTGGTCAACAATCCGAGAACCTTTTTTGGTTGGAACGGGAATCTGTTCAGGATTGAGACGAAGACGCTTGACTTATGAAAACGAGCTTGGAATCCGAGTCCGCAATGGCCCTTCAAGAACGCCTCCTCGACGGGCTGCTGAACCCGCAGGCGTACCCGCACCCGGTGGAGTGCGTGGAGCATATCGAGACCCATATTTCCCACGTCTTGCTCGCCGGTGACTACGCCTACAAGCTCAAGAAGCCGCTGAATCTGGGATTCTTGGACTTCTCCACCCTGGAGAGGCGCCGATTCTGCTGTGCGGAAGAGCTGCGCCTGAACCGCAGGCTGGCCCCGCATATCTACCTGGGAGTGGTCCCCGTCTCCGGCACCCTGCAACGGCCGCGGATTGGCCCGGAACAAGAGGGAGAGGTACTGGAGTACGCGGTCAAGATGCGGCGCTTCGATCAGGATACCCTGCTAACGCGGATGCCCGTCACTCGTTCATTGGCCGACCGAATCGCCATGCGCGTTGCGGGCTTTCACTCCGTTATTCCAGCGGCCGAAGCGGCCAGCGAATACGGAACGCCCGAGTCCGTGCTGCTCCCGATGCTCGAGAACTTCGAGCAGATTCGCGTCCATCTCCGGGAACCGGGGGCACTGGCAAGGCTGCAGCCTTTGGAGCGTTGGACCCGGAAGCGCCACGATGAATTATGGTCTGTGCTCGATAGGCGCAAACGCGAGGGCCGGATCAGGGAGTGTCATGGCGACATGCACCGGGGGAACATCGCCCTGGTCGACGGCGAGTTGGTGATCTTCGACGGCATCGAGTTCAACCCGGCCCTGCGTTGGATCGACACCATGAGCGAGCTGGCCTTTCTCGTGATGGATCTGGAGGAGGCAGGCCAGGCCGACCGTGCGCGCAGGTTTCTCAATCGGTATCTGGAGATTTCCGGGGACTATTCGGGCCTGCTGGTGCTAAATTTCTACAAGATCTACCGCGCCATGGTGCGGGCCAAAGTCACCGCAATTCGCCTCGGACAGCCGGACGTGGAGCCCGCGGAGGCGGCCCGTGACCAGGAGGAATATGAAGGCTATGTGGCGCTGGCACAGGGCTATACGAAACAGGGCACGAAACGGCTCATCATCACGCACGGAGTCTCGGGTACAGGCAAGAGCCGTTTGGCGATCCTCTTGCGCGAGCGCCTGCCGCTCATCCACATTCGTTCGGACCTGGAACGCAAGCGTCTTTTCGGCCTGCCGGAGCTGGCGCGTACGGACGCCGAACGGGGCAGCGGAATCTACACCGACGAAGCCGGCGACCGCACCTACGAGCGCCTGCGCGAGCTGGCCGGCCTGATCCTGGATGCGGGGTACAGCCCATTGGTGGACGCTACTTTCCTCAGGGCCTCGCGTCGCGCGGCCTTTCGGGACCTGGCGTTGGAGAAGGGCTGCTCCTGCACGATTCTCGAATTCACGGCGCCGCAGGAGGTGCTTCGCCATCGGATCGAGGTTAGAGAGGACAAGGGGGTCGATGCCTCCGAGGCTGACGTTGCCGTCCTCGAGGCCCAGCTTGCCTATTGCGAGCCCTTGACGCGGACAGAGCGCGCCCATGCCGTCAAGATCGATACCCATCGTCCGCCGAAGCTGGATGAGTTGCTGGATATGATTCTAGAAACCGCAGTTGACCGCTTCGTGCCAAAACCAAACACTTGATCCTCCGCGAGAAAGCGATGCTTCCGAGCCTCACCTTTTCGGTCGAGAATCGCCGATGAGCCACGTTAAGCTGTGAATCACCAAGCAATCAGAACCACGCCTGCCAGCATCAATCCCCCGGCCAGGACATGCACACCAAGGCCGCGCTCATGGAAAAACAGGGCGCCGTAGAGGATTCCGAAAAGCAGGCTGGTGCGTTTCACCGCAATCATATAGGCGACCTCCACTCGCTGCAGGGCCAGGAAATGGGTATAGACCATCGCTGCGTTTAGCAGGCTCACTGCCAGCACCGCCCAAGGGCGGCGCCAAATCCGGGTCAGGATTCGCGGCTGCGGGAGTCCGAACAGCACAATGGCCACCACCCCGAGAAACAGAAAGTAGAAGGCCCCGAACTGTTGCGGCTCCATGTAACGCATAGCGCCCTTGCCCATCGTCGAGGTGAAGCTGTAGAGCGCGGCCACGCCGAGCATCATCCGCGAGCCGGGCTCATGGATGATTGCGGTGAGCGGCGCGCCCCAGCTGCGCCAGAGCTGCAAACTGGCATACTTCTGATTCAGCAGCCAGGCCCCCCCAACCACGAGCAGAATACCCGCCACCCCGTCAGGACCGATGGTTTCCCCCAACAGCAGGTAGCCGGTCAGAATCACGAACACCGGTGTGAAGGCCAGATAGGGGAGGGTGAGCGACAGCGGGTGATCGCGGATGGCCTTCATGTACAGAATCATCGCCGCCATCTCCAGCGGCACCAGTGCCAGGAGCCAGAGCCAGAAATCCCGCGGGAGGTCGCCGAGTGGACCTATTTGGGAGAGCAGCGGCGTCATGAGCAGCCCGGTAACGCCGAAGCGCACCAGGGTCAGCTCACGGGCCGCATAGTCGCCCAGCCAAGCCTTGGTGGCCGCGTCCGCCGAGGCCAGCGAGAAAGCGCAGACGAGGGAGAGAGACAACCAGCTCATTAGCGGAAAAATCCTCCCATCCCCAGGATTAAACGGCAACAGAAGCCGGTGCGGCTTCGAGAAGAAGGTCGGCCCGCTTACCGGGTTTGTGCACATTCTCGCTGATGGTTCGCCGCCATCTTCGTGCCCCGGGTTGTCCCTTGAACAGGCCCAGGATGTGCCGCGTCATCGCGTTCAATGGGACGCCGGACGCAAGCTCCCGTTCCACATAGGGTACGAATGCCTCCAAGACTCGATGCCGCGACGGAATATGGCGCCCGTTGCCGAAGATCTCCCTGTCCGCTGCTGCCAGCAGCCAGGGATTCTGGTAGGCGGCACGTCCGATCATGACACCCTCCAGGTCCCGCAGCAGGGACTTGGCCTGATTGAGGTTGGTAAATCCGCCGTTGATGGTCATGGGTAGGGCAGGGAAATCCCCCTTGAGTCGCCGTACCACCTCGTAGCGCAGGGGCGGGATCTCCCGATTCTCCCTCGGACTCAGTCCCTGCAGCCAGGCCTTGCGGGCATGCACGATCAGGGCGTCGCAGCCCGCCTCCACCAGCGCGCCTACCAGCTCACAGAGCTCATCGTAGCTGTCCCGACTGTCTATGCCGATGCGCGTCTTGACCGTTACCGGTACCGTTACTGCGTCCTTCATGGCCGCTACGCACTCGGCCACCAGCGTCGGTTCCGCCATCAGGCAGGCCCCGAAGCGCCCGGATTGCACCCGGTCGGAGGGGCAGCCGAGGTTCATGTTGATCTCGTCATAGCCGCGCTCATCGCCCATGCGGGCGCAAACGGCCATGTCGTTCGGTTCGCTGCCGCCCAGTTGGAGTGCCACCGGATGCTCGGCGGGGTCGAAGCGAAGGAACCGCTCCCGGTCCCCGTGCAGCAGAGCGCCGGTTGTGACCATCTCCGTGTATAGCAGGGTGTGGCGACTGATCAGGCGCAGGAAGTACCGGCAGTGGCAGTCCGTCCAGTCGAGCATCGGTGCTACAGCAAGTCGTCGATCTAACATAATCAGCTAGTTGTGATGTGTATCAAGCCCTTATGCCGTTGTTAGTCACAGCTTCTGTCACACTCAACCAAGTTTCGTTTGACTTGATTCGATTCTGGCTGTGACAGAACTGTGCCAGATCAGGGGACACTCAAGATGGCGACTATACGCAAACGCGGCGACCGCTTGCAGGTCCAAATCCGCAAGGTGGGGCATCCGCCTCTGTCCCGAAGCTTCGCTCTCAAAGCCGATGCTGCTGCCCGGGCAAGGCGAGGAACCAGCTCAATAGGTCTCAGCATATCAGCCGCCCCGCCGAGCGGGACCGACGCCCGACCGCAGAGGCGCAGGCTGAAGGTGGACGCCTTGCCGCTCGGGAGCGCCGCAGGAAGGGCGCGGAGCTGGCCGAGACCATAGCCGCCACTGCGCGGGAGATTCTGTCCGTGGGTGAGCGCAGGGACAGAAGTGGGTTGGGTAGATACGTCGCGCAGCGGTCGGAGTCCAGTGTATCGCCGCGTGAGGTTCACTCCTCCCGGTGTTTTTCAGGTCCATCGAATCTGCTTTGCTCTGCAGCATGGGTTCAATCCAGATGTTTTTGATTTTCAGTGGGTTATGCTAAGCTTTGGGTATTAACCAAAGGGGCGCAAGCCGAGGGGCGGAGAAGAAATGACAAAAGCGGACCTAATCGAAGTCTTGGCGGGCGATCAGACCGCCCTGAGCGAACGTGACGTAGAGTTCGCCGTTAAGGCGATGCTGCAGCAGATGAGCGGCGTACTGGCGTCAGGAGAGCGGATCGAGATTCGGGGTTTCGGTAGCTTCACGCTTCACGCGAAACCCGCCCGCATCGGACGGAACCCGAAGACGGGCGAGGCCGTTGCAGTGCCTGCGCGGCATGTGCCTCACTTCAAGCCCGGTAAGGAGTTACGGGAACGCGTCAATCAAGATACGCACCCCTGAATCGGATTCGTCTCTTACCGTCCCAGGGTGAGGTGACGGTTTTCAACCTGCGTGCATTCTTGACGGTTCACTCACGCCAATATTCCGGTCTGTTCAGCTTGTCGGCACAGACTACTTTTCCGCCCACCGTGCGAGCCGCTCCTGGGTGCAGCTCCAAAAGCATCCAGGCATCTGCGTTTTCTTCCGGGATGGGTTTCGCACTCTTGTCGCCCATGAGATCCTTTACGAGACTCGCCTCTTCGTCTGAGCCGAACGCCGCTCGTTCAACAGACAACACTACATCCAGGTCAGAATCGAGAGCTTCTCGTATGAACATCGCCGGAAATTTATTTTCGACTGTTGACAACCCAGAACGGACTTTTCGGTGCAAGACCAACGCTCACCTCGGCGTTCGGAGCAAGCGCGGTTTGCAGAGGTCCGATTGCGTGGGCTTACTATGCGTTCTATGGAGTAACATTTAAGATAAGTTTATATCTCGTTAGTAGATCACGCGCATTTTAGCTTTCCACTTGATCCCCGCGCCTTTGTTTGTAACTAGTTCGGCCATGAAGTGAGCTACATTAATTCGACTTGTAGTGCCTGCATCAAATATCGCACTACGAATTGGTGAAGGACATACCTCGTATTCGGTCACTTTAGTTTTCGTTAATCAAGCTGTCCGGTCGTACAATTATTTTGACAGGCTCTCCACGTTTTAAAAGCTGCTCGACAAGTAGCCGACCTGTCGCACCAGTTGCACCGACTACTAGAGTAGTCATGAATAATTAATACTAGCTAATGTCATTTGATTAACACGTAACGGTATGAATCAGGCGGTACATTCAATCGTTAGCTCTTTTCAACCTAGGATTTGATATCTTTTAGATCCTTAGCCAAAGCCCTTCTTATGGAGCTCTTGATGAAAGGCGCCACCTGGTACATCGTTTTCCGCCAATTGCTTTAAGAAACAACCGATAGCGTCCCGCCTTTGGTGGCTGGTGTCGGAGCGTCGGTGGGAAACGCCACCAAGTGCTCCAGCTCCAACCGGATGCCGATGTGCTCTCCAGGCGCGTGATCGTGGTGGCTTTGCACCATGCACAGAATCTCGATTCCGCTCTCCAGGCGCAGATTGTAGAGGTACTCGGCGCCGCGAAAGGCGCGGTTCATGACCTTCGCCTTGATGGGGCTGGAGTCGTCGTGGATCACGTCGTCCGGGCGCAGCAGCAGCTCCGCTGTGCGCCCGGTCGTCAGTCCGTGGGGGTAACGCCCGCTCACGTAACCCAGCTCGGTCTCAAGCCGCCGCTCGTCCACCACCCGTCCCGGGAGCATGACCCCCTGGCCGATGAAGTCTGCGACGAAGCGGTCCGCCGGCTCGTGGTAGAGCTCGAATCCGCTCCCCCATTGGCGCAGCCTGCCGTCCCCGAGCACCCCGATCAGGTCGGCCATGGCGAAGGCCTCGAGCTGGTCGTGGGTGACCAGGATGGCGGTGATTCCGTCGCGCTTGAGCATCTCCCGCACCTCTCGCGCGAGCTGCTCGCGCAGTTCGGCGTCCATGCTGGAGAAGGGCTCGTCCAGGAGCAGAATATCCGGCCTCGGTGCCATGGCCCGGGCCAGTGCGACCCGCTGCTGCATGCCGCCTGAGAGCTGGTGGGGATACTGCTTGGCGGCGTGCTCCAGACCCACCAGCCGCAGCAGCTCGCTGACACGCTCCTTCCTGTCCTTGCGGGACAGACTGGCGCAGACCGAAGGCGATGTTGTGCTCCACGTTCAGGTGCGGGAAGAGGGCGAAGTCCTGGAATACCATCCCTACCCGGCGCTGCTCGGGCGCCAGGGTCTGGCCGGTCCCGGAGACCAAGTGTCCTTGGAGGTGGATCTCCCCGCCGCTGACGGGCTCGAAGCCGGCGATGGCGCGCAGCAGGGTCGTCTTGCCGCAGCCGCTGGGTCCGAGCAGGCAGCCGATGGCGCCCTGACTCAGGGTGAAGCTCACATTTCGCACGACCGGATCGCCCGATAGGCGACGGAGACCTCTCTGACGTCAAGCTGTCTGGGCATGGCGGGAGCGGGTAATGGATCGACTCAGCAGGATCACCGGCAACAGGCCGGCGATGACGATGGTCAGGGCGGCGGGAGCCGAATCGGCCAGGCGCTCGTCCGAGGCCAGCTCGTAGGCGCGCACCGCCAGGGTGTTGAAATTGAACGGCCGCAGGATCAGCGTGGCCGGCAGCTCCTTGAGCACGTCCACGAACACCAGCAGCAGGGCCGTGAGCAGGGTGCCGCGCAGCATGGGGATATGGATGCGTGCCAATACGCCCACTGGCCGGCAGCCCATGGAACGCCCGGCCTCGTCCATGGATGGCTTGATCTTTCCCAGTCCGGTCTCCACCGCCTGCAGGGAGACGGCCAGAAAGCGCACCATGTAGGCGAACAGCAGGGCCACGAGGGTGCCGCTAAGGATCAGGCCCGTGGAGATGTCGAAGGTCTCGCGCATCCAGGCGTCCAGGCTGTTGTCGAACCAGGCGAAAGGGATGATCACGCCAACAGCGATCACGGTCCCGGGCACGGCGTAGCCCATTCCGGCGATGCGCACCGAGGACGACACGGCGCGGGTCGGGTGCAGCCTGCGTCCGTAGGCGAGCAGCAGGGCCAGGATCAGGGCGAGAAGGGAGGCGATGGCGGCGAGCTCCAGACTGTGCCATGTCAGAAGCAAAAAATCCGAATCGAAAGGGGTGTCGGCGATGGTCAGGGCCCACGTGGTGAGCTGGCCCGCCGGAAGCAGGAAACCGAGCCCCAGCGGGATCAGGCAGAAGGCCATGGCTGCCGCGGCGTGCCAGCCCCGCAGCCGGTGGCGGCGAATATCCTGTTGGCGCTGGCTGGTATGGTGGTAGCGGGCGTGGCGCCGGGAAATCCGCTCCACGGCAATGAGCACGAGCACGAAGCCCAGCAAAAGGGACGAGAGCTGGGCCGCTGCAGCCGCATTGTCGAGTCCGAACCAGGTGCGGAAGATGCCGGTGGTGAAGGTGGAGACCCCGAAGTACTGTACCGTGCCGTAGTCGGCGAGGGTCTCCATCAGGGCCAGGGAGAGGCCGGCGACGATGGCGGGCCGCGCCAGGGGTAGGGCGACCCAAAGGAAGGTACGCCAAGGGCCGTTGCCCAGGGTACGGCTGACGTCCAGCACGCACAGGGATTGGCTCAGGAAGGCCGCGCGCGTGAGCAGGTAGACATAGGGGTAGAGCACCAGGGACAGCATGACGGCCGCTCCCTGCAGAGATCGGATCTCCGGAAACCAGTAGTCCCCGTAACCCCATCCGGTCCAGTTGCGCAGCGCCGTCTGCACGGGACCGGCGAAGTCGAGCATACCGGTGTAGGTGTAGGCGATGATGTAGGCGGGCATTGCCATGGGCAGGAGCAGGGCCCATTCGAATAGCCCGCGGCCGGGAAAATGGCACATGCTGGTGAGCCAGGCGGTGCCCACACCGCCGACGAGCGTGCCAATGGCGACGCCGAGCATCAGCAGTAGCGAGTTGATTACGTAGTCGGTCAGCACGGTGTCGGCAAGGTGCCGCCAGATTTCTCCGGCTGGCACCAGGACAAAGCTCACCACGACCAGCACCGGCAGCGCCAGCACGAGTGCCACCAGGACTACACCGGCGGACCAGTAGCTGCGTTTCGCCGCCGGGTTGCCGGTTTGCTCGTCTGTCATCCGGAATCGATTACCCTCAGAAGCGGCGTTTTGCCGCTAATCAACGCAAATTAACGCAAATGGACCTGGATCCCTCTACTTCCAACCGGCCCGGTCCATGAGGCGGACCGCCGTGCCGTTGAGCTCGCCGAGCTTCGCCAGGCTCAGGTCGTCGGCCTTGAATTCGCCCCAGGCTGCCAAGGTCTCGCTGACGGGGATGTCGGACCGTAGCGGGTACTCGCCGTTGGTCTCCGCATACCACTGCTGCGCCTCGTCGCTTGCAAGGTACTCCAGCAGCTTGACGGCGGCGTCCGTATTCTTGGCCGCCTTGGTGACTGCCGCACCGCTGATGTTCACATGGGTCCCGCGCCCGTCCTGGTTTGGCCAGAAGACCGCCATACGCTCGGCAGCGCTGCGCTGGGCCTCGTCTTTGGACGCCAGCATACCGGCGAGGTAGTACGTGTTGGCGATCGCGACGTCGCATTGCCCGGCCGCAGCGGCCTTGATTTGATCACGGTCACCCCCTTTAGGCGGGCGCGCGAGATTCGCGACCAGGCCCTTCGCCCAGGCCTCCGTACTCTCCTCACCATCAGCGGCGATCAGTGAAGCCACCAGGGACTGGTTGTAGATGTTGTCCGAAGAACGGATACAGATGCGGCCTTTCCACTCAGGTGCGGTCAGGTCTTCATATGTGGCGAGGGCGGAGGGGTCGATCCTGTCCCTGACGTAGAGAATCGGGCGCGCGCGCAGGGACAAGCCGAACCAATGTCCCTGCGGATCGCGATAGGTCGCGGGTATGGCTGCGTTCAGCGTCTCCGACGCCACGGCTCGGGTGACCCCCGCAATCTTGGCGCGATGAAGCCGGCCGGCGTCCGTGGTGATCAACAGATCTGCGGGGGAGTTCATCCCCTCGCTCTGAAGCCTCTTCAGCAAGGCATCCGCCTTACCGGTGACCAGGTTGACCCGTATGCCGGTCTGCTCAGTGAAGCTGTCCAGCAAGGGCTTGATCAGCTCTTCCTTGCGGGCCGAATAGAGATTGACCTCATCTTCTGCCACGCCATGGGCGGGCAAGGCCATGAGAACGGCCATAGCCGTGGCGCACAGGGTTTTTACGCGGGTCTTCACGCGAATCTCTCCTTCTTGATCGGTCGATGTTCGTGAGGGTTATCGAGAATCTGCTTCGGGCCGGCCGGCCTGCGGCAGTGCCCCGGTTCCACGAGTATGCGGTCGTCGATGCCCGCAGTACAACGAGCGTTCACGCAACAGGGCGTCATCGGATTGCTGCTCGCCTTTAGTCAGGGAGTTTATGGAAATAAGAACGATTCGCATTAACAAGTTTTTTTGGGCGATTGCCGGACAATCACAGTCCGTATTGCACATTTCGCAGGTTCCGAACCACGCAAATAAAGCCGGAATGCTCGAGGGGTGAGGAGCTTCTCTGCTATCTTGGGCACATTCGCGAGATTCGCGCCTGAGGAACGGGTTTTCTAGTGAGTGACTTGATCGAAACTGTCGAAGATGCCTTAATCCTGTTGGCAGATCCAGCTACCCCGTCTTGGGCGGATGCCTTCCATTTTCTCTCAGGTCATCCCGACACGGCCCGGCTTGTGTTGGAGACTTTCCAGGAGATGCTTACGTTGCGTTTCGAGGAGACGACCCGATGAAGCATATCGACCCTTCCTGCGTGTTGGCGCTTGCCTTTATATTGCCCTTCGCGGCATTCGGAGCCGATCGTGTTTACAGGTCGGTCGACGAGGAGGGGCGAGTTACCTATTCGTCGCAACCACCGAAGGATGCGGTAGAGGTTGAAGGCATGGATGTCGGCCCCGAGCCTTCGGCACAGGCAACGGAAGAGGCGCGGGCGCGAGTCAAGGAGATCGAGCAGCGGACAGACGCGCAGTTCCAAGCCATGATGGAGCGCCGCCGGCTCGAGGCGCAAGCACGAAGAGAAGCCCGTGAAGAGGCTGAACGCAGGCGCTTGGAGCGCGAGGCGGCGGATAGGCAACGGCGCATCGACGAATCCCTCGACCGCCTTGCGATCGAGAGGCCCTATTATCGGCGTTATCCGCATGACTGGCGCTGGCCCTACCGGCCGCCTCGTCCCATACATCGGAATCATCCGCCCAGACAGCGGCACTACCCGATCATCAGCCCCAACAGGCCCTACGACAGCCACATCAACACGCCGGCGAGGAACTGGTGAGCTGGGCGCGAGCCACTGGAGCGCTGTCGTCAGCGTTGCCGGATCGGGCGGCTGGTAGCTAGTCCCGTAGCCGCTGAGCGCGATCGTAGCGGTGACCAAGCAGAAATAGCAGATGAGCCGATCGATTCTCGTCATTGGGCTTGGCTCTTCAGAAACAGGCAAGGTCGCGGGACTAAGATAACCCCGGGGGTTTACCGCTGGACCGCGACGGACACGAAGAGCACGCCAGATCCCGCTCGCAGTGTAAAATGCCCAGCTTTCCGAGTGGAGCAGGGGCTTGTTGCAGATTTTTGCCATTGCCAGCGGCGGCGCACTGGGTGCCCTGGGTCGATTCTGGGTGTCCACCGGCGTGTACCGCGTTCTCGGCCGGGACTTCCCCTGGGGAACGCTGGCTGTCAATACCCTGGGCTCCTTCCTGATGGGTCTGCTATTCGCGCTCTTCATCGATCGTCTCGCTGCGGGGCCGGAGGCACGGGCGGCGCTGTTGGTGGGATTCCTGGGTGCCTTCACCACCTTTTCTACCTTCTCTATCGAGACCCTTGCGTTGATCGAGGAGGGTTATCTGGGAAGGGCCTTTCTCAACATGTGGGTGAGCGTTCTGGTCTGTCTGCTAGCCTGCTGGGCCGGTGTGCTGCTCGGGAGGTCGCTGTGAGTCGCTTCGAAGCGCTGATGGTCCGGGTCTATCTTTCTGAGTCGGACCACGAGATGAAGCCCCTGCTCAAGTGTCTGCACGACGAGCTCAAGGTGTGCGGTGTCACCGTAATGCGCGGTATCGCCGGTTACGGGGGCTCAGGCGTAGTGCACAACACCTCGCTGGTGGATCTGTCCGTGGATCTGCCGCTGGTGCTGGAGTTTTTCGACCAGCCCGACAAAGCGGCGAGTGCAATCGAGCGGATTGCGGATTTCGTCGCGCCGGGGCATGTGGTGTCCTGGCCGGTTGTGGTCGAAGGGGGCAAGAGAAAATGTTAGATCCCCGCCTGTTGCGGAGCGAGGTTACCTATGTGGCCGAGCAGTTGGCCCGCCGCGGATTGGAGCTGGACACCGGGCGCATAGAATCCTTGGAGGCCAGACGCAAGGAGCTGCAGGTCAACACACAGGACCTGCAGAGCCAGCGCAACACTCGCTCCAAGTCCATCGGCAGGGCCAAGGCTGCAGGGGAGGACATCAAGCCCCTGTTGGCGGAGGTCGCGGACCTGGGAGATCGGCTCAAGGCGGAGGAGGCGGACCTTGCGGCCTTGCAGGCAGAGCTGAACGAGATTGTCCTGGGCCTGCCGAACATTCCCCACGAGAGCGTTCCCGAGGGCACGAGCGAGGACGACAACCGGGAGGAACGCCGCTGGGGGCAGCCGAGGGATTTCGACTTCGAGCCCAAGGATCATGTGGACCTTGGGGTTCCCGGCGGCTGGATGGATTTCGATGTGGCGGCCAAAGTGACGGGCTCGCGCTTCGTGGTCCTGAGCGGCCCCCTGGCGCGGCTGCACCGGGCACTGATCCAGTTCATGTTGGACACCCACACGACCGAGCACGGCTATACCGAGGCCTACGTCCCTTACCTGGTCAATGCCGACAGCCTTTACGGGACCGGGCAGCTGCCCAAGTTCGAGGAGGATCTGTTCAAGGTGCCGGGAGAGAAGGACTTCTACCTGATCCCCACCGCCGAGGTGCCGGTGACCAATCTGGTGCGCGACCTCATCGTCGAGGCCGACTACATGCCCCGCAAGTGGGTCGCGCACACGCCGTGCTTTCGCAGCGAGGCGGGCTCCTACGGCAAGGACACCCGGGGCATGATCCGCCAGCACCAGTTCGAGAAGGTGGAGCTGGTGCAGGCGGTGCGACCGGAGGACTCGTTCCAGGCCCTGGAGGAGCTCACCGGGCATGCGGAGTCGATCCTCCAAAGATTGGAGCTGCCCTACCGGGTGGTGACCCTGTGTACCGGCGACTTGGGATTCTCCGCCGCCAAGACCTACGACCTGGAGGTCTGGTTGCCCGGGCAGCAGAAGTATCGGGAGATCTCCTCCTGCAGCAACTTCCGGGATTTCCAGGCCCGGCGTATGCAGGCCCGCTGGCGCAACCCCGAGACCGGCAAGCCGGAGCTGCTGCATACCCTGAACGGCTCGGGACTGGCCGTGGGCCGCACCTTGGTGGCGGTGCTGGAGAACTACCAGGACGCGGACGGCAGCATCAGAGTGCCGGAGGTTCTGCGTGGCTACATGGGTGGGGCAGAGGTGCTCGGCTAACGGGTGGTGTTGCCTGTAGAGACCAACGAGATTGCGGGAATGATTCTCGCAATATCAGCCGGATGCGGGTCGGACTTCAGTCCGATATCGGCCGCTGCAGTGGTTTGAAGCGCAGCGCCTGCGTAGCAGTCGCTCCGTCCGACATCCGGCGCTGAGGCCGGGCTGAAACCCGACTTCAACACAGCAGTCGGGCTGACGCACGTCCCACGCAGGGGAATGCGCCCTGGCTGTTCCGGCCGCGCCTACCTGACCATCGCCACCAGCAGCGCGACCAACCCGACAACCAACGCCAAGGGCAGGATTACCGCCTGCCAGTCCCCCTTTTGCGCCTTGGGTCCGTGCTCCTGCCATTGCTTGAAGGCCCGCCACGCGTAGAAGACCATCATGCCCATAACCGCGGCCGCGGCGATTTTCAAAAACATGTCCATTGCGCTTTTTACCTGGTCTATTTAGAGTTGCGCCGACGTCGCTCCCCGTCTCGCTCGCCCATCGGATCGGTTCGCCAGGTGCCTGCGACTCGCCATCTCCCTGCGGCAGAGGGGTGAGGGGAAAGGGCAGGGGGAAGGATCAGCAAACGAAAAACCCCGGCACGAGGCCGGGGTCGGTGCCGGGATCAGACCCGAGTTATCAGTCGTCGCCCATGATGCCCAGGATCTGGAGCAGGCTGATGAAGATGTTGAAGATGCTCAGATAGAGCCCGTAGGTGGCCATGATGTAATTCGTCTCGCCACCGTTGATGATGCGGCTGGTGTCGAACAGGATGAAGCCGCTCATGAGCAGGATGATGGCGCCCGATACCGCCAGGGACAGGGCCGGCATGGCCAGAAAAATGTTCGCAATCGCGGCGATGAAGACCACCATGATACCGGCGAACAGGAACCCGCCCATGAAGCTGAAGTCACGCTTGCTGGTCAGGGCGTAGCCGGACAGGCCCAGGAAAATCAGCCCGGTGCCGCCGAAGGCGGTTCCAATGATCTGTGGCCCGTTGGGCATCGCGAGATACAGGCTGAGGATGGCGCCGAGCCCGAACCCGAGCAGGCCGGTGATCAGAAAGAGAATGCCGATGCCGCTGCTGGAATTGGCGGTGCGCGGCAGTACGAAAATGCCGAGCAGCATGCCGCCGATGACCGAGACCAGGTACATCCAACTGGGTACCGCCAGCATCATGGACAGACCGGCCATCAGTGCGCTGAAGACCAGGGTGGCGGACAGCAGCATGTAGGTGTTCTTCAGCACCTTGTTCGTAGCAGCCGCGTGCTCAGCGCTGCGTGCGATGGTGTAATCAGGATTTGCCATAGGTTTTCTCACTCCTCGTTGATGCAACCTCGTGTCTATACCGGGATTTATGACCCGCTACCGAATCTGGAGTTCCGAAGCATACCGAAGCGATGTGAAACTGCAAGCGGCGTCACGTTGGTCCGGAACCCAACTTCCGGTATTCTTCACAATCAAGGATCTGGGGACGCGCAGTCCCGAAACAAGATTGCAGTTCGGAGAGGTGGCTGAGCGGCCGAAAGCGGCGGTCTTGAAAACCGTTGAGGGGCGACCCTCCGTGGGTTCGAATCCCACCCTCTCCGCCAAACAAATTTGCAACTTCTCGGAATAACCCGCGTCGACTCTGCCGGACTGTACCACCGTCGCCAGTCATCACCGAGAGACTCCACTTTCGAGCGCCGGGCGAGGTTGTCAAGGTAGATCGGGTCCAGCAGAGAAGAGGGAGCCTCGCGATCGATCGTTTGCGCGATATTATCGGGGCGCGCAGACAACACATCCTTTTGCCGAGCAACGCACCGTCTTGGGGCGCGCAGGCGGTCCTGTTGGTTATCGTGTGCCCGATTCTGGCGCATATCCTGCCGTTGCGAAACGCGAATACCCCCTCACGCGTTCTTTTCTCGGGGCAGACGACGTTGGCATGCTTCATGCGTCCGTCAACAGGTGGAGCGTCGAGGTGCCCCCACCTTACGACTTTACCCTGGCGGCGGACTTCGGCTGGAGCCGCTTCGACGACAGCTCGGGCAATTACGAGGACTACAGCGTCGGCATCTCGAAAGAGTACGTGGGCTTCGGGTTCGATCTGAGCTTCAGCTGCTCCGACGAAGACGCCTGCTCCGCGCCCGTTCAGTGCGGGGGTAACGGCGTGTTCACCGTCTCCAAGTCTGTCCGAGAACACAAACCTAGGCGCGCGGGACAAGGCCGCCCTTCACAATGGAGCTTTCGAGATGAAGCTAGTTGCAGCCATCATCAAGCCGTTCAAGCTCGACGACGTGCGCGAGGCACTCTCCGACATCGGCGTCTCGCGGCATGACCGTCACCGAGGTCAAGGGTTTCGGCCGGCAGAAGGGCCACACCGAGCTCTACCGCGGCGCCGAGTACGTGGTGGATTTTCTGCCCAAGGTCAAGATCGAGGTCGCCGTGGACGATCCGCCTTGCGGACTCAGGTCATCGAGGCCATCACCGGCGCCGCGCGCACCGGCAAGATCGGCGACGGCAAGATTTTCGTCTTCGACCTTTCAGGTTGTCCGTATCCGTACCGGTGAGACCGGTCCAGAAGCGCTGTGATGCAAGGGGAGAGAAAGACGATGAAGAATCTAGCGATCAAACAGCGAATTCCAGCGACCCTTGCGGGCGCGCTAACTTTCGCGCCTGCCCTCGTCCTGGCGGAAGAGGAGGCGGTGCTCGAACAGCGGCGACACCGCCTGGATGATCACGGCCACCGCGCTGGTGCTGTTCATGACCATCCCGGGCCTGTCGCTCTTCTACGCCGGCTTGGTACGCTCCAAGAACGTGCTCTCGGTGCTGATGCAGTGCTTCGCCATTACCGGCTTGATGAGCATTCTCTGGGCGATCTACGGCTACAGCCTGGCCTCGACCGATGGCGGCTCGCTCAACCAGTGGATCGGCGGATTGGACAAGCTGTTTCTCACCGGCGTGACGGTGGACGCCCTCACCGGGACCATCCCCGAGTCGGTGTTCATGACCTTCCAGATGACCTTCGCCATCATCACCCCGGCGCTGATCGTCGGCGCCTTCGCCGAGCGCATGAAGTTTTCGGCCATGATCTGGTTCATGGCCCTGTGGCTCACGCTGGTCTACGTGCCGATCTGGCACTGGGTCTGGGGCGGCGGCTGGATCGCCGACCTGGGCGCCCTCGACTTCGCCGGCGGCACCGTGGTGCACATCAACGCCGGTGTCGCCGCCCTGGTGGCGGCCCTGGTGCTCGGAAAGCGCAAGGGCTATCCGACGACCGCGATGCCACCCCACAACCTGGCGTTCACCGTGATCGGCGCCTCGATGCTGTGGGTCGGCTGGTTCGGCTTCAACGCCGGCTCCGAGCTCGCCGCCGACGGCACGGCCGGCATGGCCATGACGGTCACCCAGCTCGCCACCGCCACCGCGGCCCTGACCTGGATGTTCGCGGAGTGGATCAGCCACGGCAAGCCGTCGGTGCTGGGCATCGCCACCGGCGCCGTCGCCGGCCTGGTCGCCATCACGCCGGCCTCCGGCACCGCCGGACCCAT
This sequence comes from uncultured Gammaproteobacteria bacterium, assembly GCA_963802975.1. Lineage (GTDB taxonomy): Bacteria > Pseudomonadota > Gammaproteobacteria > Chromatiales > Chromatiaceae > Thiosymbion. Next base: position 47,553 of record CAWDLA010000050.1, read on the forward strand.
GGGCGCGATCGTGATCGGCTTCGCCGGCGCCTTGTTCGCCTTCATCGCCTCGACCAAGGTCAAGCGGGCGCTTGGGTTATGACGATTCGCTCGACGTCTGGGGCGTGCACGGCGTCGCCGGCATCGTCGGCGCCATCCTCACCGGCGTCTTCGCCGACGCGAGCCTCGGCGGCGCCGGGCTGGAAGAGGGAGTGACCATTGGCACCCAGGTCTGGGTTCAGTTCATCTCCGTTGTCGCGACCCTGGTCTACGGCGGCGTCGTGAGCTTCATCCTGTTGAAGGTGATCGATGCTGATCATCGGACTGCGGGTCAACGAGGAGCAGGAGACCGAGGGTCTCGACCTCGCCCTGCACGACGAGCGCGGATACATCATCTGAGCCGTTCGCCGGCGGCCGGCATCTTCCGGCCGCCGCGTTTTCTCAGTCCCGTCGCTCCACGGTTTCGGATTGGCCGTGATGTCGCGATAAAGAATGCACCCAAGAGAGTGGCGCCGGAGACCAGGTGGTAGACGGGACCGATGTAATGGTCCGGGTCGTAGAGGTTCATCACCCCTGCCAGGAGTGCAATGGTCGCCATCATGACCAGGGGTATGTGCCAGGTAATGATGCGCTTGTAGACCAGGAAAAGGCCGCCGAGGAGGATCAGCAAGGCAGAGGTCTCGCCCATGCTGCCCGCGACCGTTCCCAACGCCCCCAGGATCGCGCCATAGCCGTCCGGATAGATCTGAGGGAGCGTGAGTCCTTGGCCTAACTCCGTACGCACGTGACCTAGAAGCGATGCACTGGTCACCGCGTCGAAATGCGCCGCGGTCTGCGCCGGCCCGAGGGGTGATGGTCAAACCTTCCAGAAACCCCACGGCCCCTTCCGAAGCGGTCGCGGTCCCGGGAAAGTGGTCATCTCCAACGGGGCGGAGATGAGCAGCGCAACCCGGGCGACCATGGCGCGGGGATTGAAAGGGTTCTGGCC
>CAWDLA010000051.1:0-31107 GCA_963802975.1 uncultured Gammaproteobacteria bacterium
CGATGTACTGGCCGTTGTGAACGACCTGCACCGGCGCTTCGGGTTGGGCGGGATCGTAGCGCAGGCTCACCCGCTGACCGATCAGACTGGCATCGACCTCAAAGACCTGCCCGTGCAGGGAGACGGTGCGGTCGTTCTGGACCTTGCGCTGATCCTCGAACAGGAACAGGTCGTCGAGGTCCATGCCCGGATCCGGGTAGCGCAAGCCCTCGGCGGTTTGCGCCCAGCGCTCCAGTGGGGTCTGCTGGTCGAGGCCGCGATGCGGCTGTTGGTGGTACTCGCCCTCGATCCAGACGGCCAGGCGTCGGTTCAGGGCCGTCAGAGAGGCGGTGTCCTGGTCGGTGAGTTCGGCGATCAGCTGGGCGCGGCAGGTGCGGAAGAAGCGCTCGATTTTCCCTTTTCCCTGGGGCTGGAACGGCCGGGCGTGGATCAGGGCGACACCGAGTTTGGCGCAGATCAGCGCAAACTGGTGGGAACGGTAATTGGCCCCGTTGTCGACGAACAACCGCGCGGGAAGTCCGCGGCGCATCAGCGCCTGCTTGAAGACCGGCAGGAAGGCGCGGGTATTCTCGGCAAAGGCGAACGCGGCGTGCGGGATCACGCGGGTGGCATCGTCGAGGAAGGCGATCAGGTAGGTTTTGCGTTTGCGCCGAGTCGTCACCGGGGACAGCCGGTCCGTGCATCACATCGCTCATCCACAACTGTCCGGCGCGGGCATAGGCGAAGCGGCGTCGGTCCTCGCCGGGTGCCGCCTCGCCGGTGCGGCTCATCAAGCCGTGCTGCTTGAACAGCCGGTGTACCGTTGAGATCGGCGGCAGATGCTGCGTGCGCGCCAGCACGCCTTCCTCGCGCACCTTCTCGATGATCCGGCGGATCGAGCGGTCCGGCTCGGCCTCTTTGACCTGTAGCAGGCGTTCGACCAGCGCCGGGTCCAGGGCGCGCGGGTGGCCGGCGTCGATGCGCCGTTTCGGCTTGAGGGCATCGAAGCCGCCGCTACGGTAGTCGCGCAGCCAATCGCGCAAGGTGGACTCGGCCACGCGGGTACGTAGCGTGCCGGGGATCTGGTGATCGGCGGTGACGATGCGCTCGATCGTGCTGCTGACGCTGTCGGGCGGTGAGGTCTTCGGGCAACAGCTGAGCGATCAAGCGGTGGCGGAACAGCGCCACGCGCTCGCTGAGGTCGTGCGGAATCGTCTTTCATGGGGTCTCTCCGGTTGTACCGGTCGGCGACCGGCATCACGCGGGAGCTTCCAGGATGGCGCTCGGTGGGTCAGGCCCCGTTCGGTGTTGGCGCCGCCGATCGGCGGCGTCCAGGCTGCGCCGGCGCGGATCAAAGCCGAACGGGGTGGGCAGTTGCGGCAGGTAACGGGCGACCAAGCCGCGCAGGCGAGTCAGGACCGAGCCGGCACCGAGCACGGCGGCAAACGCCTGCAGGGTCGGCGCCACGCTCGGCAAAACGCACCGGCTCCAGCCCACGGATAGCGGACAACGCGCCGTGGACCGAAGGCACAGCCGATCCAGGTAGCGCAAGCGCGCCCGGCAGTTCGATCTCGGTGCGTAACTGCTCGGCGGCCGCCGCACGTGACGGCGCCTGCTCGACGGCCAGCACCATCGCCTCCAGGTCGGCCAGGGTGCCCGAATAATGCGACGCCAGGCAGTCCGGCAAGGCACTGACGGTGCGCCGGGCCTTCGGACAATACCAGCGAGCGATCAAGGTGCCGGGCGGGCGGACCCGTTCGTAGGTCCCGTGGCGGCAGAAACCGCAACCGCCCGCCGGATGCCAGGGGCAGTGCGCCAGGGTTGCCAAGCGCCACAACTTACCGGCAACATAGATCTCGCTGGTGGTTGGCGTCGCCAAACGCACTTGCACACCAGCCACGGCCCGCGCGGGGCCAACCGCGGCGGGCCACCTTCTCCTTGTTGTTCTTACCCAACGCCAGTCTGACCGATCTCGCCGTCGGTCGCCAAGTCATCGGCGTCCTCGGCTCGCGGGAATGTGTCAGCTGGCTGTACCGGAATCTGCCGGTTTCTCAACAAGTCCGGAACGAGAGAATCCGGGATGAATCGAACTGCGGTTTACGGATTAAAGAGCGAGACAACACATGAGCTCCACACAGTGGGAGGAGACGGACTTCGATGCAAAGCGAACAGAAACCAGTCATGGCAACGGGACTTGAACGAATAGCAGCGAAAGCTCGGGATGAAGCGAAGCTCCGCTTTACCTCGCTGGCGCACCACATCACGGGGGAACGGGTCTGGAAGAATCTTAACCAGATTCCCAATCGCTCGGCCCCGGGCGTTGATGGCCAGACGGTAGCGGAGGCGAAGGAGGACTTTGACATATGGATCGAGCCGATGCTCGAAGCGGTGCACCGCCAGGGATATCCGGCGCCGCCGATCCGGCGGGTGTACATCCCCAAGCCCGGCAAGCAGGAGAAGCGCCCGTTGGGCGTTCCCTGTGTGAGTGATCGGGCACTGCAGCGCAGCACCGCCGAGGTGCTGTCCGCCATCTACGAGCAGGACTTCCTGCCGTGCTCCTTTGGCGGACGCCCGGGGTTGGGCGCCCATCAAGCGCTCGCGACCCTCAACGAGGTCATCGCCGGGCGCAAGGTGGGGTGGGTGCTGGAGGCGGATTTGAAGAACTTCTTCGGGAGTCTTGATCATGGATGGCTACTCCGCTTCGTGGAACACCGAGTCGGAGATCCGCGTCTGATCAGCCTGATCCGACGCTGGCTGAAAGCGGGCATCTTGGAAGACGGGGAGATCCATCCGAACGAGGAGGGGACACCGCAAGGCGGGTCGATCAGCGTGATGCTGAGCAATGTGTACCTGCACTATGTGCTCGACCTTTGGTTCGAGCGCGTGGTCAAGACCCGGTTACGGGGCGAGGCCTACCTGGTGCGGTACATCGACGACTGTGTGCCACGAAGGCACGCCGGAGGACGGAGTCCTCCGTGCAGCCATGCTGCACAAGTGATGGGGGTCGGCCCCCCGAAGCCGCCGTACAGGCGGAGGCTTCAAACCACCCACTGCTGCTGCCTTTAAGAGAGGTGGTGGTGCGCGAGCTGGGAAAAGGCAGGGCGCGACCCTGTCAGGTGAGGATCAGGGAGACGAACGCGAGTGAACCACTGATGAAGTGTCGAAAGTGTATGGACGAGGTCAAAACCGGGGGGTAGTCGTTACTCCGGGATGAGTCTGGCGGGGACCTGATTACTGGCCAGACGGCCTCCGGCATGAAGGTGGCGTGAACCTGATTCAGGCGCTTGTGTGGAACGTGGGAACTTGTCGCTCCGATGCCAAGGGAGAAACCCAAGTGGAAGCCCCACAAGGGTGAGAGTACCGATGCGGAGCACAAGGACGGAGCAATCTGTAGTAGTGATGAAGGTCCTGTAATGGGGCTGGAGCGAAGGGGTTGCATCGTCCGGCTTGGAAAAGAGAACAACCGGAAACGGGAGGATTCGCTTGGAACAAGCAAAGCCGTTTTGTATCACTAAACGTCAGGTATGGGAGGCGTACAAACGTGTCAAGGCCAACAAAGGCGCAGCGGGGGTAGACGGTCAGACACTCGAAGCGTTCGAGCAAGACCTGGAAGGGAATCTCTACAAGCTATGGAATCGCCTGGCCTCCGGCAGCTACTTTCCGCCACCGGTCCTGCGGGTAGAAATACCCAAAGGGGACGGGCGGATGCGGCCGTTAGGAATCCCCACCGTCGCTGATCGGATCGCCCAGACGGTCGTCAAGCAGTACCTGGAGCCGGAGTTGGAGAAATACTTCCACCCCGACTCCTATGGCTACCGGCCTGGCAAATCGGCACTGGACGCGGTGGGGATGGCACGTCAACGTTGCTGGCAAAGCGACTGGGTTTTAGATCTTGATATCAAAGGCTTTTTCGATAATCTCGATCATGAGCTGACGATGCGGGCCGTGCGTGCGCACACGGACGAGAGCTGGGTGCTTCTGTATATCGAGCGGTGGCTCAAGGCCCCGATCGAGCTGCAGGACGGCACACAGCAATGGCCCGAGAAAGGGACACCGCAGGGTGGGGTCGCCAGCCCGTTGTTGGCGAACCTCTTTTTGCACTATGCGTTCGACAAATGGATGGAACGGGAGTACCCGGGAATTCCGTTTGAAAGGTACGCAGACGATGCGGTGTGCCACTGCAAGAGCGAAGCCCAGGCCGTGGCGTTGCAGCAAGCGCTTCAAGCGCGGATGAACGAAGTTGGGTTGGAGCTCCATCCGGAGAAGACTCGGATTGTCTACTGTCAGGACGACGACCGGCGGGAGGACTATCCTCACATCGCCTTTGACTTCCTCGGCTACACATTCCGGCCGCGGCGCTCGAGGAACCGGTGGGGAAAGTTCTTCATCAACTTCAGTCCGGCGATCAGCAACAAAGCCGCCACGGGCATTCGCCAACGGGCGCGGCGATGGCGCTGGCCGCTGCGTAGTGACAAGAACCTGGAGGATCTGGCGCGAATGTTCAATCCGATCATCCACGGGTGGATCAACTACTACGGACGTTACTACAAATCCGCGCTGTACCCGACGCTGCGCGAGCTGGACCGCCGTCTTGTGCGGTGGGCCACGCGGAAATACAAACGCCTGCGGGGGCACCGAAGGCGGGCAGAGCACTGGCTGAATCGCATTGCGAAAAGGCAGCCGGAGCTGTTCGCTCACTGGAGGCTCCTGTATGCCACGGCTGGACGATAGGAGCCGGATGAGCGGAGACGTTCAAGTCCGGTTCTGTGAGCGCCTGGAGGGGAGGTTCCTCCGGGCGACTCGACTTGTTGTGTGTTTCCAATACCGAGAGGATGCCCTGCGTGTCCAGGAGGCCCTGCGCAAACGGTTGGGGAAATATGGTCTGACCCTGGAACCGAGCAAGACCAAGCTCGTCGAGTTCGGTCGCTTCGCCCAACGGCATGCGCCCAAGCGAGGGAGAAAACGTCCGGAGACGATCTATTTCCTGGGCTTCACCCTCTACTGCTCGCGCAACCGCAAGGGCAATTTCAAGGTGGGAATGCGCACCGAGAAGTCTCGACTTCAGCGCAGCATGTCCCATCTGCGCGACCTGATGCGGCGAATGCGGCACTTGCCGCTCCGGGAACAGGTGATCAACCTCAACCGGGTGCTACGGGGCCACTATGCCTACTACGGCATTGCCGGGAACATCCGAGCCTTGCAGAAAGTGCACGCGTTCGTGGTGCAGTACTGGCGCAAGATGCTGAGCAGCCGCAGTCGTAAGGGCTACGTTCCGTGGGAGGTTTTCCACCGGATCATGGCGCGCTTTCCGTTGCAGCGACCAAAGCTTTATCTTCCTTATCGCGAAATTAAAAGCTATCGCTGTGCTGTGAATCCTTCACGCTTCGAAGAGCGCAGTGCGGGAAATCTGCACGCTGCGTTCTGTGGGAGCCGGAGGCGGGTGACCGCCTCCGGCGACCCGGTGGATGTGGAAACGGAGTGATGGCCCGGCGATTGAGGCACCGCCAGACGAAAGGGGCGGAAACAGATAGGCCGCGCCTAAGGCCACCGCGCCACATCCTTACTCTACCGAAACCGGCGGTACCCTGTCTCCATCGGGGACGATCTCACCTGGCCGGTTGCTGCTCGCGACCGGTGGTGGTGCCGGACACTTCCAAAGGGTCAAGGCTTGCGCATCGCATCGCCGACGCGAACCACCGGAAGCGGATCGCGCTTTTCATCGTCATGCGGTGAGACTATTTTATGAATCTGGTTGTCACGGCTTGATACACGGCACACCAGGAGTGGTTGCGCGATGCTTCCGGCGAAGCTTCCTCAAGACCTGCATATCCACACCACTTGGTCCTCTGGCGACGACTCGGTGGTCCCGGAGCAAACAATCGATTTGATCGCAGCAGTCAGGCATGCGCGAATCCGCGGCATCAGCGATCACTTCGAGCACATTGTCGACTGCTTCGAGGACTACCGGCAGGCGGTCGCGGCAGCGGGGCTTCTTGTCGGGACCGAGGTCAACGGCCATACGTGGGTATCGGCGGCGCTAGAGGTGGCCTGCGACTACCACATCTACCACTGCTACGACCGCGACGCGGATTACAAAGCCCTGGAGACTCTCCTTGCGGATGGGCGTCCGGTGATCGTCGCGCATCCGAACGCGCTGGATACAGATCTGAACCGCGTGCCGCCGCAGAGCTTGGTGGAGATCAACAACAGATACGTCTGGCGATGCGACTGGCGCAGTTTCTACGGACCCTTCCGGGAGCGATTCCGTTTCGTCATCAGCTCCGATGCCCATCAGCCGAATTGGTTGAACCAAACAGTGGCGCGCTACGTCGCAGCGGATCTAGGCGTGGAAGAAACGTTAGTGTTCTCGGGCTGACGCCGCAGCGCCGTCGACCTGGCAGGCGCATTTTGGATCCGTTACGATGGGCACGCGATCAATATGGCGTCTCATTTAACGACCCACAACGGTCCTACGCGAACTACTCTTCAAAGAGTGTCAGAGCTTTCAAAAGCCACCTGATGTATTCAGCGCCGTAATACGCCACAAGTGATCAACTGCTCGGCGGCTTTCTCAAAAGCCAGGGCTTAGTATCAAAGCTATGTAGGGTACGCCCAAGGCGCCCGTGATTGTCACCAAGAACTGAAGCCACGACCATTCAGAAAAGAAATAGACTCTTCTCGAGATACGAGAGATCAAGAAGAGTCCTGATAGGATTATCCAGATTACGATACACGTGATTACACCTGGGAAACCGATTATCAAGGCTCCAATAGTTGCAACCACCAAACCTAATGATTTAAGAAGTTTTATGGTCATCTAACAAGGCTTTATTTCAATTTCAGAGCCCTCTCCGAATTGGCGCCATCTAGAATCGAGTAGCGTCTCTACATTAAAAACAAGCGGACTCCTATTCGTGAAAGCGCTTACGTTCGTTAACGCCTTGATTCACAGGAGTCGAGATCTGCTTCTTGCAGGACTGGGGCCAAACCGGTCGAGAATGCACCGGCGTTCCATTAGCTGTGCCACAATAGTCCGTTATCGACACAGAGCGGTCGTTGTGATTTCCGGTTATGGCATGTTATCCATTAGGCTCATGAGGCAACCTTGCGGCATAGACAGTACACAAACTGCTGCACATTGCCGCTGGGGGCCTTATGAGATTCTTTCTGCTGACCCAGAAGAGTAAATGATTTCCCGAACTCCGAGTGCAGTTCCTCTGCGCTATAGCGCATAACGGGAAGCCCACTGCACTTAGTGGGACCATCTTTGGCGAATGTTGCCACGATTACGAGACCGTCTGGCTTGACCGCGCGCAGCACGGTCTGAACGTAAGCGCGTCTTTCCGCGGGCGTGACTAGAAAGTGAAATACCGCTCGGTCATGCCAAACGTCATAGGCATGATGCGGTAACGCGACGCCAAGAATGTTAGCTTCTAACCAGTTAACATTTGCTGCCCGAGGGCCGAGACGCGCTTTGGCTGCCGCAAGTGCAGCCCCTGAAATATCAAGAACGGTGATATTTCTGTAGCCATTGACCAGAAGATCATCAACCAAGGTGGAGGCACCCCCGCCGACATCAACTATTGTGGCTGTGAGAGGTATGCGGGCATCTTGAATAAACTTCAGCGAAAGCCTGGCGTGTTCTTGAAACCAACTGACATCTGTGGGTGCCTTAGTTCCGTACACCTTTTCCCAATGATTCTTTGATTGCATAAGATCTCCGAATATCGGAATTGGGGCTACGTGAGTCTCTGTTATCAAAAAGCAAGAGGCGACCATCGATTGAAGAGAATCGCGCCCCTACCACCGGCTTGATTGCTCCGCCATGCGTGGGTCGCAAGAGTCATCACCTGCAGTGCATCCTGACTTCCGCCGTCGGCTCCCTTCTCGAAATCGCCTTCAGCTTGGGCCATCTGATTGGTCACGTGCGAAAAGCAAACAACCGCTTTGTGTCTAGCCTCCGCAAAAGCGTAAAGGGCGGCAGCTTCCATCTCGACGGCCATGATGCCCAAGTCCTGGCAGTGCGCAATGGCGGTCCCCGTCTCTCGGAACGGGGCATCAGTCGTCCACGTCGCGCCGCCGTACACTGCCACGGGCGCGTTTAAGAACTCATCGCCCAACATCGACAGCAGTTCTGGCGCAATGTGGCTGAAGTCCGCAGGAGGAAGATAGTGATAGCTGGTCCCTTCATCGCGCAGAGCCTTTTCGATGAGAACGAAATAGGGCGGATCGCCGATGCGAACGATCTGCCCGGCCGATGTCACGCTGATGAGCAATTCACAACCGGATGCAAACAAATCTTCGGCGACCAAGACGGCGAATGATGCGCCTACTGCACACCCGACAATACCGAAGCGGATACCCTCGTACGTAAATGCGTACAGGTCGGTGTGATAGCACGCCCACCCGCCTTCGCGCTCGATGCCCTGGGTGCGAACCAGCCAGCGCACTATGTCGCCGTCGGGGTCAAGCACACAAATCCGAGGCGCGTGCACCCGCGCCAGCGACTTCTGTCGCCTCGCCTCGCGAAGTAGGTTCTCGGCGGTGAACACCGTCGGCTCCGCGTACTGTTTGTTTAATAGAATCGGTGGTGTCACCGACATGGGTCCATTCTTCCGGATAATATCCCTCTGCAGAGGGTTCTCAAGAAACAAGAATATCCCAGTACGCTCCAGATTCCCACGATCAACTCTGGGTGTAGGACACCCTCATGGAGGGAGCGTCGGTTGAAGAGCTTCATGCCTCCGCTACAGAAAATGGCGGCGGTACTCTTGGTCTAAAAACGAGCACTTGGAGGTCTGCTCTTGGCCGGGTGCTGTCCTTCGCCTGCCTGAATTCGGCGGGCAGCTTACGCGACATTCCCGCCGTTCGACCAGCAAGGCGCGGGCCGGCCTGCGTGGATCACGGCAGTCTTCACGCCGCAGATAAGCGGATTCTGGTCGCCGGACTCAGCCGTACATTTTCAGAATTATTTGATGGCCCGCGTCTAACTACCTGATTGTATTATCACGCGAAGATCACTGAGAAATTCGACCCAACCCTCAACGAACGCGCAAATCGTGTTCATTCAAACGGTTAGCAGGACATACACCAGTTTACCTGCTCCGGAATCCTGGATTTTCCATCAGATACCATGTTCACTCTCACCCGCAAGGCGCGTGATCAAGCCCGCATGAGCACCCTGCGTGGCTTCCTCGATGCTCGGTACGGTCTATGGGTGAAAGCGGAACGCAAGTCTGGAGAGGCGACGCTGAAACGGCTTGAAAGTAACTTTGATCACCTCATGGACCGACCCTTGACAGATATCAACATATGGGTAGTGGAGAAGTGGAGAGCCGAGAAACGCAAGACGGGGAGAAAGGTCTCCACGATCAACCGAGATATCGTAGCGTTGAAGGCCGTCTTGTCGAAGGCGGTAGAGTGGGAAGTCTTGGAGACGCACCCGCTCAAGAAGCTGAAACCTATCCGCACGGATTCTAACGGAAACGTACGTTATCTGAAGGTGGATGAAGAGCAGCGCCTGCGCGAAGCTCTGGATGCGCGAGAGCAGCGTCTTCGGATGGACCGGAAACGAGGTAATCAGTGGAGGGCGGAGCGTCGTTATCCATTGCACCCTGACCTAGACAAGGACCACTTTACCGACTACCTCAAGCCCATGGTGCTCCTATCTCTCAACACCGGTTTGTGCGGCGGGGAGAGTTGTTCAGCCTGACGTGGGAGAACGTGAGCTTGCCTAGTTCGATGTTGACGGTTATAGGTGCTACGTCCAAAATGGACAAGACTCGCCATGTTCCGCTTAACGACGAAGCCCTTGAGATTCTGGAACAATGGCGAAATCAGTCCACGGGCGATGGCTACGTGTTTCCGGGCTTCAGAAGATAGTTCCGAACCTACCCTCGCTTCCTGTGCGACCGATCATCCTCGACTCGCAGTACGAGTACGGGATGTTCAAAGACCTCGGTGGTTATCTGTCCGTGCTACAGCCCTACCGTTACCAGGACCCCGACCATCTCCTCGAAACCCTGGAAGACAAGGTCATCGGCCCCGCGCTGACCAAGGCGGAAGAGATTGCGGCGCGACGGAAGGCATTTGAGGAGGAGATTGCCAAGCGGCAGTGATATACCGTGACGGTTCAGGACCAGACGGCGAACGAAAACGCGCTAGTTGGGTGACGGAACAACGGGGGGCCGCTTGTGCGGGTTGGCGTAGATGGTTGCAAGTACGGATGGTTCTTCTTCCAGTTCGGGGGCCAGGTGCCGACGTTCGGGGTGATCCCCCGTCTGAGAGTGCTACTAGATTCGTTACCCGATGCCTCCGTTGTCCTGATCGATATCCCAATCGGCCTCCGAGAGGCTGACGATGGAGCACGTCTATGCGACGCCGCGGCCAGAAACGTCTTGAAGCCGACGAAGGCATCAAGTGTCTTTCCAGCGCCAGCACGCCAGGCTGTCTACGCTTCGTCGTACGAGCAGGCGTCAGCGCTGAACAAACGCGTGCTAGGCAAGAAACTCTCCAAGCAAAGTTGGGCTATCACGCCCAAGATCCGAGAGATAGACGAGTTGCTTCTGGGATCGCCACGGGCAAGGTCAATGGTGCGCGAAGCCCATCCCGAGGTTTGCTTCTGGGGTATGAACGGCGCTCCGACGCTCTTCTCTAAGAAGACGAGGGATGGATTCAAGGAACGACTTGACGTACTTTCTGCGCGATATCCAGCAGCCGCGGATGTCGTAGCCAAGGCTTTCCTTGAGCATGGCGGGTTCGATGCAGCTCGCGACGACATCCTGGATGCGCTAGTTGCCGCGCTCTGCGCGGAACGGATTGAAGAGTGCCTTACGCTTCCAGACCAGCCTGAACGTGATCCAAAGGAGCTGCCTATGGAGATGGTTTATCTGCCTCGCCTAGCGCTCTGAACGGCTACACGTGCAAGCTTGTTTGCAATCGATTGCAACTTTGATGTTGCGGGGCGAGGCACGAAGACCCTGATCCGTGCGCAAGACAAGTAAAACATCCCCTACAAGAACCGGGTGGACTAAACCGAAGTTAAGGGACAAGCGCGGAGGAGGAAGCGGTGGGTGAAACGGGAAGGCAGGTCCGAAGTTCTCGGGTCAGGTAGGAACACCGGTACAGGAACTTCTATCCCAACTCCGCCCGGTGGACTTAATGAGGACTTAAGTGCGGAGGGGCGCGGCACTCTATCTGCGAGCTAGTAGATAACTACTTGAATTTACGTCATTAGATGGCGCGCCCGAGAGGATTCGAACCTCTGACCTCTGCCTCCGGAGGGCAGCGCTCTATCCAGCTGAGCTACGGGCGCGAAGCTTGCGGAAGTCCGGAAGCCGTAGATGTGGCCCGCCGGTTTCGCGAGTGATCAAGAATACCCACTCTTCCCAGCCACGTCTACGCTCGGCCGAGTCGAACCGCCGTTGGCTAGGGCAATCCGTTGGATTTCGGTGCACGCCGGCCGATATAATTCGAGATTGGCTTACTGCCGAATCTGCCACTGCCGCAGAGCGCGGTTGGCTTCCGTCGTACCCTTAAGATTGAATCCGGGAGAAGTACAGTGAGTGAGCACCCCAGTAGTGAGTTCGGGACCGCAATGTCAGGACTGGTCGGGATCGCGGTTTTGGTCGCGGTAGTCTACAACCTGACGGCAGCGCAGTTTTCCAGCGACGGCGGCACAGGCTCGCCGGAGGAGATCATGGCACGGATCGCCCCGGTAGGTTCGGTTACTCTGGCCGGCTCGGAGCAAGCCGCAGCAGCCGTGCTCCCCGCCGCCGCGGCGCCCGCAAACGAAGGCCCGGGCGCCACCGTTTACAACAAGGCTTGTACCGCCTGTCATGCGACCGGGGCCGCCGGCGCGCCCAAGACCGGGGACCAGGCCGCCTGGGAGCCTCGGATGGCCCAGGGCCTGAATCAGCTCCTGCAGACCGCGGTCAACGGGAAGGGCGCCATGCCGCCGCGCGGAACCTGCATGGATTGCTCGGACGATGACCTGAAGGCCGCAATCGAGTACATGCTGGTCCAGGTCGGTTACGAGCCCGAAGCTTCTTCGGAAGCGAGCAGTGCCCAGGGGGCGGAAGGCATGGGGGGAATGGACAGCACGAGCGGCATGTCTACAACGGGCGGCATGTCCGGAATGCAGGGTGAGCCCGCCGCGGAAAACCAGCCGAGCATGCAGTAGCTGGAATGAATCTCCCGTTATTGAGGCGATTGCCGGAGGATCACAGTCCAGATTGCACAGGATGGTATGTGATTTTACAGAGATCGCCTAAGGCGCCTCCGTCGTCTTCAGCAGCCCTTTGAGGTTTGCCAGGTGAGCGCTTCCCCGGGCACGCGACTCTTCGGCGTTTTTCTCTCGCTTGATGTCCCAATCCAGGTCCTTGGAGGGCAGCTCATCCAAGAACCGGCTGGGATCGCTTGAAATCAGCTCCCCGAAACGCTTGCGCTTGCGTGCCAGGGTGAAGGTCAGGGTCTGTTTCGCCCTGGTGATTCCCACGTAGGCTAGGCGACGCTCCTCCTCGATGTTCTCCACTTCGATGCTGGCTCGATGGGGCAAGAGATCTTCCTCCATACCGACCAGGAATACGTGGGGAAACTCCAACCCCTTTGAAGCATGCAGAGTCATAAGGTGGACGCGGTCACCACCTTCCTCCTCGTCCTGCCGCTCCAGGATATCCATCAGGGACAGGTGGTTGACCATCTCCGCCAGGGACTTTTCCGGCGCATCCCCCTTGTTGAGAACATCTAGCCAGTTCAATAGGTCCTGGACGTTCTCCATGCGCCGCTCCGCCACCTGAAGGCTGGAGGCGTTCTCCCGCAGCCAACCCTCGTAGTCCATGGAGCTCACCAGAGCGCGTACCGCGGCGACGGGCTCGCTGTCTCCGCGGCGTGCATAGGCCTGTATCCAAGCGGCAAACTCGGACAGCCGTTGGCGGGATCGTTCCGCAAGCTGCTGTCCCAGCCCGATCTCGCCGCAGGCCGACAGCAGCGAAACACCTCGCTCGCCGGCGTACGCGGCCAGCTTTTCCAAAGTTCCGGGGCCGATCTCCCGCCGCGGCGTGTTGACGATGCGCAGAAACGCGGCGTCGTCGTCCTGGTTCGCCAGCAAGCGCAGATAGGCCATGACGTCCTTGACCTCCGTGCGGGAGAAGAAAGAGGTCCCGCCGCTGAGAAAGTAGGGAATGTTGTGCTCCCGCAGGGCCTTCTCGAAGAGACGCGCCTGATGATTGCCGCGGTACAGGATGGCGAAGTCACCGAACGCCTCCTTGTGCGTGAAGTGGCGGTGCAATATTTCCGAGACCACTCGCTCCGCCTCGTGGGTCTCGTTGTTGCACGTAATGACACCGGGCCGCTCGCCGGGGCCCAGATCACACCACAGGCGCTTCTCGAAGAGGTGCGGGTTGTTGGCGATCAGGCTGTTCGCAAGCCCCAGGATGCGGCCGCTGGAGCGATAGTTCTGCTCCAGCATGACTATGCGCAGGCTCGGGTAGTCCTGCTTGAGCCGCGCCAGGTTCTCCGGGCGAGCGCCCCGCCAGGCGTAGATGGACTGGTCGTCGTCCCCCACTACCGTGAAGGCGCCGCGCACGCCCACGAGCTGGCGCACCAACTCGTATTGGGCGCCGTTGGTGTCCTGATACTCGTCCACCAGCAGGTAGCGGATACGATTTTGCCAGGTCTCCAAAACCTCTGGTCGCTCTCCGAAACAGGCGCACCGGCCGCAGGATCAGGTCGTCGAAATCCACCGCATTGTAGGCCCGCAGGCTGCGCTCGTACTCCGCATAGAGACGGGCTACGCGGGCGTCATACTCATCCTCGGCCCGGCTGAGTGCCTGTTCAGGTGTGATCAGGTCGTTCTTCCAGTGCGAGATCCGGGCCTGGATCGCAGAAACGGCGCTCGCGCCCTCCTCGTCGGTCTTGCGAAGGTGCTCCTTGAGGACCGACTCGGAGTCCTGATTGTCGAACAGCGAAAAGCCTTTCCGATAGCCGGCGGCCGCGTGCTCACGCCGCAGGATCTTGAGCCCGAGGGTGTGAAAGGTGGATATGGCAAGCCCCCGCGCCTCGCGCCCCTTCATCTGACGGCCCACGCGCTCCTTCATCTCCCGCGCCGCCTTGTTGGTAAAGGTCACTGCACTGATGTTCCGCGGCGCGATGCCACACTCCCCGATCAAAAAAGCGATCTTACGGGTTATGACACGTGTCTTGCCCGAGCCCGCTCCGGCGAGCACCAACAAGGGTCCCCGCAATGTAGCTGACGGCTTCCTGCTGGCGGAGGTTTAGGTGGGACATGGGAGGTATTTCGGGTTCGGGCGCCGTTGGCTGTCCCCGTGCCGGGATCGGTCCTGCCGGGGGCGCGCGATACATTATGCCGGAACGGCCTCGTGGCGGCGATCCGACTGAAGCTTGCGCCGGAAGAGCGGTTCATGACGGTTGAAGGGCTGACAACGAGCCAGGATGAGCCCGATAGGTCGCTTGACTCAGTTTGGACGGCCGAGGGGACAATCCGGCTCAAAGCCAGGTGAATTGACAGGTCGGACACTAAAACTGGCCCGAACCTACGAGCTATTATCCATACACTCGCGTTATTGCGATACCAATGAAAAGATAGCTGGAGCGCCCTGAAGTTAAAAAGCGAATGAATTGATGTGAGAGAAAAACGTACTCGTGCTTAAAAGAGGGGCAGGATACAGTGAGTAACAAGAACCGCGTCCGTCTCGATTGATGCGGTTCGCTGCGCTTACCACATCCTACGAGCTTGTGCGATTGAGCACGGCAACTGCACCCCGAATGAAAGAAACGGCGTCTAAAAACCGCGCCTTTTGCGGTTTTTGGACAAAGGCAGGCAAAAAATCACCCACGGCATTAACATAACACCCTGAGTGCTACTACCAAGGTCCCAAGCAACCAGATGAAACGCCTGACCCCAGCCGCCGCCCTCTGCTTCGCCGCCTCGATCACGGTGGCCCAAACCGAGAAGCCCCAGCTCAACGCCTTCCCGGAGGCCCCCGAGATTCCGTCAGCCGGCTATCAGGGCGACACGGTGGAGCCGGAAGTAACCATTATCGAGACCGAGAAGGAGACCATCTACGAGTATCGGGTGCGCGGCCAGCTCTACATGGTGAAGGTGCAACCTCAGATCGGCCCACCCTACTATCTGTTGGACACCACCGGGGACGGCCAGCTCGACGTCCAGAAGGATCGCGTTTGGAACAACGCGATCCCCCAGTGGGTGCTGTTCAGCTGGTAGCTTCACCAGGCTGCGGCCGAAAGCGGGCCTGCCGCGCAAGTATTGGGCAGCGGGCGATTCCCGGTGACGTGGAGTCGACTCAGGGCTCCTCGAAACCTCGTCCCGATCACCAAATCGGAAATGGCCTTCGATGGCTCCCGATCGACTGAAACCCTCCGATAGTTGGAGTTTCCTGCTCTCGCTGATTGCCACCCTGGAGGCGGTCAGCCTCTGGACGGGGCGTATCGTCTCCTGGTTCTCCCTTTTCATGGTCGTGACCACCTTCCTGGTGGTTCTGCTGCGCTACGCCTTTGATCTAGGCTGGATCGCCATGCAGGAGTCCGTGACCTACATGCACGCAGCCCTTTTCATGCTGGGGGCTGCCTACACACTGCAGCGCAACGGCCATGTGCGGGTAGACATCTTCTACCAGAAGCTCTCACAGCGGGGACGCGCCTGGGTGGACTTGCTGGGTACACTCCTGCTGCTGGTACCGGTTTGCGTTTTCATCGCCTGGGTGGGCTGGGACTACGTGTTGGAGTCCTGGGACGTGATGGAGGGCTCGCGGGAGGCCGGGGGCATTCCCGCCGTCTATCTGCTGAAGACGCTGATCATCGTCATGCCGGTGTTGATGTTGTTGCAGGGGCTGGCCTGGATCCTGCGCAACGGCCTGTTTTTAGCCGGCGTCCAGGCGGCCCTCCCCGAGCAGGGAGAAGGCGATGATTGAGCTCATGCCCCTGTTCCTGTTCCTGGGGGTGGGGCTGGTGCTCCTGGCCGGCTATCCGGTGTCCCTCTCCCTGGGTGGGACAGCGCTGGCCTTTGCCTTCGTCGGCGAGTGGTTCGGAATGTTCGATCCCGCATTCATCCAGGCTCTGCCCAACCGCATGTACGGGATCATGACCAACGAGACCCTGATCGCGGTGCCCCTTTTTGTGTTCATGGGCGTGATGCTGGAGCGTTCCAAGGTTGCCGAAAGCCTTCTGGACACCATGGCCATGCTCTTCGGCCCCCTGCGCGGTGGCCTGGGGATCTCGGTGACCGTGGTGGGTATGCTGCTGGCCGCGAGCACCGGCATCGTGGGCGCCACCGTGGTGACCATGGGGCTGCTGTCTCTGCCCACCATGTTGCGACGCAACTATGATCCGAGCATCGCCGCCGGCACCATCTGCGCCTCCGGGACCCTGGGACAGATCATCCCGCCGTCCATCGTCCTGGTGCTGCTGGGGGATGTGCTGTCCGCCGCCTATCAGCAGGCACAGCTCGATATGGGTCTGTACTCGCCGGAGACCGTTTCGGTGGGAGACCTGTTCGTCGGCGCCCTGATTCCCGGGCTGATGCTGGTGGGACTCTACATCCTCTACCTCATCGGGGTCGCATGGCTGCGCCCCGAAGCCCTACCGGCAATCCCGAAGGAGGAGCGGGACGTTGCGTCGGGCGTACTTTGGCGGCAGGTCATCCTGGTATTGATGCCCCCCTTGCTGCTCATCGTAGCGGTTCTGGGATCGATTCTCGGGGGCCTGGCAACACCGACCGAGGCGGCATCCGTGGGTGCTATGGGTGCGGTTCTGCTGGCACTGGCTCGGCGCGAGCTCAATCTCAAGACATTGCGCGCGGTCATGGTTCAGACGACCAACGTCACCAGCATGGTCTTCTTCATATTTATCGGCGCCGCGATTTTCTCACTGGTGTTCCGCGGCTTCGAAGGCGACGAGCTGGTGACCGACTTCCTCACCGGGCTGCCGGGAGGCACCGTGAGCGCCGTCGCCCTGGTGATGCTGGTGATGTTCCTGCTCGGGTTCATCCTCGACTTCATCGAGATCACCTTCGTAGTGGTCCCGATCGTGGGGCCTGTGCTGCTCAGCCTGGGGTTGGATCCGGTGTGGCTCGGGGTGATGATCGCCATCAACCTGCAGACGTCTTTCCTGACGCCGCCCTTCGGCTTCTCCCTGTTCTATTTACGCGGTGTGGCCCCGCGCGAGGTGAAGACCACCCAGATCTACCGCGGCGTGATTCCCTTCATCATCATCCAGCTGATTATGCTGGGCGCGCTTGCGTTGTGGCCTCAGATCGCGACCTGGCTGCCGGACAATGTGTACGGCTGAGCGCGGACAGCTCCTCGAGCCCATGTTATAGGCAAATCTTGAACGCCCGGTGCCTGTACCGTGACGAATTCTTTACTCGCGGAGTCGGATGAATGCGAACGCTGCGGATGATTCTGAACGGAAAGGTTGCGGGCGACCCGAGACTTGGGGACGCCGCTTCGCGCATCCGCGCAGCGGGACATCGGCTCGAGGTGCGGGTCACCCGGGAGGCGGGTGATGCCGCCCGGTTTTCAGCCGAGGCCGTCGCAGAGGGCGTCGAGGTTGTCGTCGCCGCCGGTGGGGACGGCACGGTCAACGAAGTCGTCAACGGGCTCATGCAGGCGGACACGCAGCCGCGAATGAGCTTGGCGATCCTGCCTCTGGGAACCGCCAACGACTTTGCTGTGAGCTGCGGCATCCCTGCCGAGCCCTTTGAGGCGCTGTTTCTGGCGGCAACGGGACGCGCCACATCGATTGACGTAGTGGCGGCCGACGGTAGCTTTTTCATCAACGTCGCCTCCGGCGGCTTGGGCGCGCGCATCACGGCGACCACTCCACCAGAGCTCAAACGCCGGCTCGGCGGGGCGGCCTACGCCTTGATGGGCTTGCAATCCCTGCTCCAGCGCAGGAGCACGGCACGCACCGAGCTCAGGGTGCCGGGAGAGACCATCAGCGGGGCTTTCCTCCTTGGCGCCATCGGCAACGGACGCCAGGCGGGAGGCGGCTTCCAGGTGACACCCAACGCCCTTTTGGACGATGGGCTGCTCGACATCCTGCTGGTACGAGAGGCCGCACTCGAGGACGTCGACGCGGTCATCGGCGAGCTCCTTAATCCCACGGATCCGGGCAATCGATACACCCTTTATCGGCGCGAGCCCTGGCTTGAGGTCGACGCGCCGGAGGGCGGGGAGGGGTTTCTCAACCTAGACGGTGAACCCTTCACCGGCTCGCAGGCAACCATCCGTTTCAAGGTGCTGAAGCGGCGACTCCCGGTCGTTCTTCCGAAGGCCTCCGCCCCCTTGTTGCAGCAATCGCTGCCTTGACAGGATCGCCGATCTGATCCAAGACTAATAGCGAGTTTTGTCAGATACTTTAACTTTTTACTTGGCTTCTCGATCGTTTTCAGCGTTGCCTCAGCAGCCGCATAGATCAACGATGTGCCTGTTGCCGCGCCTTGAAGCCGAACGAAATCCCGGCGCGAGCCGGTAGATTCTTTGCCGCAAATCGCATAACGCTTGCTCATTCCCGGGGAGGGTCGCAATGAAAGTTTCCGCGCTTCTGGATCACAAAGGCCGAACGGTACAAACCACCCGCGGTGGGACCTCCGCCGCCGATGCCGCAAAGACACTCGTGGAGTGCAGGATCGGCGCCTTGCTGGTGGTCGACGAGCAGGGAAAGGCGGTCGGCATCCTGTCCGAGCGCGATATCGTAACCGGCATCGCTTCCAAGGGCGCGGACCTCACGGGCGTGACGGTGGAATCCCTCATGACGTCCGATCTGGTCAAGTGTGCGCCCGACGACTCGGTGGTCCAGCTGATGGCGAAGATGACGGAGCGTCGAGTGCGTCACCTTCCGGTCTACGACGGAGAGCAGCTGGTAGGCATTGTCAGTATCGGTGACGCGGTCAAGAGCCGGATCGAAGAGATCGAGGCGGAGGCAGCGGCCCTTCGCGAGTACATTGCGACCTAGCCTTTGACGAGAAAACCGCCGGATTTCTCGTCCCGCTCCAGCTCCAGGATGCCGCGCGTCCTGGCTTCCTCCAGCAACTCACCGAAGGACCGGAAGCCGTAGTAAGACTCGGCGAACCCCGGCTTGCGACGTTTCAGGGCCTGCTTGATCATGGAGCCCCAGATCTTCTCCCCTTCGCCGCGTTCCTCCAGCAGCGCCTCGTAGGTCTGGATAATGCAGGGCCCAGGCCTCCTGCTTTTTGTCCTCGTCCGCATTGCTCTCCAGGGTTTTCTTGCTGCGGGTCTTTTTCGGGGTACCTTTGCCCGAAGCCGGCTTTGCGCGGGGCGGCCTACGGTGGACCAAGTCGTCGTAATAGATGAACTCGTCGCAATTGGCGATCAGAAGGTCGGACGTCGAATTCTTGACCCCCACCCCGATCACGGTCTTGTTGTTCTCGCGCAGCTTGCTTACCAGCGGGGAGAAATCCGAGTCCCCGCTGATGATGACGAAGGTGTCCACGTGCTCTTTCGTGTAACAAAGGTCGAGGGCGTCGACCACCATCCGGATGTCCGCCGAGTTCTTGCCCGATTGCCGCAGGTGAGGGATCTCGATCAGCTCGAAGGAGGCCTCGTGCATTGCAGGCTTGTCCTCCTTGTACCGCGCCCAGTCGCAATAGGACTTTTTGACCACGATGTTTCCCTTCAGCAGCAGGCGCTCGAGGACCTTGCCGATGTCGAATTTGCCGTAATTGGCGTCTCTGACCCCGAGCGCGACGTTCTCGAAGTCGCAAAACAGGGCCATGATTTTCGCGTCGCCGGGTTGTTGCATGGGTAACGTCCTCAAATATGCGGATAAAGGCATTCTCATCCCATCCTCGATCGCCTAAGCTTGGGGAACTTTCAAGCGGATAACCTATGGTACCGCTGGCAAGAATAACCACGCGAACGGCAATGCCCAGAAGGAGGAGCCATGCAGAGATCACTCAACATCGATCCCCTCAAGTGTACCGGGTGTCTCCAGTGCGAGATGGCCTGCTCGTACGAGAACGAGGGCGTTTTCAACCCCGCCAAGTCCCGCATCCGGGTCTTCACCTTCCACGACCAGGGCCGCTTCGTACCCTACACCTGCACCCAGTGTGCCGACGCCTGGTGCCTGCAGGCCTGCCCGGTGGACGCCATCGTGCTCAACGCCGCCACCGGCTCCAAGGACATCGTGGAGGACCGCTGCGTAGGCTGCAAGGTGTGCACCATCGCCTGCCCCTTCGGCACCGTGAACTACAACCAGTCCACCGGCAAGGTCATCAAGTGCGACCTGTGCGGCGGCGACCCGGAATGCGCCAAGGCCTGTCCGACGGCGGCCATCACTTACGTGGACGCGGACCAGACCGGCCACGACCGTATGCAGGCCTGGGCGGAGAAGAGCCTGGCCGGCGCCGCCGCGAACGCCTGAGGAGGTACAGACAATGGCTTGGACTGGAAAAATTCTGCGCGTGAACCTGACCGACGGCACGGCCGAGGCGGAGCCGCTCAACATGGAGTGGGCGAGCCAATACCTGGGCCAGCGGGGCCTGGCGACCAAATACCTGTGCGAGGAGATCGATCCCGCCTGTGACGCCTTGGGACCCGACAACAAGCTCATCATGGCCACCGGCCCGCTGACCGGGACCATGGCCTCCACCGGCGGGCGCTACTCGGTCATCACCAAGAGCCCGCTGACCGGCTGCGTCGCCTGCTCCAACTCCGGCGGCTTCATCGGCGCCGAGCTCAAGAACGCCGGCTGGGACATGATCATCTTCGAGGGCAAGGCGGCCCAGCCCGTCTATCTGCTACGTGACCAACGACAAGGCCGAGCTGCTGCCTGCGGACGAGATCTGGGGCAACTCCGTCTGGCACACGGACGAGTGGCTGCACAAGCGCCACCAGGACCCGCTGCTGCGCGTCGCCGCGGTCGGCCGCTCCGCCGAGGCCGGCTGCCTCTACGCGGCGGTGGTCAACGACCTGCACCGGGCCGCCGGCCGCTCCGGCGTGGGCACGGTGATGGCCTCCAAGAACCTCAAGGCGGTGGCGGTGCGCGGCACCCTCGGGATCGGCAACATCAAGGACCCCAAGCGCTTCATGGCAGGCAGTGAGCGCGGGCAAGAAGGTGCTGGCGGAGAACGCGGTCACCGGCCAGGGACTGCCGACCTACGGCACCCAGGTGCTGATGAACGTCATCAACGAGATCGGCGCCCTGCCGACCCGCAACATGCGCGAGGTCCAGTTCGAGGGTGCCGCGGACGTCTCCGGCGAGGCCATGCACGAGCCGCGCAAGAGCGACGGCAAGCCCAATCTGACCACCAACGCCGCCTGCTTCGGCTGCACCATCGCCTGCGGGCGCATCTCCACCATCGACCAGGGTCACTTCACCGTCGAGAACAAGCCCGAGTACTGGGGCAACTCCGGCGGGCTCGAGTACGAGGCGGCCTGGGCCATGGGGCCGGACACGGGCGTCGACGACCTCGATGCCCTGACCTACGCCAACTTCGTCTGCAACGAGGACGGCTTCGACCCCATCACCTTCGGCGCCACGGTGGCGGCGGCCATGGAGCTCTACGAGATGGGCGCCATCACCAAGGAGCACACCGGACGGGATCGACTTCAGCTTCGGCTCCGCCGAGGCCCTGACCAAGGCCGCGGAGATGGTCGCCAAGGGCGAGGGCTTCGGCAAGGACCTGGGCCTCGGCTCCAAGCGCCTGTGCGAGAAGTACGGCCACCCGGAGCTGTCCATGACCGTCAAGGGCCAGGAGTTTCCGGCCTACGACCCGCGCGGCATCCAGGGCATGGGCCTGACCTACGCCACCTCCAACCGCGGCGCCTGCCACCTGCGCGGCTACACGGTCGCCTCCGAGGTCCTGGGCATCCCGGAGAAGACCGACCCCCTGGTCACCGACGGCAAGGCGGGGCTGGTCAAGGCCTTCCAGGATGCCACCGCGGCGGTGGATTCGGCCGGGCTCTGCGTGTTCACCACCTTCGCCTGGACCCTGGACGACATCGCGCCGCAGATCGACGCGGCCTGCGAGGGCGACTGGGACGCAGACAGCCTGGTCGAGGTGGGCGAGCGCATCTGGAACCTGGAGCGCGAGTTCAACCTCAAGGCCGGCATCACCGCCGAGGACGACACGCTGCCCGGCACGCCTGCTCAAGGAGGCGGCCAAGACCGGCCCGGCCAAGGGCAAGGTCAACGAGCTCGACAAGATGCTGCCGGAGTACTACGAGCTGCGCGGCTGGAGCGCGGAGGGGGTGCCGACGGCGGAGACCCGCGACGCGTCTCGGACTGTAGGAGACGAAGGCTTGAGGGGCGAGGGCCGAGGAGAATCTCGTCTCGGCCTCGCACCTCGAGCCTCGCAACTCGATCCTTCAGCCCTCCGCGAGAAAGCCACCATGCATCACGTCGTAATAGGCGCCGGCCCCGCCGGCGTCACCGCCTGCGAAACCCTGCGCCAGCTCGATGCGGGGGCCCAGATCACCCTGATCGGCGACGAGCCCGAGCCGCCCTACTCGCGCATGGCCATTCCCTACTACCTGACCGACAAGATCGGCGAGCAGGGCACCCACCTGCAAGTCCGACCCGGACTTCTACGAGGAGCATCGCATCGAGGTCGAGACGGGCCCTGGTCGAGCAGGTCGACGCCCGGGACCACACGCTGCGGCTGGGTGACGGGGGCGACGCTGGACTACGATCGGCTCCTGATCGCCACCGGCTCCAGCCCCGTCACTGCCGCCGGTACCCGGCATCGAATCCGACGGCGTCCTGCCCTGCTGGACCCTGGCGGACGCCCGCAGGATCCACGCGCGCGCGAAGCCGGGCAGCAAGGTCGTGCTGCTCGGTGCTGGATTCATCGGCTGCATCATCTTGGAGGCCCTGGCGGAGCGGGGAGTGGACCTCACCGTAGTCGAGCCCATGGACCGCATGGTACCGCGCATGATGAACCAGACTGCCGGCGGACTGCTCAAGCGCTGGTGCGAGCACAAGGGCGTCGAGGTCCTGACCGGAACCAAGGCTGTAGCGGTGCAGCCTGGCCGGCAGGGCGAGACGGGCGCGGGGCTCTCGAGCGTGGACCTGGACGACGGCAGGAGCCTGCCGGCAGACCTGATCATTCGCGCCACCGGTGTGCGGCCCAACGTGGACTTTCTCGCGGGCTCGGGGGTCGATATCGACCAGGGCGTGCTCGTCAGCGAGTGTCTTATGACCAGCGCAGAGGACGTGTTCGCGGCCGGTGACGTCTGCCAGGGGCTGGACGTCTCCACGCGGCAATTTCACGTCCAAGCGATTCAGCCCACCGCCGTGGAGCACGGACGCGTCGCCGCTCACAATATGACGTCCGACTGCCGCATCCCGCACTCGGGCAATCTGAACATGAACGTGCTCGATACCCTGGGGCTGATCTCCAGCTCCTTCGGGCTTTGGCAGGGGGTCGACGGGGGCGACGGCGTCGAGTTGCTGGACGCCGATCGTTTTCGCTACCTCAATCTGCAATTCAGAGACGATCGCCTCATCGGTGCCACCAGCCTGGGACTGACCGAAAACCTGGGCGTTATCCGCGGACTGATCCAGGGCGAGAGGGGGCTCGGGGTCTGGAAGGACAGGCTCATGCGAGATCCCACCCGGATCATGGAGGCCTATCTGGCGGCGGTGCAGGGGCAGGGATAGATATCGAGCTTCCCATGCGCATCCGTCTCAAGCTCTTTGCGAATCTGAGCGACCACCTTCCTCCAGGAGCCAAGCACAATCTGGCGGTCGTGGAGGTGCCGGAAGGGGCTACGCCCCACCAGGTGATGGACTTGTGCCGCGTGCCGCGGGAGCAGGCTCACCTGGTGGTGCTCAACGGGGTCTTCGTCCTGCCGCACCAGCGCAACAGTCTGGCCTTGTCCGAGGACGATACCCTCGCTCTATGGCCGCCCGTCGCGGGGGGTTGAATTGCTCTTTCCCGCTTGATCGTCACATGAGTGATAGGAACCGATTCGAGCTGGTCCGCACCATGGGCCTCACGCACCAGGAGTTCTTGCGTTCCCTCCCGGCTGCCGCAGCAGGGATGGATTGCCGGATACAGGGGCCGCAGATTCTGATTTCGGATACGGCACGGCGGGTGGAGATTCTCCTAGGCAAAGAGCAGACGCAGCGCCTGGGCTCCCTCCTGTTACCCCAGACCAAGGTCAGCCTGCGTCTTGAAGGGTTTTCCGACGAAGAACGCGAAGGCTTCTTGCGGCGTTTCGATCTCGCCTTTCAACGCGGTGGGGGATAAGCCTCGTTGAAGATTCTTTATCGGGACGATTGGCTGGTGGCGGTGGACAAGCCCGCCGGACTGTTGGTACACCGCACCGAGCTTGCCCGGGCCGAAACCTTCGCCCTGCAGCTCGTGCGCGACCAGATCCGGCGGCGGGTCTATGCCGTCCACCGCTTGGACCGTCCCACCTCGGGCCTGTTGCTGTTCGCCCTGACCGCCGATACGGCGGTGAGTATGTCACAGCTGTTCGAGCGGCGGCGGATAAGCAAGCGCTATCTCGCCCTGGTACGAGGTTGGCTGGAGCGGGAAGGTATCGTCGACTACTCCCTGGCAGATCGGCCGGACCGGCCCCCGCGTCCCGCCGTTACCCGCTACCGAACCCTTGCGAAGGTCGACCTGCCCTTTGCCGTAGGCCGCTACCCGACCAGCCGTTACTCGCTGGTGGAGGCCGCCCCGGAGACGGGCCGCTTTCATCAAATCCGGCGCCATTTTCATCACATCCACCACCCACTGATCGGCGATACGACCCACGGGGAGGGACGGCACAACCGCTTCTTCAGGGAGACCTTCGGAGTCGGGCGACTGCTCCTGCACGCGCGCGCGCTGGCGTTCCGTCATCCAGTGACGGGCGAAAACCTGTGTATCCAGGCCCCGCCGGATGCGCAATGGACAGCGCTTTCGCAGGAGCTGGGTTGGAGTCAAGTGGCGACTCCAACTTTCGATACCAGGTCTAGAGCCCCCGCATCAGCTCCAGAATTTTGGCAGCGTGTCCCTTGGGCTTGATGTCGTACAGGGCGTGGCGCACCTTACCGGCCTTGTCGACAATGAAGGTGGAGCGGACGATGCCCATGCGCTTCTCGCCATGGGCCTGTTTTTCACGCCAGACGTCATAAGCCTCGCATACTTCCCCCTCCGGGTCCGCAAGCAGGCGCACGTTGAGTCCGTGCTTATCGCGGAACGAGCCGTGGCTGACGCAGTTGTCCTTGCTGATTCCCAGTATCTCGGTATCCAAGGCCTCGAACTCCGGCTGCAGATCAGTGAACTCCAGGGCCTCGATGGTGCACCCCGGGGTGTCGTCTTTGGGATAGAAATAGAGTATTAAGTGATTGGAATCTTTGAATTGCGCTAGCTCGACGAGCTCCATGTCGGCGTCCGGAAGTGAGAACTCGGGGGCCTGATCGCCGGGCTGCAGCATTTGAGGTCTCTCCAACGGTTGGAATGATAGTCGTCGAACCCGAAATTTAGGATCGACTGAGCGACACGTCAACCGGATTCGCTCTCGGGTTGAGCGTTTGTGAAGTCACATCCCCCGAAGAGCGTGCCTATCGGGCACACAGGCCGATGCTGCGCATCCTGAGAATCGACTAACTGCGCGCAAGAGAGTGGGAAGCGGACAGCAGGCTGCCTGGAACAGCACCCCGCCTCAGGCGATGCCCTTCGGAGGCACCTCGGCCGAGGTTGGGTTTGTGCTTGGCGCTGACAGGGCCTCGTTCAGGAACCCTAAAGTCACCTCCAGTCCCTGTCGCACTTCGTCGACGGTCCGCGAGAGCACCGGGTCGACCTCGGAGAGGAGCGTCACTGGGCGTGCGCCTTCACCGTCCGGCAATTCCGACAACCCGTCGTCGGGGACGCCGATTGCCTCCAGATCCGCCGCCCGGAGCTGCTTGAGATGGATTCCGCGTGCCATGCGCTGCGAGAAAATCCGAAACTGTTAGCGAGTGACTAAGATACCCGAAAACCCGGTTCGAAAGGAGACCGGGGGGAAAAGCCCACGCCACCGCAACGATAAACGCCTTCGCGTCTTGGCGCGAGGGCGTCCCTCGCCTAAAAGGCGAGGGTGCTCGTGTATAACGATGCCGCGGGGTCCGATCCCCGCGCCTCAGGCTCAGGCGCCGATGTGCTCGCGGATGGACGCGACGACCGCATCGCTGGAGGTTGCGTTTACGTCCATCAGCAGGCCCTCGCCCCGGTAGAAGTCGGCCAGGGGTGCGGTCTTTTCATTGTAGACATCCAGGCGGTTGGAGATGGCCTCCTCTGTCTCATCGTCACGCTGAACGACCTTGCCGCCACATTTGTCGCACAGGCCCTCGACCTTGGT
Source organism: uncultured Gammaproteobacteria bacterium (assembly GCA_963802975.1). Taxonomy (GTDB): domain Bacteria; phylum Pseudomonadota; class Gammaproteobacteria; order Chromatiales; family Chromatiaceae; genus Thiosymbion. The sequence continues at coordinate 26,313 of CAWDLA010000051.1, forward strand.
CGGGGAGGACTTGACGTTGTAGATTGCACCGCAGTCGACGCAGGTCCGGCGCGTGGTGAGCCGGTCCAGAATCACGTCGCGTGGAACGTCCAGGTTTACAGCGGCGTCCAGCTCGATATCGAGATCGTCCAGCAGGACCTTGAGCTGTTCGGCCTGAGGGATGGTGCGGGGGAAGCCGTCGAGCAGGAATCCGGCTTGGCAGTCATCCTCCTTAAGGCGCTCCTTCATGATCCCCATGATGAGCTCGTCCGGAACCAGGTCGCCCGCGTCCATGAATGCCTTGGCCTGCTTACCCAGATCGGTTCCGTCCTTGACCGCGGCGCGCAGAATGTCACCGGTGGATATCTGCACCGAACCGTCGATTGCCGTCAACATCTTGGCCACCGTGCCCTTGCCCGCGCCCGGGGCGCCTAATAGGATCAGCCTCATTTTCTATTCCTCAGTAGTGTGGGGTGTTCGAACCCGAGATCGACGGTCGGCCGATTCCAGGCGTGTTTTCACTCTTAATCTGCGACGGCGGACAGGATCTTGCTGACAACCGTACAGTAATTAAGCATTTTCGCCTTTTCCGATGATGGGAATCAAGGCAATCTGAACGGACAACCCAAACTTAATCATGCATGAGTTGTCACTTTGTCTCGCCCTGCTCGACCAAGTCCAATCCATTGCCGGGGAGCACGGGGCAACGAAGGTCGAGCGGATCCTGCTGCACATCGGGCCTCTCTCGGGGGTCGAGCCGCCCCTGCTCGAAATCGCCTATCCGTTGGCCGCCGCGGGCACAATCGCCGAGTCGGCTGTGCTCGACATCGAGCGCACACCGATTCGCGTACACTGCAGCGAATGCGGGGCGGAGACTTCGGCGGAGTCCAATCGACTCGTCTGTGGAGAATGCGGAGGCTTCCGAACGCGTGTGATCAGCGGCGACGAGATGTTGCTCGCGAGCCTGGAGCTCAGCGTTCCGGAGGGCCGAAAAAACGGATGAATCGGAGCACAACGAGTATAGTAACCCAGCATCCCAGTCAGTCTATCAGGGTTAAGTTTGTGACATGAGGCATCCTAGTCACTCAGTTGGTACAAATGATGCCCAGAGTGCCTCAATTTAGCTTTCTTGATGACCTTCCCTCTGATCTCTAAACAGTTTATATTTTCTAGAATCTATCTAGAGTAAAACCATCTACTAGAGTAGAACACCCGTTCATCTTGTTTCCTTTGGGCGCTTAGGAAACAACTGCATAAAATACCAAGACACACCCGTAAACTATCACGCCCAGAACAAGACCCCCGGGGAGGCATTCTTCGTCAACTCCACCGTGCTCAGAAACCCCCTCCCCTTCGAACTACCTCCGTAGCTATACATCCTCCGTGAGGAGAACTCCGCCTGATACCTAATATTCCCTCCAGGACCTGGTAACTCCCCAGCTCCCCAGACTTAGTCCGTCAACTTGTTGATGTTGTATATCCGAACTTCCGGTGGTAGCAGAGCCTACCATCTCTCATTTCCTCTCTCTTGGTTTTGATCTTGAGTCATAGACGTAGGCGTGTGGTCTATGCTGAGCAGTGAGCTTGAAAGTTAACTCAGTTGGTTTCTAGGAATATGATTTATGTCTTAGTCACTAAAGTAATGATTTGAATTGAATTGAATTGGGTGTTCTACAGTAGTGTTGGGTGTTAGTGTGGCGTGGGTGTGGTTGTGTACTAGTGCGGGTGGCGGGCGGGAGAGCTGGTGGGCGGGGCGGGCGGGTGCGCCATATTTGACACGTCATTGACACATCATAGGAAAGAGACAGCGAATGGTAAGGCGATGTACCAGTACACCATGTTTTCTAAGGCAGTGGCAGCTATCTCAATATATTGAAATATACTATTGGCAGTATGAGCTGTAGCAAAAATGAGGCAACTATCCCAGTAAATGAAAAACCCTACATGTACTGCATGTACTGCACAATACTAGCTACGTAGGAATGGCTTGCTACGATATGCTACGCTCACACGTCAAATCCTCTTCTAACTTTTCTGACCCAATGCCATCTTCCTCGCTCACCAATACACGGATATTTCGGGTGTACATTTGAGGGGATGTTCGTCTACCTTCTGCCGCCTCGAGCTGGTCCGCTCGCAATACATTGATCACTGCATGTGGCGTCCGTCGTTGCCAGGCACCTCCAGCTGCAACATCATCATCAGAGAGTGTTTCCGAGAGCTTTGGATCTTGTTCGTCGACCCACTTACGAAGGCGTGGAACTGAATGCATATGTCCAAAGCCGGGCCAACTTGACCCATCCGGCGTTGCATATTTCGGATGGAAACAAACAACTCCAATGAGTGGCTCTGCTCCAGCTGCCCCGACCCCAGATTCTAGCATTGTGAATATAGGTCCAGCCCAGAGAGGAAAGTTTGAGTCAAACTCTGGTGCAGCCAACAATATACTGCTAACGCCATCCTTTCCCCCTGGTCCTGCTTCAATCATGTTCACAATTGTCTCCCATACATCTGCCATTAGCAAAGGTATTTGCGCAGTGCTGGCCATGGAATGATGATACGCGATACGACCTGTTGGAATACCAAGGTCACCAAGGCCCTGTCCAGATCGATTGGACGATTTTGTGAATGGACAAATGGACATATCAACAAGAACTCGGCGTACCCAATGCTTTATCCGTTCTTCGACAACCTTTGCCGATGGTGCAACGTTGTCATTATTCACTTCAACGTTGAGAGAAGAATCCGTATTACTTCCCGCTTCTCGTCTTTCTAAAATCACAGTTGGGAATGGAGAATCGTCGTCTACTTCAACCTGAACGATTGGCCTTCCAAACAACCCTTCAATAGATCCATTTAATATGGATTCCTCGAACCACGATGCAATGTCAGCCAATCGTTGGCATTGCAATGCCGATGCGCCAGTGAAAGCAAGCACAATCCTTCTCTGTTGCGTTCCGTCTCCTTCTAATGATGGTTCTTCTGCTGCAACATTGGCGACCGCCCTCCAAAAATATGCAGCGGCCTGTAGTCCCTCCATGCCTGAACGTAACTTGTCTTCGGCAACTCCACCTGCGCCAGTTTTACCTGCCCCGCTATCAACTCCTTTTGCAAGCGCAACTGAATCAGGGGATACAGAGCAGTCGACAAACAATAGACGTCCATTTCGCTTATCATCGGCATATCGTCGTACCACTGCCGATTTGTCCATTTCCTGTCGGACACCAGAGAATAGACCGCCGATATTGACACCGATTCCACCTTCGCCGGATTTGTTTTTGCTAGATTTGGATCTTTTATTGACCGATGATGCGGAGCTCAAATCGATGCGGTATCGTGGAAAGGGCATTGAAAATGGACATCCCGATGTCTTGGCCGTCGCGCTGACGGCCTCTGCGGGAGAAGAGGAAGATGATGGTTCCGACGATGTTGAATAGCGATGGATACCACTGGAGGTTACCGATGCATATCTTGTGTTTAGGATGAGATGTGACGACGAGACAAATCCTGCAGCGAATCGAGCTAGAGCGACAAGGGGCGCTACTAGTACTAGTAGAGATATATGCAGTGCATGAACCATGCTTCTTGATTGGCAACAGCGTTGCCTTCTGCAGTGCTATTGCGGTGGTTGCTGCTGCCTGCCCAGCAGGAGGATGGAAGGGATCGATGGTACTACTAGTCAGTACGTAGTATGGGAAAGTATTGTATTAGGCCCTTTTGACGTCACGAGTATACCAAAATTGGTGGCGGCAGCCTGTCTCTCGGTTCGTGTCTCAAGCTGGATTCGGGGTCTTGTAAGGGGTGGTGAGAGGTGTGTACCTGTTCCTAGGTGAATGTGTGTGTACTTCTAGTACTTCTAGTATTAGATGTTAGATGTCTAGCTAGAGTTGGCATTGTATTGGTATAAGGTAGATGAAGTTAAAGTTTGTTATTATGAATATGAAATCACCTATGGATGATGTTTTATATATACTCTATATAAATACTACATTGCTCATTGCTCATAAATAGGAAGAAATAAATAGGAAGAAAGAAGATGGAAGAGATGGATGAGGTAGAACTGTTGTTGTTTGAAGGTTGTATGTATATTATGGAAGAGAGGTGGAAGAGTGAAGAGAGGTGTCAGTACTGTTGGTTGCTGTGAAAGGTGACTCTACATTGTGAAGAGAGTGCGAGGATCATTGGTGTGCGCGAAGAACTTTTTGGCAAGGGTTTTGTCTCCGTCCTCGTCATCGTCAAGGAGCTCATCGAAGAAGGTCCCATCATCAATGGAAGATTGGTAGAGGTAACGAGCAATCTGAATGACATCGTTGTTCAGGATGTGAGTATCAAGTGAGGTGGGTCCTGTTGAAGGAGTGAGATCACCACCATAGATGCAGACAGTGCGGTAAGTGGAGGACCTGTTGAGGTCAGTGAGCTTGTCAGCAATGTTAATGCCCCAGGCCTTGACAGTGTCTGCGGAGTTTTCTTCTTCTTCGTCGAGAATGCGGACAAACTGACGCATGGGGTACGTCCCATCCATGACATGGTTGTTGCCTCCATCAGGTGTACGCCTCGCAATGATGGAGCTGATGCCGAGGTGCTGGACAGATTCATCGTTGCTTCTTGCAAGGTTGACAAGGTGCTGGATGTATGCTCCTTTGGTGCGGTCAGCTCCTTTGACAACGAAAGCAACACGAACGCCGGCCTTGAGGCGGATGGTCCAGACAACTTCATTGTTTTTGTTCAGAACACACCCAGATCCAGCCATCTTGGTACGTTGGAAGTGGTGCTTAGCAGGAGAGTTCTTGCCGGCATGAGCAGGGGACTGTTTGGA
>CAWDLA010000052.1:0-25597 GCA_963802975.1 uncultured Gammaproteobacteria bacterium
AGGCTTTTCATCATGTGCCAGCTCAGGAAAATCGCTCGCTCCTTGTCCCCCTTAAGTTTCATGTCGAGAGGGTCGAGCAGAATCCGAAACCGCTTTCGCCTGTCCAGCCCGCTCGGGTCGAACACGTATTTCCGAGGATAGGTCCGGCATTCCGCGTTGCGAAGACCGGTGGCGAGCATGAGCCGCGTCATTGTGCGCAGGGTGCTGCTCATGGGTGCGCCCAACAGGTCCCTGCATTGCTCCAGGCTCAGTAGCCGCGGCAGTCTCTTCTTTACCGGGAGCTTGAGTGTGCTGCTCACCGCGTACGCTCGCCCGTGGGCGTGAGCAAAGGGGTCGGGGTACCGTAAGGGGATTCGACTTCTGCTCGGTGCAGTACGGGAGCCACTCGATCAGACGGGCTACGTCTCTGGCCCAGGCGTAACAAGCCTGGACGCAAGTGACCCGTTGATTGATCGTTCCTGAGCTAAGGGGGTAACCGTCTGGCTTTCGGTAATCCCTCTGGGACCAGTACTGATACAAGGCGAGGTTGCTGGCCTCCTTTCCTTTCTCTGTCCTGCGCGGTTCTTGGTCCCACTCGAGACCATTGGTTTCTAGCCAAGAGAAGTAATCCAGCAGGGCATTTGCGTGACTGTTCCAAGTGCCCGGACTATTCGCTCTACCGCGCTCCACAACGAGGTAAAGCATGTATCGATTGAGCACAGTCACTGGAACCGCGTCGGAACTGCAGAACAGCGGAATTCCTGGGTAACTGCGTCCCCGATAGATGAACTCGTCGGTGCTTATCAATTTCCGCATGCGCTCTCTCGTGGCCATGCTTCACCCAGGCCCCTTTATTCATCATGCCTGGGAACTCGGCTCCGTGTGGACAGCCCGTGAGCATCCCGCTACGCGGGAACGTGTGGAAAACCCGTGGACGCGATACAGCCGCGTCCACCGGTTTCCCACACTTGCTCACCGCCTGCCCACACTCCGCCGTGCAACCCCCGCTACAAGCCGAGAGCGCCTGCGGCGCAATAACAATAAGTTTTTATTATCTTAGTAGGTAACAGAGAGAGTAACAACAGAGGATTACTAATACTTGCGGTACCACCAGGCATAGCCCGCTCGCACCATGGCAAGGTTCACGTCCTGCTCGTTGTAAACAATCTTGCCGATGATCCGTTTGTAGGGGTTGTAAGCCGGAACCGCCGAAAATTCCGTGAGGCACCTTTTTGCTTGTTTTTCGCCCAAACTTTCCATAATTGGCCCGACCACTACGGCCCCGTGCATCACGCGCCGCGAATCCTCGACGCAATGGCTTGGCGTCTACTCTACAATTCGCTCCGATATGGACACAAACAACCACCGTGCGGCATGGCGGCGACCTTACTCAGGAGTGGATGTTTTCCGGAGCACAAGCCCGAGATGCATCCAGATGGCGCGAGACACGGAAGCCACGATCGCATAAGCGGTTGCCGGAGATTCAATTACCAGATCGTGCCATTTGCCGAAGCATCGGCACTGGACGCAAACGAGCTGAAATATGCCGGTTCCGGTAACGGTCTGAGATTGCCGAAGCCAACTGGAAAAACAAGTTCGTACAAACCGCAATCGACCCTGGAGAACCGTAGTCTTGTCTTCATCTTACTATCGCATTCAACAGGCTGTACTCGCGGTACTTCTTCTCCTGGCGGGCACCGCCAGCGCAAGCGGGCTTGAGAAGCTTTTCGCTCCGAAGCCGGATCTTTGGTCCCGCTGGACGGCACACGATGAGGCAAGCCGCGCGCACATCGACCACTCCGCCTGGGACCGCTTCCTCAAGAAATATGCCGGGACAGATCGAGACGGTGTTACTCGAATCGCCTACGACCGGGTCAGCGATCGCGATCTCGCCTCGCTGTCCGATTACATCCGGGCCCTGTCCTCCCGCTCGATCTCCCGCTTCACCCGCGACGAGCAGTTCGCCTTCTGGGTCAACCTATATAACGCCCTGACCGTACAGACGGTGCTGAAGCACTATCCTGTGAGAAGTATCAGAGACATCGACCTCTCGTCAGGCTTCTTCGCGAACGGCCCTTGGCGCAAAAAGCTCGTCGAGGTGGAAGGGGAGCCCGTGAGCCTGAACGACATCGAGCACCGTATCCTTCGCCCGATCTGGAAGGACCCTCGTGTTCACTATGCGCTCAACTGCGCCTCCATCGGATGCCCGAACCTGCAGTCCGTCGCCTTCACCGCGAAGAACGCGGATAATCTGCTGACGCAGGGAGCACGGGAGTACGTAAACCATCCGCGGGGCCTCCGAATCTCCGGAAATTCCATGGTTCTGTCGAGCATCTACTCCTGGTTCGAGGAAGATTTCGACCGGGACGGCGGCGTGCCAGCGCACCTAGGGCGATATGCGAAACCCGCACTTGCGGCCCAGATCAACAGTTTCGACGGATTCCAGAAGTACAAGTACGACTGGTCCCTCAATGATGCGGATGTGCGCTGACCAAACTGCTGTGACACCATCGATTTCCCCGGAACCCGCCCGACAGCTTGCGCGACTGCTGCACATCCTTGTGCGCGGTGAGAAGATCGCAAATGGCTGTGCTCACTGGCAGGCGGCAACGACGACCGACGCGCGGGCACGTCGGTTTTTCCGTTCCCAGGCTCGCCAGGAGCATTTTCACGCACAGCTTTTTAAGGGCGCTGCTCTATGGCTCGCACCCAAGGTCTCCCCCGACGAATGCCGCTCCGCCGCGCTCGACAGTTACCAGAATCGTCTGGGGGCCGCGATGTCCGAACATCGGTGGACGGAAGTCCTGATCGGACAACAGATCGTGCTCGAGAACCTGGGAGAGTTTGTCCTGACACGGCTGGATGCGGAGATCGGACGGCGCGGACTCGGCTTCGAGCGGTTGAGGCGCACAGTGCTGCGCCAGGAGCAGGCGCATCACGCATTCGGGCTGCGCCTGATCCGGGCCGAGCTGAAAGGGCAGCGCAGCAACTCCGCCGGACTGGACATCCTTGCCGGAGGTTATGCGGAGCTGGCGGACGATGTTCTGGTGGAGGTTTCGCCACTGCTCGAGGACCTGGACGAGGACGCCGATATCTATCGGCGCGAAGTCCGTGAAGGCCTCCCGCATTGGATCTCCGGGATATCCCGATGATCTCGGTGATCATGCCCGTATTCAACGAAGAGCGTGCCCTACCGAACACCTTGGTGCAGCTCTTTCGCCAGCCGGGGAATTACGAGGTCATCGCCGTGGATGGTGGAAGCACGGACACCACAGAAGACGTGCTTGCAGGGTTTCCCCAGATCAAGGTATTGAAAGCCGCCAAGGGACGCGCGAAGCAGATGAACAAGGGGGCGGCTGCAGCAACGGGAGAATGGCTTCTGTTCCTCCACGCCGACACCCTACTTCCCGCGGGCGTCCTGGCTCGGTTAAACGGCTGGGAGAAGAATCAGGCGATTCAGGCCGGTGGATTTCGGCATCGCTTCTCCGGTGACAGGTGGAGCCTTCGCTTCGTCTCCTGGTTGGACAATCTGCGCTGCGGAATCACGCGGGTCGTTTACGGCGACCAGGCCATGTTTGTGCGCCGAACACTGTTCGAGCAACTCGGCGGCTTCCCGGAAGACAGCGTGATGGAGGATGTGGCCTTCTGCGAAAAGCTCGTCCGAGTCACGCAGCCGCTACTGGTCCCGGACCACGTGATCACGGATTCCCGGAAATTCGAGCAGATGGGGGTATGGCGCAGTCTGTTCCGGGTATGGGCCATTCAGATCAGACAAGAGATGGGCCTTCCGATCAAGGAAAGGCGCTTTTTCTCGGACATTCGGTAACGAGTCGCCAAATCGCGGACGACTCCCACGCATCAGCGGCCGCCGCCTCAATTATGGTCCAGAATCCATGATGGCCCAATAAGAGCGAAGCTGTTACCAAGTGCCGTTTGTATCTAACTGGCGGACTTTAAAGGCTAAATCCAACCAATACCGCAAGGGAATTCTCCATCGCTCGAGACTTGCAGCCATCACTCCAAAAGACGCTAACCGACTGTTCTTATGAATATAAGTGCTTTGCTTGCATATTAGAGCAGCCTTATATGGCGACTCATGGGAGCTTCGCTCCTATCGGGCCTTCTTCCACAGGCCCGAATGCGACGGCGTTCCAAAGATATCCCTGCTCGGATAGCTTTCCTTGCGCAGAGTAACCAGCTTACCTTCAAGCTTTTTCAGTCGCTTTGCCAGCGCATGGTGCAAGTCTTTGAACGGGTATCCCCCTTCGGAATAGGCAGACAGCCCCGCGACGTATTCGCGCTGACGGTCGTGAGCCAGCCTCAGAAAAAATTCGTGCGAGGTAAACCGGATATCCATGGCCTTTATGACCTCCTCGAAATACTGTTCGAGGGCATCGACTTCAACCGGATCGTTTGTCACAAAAAATCTCCCGTGGTTACCGCAAGGGCGCTTGGTAATAAACGATGACGGAAATCGAAGGAAATTCAACCGTCCCCGGCGCAGTATCCGACCTTTGGCGCCACTTGATCAATCGCCGGAAGCGGCCGGGGCGTATGGTCCAAAACCCACCGGCGCCAATGTAGAGGATTCGGATTGCCCCGGCTGTCTCGCCACATTTCGATCAGCGCGGCAGAGTTAGTTGGGAGTTTCTGGACCGTAACGCCCCAGGGCACCTTTCCCCGTTCAAGTTGGCCCCGATGCCCGCGGGACTCTCAGAACCTCATGATGGTGAAGGAGTCGGGCAGGAAGTCCGACAGTTGGTTGTCCTCGCCAGACGCCATGACACCTGAGTCGTTATTGCCCAACGGATACTCGATCCACCGATACTGAGAGCTGACCGTAAACGGTGGGTCCGGATGACTGTTCCTCGGCATTTTCCGCAGGGCGGTCAGTCGCACAGGCGGAAAGCACGATCAGAAGCACCAGCATCGTTTTCTTCATGGGAAAACTCTCTACCTTTTTCGCTACTCGCACGGGGGCAGAGGATCGTGATCGGCCCACAACCCTACCTGTAAGTGCCCACAATCATAAGCCGCCAGGCCCGCAAACAGCAGGCGGGGCCCACATTTGCTGCAAATAGTATTTGCTGGCATAAGAAACCGTCGGCGACAGTCCGGAAACGACCCAGCGGAGACCTCGACACCTTCCGGATGCAAGTCGGCACCAGGTCCCAAAGCGGACCTTCCGCCGTAAGCATATGGACCTGACTGGGATGAACGCTCGCAGATATTTTTCACTGCATCACTTCTACCTCGCTGATTCGCCACTCTTTGGTGAAGAACGACGGCAGCGGGCTGTAGAGGCGCAGGATGACGAAGTATCCCTTTTTGGGGTCGGTCTGGATCCAGTTGCCGCGCGCCACGCCCTCGGGCTGCTCGGGACCGAAATAGACGGTGGTCGAGCCGTCCTCGGCCGCCTCCGCCGCCGGCGATGGATAGCTCTGGGAGCCCGCACGCGGGTATTTCTGCGGCGTCTGCAGCATCGAGCGGGTCTGGTTGTCGTAGAGCGTGAAGGACCAGAACGCCTCGGCCGGGATGTCCTTGGGTAGCGTCACCTTGTAGGTCTTCGCACCGTCGAACGGATCGCCGTTCGCGTCTAGGAAGCCCATCAGGTACTGCGATCCGACGCCCGGGATGCGCATGATCATGCCCGGGCTGTCGAGCGTGTAGGCGTAGTAGAAGGCCGTGCGCGAATCGAGCGTCCGCGCGCCGGTCGGCGGATAGGGCTTGAACATGCCGTCCTCGAAGGCCGGCGGCGGTCGTCTCGAAAAAGGCGCCGCCCTCGAACAGCATGTTCCCCCAGTTCGAGCCGTCGTAGTAGGCCCAGTCCGGATGCGTGTCGGCGAACCGCCATTGCAGCGACCGGCCGATGGCCTGCCCGACGGCGGCGGCGTCGGTCAGGATCTTCTTCATCCGCCGTCGGGCTTGAATTCCTTGCCATGCACGATGCCGATGGCGGCAAGCTGGCCGGCGAGCTCCACGTCATAGCTGGTGGCCGGCTCGTTCTGGACGTTCTCGTTGATCATCTCGAAGAAGCCGTAGTCGCTGGGCGGGATGGTGTTGAACGACATGCCGCTGGCCTCGATGAACTTCGTCTCGGGGATCTTCGGCTCGCCGGCGAGCCGGACCTTGCCCTTCAGCGCCTCGGCGATGGGCGTGCCGAAGCTACCCGGCACGTAGGGATAGATCTTCAGGTTCTGCTTGATGTTGTCGACCGCGGGCTTCGGATCGTTGCCGTCCGCGATGAAGGCGCGCGTGGCGTAGAGCACGTGGTTGGTCTTGGAATGGGCGATGAAATAGCCGCCCTCGGGCAGCGGGCCGTCATAGTCCGGTCCGACGATCAGGTACTTGCCGCCGAGACCGCGGTCCGGGCCCGGGCTGACCGATGTCGATGACCCAGGAGAACCACATGTCGTTGATGGTGCCGAGCCCGTCCGACGGCTGCTCGATCACCATCGGGCCCTTCGAGAGGTCGATGCCAGCCATGTAGTAGACGGTGTCGGCGTTCGCCGTCAGGAACAGCGAACTCGCGTCCATCAGTTCCGAGAAGATGACGACGTCGTCGCTAGTCCGCTCCGATGCTCTGGAAGCCCTTGACGAGCCCCAGGGCCGAGGCGCCGCGGAAGCTGTTGTTGTAGACGTTGAGCGCCCGGGTGAAGTCGATTGTGTCATAGACCGTCCCGGCCGTCTCGGCGCGTCGGCACCCCGTCAGTGAACTCAAGCGTGCCGATGCGGGTCTCGACCGAATCCGGGGCCGAGAGCGACTCGAGCGTTTCAGCGCTGACCTCTGCGGCGGCGGCAATCGTCAACGCAAGTACGACAAAGCGGGTCGCGAGCCCGCTCTTAGACAGCCGTGTGTTTCCGGCAAACGTGCGTGACCAGTTGACAGCGGGCTGATTAGGATGCCGACGGTGCCAAACACTCACCGGAGGCGACATGAACGCACGCAGCGAAGCCACATTGACACTGGAAGCAGTTGCCAAGCATTTCGCGCATTGGCGAAGGAAAAAAACCAGCGGGGAGAGGATACCCGAAGAGCTCTGGAATCAAGCGCTCACCGTGTTGGAAACCTATGGGATCTCACAGGTCAGCAGAACCCTACGCCTCAGTTATACGGAACTTGATAAGCGCCGAAAGGCCATCGAGGCAGGGCTAAGCCGGCAGGGATCTGGCGATGACACGGCGTTTGTGGAGATCGACCGCGCGCTCATCGAGCAGGCCCCGGGGCCGGACGCCACGGCGGTGTGGATGGAACTGGAACGCCCGGATGGACTGCGCCTGCGCATCCGCCCAAGCCACCGTGGCGACATGCTGACACTGCTCGATCGTTTCATGGGGGCCTGATCATGTTGCAGCTGACCCCACAAAGCCGCGTCTTCCTCGCCCGTGAGGCGGCGGATTTCCGCCGCGGGATCGATGGGCTGGCCGCCCTGTGCCGGCAGCGGCTTGACGAGGACCCCATGGCCGGCGCCATCTTTGTCTTCCGCAACCGGCGGGGGACCTCGCTGAAGCTACTTTGCTACGATGGCCAGGGGTTCTGGCTGTGCCAGAAACGTCTGTCACAGGGTCGGTTGACCTGGTGGCCGTCGACAGCGCAAGTCAGCCATCGGCTCTCGGCGCGCGAGCTGCAGATTCTACTGTGGAATGGCAACCCCGAGGAGGCCGGGATGGCCGATGACTGGCGGCGGGTGGCTTAGGGGCAGCGGGTTCTCCGCCGATGGCCGGGCATCCTGGTAGTTCCAGGGCAGCCAGGCCGCGGGGTCGGCGAACACCGCCGAGCGGTTCTCCATCAGGGCGCGGAGGTAGTCCAGGGGGTTGATCCCGTTCAGCCGGCAGGTCTCGATCAGGCTGGTGAGGACATCGCCGACATGGGCGCCGTGCTCGTTCTTGTAGAACAGACTGTTTTTGCGGTACCGCAGGATGATCTTGAGCGCCCGTTCGGCGGCATTGTTGTCCAGCGGCGCCCCCGGAATGTGCAGGAACCGGGTCAGGGCCGCCCAGCGCTTGAGCAGATACTCGAAGGCCCCGCCCAGGCGACTGTTGGGCTCCACCAGCCGCTCTTCGAGCCGTTGCTCCATCCAGGTCTTGAGCTCGTCCATCACCTCGCGGCTGTGCGCCTGGTGGTAGGCGAGGCGTTGCGCCGGTGTGAGCTGCTGGTCTTTACAATGGGCCTCGTGCTTGTAGATCGTGGCGATGGCATCGATGACCCGCGCGCATTCGCTGGGAAAGAATGCCTCGATATCAACAAACTGCCGGCGCCCATGGACCAGGCAGCTCAAGTCCACCGCCTGGTCCTTATGCTCCTTGGGGGTATTGGCTGCCAGGCCATCGGACATCCATTGGATGGGCGGGAGACTCGGGTCGCGATCGGCCAGGAGACCGTCGAGATTCTCGCCCGCGTGCCGGCGCCCGGTGAAGTACAGACAGATCGATTGCTCCCCTTCGAAGCGCAGGACCGTGGTGTACATCCCCTTGCGCTTAGGCTGCGGGTCGGCCTGATTTTCCTTGATCAGCGACAGGATGCGCGTGCCGGTGTCGTCCTGGTAGACCAGCGGCTGTTGGGCGCCGAAACGCTTGAGGTATTCAAAGGGCGGATAGGCGCTATCGGCGACCTCCTCGACCAACTCCCATTGGGTGGCATCGGGCAACGGCATACCCACCAGCTGCTGAAAGGACTCGATGCGTTTGAGCGGCAGGCCCAGATGATAATGGGCCACGGCCAGATTGACCTTCAGGCTCACATCGTAGGTTTCCTGACCCGCCTCGGGTGGCATGTGGGCCACAAACAAGGCGCCGCACGCCCCGCAGCGCAGCTTCTCCAATTCATAGCGGATGACCTGCGCCAGCGGAAGGCCTCGGAAACGCAGGCGCACCAGGGGGCGTGAGCGGTAGAGCCGCCCGCGCGTACATTTGGGGCAGCGATCGCCCGCCTGGTACTGATCATGGGGGCAAAAGATCCGCTCGGCCCCTGGATAATCCGCCGCTCCGAGGCGACCATGACCTGGTCGCGGTGTCGGCTTTTGCCCATCGCTGCCAACACCCGTTTGCTCGCCCGAGCCCGTTTCTGTATCGCTTTCGCCCTCCGATTGCCTCCCGTCCTCCCCGGCGGCGGCGTCCCCGGCAGGGGGTTCGGGATCACTTGGCGGATCGGATTTGCCCTCCGTGTTCTCGCTCGAATCCGCCGGCCCGTCGGGAGGCTTTGGGGGTTTTCGCGTCGTCTTCTCGGTGCGCTTGCCGAAGAGGAGCTTTCTCAGCTTTGCCAGGCTGATGCGCGTCTCCAGCAAGGTGTGCTCAAGCCACAGCAGCGTTTGCAACAGGGGCACGATCCGCTTCTGCGCGGCGGGATCGAGCCGCCCGTGTTGCGCCTGCTCGATCAGCCGCTCGACCTCCGCGGCCTCGATCTCAATGGGCTGCGGATCGGTCATTGCCACAGCCGTACCCGGAAGTCCTTCGCCAGCGGATACACCCACACCGTCTTGATCGGTACCTGGCCGAGACGATGATCTCCCAGCTTCCCCCGGCCCTGCGTCTGGCCAACGCAGGTCCAGTTCGCCGCCCGGTAACAGGTCCCGACAAAACGCTCCGTCTCCACGAAGGTCTCCAGCAACACCGGGCGGTAGCCGTACCGCCCTTCCCAGTGCGCCGGCAGCGAGCGGGCAGCCATCGCCAACAGCTTACTGGCCAGCGAAGAGACGCGAACCCAGGGCAGGATCAGAAACCGGGCGTTGTTGATCACACCGCCGAGGTTGCGGTGGCGCTGCGCCCGGCTCCAGCCAATCCATTCATCCCGTGGTCCGCTCTTCCAGGCCGCCGCACCGAAGCCGAGCAGGCCCAGGATCCGTTCCCCCGCCATCGCGAAATAGCGCAGCTGCGCCCCGGGCAACGGCTTATAGCCGAGATAGTGGTAGCGGTCGATGTATTCGTTCCACAGCGCACTGCCCGCCCGCTCCACCACCGCAAGGCGTAGATCGGGAAGCTCATGCACCGCCGCCTCCAACCATGGCTCAGGTTCTGCCTGCGCCGTGCGCCGGGCGAACGACCGGCACGGGTTAACCTTGTGGCGGGGCGCCGGCAGCTCGATCAGCCCTTCACGGTGCATGCGCAACAGCGCCACCCGGCAGCTCATGTCCTTCAGACTGCCGTCGGGCTTGCGCCAGTCAAAGGCCTCGCACACCCGATAGGACAACTGCTGGCGGCTGATGCCGGGCTCGATCTGAATGAGACGGCGAATCTGGGCAATCTCTTCGGCCAGAAACTCCCGCCCGCTGTAGCGCTTGGTCGATGACGTCGTCTTCATGCGCGACGTTGTAGAGGAAACAAATCCTCGTGTCCCGCAGAAAAATCTAAGTCATCAATTAAATCAATTTATCAGCCGACTGCTTCCCTATCGTACATCGTCTCGCTTCACTACTCCTGAATCACGCACGGCTGCCGGAAGCACACGATCAAGATGATATCTTTTGCGAAGCGATGTCCTGTGAAGTCGACCATGTGAGCCCTTGCAGCGCTATCCGTTACCAGCGCAGCTTACCGGAACCGAGGGACCGTCCGCTAACGCAACAGAGCCCACGGCCCTGCATATCCCCGGCCACTCCCCAGGTTCAGTGGCCTATGTCATGTTCTCCCAGGGTCTCAAAGTAGTCTTTGCCCAGGACGTGCATGGCCCGCTGCACCCGAGCCTGCTCTCCAGCCGCGAGGACTATCTGGACTCCCTGCAGCGTCTGCTGGACCTGGACGCGGACATCCTGTGCGAGGGGCACTTCGGCATTTTCCGAGGAAAGGAAGCGGTCAGGGATTTCATCCGCCAGTTCATGCGGTGAAGGCTCCTTGCACACCCTGGGTATAGAGACAACAGATGTCAGATGGATAGGTTTCCAGGTCGTTACACATAACCGAGCGGCTGTCGGACGTTGCCGCCGAGGGCCTGTCGGTCACGAGGGAGCTGGTTTCGCGTCACAGCCCCTGCAGGCGCGAGCACAACCCGCTTGCACCAATTGATCAAGCGGCTCCAACGGGCGGATACTGTCCCGGGGCCGGTTGAATTTCCCTCGAAATCCATCTCCCTTTATTACCAAGTATCCTTTGCGGTGACCACAGGAGGTGCCTTGTGGCAAATGATCAGAACGAAATCGATGTCCTCGAACAGTATTTCGAGCAGGTCATAAGGGCCATGGACATCCGGTTTACATCACATGAGTTTTTCTTGAGGCTGGCCCACGACCATCAGCGCGAATACGTCGCAGGGCTGTCTGCCTATTCTGAAGCAGGATACCCGTTCCGAGACCTACATCATGCACTGGCCAAGCGACTGAAAAAGCTCGAAGGCAAGCTGATTACGCTGCGTAAGGAAAGCTATCCAAGCAGGGATATCTTTGGAACACCCTCGCATTCAGGGCTGTGGAAGAAGCTGTAAGGTTTCGGCAGCTGACGGTCCGGCACAGGGGCATCGCGAGCCGCTGCGTATATCGGACGTGGTGAATCATCCGTTCAGTCCGTAGAGAGCAGAGACAAGCTGGCGCCGTCCGGATAGCGCCGGCGGATTGGGAGCACATGACCGTGATTGAAATCGAGTACGTTGTTAAAGACCACAAGGGAACGGAGAGATTGCGCACGACCGACAAGAAGGCCGCCGATGCCTACGACAAGGCCCTGGAGAACGCCGATCGCCTGGCCCGGCTCCTGCGCCACGACAAGGTCCTGCCGGAGCTATCGGAAAGTGATCTCGAAGAGATCACCATCTATCTCGCGCGCAACGCCAAAAACGTCGAGCGGGCACTGAAAGGCAAGGCGCCGGAGCTGGGGCAGGGAGAAGAGGAACCCGCGGCAGCGGACAACATCGCTCAACTGAAGGCCGCCACCTGATACGAGAAGAGGCCACTAGCTGCGGTAGCTCATACCGTGAGCCCGCGGAGATTTTCGACAGGGGGCAGAAGTGAAGGGCGCGCTGAGGTTACTACTGTATTACACATATCCTGATCGGACGCGATGAAGATCCTCCACGCCTTCTGGCTCCCCGAGACCACCGACAGCATTCTCCAAGGGGGATCGTTCAGACTGTGGGCGGAGACGCTGGAGCGCACGCGTGCAAGGCGCGGCAGAGGTGCCCCGGTCCATCCGTTCAGTCTAACCGCGGAGGCATGGTCGGCGTTTCTTGAGGCACTCGGGTCGAAGCCTTCTGCATTTCAGCTCTGCGATGCCTTGGACTCCTGCACCATCCACCTGCCCAGCGCGTCGGACGCTCCGCTGCCGTCGCCCCAGTTGGCGAAGTACTGGCCGAAAGCCGTCGACGAGGCACGGACAACCCTGCAACCCTGGCGCGTGGGCTGCCAGCGCCTCGACCATCCCGTCAAGCAGCTGAGCGAGATCCATTTCCTGTCATTTTACCGGGCCGAGGACGTTCAGCCCGGCAGCGACTTCCTGTTCTGGTATTGGTTCACCCAGGGGCTCAAGCGCCTCCTGGTGCGGGATCAGTACCTCCCCGCCCTGATCTATCACCAACCGCCGAAGCCCAAAGGCAAGCGAAAGCTCCCCCCATTCGAGCTCTATGGGTCCTGGCAATGGGCCTCGGAGCAGTACGAGCAGCTGATCGCCGATGCCTGCGACAGGATGCCGGGCGCTTGCGCCTGTGCACCGGGGGGACTGGCGGAAGAGGAGGGCTCGTTGCGGCACTGCGCGGAGGTGCTGCTGGATCGGACCGTCCGCCAGACCCCGCTGCCGGCCGTGTTTGCGAAGAAAATCGACAAGAGTCTTCTCACTGCCTGCGTCGACCCTGGGGTACAGCCCTGGAAGAACGCGGGGACCGACGCGGAGGTCTACCGTCAGTGGCAGCAGTGGCGCCGGCGAATCCTCGGCGCCGAGCAAGATGTCGCTTTCACCCTGGGCTTTCGGCTCGTGGAGCCGCCCCACGGCGGGGAAGACGATTGGTCGTTGCACTTCGTCGCCGTTCCCAAGGACGACCCCTCCCAGCGCCAAGCGCTGTCCGACTACTGGGCCTCACCCAAGGAAGAGAGAGAACGGATGCGCCTTCAGCTGGGGAAGGACTTCGAGACCCACCTCCTGCTCAATCTGGGGCTCGCCGCCCGCATGGTCCCGAAGCTCTGGGCGGGCCTCGACACCGCCGAACCCCAGACGGTGGCCCTGGACCTGGATGAGGCCTTCGACTTCCTCAAGGAATCCGCCTGGGTGCTGGAGGATGCCGGATTCAAGATCATCGTCCCAGCCTGGTGGACACCCCGGGGGCGGCGTCGCGTGAAGATCCGCCTGCGATCCTCGCCCTCGAAATCCGCGAGCGGGGACTCGACGGGCGGTGGCCACGTCAACCTCGAGAATCTGGTGCAGTACAGCTACCAACTCGCCATTGGCGATCAGGTGGTGAGCGAAGAGGAATGGCAACGTTTGGTCGAAGCCAAGAGCCCGCTGGTACGCTTCCGTGGACAGTGGGTCGAGCTCGACCGGGACAAGATGCAGGAAATGCTCGTCTTCTGGCAGGAGCACGGCGGCGAGACGCCGGAGATGAGCATCCAGGAGCTGTTGCAGCGCACAGCCACCGACGACGCCTTCGAGGTCGACCGCGACGACGCCCTGTCCGGAATGTTGGACAGGCTGCGCGACCGCAGCCGCCTGGAGCCCATTGCGGACCTGCCGCAACTGAACGCGCAGCTGCGCGACTACCAGAAGCGTGGCGTCGCCTGGCTGCGGTTCCTCGAGCAGCTCGGCCTCAATGGCTGTCTGGCCGATGACATGGGGCTGGGCAAAACTATGCAGGTCATCGCCCGTCTGGTGCAGGAGAGGGAGGGCACCGATGGCCTCGCGCCGACGCTGCTGGTCGCGCCCACCTCCGTCCTCGGCAACTGGGACAAGGAGATCGACCGGTTCGCACCGCACCTTCAGACCCTGATTCACCACGGCCCGAACCGGGTGCAAAACGCAGAGGCTTTCCAGAAGCTCGCCGCGGACAAGGCCATGGTCATCACCTCCTACGCCCTGGCGCGTCTGGACCAAAAGCTCTTCGCCGCCATGGACTGGCACCGCGTGGTGCTCGACGAGGCGCAGAATATCAAGAATCCGAAGGCCGCCCAGACCAAGGCCGTCCTCAAGCTGAGGGCCAGGCATCGGCTCGCCATGACCGGCACCCCCGTGGAGAACCGTCTGACCGACCTCTGGTCGATCTTCAACTTCGTCAACCCCGGCTACCTAGACACCCAGGCCAGGTTCCGTAAGCGCTTCGAGATCCCGGTCCAGCGCGACAACGATCCGGTGCAGACCGCGACCCTCAAGCGCCTGGTGGAGCCCTTCATCCTGCGCCGGGTCAAGACCGACAAGGCCATCATCAAGGACCTGCCCGACAAGGTGGAAGCCATCCAGTACTGCAACCTCAGCAGGGAGCAGGCGGCCCTCTACGAATCGGTAGTGCGCGACGTGGAGCACCAGCTCGAGGAGAAGGACGGCATCGAACGCCAGGGCCTGATGCTCTCCACCCTGATGAAGCTCAAGCAGATCTGCAATCACCCGGCCCAGTTCCTGCAGGACGGCAGCGCCTTCACCCACGCGCGCTCCCACAAGCTGGAGCGCCTGGGGGAGATGCTCGAAGAGGTCATGGCCGAGGGCGACAGCGTACTGATCTTCTCCCAGTTCACCGAGATCGGCAGCCAGCTGGAGAAGCTGCTCAAGCAGGGCCCGGGCTACAACACCTACTACCTGCACGGCGGGACCTCCCGCAGCCGGCGCGAGGCCATGATCGAGGCCTTTCAGGACCCCGAGAGCGAGCCCTCGATCTTCGTGCTGTCGCTCAAGGCCGGCGGCGTCGGCATTACGCTCACCAAGGCCAACCACGTCTTCCACTTCGACCGCTGGTGGAATCCGGCGGTGGAGGACCAGGCCAGCGACCGGGCCTTCCGGATCGGCCAGGAGAAGAACGTCTTCGTGCACAAGTTCGTCACCCTCGGCACCCTGGAGGAGCGGATCAACGACATGATCGAGGAGAAGAAGGCGCTGGCCGGCGCCATCGTCGGCAACGACGAGTCCTGGCTGACCCGGCTCGACAACGACCGCTTCAAGGAGCTGATCCGCCTCAATCGCGAAGCGGTGATGGACTGAACATGGCAAAGCTCGGCAGGACCTGGTGGGGACAGCGCTTCATCGAGGCGCTGGAGGGTTTCACCGACAGCGGCCGCCTGCAGCGGGGCAGGGGCTACAGCGGCGACCGCCGCATCCTCGACTTCGACATCGCCGACGGCATGGTGACCGCCACCGTGCGCGGCAACGTCAATCCCTACTACGGGGTCTACAAGGAGCCCCGTTACAAGACCAGGATCCGGATGGCGCCGATTCCGACCGGAGACTGGGCCAAGGCCATCGCCCATCTGGGGAGCAACGCCGCCCTGGTCTCCAAGCTCCTCATGAACGAGATGCCCGATAACATCGACGACGCCTTTGCCGATGTGAAGCTCCACCTCCTGCCCCACAGCCGCAAGGATTTCGCGCTGACCGACTGCTCCTGCCCGGACTTCGCCAATCCCTGCAAGCACATCGCCGGCGCCTACTACCGCCTGGCGGGCCGGTTGGACAGCGATCCCTTCCTGCTGTTCGAGCTGCGCGGCCTGCTCGCGCGAGCGGCTGCACCAGGTCCTTGAGCGCAACGCCGCTGGGCAAGGCTCTGGCTGCCCTGATGGTCGAGGAGTCCACCGGACCCATCCCCGGCGGAGTCCTTCTTCACCCGCCCGTCGGCCGCGACCTCGACCCCGGACTACCACGCCTTCTGGCAGGGCAAAAAGCGCCTGCCGAGCGAGATCGATCCGGCCACGCCCGCCGCCGTGCCGGCCATACTGATCAAGAAGGGCGGCGATTACCCCGCCTTCTGGGACAAGGACGCCTCCTTCATCGAGGTCATGCAGGAGCTCTATCTGCGCGTGCGCGAGAAGAACAAAGGCGTTCTGTAGGAGGCGAAGCTGAACGCTTGGCGCAGAACCGGGATTAAAACCCAATGGAGATCCGACGATGAACGGTCGGAAGGCTTCGAAGTTGAAACCCCGCGGTCGAGCGTCACCGCGCTGCGGACCTGACGTGAATACTTCTCCACAGTTGCTGTGACCGCTTCTGTGGAGACAGGCTGTGGGCAGGGCCGTTGTCCGGGTTCGCTGACAGTGGGTTAGGGCCGCTGGCTAAAGTTTGGTCGGAAGATTGCGGGAACCCTCGGGTCCCGGCGTTTCAATTTCAGGAGCAAGACCGCGTGGGGGGCGCGCCATCGATAGACCGTACGGTTCAGCGCCCACGCTAACCCATCTTTACTCTGACCCCATGATATAAGGCGGTTATTTGCTGCGTTACGCGCAGCAACCCTCTGATATTCATGAGGTCAGTTCAGAAATACCGAAAGTAGTGCCATAATCGTCATTGTCCCCATTGCTATTGGCGGTGGGACTGGCTACGGTTGCGGTATGTATATCCGCCGTACCACGATCAAGAGCCGGCAGACGGGGGAACCCTACTACACCTATCGGCTGGTGGAGTCGGTCCGTGAGGGCGGGCAGGTACGCCAGCGCACGCTGCTGAACCTGGGTCGGCATTTCGAGGTTCCGCGCGCGCAGTGGGGCGCTTTGGTGCAGCGCATCGAACACCTGGTGGGTGGACAGCAGGATTTGATGCCCGCGTATCTGGATGCGCACTGGGAAGAGGCGGCGCAACGGTATGCGGCGCAGCTGATCCGCACCCGGGCCAGCGTGGATGGAGGCCGCTCGTCCGAGGCGGCGGATTATCAGACCGTCGATGTCGACAGCCTGGAGCTGCTGCGTCCGCGCAGCGTGGCGATCGAGCATGTTGGGTTGGCAGCCTTGAGCCAAGTTGGACTGGACAAGCAGCTCGAAGCATTGGGCTTCAACGGGCCGCAACGGGCGGCGGCCGTCGGTACCCTGGTCGCACGCATGGCCGCCCCCGGCAGCGAGCTTGCCACCTACCACTGGCTGCAACAGCAAAGCGCCCTGGGCGAGCTGATCGACTACGATTTCTCGGGACTGGAGCTCAAGGCGCTGTATCGGATCTCCGATCAGTTGCTCAAGCACAAGGCGGCGCTGGAGGGGTTCTTGTACACGCAAGAGCGCACCCTGTTCGACTTCGAGGAGGTCATTACCCTCTACGATTTGACCAATACCTACTGCGAAGGTACGGGGCAAGGCAATGCCAACGCGGCCTTGGGCAAATCCAAGGAGAAGCGCTCGGATTGCCCCTTGGTGACCTTGGCACTGGTGCTCGACGCCAGCGGCTTTCCTAAACGCAGCGAGATCTTTGCCGGCAACATCAGCGAGCCCGAGACCCTCGCAAGGATGATCGGCAAGCTGGCCTCGAGGCACACGGACAGCGCTCCAACGGTGGTACTCGATGCCGGCATTGCGACCGAGGAGAACATCGCCTGGCTGGTGGAGCACGGCTACCGGTATCTGGTGGTCAGCCGCCGGCGCCATCGTGAATTCGATCCCGATCAAGCTACCCTGATCAAGGAGGACGGGGAGTTGACGATCCGCGCGCAGCGCTGCATCAACGCCGACACCGGTGAGGTGGAGCTCTATTGCCACTCTTCCCAGCGCGAGAAAAAGGACCAAGGCATCGCCGAGCTGTTTGCCAAGCGCTTCGAGGCCGCCTTGGAGAAACTCGCCGAGGGCCTGCACAAGAAGGGGACCGTCAAGCGGTACGAGAAGGTCCTGCAGCGCCTGGGCCGCCTGCGCGAGAAGTATGCACGGGCTGCACAATTCTACGAGGTCGACGTCGCGCAGGATGCAGCCAGCGGCAAGGCCACCGCGATCCATTGGCGGCGCATCAAGCCCATCGCGCAGACCCTGCCCGGTGTGTACTGCCTGCGTACCAACGAACAGGACTGGGACGAAGCCACCCTGTGGCGGACCTATACGATGCTCACCGATCTGGAAGCGGTCTTCCGCTCTCTGAAATCCGAGCTTGGGCTACGGCCCATCTTCCATCGCAAGACTGACCGGGTGAGCGGACATCTGTTCATCTCGGTGCTCGCCTACCACCTCGTGCACACGATCCGTTTCCAGCTCAAGGCCGCCGGGATCCATTTGAGCTGGGAAGGGGTACGCCGCGAGCTTGCCGGCCAGGACCGTGTCACCGTCACGCTCAGACGTGCCGATGGCAAGACGGTTCATATTCGCAAGGCCACTCGTGCGGAGCCCCGTCAGTACGTCATCTACGACGCATTGGGTATCAGCGACAAGCCAGGGAGAACCGAGAAAACGATCGCGTAGCATCCGTGAATCAACCGTGTAGTGCCATAACGGCACTTATCCACAGGATAAGATTCTGTTTTAAAAGGAAAGTGCCAACGCAAATGTCAAACTTGGGCTAAGGTAGTTTGTGAGATTTATAAACCTATTATCTACATAAAGATAAACAAGTCATCGAATGCAATTTATGAAGTATTTCTCGGGATGGATCATCATATCCACCGTGGGCCGAATCAGGGACATTGCGATCCGCATTGATGCAGGGGCGGGCGAGAGACGCATTCATAGCCGCGCTGGCCGCGTCGCTTGGCGATCTCGCGGATCTGCTCGACGCCCTCGTCGTAGGACGGGACGGCGGTGTTGTGCATCCGGCCCCGGGAGGAGTCGATGCCGCCCCAGACCTTGCGCAGGGTCCAGTCGCCGAACAGGTCCCGGTCCAGGTGGACCTGGTAGTAGCGGGCCTTCGCCGGATGGACCCAGGCGTGATGCTGCGACGCTTCTGCCATGGTGTGCAGATTAGCGCCGGCGGTGGCTCATCCGGTGAGTCCGCGGAGAGGGATCGGTTAAGATCGGCCCATGAGTCACGACCAGAATTTCAAGAACCTGATCCTGGACTATCCGCACCACGCGCTGGCCTTTTTCGCGACCAGGGAGGCTGCCGACCATCTGGCCGGCGCCGAGGTGCTGCCGGTGCGTCAGGAGCAGCTCAAGGAGCGCCTCGGCGAGCGTTTTCGGGAGCTCGATGTCCCGCTTCTAGTACAGTGGCCGGACGGCCGGCGTGAGGCACTGCTGTTTGTCCTCGAGGAGGAAAGCGACCCGCGGCGTTTCTCCGTACACCGGCTGGCGCACTACTGCCTGGACCTCGGCGAGATGCTCGATACCGACAGGGTGGTTCCGGTGGTAATCTTCCTGCGCGGACAGGCGCCCCGGCGCGAGCTAATGCTCGGCAGCGAGCGATACACCTATTTGAGCTTAAATTTCATCGCCTGCGAGCTGGCCGCCATCGCGTACGAGGGCTTCCGCGACAGCAACAACATCGTCGCCCGGCTCAACCTGCCGAACATGCGCTATGCTCCGGAGCACAAGGTCGACGCTTATGCCCATGCCGTGAGGGGGCTGGCGAGCCTCGAAGACGATCCTGAAAAGCAACTGAAATATTTGGACTTTATCGACATCTATGCGGATCTGGACGACAATGAACGAGCCAGATACGAGCGGGAATATCCCGAAGAGGCCGAGATCATGAGCAGTTTTGCCGAACGGTTCATCCAGCAAGGCTTGGAGCAAGGCCAGCGTCAGGGCAAGCAGGAAGGCGAAGCCGCGATTCTGCTGCGACTGCTGCAGCTCAAGTTCGGTGACGTGCCCGAGGCGGTGCGTCGCAGGATCGAGCGCGCCGACGCACAGACGTTGCTTGAGTGGTCCGAACGGGTACTGACTGCCGCCGGCATCGAGCAGGTCATCGGCGATTACAGGGACTGAAAACCAGTTGCTTGCGATTATGTAAAGTGCGCTTCGTCCACAGCGCCAACCACCCCTACATCCGTGACTTTGCATAACAAGTATTATAGTAAATATTCGGCGTACCCATCCCTAGAAAAATCAATGTGTAAGCGTCTTTCGGAAGCGTCGATCCAAGGGGTAAACCCATAAGTCCTTGATCGGTACACTCTGTTTCCCGGAGGGGCCGAGCTTACCGCGTCCTTTGGTTGGTCCCAGACAGATCCAATTGGCGGCCTTGTAGCAGGTTCCCTGGAAGCGGGGTTTCTCGACAAAGGTCTCCAACAGAGCCGGGCGATATCCGTACACCTCTTGCCAGTGGTTGGGGAGTATCCTGGCGGCCTTTGCCAATAGCATGGAAGCGAGATTTTTCGAATGTACCCAGGGCAAGATTAAGAATCTGGCGTTATTGACGATCAGGTGGAGATGTCGCTGACGCTGCTCGTGAGTCCAACCGATGTAGCGATCCCGCGGTGCGCTCATCCATGCGGCGGCGCCAAAGCCGAGCACGGCGATGGGTTGTTCGGCCGAGTAGACGATATAGCGCAGCTGCGCCCCGGGAAGGGGCTTGTGGCCCAGGTAATGGTAGCGCTGGACGAGCTCGTTCCAAAAGTGCGATTCGGATTTTTGGTGCACGCGCCGCAACGCCAATGGCGTGAGCGCCTGGGCTGGTTTGTCGAGCGGTCGTCCCGGATCGCTGCGCGCGCCGATGCGCACCCGCGGATCGGGTCGCTTGCAGCGCGGCGCAGGCAGCGCGATGAGCCCATCGTCGTGCATCCGCAGCATGGCGACCCGGGCGGACATGTCCTTCAATCCCCCATCGGCCTTGAGCCACTTGAGCGCCCGGCAGGTCAAGCGCGAGAGCTCGGCACGGGTACGGGCGGGATCCTCGGCGATGAGACGGCGGATCAGCTCGATTTCATCGGCGAAGAAGTCGCGACCACAGTAGCGATGATTCATGAGCTGTCGTCGATGGGGACTGGCTCGGCGAGTGAGGCGGGCGGCGCCTGGGAGGGAACGGGACGGCCAAGCGCTGCCCGGCGCGACGCGTCCATCGACCAGGGGAGAAACGGATCGATATCCTGCGGCGCGCCGACGCCGTTTTCCGCACAGGCGGCGAGATAGCGCGTCAACCAGTGACGGGGGTTGATGCCCCAAAGGGCCAGGGTCTGCAGGATGGCGAAGAGCATGGCGGCCAGCTGTGCACTCCAGATGCTGCCCGATCCGTAGTAGTTCTTGCGGCCAGTGACCGGCGTACGGATGCTGTTCTCGCCCCGATTGTTGTCCATGGGGACTTCGGGTTTCTCGACAAACACGGTGAGTCCCGACCAATGCTCGAGCAGGCTGGCGAGCACCTTTTTCTGTTTCGTTCGTGCGCTCTTCGACAAGTCGGCGCCCGGCGCACTGCCGTGCGTGCCGTCGTCGTCCGGCGTCACCATCCGGGTTGCCTCCGCATGCATGCGTTGCAGCTGCATCTGCAGGGCCTCGTGGTGGCGATGAAAGGCAGCGGACTGTTGTGCCAGGGGGCGTTGGCGATCCCGCTGCTCGAGACGTAGCCGGTTGAGGTGGTAGAGCGTGCCGATACGTTCCTTCCACTCCAGCGCCCACTCCTCGAGCTCGGCAAAGGCGCGTCCGGCATCCAGGAAGTCACGGCGCACATGGGCCTTATCTGGATCTCCAGATAAGGCGCATTATCCCGCGTCCCGTTTTATCCGGAGTCAGTGCTCGGCTGCCGTGATTTGATCACGAGTCTGGAGGTTTTTTGCTCCAGATAAAACAAGGGCGTCACAGGGAGTCCAAGAACGCGAGCAGGTCCGGTTTCGGCTGCCACGGAGTAACCCGTGCCGGGGCGATGCCGGCACGCTTCCAGAACGCCTCGAGTGCCTCACGCTTCATCTTGAGGTTTGTCGTGACGTAGCGATTGGTCGTGGCCACGCTCGCGTGTCCCAGGTAATCGCGGATGACGGTAATGTCGTTTCCAGCTTGCAGCAGGGCGACGGCACAGCTGTGGCGAAGGGAATGGGGGGTGATGCGCCGCCGGCGAAGCGTCGGTACATCGTTTGCCGCCATCCTGACGTACTTGTCCAGGATATACGCGACACCGTCTCGCGATAGCGGTTTTCCGCGACCGCTGAGGAAAATCGTGTCACCTGGGTCGGCTTGCCGCACGGTCGGTAGCCGCTGCAATGCAGTGGCCGTTTCCTCCCAGAGCGGACAGATTCGATCTTTTCCACCCTTGCCGTGGAGGCGTACTTGGGGAGGCTTGGTCAAGTCGAGATCCTGGCCCTGCACCGCAAGCGCCTCGCTGACCCGCGCGCCGGAATTGTAGAGGAACAGCAAAAGGGCGTGATCGCGAAGCCCGAGGGGCGTTCTACAGTCCGGTTTCCCCAGGATGATATGCACATCCTCCGGTTCCAGGTAAGTGGCGAGCGACGCCCTGGCCTTCTTGGTCGGTAACGACAAGACGCGATGGTACTGCTCTGCATGGGACACATCTTGGCGGACCAGGTGTCTGAAGAAGCTGCGGATGGCGGCCAGGCGGCAATTGCGCGTCACCGCCTTGTTTCCCCGCGCCGACTCCAGATGGGCCAGGAAATCGGCAATCGCCTCGACCTGGAGATCATCCAGTTGCAGATCGGCGACCGAGCAGCCCTTGGTATCGGCCAGATGGAGGAGAAGCAGCCGTAAGGTATCACGGTAGGCACGCACCGTGTGGGGGCTGGCACCATGGGCACGTTGCAGATAATCGCGGAAGAACGACTCGACCAGGTGCGGGAGCGGATTGTTTGCATGCCGCGTCATGTTCGGCGAGCAGCGTTCCGGAATCGCTCTTCGAAGCGTGCACTGGCTATATCCATCAGCTCTGCCGTGGCAGTGAGGTAGACTTCTGTGCCGAGGATGTTGTCGTGACCCATGTAGGCCGAGAGCCAGGGTAATCGCGCGTGGATGTCCACACCCTGGCGGTACCAATCGGTCAGGCGATGAACGGCAAAGGCGTGCCTCAAGTCATACGGACGGGGCCCTACCCGGCCGTGAAGCGGTTTGAGGCCCAATTTTCGCAAGAGCTGGCGGATGGCCCCGGAGGCAACACCGACGGGCAGGCCATCACCGCTCTTGCGCACCAGCAACGGTCCGTCATCGTCGATGTACGCGATCGCCGCTCGTTCGGCCAGATAGTCCTGCAGAACCTTCCCAAGATCGGACCGGAAGGGGACGAGCCGGGTCTTGCCCTTGCTCTCGCGCACAACGAACAGGTTCCGCTCCAGATCCACATCCTGCAGCTGCAGACGCACCGCCTCGCCCAGCCGCAGTCCGGTACAGTACAGGATCAGGAGCAAGATGCGCAGCGTCGTGGCTGTGAGATTGCGGTGGGCATGCTTGCCTGGGGCGCCGACGAGTGCTCGCACCTCCTCACGGGAAAAGACATAGGGCAGGAAGTGCGACTCGGCCGATTGCGGTGCCCATTCGCGACCGGGCACGAAACCTTGGGGATCGGACCGGCGCCGATACAGACAGAGCTGTCGGATCACCCCCAGCTCCAGCGCGACGGTCACCGGTTTGCGTCCGGCAACGCGCGAGAGCCAACCGTCGATCATGGCCTCCAGCTCCATGTTCGCTTCCGCGCCGGCCTGCGCTTTCACATAACGCTGAAAGCTGTGCAGCGTGGCCTCGCCGCGCCCATAGGGATAACCGAGGGCCCGCTTGAACGCCAGGAACCGGACGATGTCGTGGGCCAATTTCTCTTGGGTCAGTTGGGTCATGCCGGTAGTGGAAGGGCCACCTCGCGTAAACGCTCGGTGGCAACGCGCAGGTATGCTGAGGTCGATTCCGGGCGACGGTGGCCGAGAATGTCGCCGATCACCTTGGGCGGCACCCCTTGCTCGAGTTCCCGGCAGGCATGGGTATGGCGCAACACATGGCTGCCGAGGTAAGGGGCTGAGATACCGGCAGCCTGGGCGTGTTTGTGCAGGATATGCCGCACGGCCGATGAAGCGGCGAGCGGCCCATGGGGTGCCCGCAGGCTGACAAAGAGATGGCGCGTGCGCGCATGTTTTGGGCGTCCATGGCGCAGGTAGCTGACCAGCACGCGGGCCACGGCCGGCAACAGAGGTAGCTCCATCGCCACGCCGGTCTTCGGTCGGGTGACATGCAAGACACCGGCGCGCCAGTCGATGTCGTCCAGGCGCAGGCGCAGCACCTCGCCGGCCCCCAGGCCATAGACGCTCATGAGGAGCAACAGGGCATAATCGCGCCGCCCTGCGGCCGTGGACCGATCGATGGCGCCCAGTATTCGCTGTACCTTCTCCCACGGCAGTGCCCGCAGCGGCCGTTCACCGCGGCGTACGATGGGGGCCATCACCGAAGAAGCCAGGTCCGTCGCCAAGCGCCCCGTGGCGTGGAGAAAGCGCAGAAAGCCTCGCAGGCTTGAGGCGATGTCCGCCACTGTCGTGCGTGCATAGTGTTGCCGGCACTCGACGATGAATGCATCGACGTCAGCAAGCTCCAGCTCCACCAGATTGCGCTGCCGGCTGCGAAGGAAGGCGAGGAAGATTGCGATGTGGGCCATCTTCTTTTTCCGCGTCACCGCCGGATTCCCTCGATGCCGGGCGAGATGCTCCTCGAATTCCTCCAGCAACGGGCAGGATGGTGATCTTGGTTCGGACTCGGGCTCCCATGGTGGGGTCGGATAGCCCAGTACCCGCAAGGCCAAGGCCCAGGCTCGCAAGGCGCTGCGCGCACCCTCAAAGGCCAGGTTGCGATCGATTCCTTGCCTCTTGGCATACCGGGTCGCAAAGGTGTCGACGCCAGCCAGGGTGAGCTGCGAGCCTTCCTCGAGGTCTTGTGCACGGCAATAGGCTTTGAAGCGTCGAATCCAACGCAGATAGAGCCCGATGGTGCTTGATCGCAGACAGCGGTTCTGACGCCAGATCCGCACCACCTGCGTGCGTCGCGGCTGGGTGTCAGTTGTAGGAACAGTCATGGGATCCGCTTCTCGAGCAATGCGTTAACAAACGCGATGATCGAGAGACTACCGGCGTCCAGGCGGGGGGTCTGGCCCCTTGTCGTGTTGGATCTGTCCGCCGTGATTGGCGGTTAGCCGAGGGGAGGCAAAACCAACCGGAGACGGCAGCACACCCGGGTAGACGGCGGCTAGTTCCCGCACCCGGGGCAGGACCCATTCCACGCCAAACCATTGTCGAAGGGCGGTGACGGTTGGCGGGCAACCGCAGAGGTATTCTGGTAAGAGCGCGAGCAAGATCCGGAGCACGGCATGGACCCCCTGGACGCGGCGCCGCGTCCAACGAATCGCTCCCGGAAGCGAGATATCGTCCGTGCGCAAGTCGTCGGCTGCCGCTTCCAGGCTCGTGGCTCGCTCGACCTCCACGACAACCCGCTCCAAGTCGCTGAGCGATCCGGGTAGCCGGGAGGCAAAGCAGTCCGCCAGCAGGCTGAATGTCTGGTGACCTTCGGGACAATACCAGCGAGGAATGCGGGTGCCAGCTGGTTCAACCCGCCCATAGTTGCCGTGCCGTGCAAAGGAGCACCCGCCATTCGGATGCAGCGGACAGCGCTCCAGCGCGGCATCCCGCCAGGCTTGTTTCGTGACGTATTCTCGACTGCTGAGGGTTGTCTTGAATCGCAACTGCACCGCACAACGCAGGTTCTTTGGAACGTTGCCCCGTTTGGAACCCAGTTATTGTGACCGTTCCCGGCGCTCGGAAATTCATTGGCGAGGGGGTGCTGCGACTTCCCAAAGCACGTTTTTTATCTGGAGCAAAAAACTTCCCGCCGCGCGATCACACCACGGCTGCCGAACACTGACTCCGGATAAAACGGGACGCGGGATAATGCGCCTTATCTGGATCTCCAGATAAGGCGCATGTGCG
>CAWDLA010000053.1:0-28496 GCA_963802975.1 uncultured Gammaproteobacteria bacterium
GAGAGAAAAGTCTTGTTGATAAAAATCTAAACAAAACCCGTCGTGGGTTTGGTGCGGACGCTCACGTTGCTGCACTGCAGCCGTTTAGGGTTATCGGCTGACTACCGCCGTGTGACGGCGCTCGAGGACGGTTCCGAAGCCGACGACGCAGCGAAAAGATGCGACGGCAGCCGTGTCGGCGGTAGGCGGTTGATAAGCCGTGATGGAGAAAACCGCGGGAGGCGCGCGAGGCCACCGGTTGGAGCGCGCTATGGGGCCCCAAGGGGCCCAAACAGGGGCGTTTCCACCAAGCGTCAGGAATCTTTACACCTGACGCGGTTTCACCTCAAAGTCGGGCAAAATGTGTATCTTCATGTCAACTTTCGGGGCGCATATTGGAGAATCTTGCGCACGACGGGCGTAGATTTGGCGATGGCGCTAATCCGGTGGCGCAAGTATGTGGCCCGGACGTATTTTTCGGAATCGACCCAGCAGAACTGCAGGCTTTTGCGCTCACCTTTCTGCGGCACGAAGCCGTGCCAGGAATGGTCGCAGACGCGAAACATGAGCATTTTTCCGAACTCCGGCGGGAATTCAAATTCATAGTCCTCGCGATCCTCGCTGCGCATGATCCTCAGCTTGCCCCGGTCATAGGGCCAGTCGCGGCTGAAACCCAGCAGCACTGTGATGATTTTGTGTTTCGAATCGGGATGGCCGTAGCCCTCGTTGTAGTTGCCGGTTGTGTTGCCCATCATCACGACGGTCGTCGGATAGGGGCTGAGATCGATATCGAATTTTCGTTCAACAAGCCGTTGGAAACGTGGGCTCTGAAGATCATCGATCGCGGCCTGAAAACGGGGGCCAAATTTCATATAAGGCACGGCATAGGTTCCGCGCTGGGGGATCTCCGGCGCATCGGCGAGTACCTCGTCTTTGTACTTTAGATCGATCGCATGATCGACGAAGGCAAAATCATAAGGATCATTGCGCAGGTCCGCCGCGGCGATCGCTTTCTCGTCCAGCAGTGAAAATTGAGGATCGGTATGTGTCATGGTTCTAATCCTTGTTTTCGGTTGGTCAGAATGAGGGAAGATCGGGCTCATCATTGGCGCTGATGGCGATGCCTTCGATTTCGACAAGCCACTCCGGTCGACACACCGCGCCCTGGACCGTGATGATGGGTAACAGCGGAAAGCGGTTGGCAAGATAGTCGTCAACACGCCCTAGATCAGACGGATCCCGCAGGTAGACGATCAGGTGCATCATATCGTCTAGGCCTGCCGCTCCTGATAGCAACAGTGCCTCGACATTGCTTAAGGCGCGTTCGAGTTGCTTGAGAACGTCTCCGGGATGCACCACCTGCCCGGTATTATCGATACTTGCCGTGCCCGAGATGAACTGGTGCGACCTGTCGGAATAAGCGATACGCGTGCCGCGCTCGAAATGTACATTGTAGTCCTTGGTCGCGCACAGTTTGTCGAAATCGTCGAGATACGATACTTGTTCCGGGGCCAGATCGAGGATGGAATAGGCATCCATCAAGACAAGATCAAACCGGTGCGGACATGCGCCCTCAATACCTGTGCTGGCAATATAGTGAGTGTCTTTCGTCATCCCGTGCTGGGAGAACAGTCTGCCCCGGCTGTCGACCATGCCCTGATAAAAGACATCGACATCCTTGATGTAGATCCATGTCCGAACACAGTGGTCCCGAAGATTTGCTCCTTTGTGGGAGAGCGTGTTGATAAGGTCGCCGAAGATCTCCCAGGTTTGTGTTTCCACGGAGGCGGACGCACCATAGTTCCCGGCACACAGCCTCGTGCTCCAGAGATGGCGCAGGCCGTTTTTCTCGACAATCATATGCTTTGGCGACAGGCGGTGCTTTTTGATGTCGACCGCCTCGACGTGGTACGCCAAGAGAGCAATCTTTGAGCTGGGCAATGGCGGCTGCTGCACGATCGAGACGGCCACGGGACTGGCGGCCGGTTCGACAGCGAGTGCGCTTTCACGGACCAGCGCGGCTTGGTTGATTACATCGCTTAAATACATACGCCTGAATATCGCTGTCTCCGGGGTCAGGCCAAGAGCTTTACTGGCCTCCGCGTAGCGCTTCTGTACGAGTACGATCTGGTCCTTGATGTTGAGGTTTCCGGGAGCCGTTACTGAAATGTAATGTTCCGCCCCTCCTTCGCCCGTCTGGAAGCTTTTGCTTGCGATCCCGCTTTCTACGACCATGGCTTGCGCCTTTTCCCAAGAACTGGCAATGCCCGATGGAAGCCGTTGGGCACACCCCTCCCGACAGCCAGTAACCCTTTGCTGGATGGAGTTCTACCGGTTTCGCCGACGGTTTCTGAATGATTCAGAAGGGTCTTCGCTGCGCATCCACCGCAAGTCGTCACAGGCGGCGGAAATGCTGGAGCTGCACAGCGACGATCGTCCGACCGCGGCCAAGTGCAGCGCGCGGGTCACAATCCACGGACGGCTCCCCTAATGTCTGCTCCTCGCCGTTATCTGCTCGTCGCATAGACACACCGTCGAGCTCATCGAAATTTTACACCAGCGAGTAACGAACGGCACTCGGAATGTCAGCTTATGGCCGAGTAGCGACCGAAGCCGCCAAAAATGTGGCAGCGCACCATTTGCTGCGCCGCAATAGGCTCTTCCCGACCCCATTCCAGACATAAATTCCTTTCCCCGACCTGCTGCGCGCAATCGAATAACTATTCATAGGCTATAATTGCTACGTTTGCTTGACTTCCTTAGCGCATTTTGTTCCAACCTGCTACGTTTTTCCAGCTCATCCAGTTTATCAGTTAATACGCTAAGCTGAAATTGTGAATAGCGTAAGTTGTCATTCAACCCGTTAGCTTTAGCGCATTTTGTGGACGTTGTTGACAGTCTTGTGTATTTTTCAACCGTGTCCATAGCGTTTTTACATTCCACGCTCGTCGTACTTTTCTTTAAGCATCGATCTAGTGATGCTATGGCTTGGTCGCCAAATGCTTTTTCTCTAGTGTGGATTGAATTGCATTCTTTAACGCCTGTTCCAGCACAAGCGGAAATGGCCAGCGTGCTTGCCACAACTGTTGAGGTTAGCTTTTTCATCTTAAGTTGTATTCGTTATCCATAATTTGGTCGAGCTTTTCGCGATAACTCGATTCCTCCAGGGTCCGTATCGGGTGACTGATGGCCGCCGGAGTGACGTTGAGCTCTTCGGCGGCCTTGCTGAAGCTCAGGTGCCGGGCGGCGCTCTCGAATGCCCTGAGCGCATTCAACGACGGGAGTGACTGCATCATCGTCGGTTTCGAAAGGAAAATTCATGTCGTTGCATGAGAAATACTTGTTTGCTGCACTGCACAAAATTGTGCTGGAATGCAATCAATCAAGCAACCGAAACAACGGGTTAGAGCCGTATCAATGAATATCTTCGGTGACGAGCAAGAAGCCCTGGGCTTTGCGCGCTGCGTCCGTCTGGATCAGGCCCCGGAGTCCGCGGAAATGTCGCTTGCCGTGGCGGACGAGATGCAGCGGCTTGGTGTCGGCTCGGCGTTGCTCGATCGGCTGTCGGGGCTGGCGCGTTCCACGGGTATCCGTCGCTTCGTCTGCGAGGTGCTTGCCGACAACCGGGGTATGCGCGCCTTGGCCAAGCGGATGGGTGGGGCTGCCCATTGGCAAGGCGACGGAACGCTTCTGTATGACTGGTCACTGACGGAGGCGGCCCGCACGGAAGCTGCCGGTTGGCCTGCCGAGTCGGGAGGCGATCTCGGGAGATCGGTGGAACTCTGGATGGCGATCATTACGCATGCGTTGCGCATCGGGATCGATCAGTACGACGCAATCGTACATCGATTCCTGGCCCCGTCGTTCGATGAAGTCCAATATGCGCGACGTTGGGCGCAATAGATCGCAGAACGATGCTCACGCCGCCTCCTCGAAGTAGATGTCCCTGTAGGCCACATAGATTGCCGCGGTTAGGGTCGGCCAGACCACCAGCAGTCCCAATCCCAGCGGAATCACGCCGAGGATGAGCAGAACGACCCCCGCAATGCCGTAGATCAGAAAGGGCAGGATGTTCTTCAGGCAGCCGGAGAAGCTCAGCTTCATGGCGTCGGTCGCACCCAATCCGTCGAGCATGACCAGCGCAGGGGCGAACATGAAGGACATCAGCAGGGGGATGAACAACAAAGTCCCTACCAAGATCCCGATCAGTCCCATGGGACCCAGGGCGGCGATCGCGGCCGCAGGGTGCTGCCCTTGGAGCGCGGTGGGGTCCAATTCCGCCATCAGCGGGATCATGGACCCGAGCATCAGGCCGAATATCAAGAGTGAGATCAGGATTACGCCCACCAGATATAGCACTCCCACGAGCAAAAGCTGTCCAAAGTTTTCCTTGAAGCCCGCGAACAGGTGATCCACACGGAAATCCCCCCCCTTGTCCTGCGTCTGCGCCCCGAGCATCAGGCCGCCGGTGAAGACAGCACCGAGGAGGCTGGGAACAAGGGCGCCGACCAAGGGAATCAGACTCAGGACGATCGTGATGCCCATGAGGATTATCACCGCAAGGATCCAGGCCAGGGGATTGGTCTTGAAGTGCCAGAACCCGCGGACGATCCAGCTCCAGCCGTGACCCGCGGGAACCCCGTCCGGTCCGCGCATCTCCCCGGCTTGCGTCTGTGGTCTGAGGTCTGCGCGCGGTGCCGCATAGGGATCGGCCCCGGCCGCCGGACTCTCGCTCCCCGGAGCACTCCAATTTTGTCCCGCGCTTTGCGGGGCCAGCTCCGGTGCAGCTGCTCCCTCCTCTTCCAGCGGTGTCAGGCTTAGCTTCTCCGCGGGAGGCACCATGGGCTCGACCTGTACGATCATTCCGGCCTTCTCCAGTGCCGACCGGTAGCGCTGCGCGGCCTCCGCATCCAGGTTCTTCTTAACCACGTGCCGGTTGCCGTCGAGCACCAGGGCGCGCGCCTGGGCCTCTGGTAGCTTAAAGGTCGCAACCAAATGTGCGATGACTTCCTCGGCCTCGATGTGACCTTGCAGCTCGCCGGCGAAGACGATTTTGAAACGTTCGTCCATGGTTTGTTACTCGCTCAAAGTGAAAGGCGTTTGAATATTGGCTCCGGAATACTACGAATCACCAGCATGATCAACCACCAAAATCCCCATAGGAAGACCCGACTGCGCCCGCGTTCCAGGGCGCGGCTGATTCCCTTTGCGATTTGCCCCGGCTTCGCCCGGAAGGCACCTTTCGGGAAACCCGCCGTCGCCAGGGTCTGAATCGCTTAAAGCGCCGCCCACATCGCTACCAGCCCGATGATCGCCAGCAGGTGGCTGCGGCGGTCCGTGACGGCGAAGACCACCGGGTCCTCGTGCATCTCGTCGCGTCGCGCCATCAGCCAGACTCGGCTGATCCAGTACAGGAGCAGGGGGCACAGGAGCCAGACCGCCTCCGGATGCGTATACAGCGTCTTTGCCTGGTCGCCGTTGATGTAGAGGGCCAGAACGAGGACCGCGAGGTAACCGCTGGCGGTCCCCAGCTGCGACAGCGTCTCCAGATCTCCCGGTTCGTAGCCCCATCCGGAGCTGACGAACCCGATCTGCCGGTCGGCATGCAGAACCAGCATCTCCGCGTACCGCTGGGCCAGGGCCAGGCTGAGGAAGAAGAACATGGAGAAGGTCAGCAGCCAGATGGACGTCTCCAGGCCGACCGCCGCGGAGCCGGCAAGGATGCGCAGGCTGTAGAACCCGGCCAGCACCAGCACGTCCACCAGGGCCGTCTGCTTGAAGCGGAACGAGTAGCCCAAAGTCGTTGCATAGTAGACTGCCAAGAGGTCGAGAAACGCTCCAGGCAGCAAAAGACCGATCGCCAGGGCGGCGATCAACAGCACCGCCATCAGGACTACGCCGGCAGGTATCGGAAGATCCCCGGCGGCAAACGGGCGGCGGCACTTGGTGGGATGGCGCCGATCGGCAGGCAGGTCGAGCAGGTCGTTGAGCAGATAAACGCTGGATGCGCACAAGCTGAAGGCGAGAAAGGCGAGCGCTGCCTGCGCGATCAGCGTCGGCTCATGAAACTGATGGGCGAGGAACAGCGGTATGAACACCAGCAGGTTCTTGAGCCATCGGTGAACGCGCATCGCGCGGATGTAAGGCTCGATGCCCTGTGCCCGGTCGTCGAACAACCGTTGGGCCTTGCCCATGGCCTCGGCGGCAGGGCGCACTCCCTTGTGCGGGTTCACCAGGATTCCTTCAGCGGCATGAGGCCAGATTTTCAGGTCCACCCGCGCGTTCCCCGCATAGTCGAAGCCCTGCTCGCCAAACTCGTCCACCAAGCGGCGGAGCTTGCGATTACCCGAGAGGTTGGTCTGCCTGTCGCTGGCGTAGACCCGATCGAAAATACCCAAATGCTCCGCAATGCGGGTCGCCGGGCGTCGATTGCTGGCGGTGGCCAGGACGAGCTCCCGCTTCGCATCCTTCTCCTCCTGGAGATATTTCAGAAAGCCCCCGCTGTACGGCAGTGTGGACGGATCCAGGTCCACCCGAGCGGCGATCCGCGCCTTGAAATGGGCCTTGCCTTTGAGTACCCAAAAGGGCAGCGCGAAAAGGTCCAGGGGATGCTTCTTCAGGAGCTGGAACAGGGATTCCCACAAGACGTCGCTCTTGATCAGGGTGCCGTCCAGGTCTACGCAGAGGGGTCGCTTGCGATCGGGAAGCACGGTTACTCCTACGCCTTGCACCGCGATCGGGATTTTTCGCGTGAGGTGTGGCCAATGGTAGCAGATGCAACAGGTTGCACGCATAGAGCCGGGACTTGCCGCACGTGCGCCGAAGCGGCGCTCGGTTGAGTCTTTCGGGTGCCCTGTGTGTGTCATCCAAGACCGGCGGAAGCGGCGCAGTAAGGGCAGAATATGGCGTTAATGAACGACTCCAGGGTCCGCATTTCGACAGCGATTCCGGCTTTCGCAACCTGGTGGAGGTCCAGCTCCGCAAGCTGCTTAACCGCCGCATTTACGCTTTGCCGCTGGTGTCTGGTGGATCCGCTGGACCGGCTGCGTGCCGCAGGGGAGGAGGCGTCGGCGACGAGGCTTCCGAGGTCGAATCCGAGCAGGTCTCTGCGTTGGACTGGGGTGGGTACCGCCGGACGGCTGTCCTCTCCCACCCGATCCTGCTCGAGCGCTGGGATCCCTTCCGCGAGTGGCTCGACAAGCCCGAGAACAGGGAGGATTGAGCTGCTCCTATGATTGGAAATACGCCTCGACCCTGACGATGGTGCCGCTGGTCAGCTGGGCCATCATCACTCGAGGGATCCCCTGGGCACTCGAGGCCATGATGGCTGCCACCGTGGCGGGTACGCTCTGGTTCATCTGGACGCGCCCCTCGCACCGGTCTGCGTACACCGGGGAACCCCGGACAAAGGCCACTCCCACGCGACCCTGACGGACGTCAAGACGCCCTGCTCGATGACCCGGGTAGCTGACCCCTCAACGCGATGGCGGCGCGTTATCCGGGCGGTCGTGAGCCAACGAGGACCGTCGCAGCAGACGCGACACGATGAGCAGCCACAAGGCGACGACGGCGACGGTCATCAGGCTCATGATGGCCAGCGACGAGGTGCGTATCTCCCGCGGGATCAGGTCATCGAAGGTGAAGGCGATGACCGCGAGCGTCAGACCCGCCGTCAGGCGGCTGGAAATCGGCTCATTGCGGTCGAGCACGCCGTCACGCAGCATGACGAGCGTTGCGGGTAGAAGCACTACGAGGTGATGAGTCCAGCTTGCAGGAGACGCCAAGAAGACGAAAATCGAGATCATGGACAGTTCGAGGTCGCGATCCGTCGGACCACGATCCGCCTTGCGCATCGATCGATAGAGCGTCCACGCCGATACTGCCAGCAGGACCAGGATCAGCACCGTCGATAGAAATCGTGCCGTGGCGGGACTGTCGACGAGGGGATCTATGAACTTGTTCGGGACGAAGTACCGCGCCACGAGGCCGGGAATGGCCCGGTTCCAGGGCGCCGCGATCGAGCTGTGGCCCGCTGGCAGCATCGTGTAGCTGGTCTCGCCCAGCACCTCTTCTATCCATGTATGCCAACTGCCATCGGGCGCCAGCGCAAGGCTCACCCCCAGCAGCGCAACGCCGGCGACCGACGCTCCGGCGATTACGCGGTACCCCGGTTTTGGTCCTGCCCCCAGGACGAGCAACCCATAGTGCGGCTTGGCCACACACCCCAATGCCAACGCGACCCCCGCCGACCAAATTGGCCGGGAGCGCCTTACCTGACGCCAGTAAAGCCACAGAAAAAGCAGTGCGATCAGGTTGATCTGACAGAAAACGATCGTCAGATAGAGCCCGCCGAAAGCGGCGACGTAGATCGGTCCCCAAAAGCTCAACCGCCGGCCCGGATCATCAAGCGATAGGTCGCCGACGATCAGCGTCATCAGAATTACGGCAAGCACCAGGTTGACCATGAGCATCAGCCTTGCCGACTGGTCCATGTCAAGCCCGCTGAGCGGGTAAACCAGAAACAGGGCCGTCGGCGGGTAGGTGAAAGGCAGCAGATCACCGGGTCGCCGGAGATAGGGATCTATACCTTGATCGAAGACCCGATGCGCTGCCTTCCAGTAAATGACTACGTCCGTTTCGACCGGTGAAAGCGCGCTGACCACGGCAAGAAACAGCGATACGCCCACGACGAGACCGAAGAGCCGGCCCCCGGTCCAGCGGGCCTTGGTCCGCAAGGGTTGGTCTGCGCCACCCGCCCGCCGCACGGGGTGGGCCGTCCGCCGGATGCCCGCCGCACGGCGGGTCATCCCAAAATCGGTGGTTGACCGCTTCATACCGCAATCAAGCGACTGATTCGCGACGAGCTCCGGGAGCTACGTGCCTTACCATTTGGGTGAGCGCCCAACTGCCGTTTCTAGGATCACTGCTCCGCCGGCTCCTGATCGACGACTCGATTGTCCTGCCGGAACCGGTAGGCGTGTTCGATCAGCGCCAGCCGGGCCCGGTCGTTACCCCAGTGGTCGATAAACTGCTGCGGTACCTCGTCGTCTTCTACCCACAAGCGCCAAAGCAGCGCGGCGTTCTCCCAGTAGGCACCGGCCAAATAGTGGCCATCGGGGCTGAACATAGCATCAGCTACGCCCCCCAGATCGGCCTTGAGGGGCAGATAGGTTCTCAGCGTACGGAAACCCGATACCTCGGCGCCCGGTCTGCGCCACAGCCGGATGAAGCCGTCGCGGGATGCGGTAAGCATCCAGCGCCCGTCTCCGGGGCTGAACGATGCCTTGTAGATGCGGTCCTCGTGGCCGGCCAACAAGGCGCGTGGTGCGCCGTTGCGGTCCCAAAGCCGCGCGGTCTTGTCCAGCGACCCGGTCAGCACCTGCCGCGAATCCGGTGAGAACGCGATGCTGTAGACCCGGCCGCTGTGTCCCTGCAGATCGGTGTCGATACGGCAGCCCTGCTCGTCGACGGCGACTAGCGCG
The DNA here is from genome assembly GCA_963802975.1 of uncultured Gammaproteobacteria bacterium. Lineage (GTDB taxonomy): Bacteria > Pseudomonadota > Gammaproteobacteria > Chromatiales > Chromatiaceae > Thiosymbion. The sequence continues at coordinate 9,462 of CAWDLA010000053.1, forward strand.
ACGCGGCCGCTACTGCCGGTGACACCAATGGTCCGCCCGTCCGGGGACAATGCGACATCTCCGATGGGACCGTCGTCTATCGGCACCGCGCAACGGAGTTGCCAAACCCGGCCGGGTGCATGTTGCAGCAGGCGCAGGATGCCGCTGTCGTCCCCTGTCGCGACCAGGGCACCTTCGGGCCGCGAGAGCAGCGCCGCGGCACCGACCGGTGCATCGCCGTCGCGCAGCGCCGGGTCCGCTTCGATGGGCGCACAGGTATCCAGCGAGAACAACCGTAGCGGCTGCTCAGGGTCGGCGGAGGTCGTGAGCAGCCAGCGCTCCTCGGGGTCGAACAGCACATTGTAGACCTGGTTGGTGCCGGATCCGGAGCCCGCCGGCAGCAGGCAGGTGCGACCCGAGACCAGATCGTGCACATGGGCGGTGCCGTCGTATCCGGCGGAGGCGAGCAGACGTGCGGAGGGCGAGAAACGGGCCTGCCGCACGCGCCCCCGGTGATCCTCGAAAGCCGCCAGCTGCTCCGGGGCGTCACCGTCGTCACCGCGTCGATAGCGCCAAACGCGCACGCCTCCGTCGAACCCGGCGGTGGCCAAAAGCAGCGCGTTTCCCTCCGGAGCCAGTTCCCTCGGCGCGGCGGCCATATCCAGGTTCCATACGTGATCCGGGTGCTTGAGCCGGAACGCCAGACGAGAAACCGGCGTGATGTTCCAAAGGCGCACCGAACCGTCGCGCCCCGAGAAGGTGAATACCCGCTCGCCGCTGGCGCTGAATCGGGCGGCGCTGACAGCGGCGTCGTGGCCCATCACCGCGACCTGCTTGCCGGTCTGCAGACCCCAGAGGCGCGCGGTTTGATCGAGCGAAGCGGTCAAAACCAGGGTCTCACCGGCATTGTCCGCGCCGCCTCCCGGTTGAACGATCTCTACCTCGTCGGTGCTGAGACCATGATTGCCCAACACCACTGCCTGCCCCGAGCCGTCCAGGGCCCAGCGCACCACCTGCCCCTCGTCATCGACGGCGACTAGGAACTGGCCATCCGGGCTGAAGGCGACATCGCGCACCGCACTCTTGTGGATCTTGAAGCGGAGCCCGCCGATATCGCTCTCGGACAGCTCGCTGATCGGGGTGCCGTCGCGCGCGTACAAACGAACGCGCTCGTCAACCGCCGCAATGGCAATGCGCTCACCGGCGGCATCGAAGACGGCATTGTTGAAGGGCCGTCCGAGCGGACCGTCCTTGGGCAACGACAGGACCAACTCCTCCGCATCGAGATCGATCAGATGGGTGCGGCCGTCGGCTGAGGCCGTCAGCAGTGCCCGACTGTCGGGAGAGAAGCTCAGGCCCCGGATCGCGCCCTCTTGCAGCATGCGGTCGAAAAGCACCCGCCCCGGCGTGGCCAGATCGACGACGCAGACGCCATGGCCGCCGTCGGCCGTGCTACGCGCGATCGCGAGATAACGCCTGGTCACATCCAGCGTGAACCTGGGGTTGGAACCGGTGCCACAGGGATAGGTCGGCGGCTCGCCGCTGGCTACCGGCAGACTCCAGATACCGCCCTCGTCTATGCCGAACACCGCCTCGCCGGTAGCGCCGATGACAAGGCTGTGCAGCGCGAGGCCGCCGGCGTCGAGGTCTCGCTCAGGGACGTAGCGTCCCTTTTCCAGCCGCCACAGCCGCGGTCCCCCGCCGGGCACGATGGTGGCGAGATGCGTGCCGTCGGCGCTAAAGCCAGGGATGCGCGGATCCTCCGGGGAGGGGCCGGGGGACTGGGCCATGGCGATGAGCCGGTTGCCCGTGAACGCCATGCTGAGGGTCTGCACTGCCTTGTCGGGCAGATCGGGTCCCGCGTCCAGGGCCTGGATCACGGCTCGGGGCGTGTTGCCGCTGGCGATGTAGAGATCCGCCTCCTTGAGCCGGCTCCGGTGTAGATTGACCCGCGCATCGGTGGATGCCCTGGCGGCCAGCAGTGCGGAGATGGTGGCAGCCACCAGCAGCGCCACCAGCAGGGCGCCGAAACCGCGCACGATGCGGTTGCGCTGCCGCAGAAAGGCTAGATAGGCACCCGACTGATCGAACAATTCGCGCTCCAGCGGCTCCAGCTCGGCCCCGTAGTTGGCGGCAAGCCCAGTTGCGGCGAAAAAACCGGCCTGGTGGAGCAGATATTCAGGATTGCAATTGGTACGCTTCCACAATTGCGCCTGGCGGGTGAGCTGCGCGCGCAACTGCAGCAGCCTGCGGTTCTCCCACCGCTTGAGCCAATCTCGCACCGGCGCCCAGTCCGTGAGCAGCACCGGATGGCTGAAGCTGACCGCCGGGCGGTACTCTCCCCAGGCGCAGACGGCATCGTCGGCTTCGCCGGAGGGTGCCGGGTCTGAGGCCAGCGCCTCATCGGCGGCGCGATGGCGCATCCGCATCCAGCGCGCCCGCCAATCCTCCCGACTCTGTTGCCAAGCACTGCGCACCAACGACAAGATCCTGAAGTCGGGTGGCTCACAGTGCGTCAGCATCGATGCGTCTCGGATCCCCTCGGTGACGACCAGGCGCGCCTCGGTCAGTGCCGCCAGCAGACGGCGGCAGTCCGGGTCGCACTCGAGCACGCGCAGATCGCCCTGGCGCACCGCGGGCTTTGACCCGTTGGCGCTCTCCAGCCCGATAAGGGCCCGGCACAGCATCGGCAGCGCGGCGCGGGCGCGCTCGTCGAGCCCGTCCCAGACCTGTTCAGCGCCCGCGACCAGTTGGCCTTTCAGCCCGCCCTGCTCGCGGTAATAGCGCGCCGAGACTCGCACCTCATCGCCGGTGCTCTCCCTCCCCTCGGCGACCGCGGTGCGATAGGCTGCGTCGAGCACGCGCTGCAACGGCGGCGGCCAGAGCCGCAGATCCGCGGCATCTGCCTCGATCAGTTCCACCAGACCGCGGCCCTGGATCTTGTCGTGGGCGTCGAAGTCAATGCCAGCGATGCGGGCCGGGATCTCCACGACCTGTCGCAGACGCGCCTGTGCCGGCGGCTCCAACCTCACCCACGCCGATGGGTCGAGCTGATCGAGCAACGGGGCTAGACGGGGCAGCTGGCGCAGCGCATCACTGCGCATCGCGGCGATGACCCAGACGCCGTCGCTGACGGCCAGCGCACGCAAGGCCGTGGCGAAGAGCCGCAGCGCATCGTCATCCGCCCGATCGCTCGGGCGGTTGCCGCCAGCGTCTGCGGCCGCGAACACCGCGTCGAGGGGGTCGAGGATGAGCGCCAGCCGCGCGGAGGCGTCGGGATTGGTCAGGCGCGCCTGGTCCGATGCGGCGGTGATGATCTGACGCGCCGCCCCCTGGGGCTCGACGACGAGCAGCCGGGCTAGCCCGTCGCAGCCGAGTCCGAAGCGCCCGAGCGCGTCGCCGAGACAGTCCTCGGCGCAAAGCCGTTCCGCCAGAGCCTGGATCGGGCTCGGTCCGTCAGCGCAGGGATCGACCAGGCAGCAGCGAACAGTGGCGACCTCTTCGAACTGGAACGGCCGAGACAACCTGGGCACCAGTCCTGCGCGCAACAGCGAGGTCTTGCCGCTACCGCTCGGACCGGTCAGCAACAGCAGACCGCAACCGGCGGCCGCGCGCCGCTCCAGGCGGGAGATCAGGTCCCAGACCTCGCGTTCGCGACCTGTGAAGATGCGCTCATCGCTCGGCTCGAAGGGGCGGTCGGGGCGGAACGGGCTGCCGCGCCAGGTGAGCTCGCCAGCGACGGCGCGGCGTTCCGCGCTGATCCGGCGGTTGAGCAGCTTGCGCAACTGCATCTCCACCAGCTCACGAAACGCCGAATCGCTGCTGAAAGAGCGGAAGGCGCGGCGAAACGTATTGTCTTCGTTGTAGAAGTGACCGCGAAAGAACTCATCGAGCCGGCGCCGGTCCTCCACCGCCTCCTGCGCCATCCCGGCGTTGGTGATGTCCACCAACTTCGGAGCCGCCTTTTTGTAGACCAGCACCTCCGGTTTCCGGCTGTCGCCGGACGCGTCTACCGCGTTGACGAACTCCCACTCGGTGCCGGTCATCCCGCGATAGGGCTCCTGCGGCAACGGCGAGCCCAGCCTGGTCCACAGGATCAACAGCACGATGTCGCAGTCTGCCGGCTGGGTCAGCCCGGCCTGGAAGGTGCGATCGGCGGTCAGCGCCTCGTCCTCCCAGAGGATGGCCTGGAGCGGGAAATAGGGGAGGTACTCCTGTGCCAGCCGCTCAATCACATCCTTGACCATGGCGCGCTCATGGTCCACATCGGCCGGCGATGAGATAAAGATGCGAACCCGATCGTCTTTCATGAAGCTCAAAGCGGCTGCTGAAGCACTAAGGATAGATACGATGCAGGGCGCCCGGGACTAACCTTCCGGTTGAGGGGGCAAACTCAACTGAGTCGAAGGTGTGAGTTTAAACGGCCGGGGACTCCCTCAGGAAATAAGATAGCCTGGGGAAGCATGCGCTGTACATGGCAAGGGAACTGATCAATCGGCGTCGGAGCGTCGGGTTTTCCCCCTCCGGCGATCAGGCCTCCTACCTGGTGCTCGAAAGCGCGCTGGGTGGCGTTGCCTTCGCGGCCTTCAGCCCGGACGGTCACTATGTCGCTGCCGCTTATTGGGAGAACGCCGCAACCCTCTGGCGCGTATGGTCCGAGAGCGCAGATACGCCGGCGGCCTTGCGCAAGGCCTGGGGCGAGGACCGTTCCCGCTTGTCCATTGCCCGCCAGGCAGACAGCTTCCGGCGCGAGAACCGTCTCGACGACAGGATCGCCTTACCGGCAAACGGTGAGTGACATCCGCCCGCGCCGGGGTCGGATGTGCGACGATTTGACTTCCGTCCCGCACGGGGCGCGTTCAAGTCAGGTTGAAGCCCACTGCTCTGCGGGAGGAGGGCTAATCCTGCATCAGTACCAAGAGCCCCGCCAACATGACTGCACTTCCCAGCAGCCTTACCGGGATGTGGTGCTCATGGTATAGAACCTTCCCGAGCACTACCGAGAACATGCCGGCGGTGCGTTTCACCGACATGGCGTACGAGGCCAAGGTCATGCTGAGCGCGATCTGATCGGCGACACGCATGAGGGCGAACAAGATACCCAACGCCAGCAGGGGTTTTGCCTCCCGGCGCAGGTTCCCGTTGAAGACCTGGCGGTAGAAACTCCGGTCCTGCAGACTGAACATGATGAACAGCACCATGGGGTTGATCAGCGCCACCATGACGGCGAAGGAGAGGGGATCGCTCAATCCGATTGCGACCCGCCCGAACGTCGTGGCCGCGGCGAAGCAGGCGGCGGCGATCAGGGTAAACAGGCTGCCGGGTGTCTGTAATATCCGCACCAGCGGCGTGTACCAATGCGGCAAGCTGCGGTCGATGCTGAGCACATAGCTTCCCGCAGTCAGAAGGGCGATCCCGAGAAAACCCGTGGCGCCGGGAAAATCGCCGGTTGTCATCCATTCGATGAGGACAACGAATCCCGGGGTCAGGGTGATCACGGGCCCCACGAGGGAGATATCCCCTTGCTTGATGGCGTAATTGAGGGACCAGCCGCCGAGTCCCGAGATCACCGCGCCGGCGAGCACCATGGCGAGATAGACCGGATCCCCGAGCGGAAAGTTATGGTTCCAAAAAATCAGGGGAATGGTGACCGGCGCGCTCACCAGGTTCACGTACAGGGTCAGGGCCTGGGCGGAGAAGCTGAAGCTCAGGCGCTTGGTGACCGCCAGGCGCGAGGCGTGAAAAAAAGCGGACAGCAGGGAGAACAGTATCCAGAAGGACGCGAGATCGGAAAAATCCATCGTGTGCAGGTGGCGTTGTTACTTCAGTACGGTCTAGTCCGCGGATGCCCCGAGGGATCGCTTTTTTCGTTCACCCAGCCCGACTCGGTGTCGGCGAATCTTCGCACGGGACCGAGCTCGATTCCGGGTGCGTCGGCCAGCCGGTGACGGTTGTAGAAGGCGAAGTCGCGCTGGAAACGGGCACGATGATGCCACAGCTCGGAGCTGAATGTCCCTTGGCCGCGTAAGATTCGCACGCTTGGAATCCCTGCGAGGCTCAGGAGTCCGGCCCCCCCGATTCCCGAAAAGAGCTTGGTCTGAAGGATCAGTAGCACCTCCGAGGTTGCGTTCCGGGTGCCCTCGGTCAGGCTGGGCTCCGGTGCGCACAGGTTGAGCGAGTAGCAGGGCTGGTTCAGGGACATGTGGTGCAAGCGACTCGGGGCCGGCCCCTGCTTGAGTCGGGTGGCGAGGGCGGGGGGCAAGTCCTGCAACCGCAGTGCAAGCAGACCGAGACTGGAACGCACCTGATCGGACCAGGGCAAACGCGCCAGGTTGGCCTGGATTGCCCGCGGGGGCAGCAGCTGGTGACGCTCCCAAGGGGGAGGGGGCTCGCGTTGGCCGGTAAAGGCGGCGAGCACGCCAAACGCCGCGGCCGTGATCCGTCCATGGATGTTCCGGACCAGCGCTTCGAACGCCGGGTCGTCCAGCAGGTCCCAGCCGGGGAGTCGCATCAGGCATCCAAGGGGCGCATGGCCTGCGATCGCCTCGGCCTCGCGCCAAGGCAGCAGCGCCGCGCCGAGCGATCCCGGCGGCAGGTCCGCAAGGCACTCGCGAATGAGTCGCGCCCCCGGGAAGGCCAGCGGGTCCAGGATTTGCCGGCGCAGCCTCGGATCGGCGAGATCCGCGACTCGCTCTGGCCGCTCCAGCCCCTTCAGCTCGGAACGGGTCCAATAGAGCAGGTGCAGGTGAAACTGCTTGTTGGCCTGACAGCTCTCCCGGTCCAGGGTGTTGGGATCGCAGTTCAGCGCCAGGTGCATGCGTCCTCCCGCGAGCCCGAATTCTTCCCGGACGCCAGACTGGGCGGCGAAACGCACAAAGCTCGATGCCGTCCGCCACAGGGCCCGGCCAAGTGCCGGGGACACGTCGCCCGGGCCTGGATGAGGGGGGCTGGCAAGGCCGCTGATCATCAGATCGTGGAGGGCGTGGGGAGATGCCTTGTCCACCAGTGCGAGCCGCTCGTCGCCCGCGGTCAGGGTCTGGATCGTGCGTCTCGCGTAGCGGACTGCAGGATCCGGATGCTCGCGCTCGGCGGCGGACAGTGTAAGCCCCGGCGGCGGTCCGGGGATGCGTACCTGGCGCCAGGCGACCGGCATGTCCTCGATCCCCGGTGGATAGAGTGCGGACAGGCCGTCCGCGGGGCCCTTCATGGTGCCTGTCTTGCCGCGGAAGAGAAACAGGCGGCCGCCCTGAGTGCGTTGTCCTGCATCAGCGGCCGGTCGCTGCTCGCAGTCGCGTCCGCTGGGATTGGAGATCGCGCAATGCGTCCCCGATCAAACGACCGGCCAGCCGGTTGAATGCCTGGGCCATGGCCTCGGGACTGTCTTCCGCCGGTTGCCTCCTGTCCCTGGTAGCGGCCTGAGAACAGGGATCTGCGGTTCGTACCTTGCAACAGGGTTAGACTGAATTCCGCGACTACCTTCGGTGGCCCGGCGGTAGGCAGATGCTCGAAGCGATCGATCTCACCGCTTAGGATGTAGTCGGCTCGGGTGCGCTGTGCGGGTGTAACCACGAACTCGAACAGGCCCGCTGTTCGCAGGCTGGCGGCGAGCTGGCCCGCGATGGCGCGGCCCGGTGGCTCCTCCCAGAGGAGCAGGTTGTAACGCTGGACCTCCAGGGGTTGCTCGCTGGTGCGAAAGACGATCTGCCGGCCGCCCAGAAACCCCCGCGCGGCAAGGTCGTTCACCAGAAGGGTCGCCCTTAGTGGCGCAGATGCCGCGGGCGGGGACTGGAGCTGGGGCGCGAGGCTGTAGAAGCGGTCCCGTTGCGCCGGCTCGGGTGTGCCGCAGGCCGAAAGCAGCACAGAGGATAGGAGCAACAGGGTCAGGGCCGCTGATGTGCGCCGCCCCCGCAACCTGATAACAAAACTTGCGATGAAGTCGTCGAGCCGGGAATTGCGAAGATCAGCAGTGGGCATCACTGGGCCTTGGAAAAAGAGACGCCGACGGCCTGCAAAACCTGAAGCTCGTAGACGGTTTGATCTTCTCGCGTGCCCTTGAGTGTAAATCGTGCCCTCTCGCCCGTCGACGTTGTTTCGCATTGCGACGAGGTACTTCCGAAATAAGTGAGCTCGCGCCTATTTGAACCAAGGCGTCTCCTCCTCCACCTCTCGTCCCTTGATTATGACCGCCGGGTTGCTGCGCAGGTCGCGGGAGAAGACCGACAGGTTGCGGGTGGCGTCTTCGATGTTGGTGAGGATGGGTACGAGTGAGGCCGATATTTCCTGGAGCAGGAACTGGGTATCGTCCAGGGAGCGCTGGACCGAGGGCTTGGTCTCCTTGACCAGGGAGCTGATGTCCGTCGCCAGATCGCCGTAGCTGCGCACGGTGCGTTTGATGTCGCCGCTGCGCTCGGTGAAGGTCGCGGACACCAGCTCCAGGTTTGCCGATACCTGCTGGACGGAGGACAGAATGGACTGAATCTGCGCCGGGTTCACCGCGCTCTCCATGTCGGCGGAGAGCTGCTCCAGGTTTTGGAATACCCCGGCCAAGCGGTCCCGGTTCTCTGCATTGTCCCCGCCCGTGCCGAGCAGGTCCTTGATGGTCTGGATCTGGTCGCGGATGTTCGCCAGCGCGGGCTCGATGGTGTTGTCGACCAGATCGTGCAGAGTCCGGGTCAGGTCCTCGAGCTGGGCCATGAGCCCGCCGTCACGGGGGGTTGTCTCTATCTTCTGCCCGTCTTCAAGCAGAGCTGGGGCGGACCCGGGTTGGATCATGATGGCCTCCCCCTGCAAGAGTCCGGCCGACCCCAGGGCAGCGGTGCTGTCCTTGGGGATGGGCCATTCGCCTTGGATGCGCAGGGTTACCCGAAAGCAGGGAGGCTGGGGTGCGCCTTTCCTTTCCTGCTTCGGCTCTTCCTTCTCGTTCTCCTGCGGGGAGGGCAGTTTTCGACACCCTCGTGCCGCCCGGGGATGATCGCGGTCATCCTCTCCACGGCACCGATGACGTACCCGTCTTGGATGACCTGGGTGCTGGTGTGCAGGCCTGAGGCGTTCGCGAAGTAAGCGCGCAGGTGGTAAACGTTGCCGAACAGCCAGGAGCCCAGGTACATGAACGTCGCCACGGCCAGGGCGGCCATGCCCAGCACGAGCAGGCCCGCCAGCGTCAGGTCTCGGCGCATCGTCCGCGCCTTGCGCTTGCCCGGCGCGCCGATCTCCGGCGGCGAGTAAAGACGCTCGAGCCCGCTCATGGCCTGCCCTGCAGCAAGTAACGCAGATCCAAGCGGCTCTCGGTGGCCTTTTCGAGCGCTTGGTTGGTTCCGCGGAACAGTAGCCGTCCGCGGTCGAGCACCGCCACCTGGTCACTGTCGCGCAATGGAAGCCGGGGGTCGTTGTCGGTGGCGACGAGGGTCAGGTTGTGGTTCTCGCGCTGCTCGTGCAGTACGCCGAGCACCTCTCGCGCCGCCGCCGGATCGAGTCCGTCGGTCAGCCCGTCCCACACCAGCAGGGAGGGTCTGTGGATCAGGGCGCGGGCGAGCTCCACCAGGCGTCGCTGTCCCAGCGACAGGGCGCGGGGCTCATGGTTCTCCAGTCCGTCGAGCTGCAGCTGGGTCATGATCAATCTCGCGGCACGGGCCATCTGGCCTCTGGTCATTCGGGTTGCGCGCAACGGCAGCAGAAGATTCTCCAACACGGTCAGGCCGTCGAGCAGGGAGCCGCCTTGAAGCACCGCGCCCGTCTTTCGCCGTATGCCCATCATGGCGCGGTCGTCCAGATGCTCGAGATCCTCACCGAACAGCTTGATTGTACCCGCCGACGGGATGTCGAGCCGCAGTATCAACCTTGTGAGCAGGCTCTTTCCGGCTCCGTTGGGTCCGATCAGCAGCAACCAGTCCCCCCGCACCACGCGCAGGGAGATGTCGTACAAGGCACAGCGGCCCCCGACATGCTGGAAAACCGACGTGATTTCGAGTATCGGGTCCAAGGTCGAGGTCTCAGGGCAAAAGGACGAACAGGAAGTCGACCAGCAGGATCGCGGTCACGGCGCCGATCATGGTTCCGGTGGCGGCGCGGGAGATTCCCCCCGGATCTCTGCCGGCGAGGGTCCCGTTGACGGTGGCGATGAGGGCGATCACCAGGGCGAAGAGTAGGGGTTTGCCCAGGGCTTCCAGAAGCTCCGCGGGTGTAAGTGCCTGCTTGAGGGCATCGACGAACAGGCTCGGGGGAACTCCGGCGGTGCTCCATATCCACAGCAGCGCGGCAGAGAATGTGACCAAAGTGCCCCAGACCGCGAAGGCGAAGGACATCAGGAGCATCGCCAGGAGAACTGGCCCCAGAGTGAGCTGGATGGGGTTGGTGCCGGTGACCAGCAGGCCGTCCATCTGCCCGCTCACCACCAGGGTTGCTTGGCGGACCGCAAGCGCCACTCCGGCGCGGCCCGCCACCAGAATGCCGACCAGGATAGGCACCAGCTCCATGACGACCGTGTAGGAGACTGTCAGCAGGATCAGGCTGGGGAGGTCGAAGCGGCTCAGCAGCGCCACGATCTGATTTCCGAGGATCAGCCCGACGATGGCGGTGACGATGGTGATGGCGGGCAGCATCGAGAGCCCGGACTGCCGCAGCGCATCCGCGAACGTGGGCAGATCCAGACGCGACCTGCCGGCGAGGATGCCCAGGTAGAGCCTAAGACAGGCCCAGAGGGCGAGGGCGGCGAGGCCAAGCTTCGCGGGCCAGTCGGCGATACCGCCGTTCGCAGGGGACCGCCGCGTCGCCGTGGCTCAAGGCAGACGGTCCTCGATGTCCTGGCTGAGGGGTCGCCGAGCTGCGGCCTCGAAGTCGGGTAATCGTTGAGAACGGGTTGTACCGGCACGCCGTCCGCCTCGCGCGGGGGGCGGTAGGATCTGGAGGCCGTTCCAGGCGAGGGTCGCTCCAGGATCCGGTAGCCGGCAATGGTCGGGTCTTGATCGATCATTTTGGTCCGCAGCTCAGGCGGCGCGGGTCCGTTTCACCCATTGGGTGAGGGTGCGGTGAAGCTCTTTCAGTCCCATCGGCTTGCTGAGATAGTCGTCCATTCCCGCTTCAAGGCACCGCTCTCTGTCGCCGGGCATCGCCAGTGCCGTCAGCGCGACGATGGGGGTGAAGCGCAGGGCCGGGTCAGCGCGGAGCCGGCGCGTGGCCTCCAGACCGTCCATCTCCGGCATCTGCACATCCATGAGTATCACGTCCGGGAGATGCTCCTTGGCCAGGGCGATCGCCTCCGCTCCGTTGCTGGCGGTCAATACCTCGCAGCCTCTGATCCGAAGGTAGGTGGATAGCATCTCCAGGTTGCTCTCGTTGTCTTCGGCCAGGAGCACCGAGGGGCGCTCCGGCAGCAGGGGGCTGCACCCCGGTATCGTCGCGCGAATCCTCTTCCGGTGGGATATGAGCCGCGCTTTGGGCGTCCGGGTCCCAGGGCAGGGTGACGTCGAACCGGCTGCCTTCGTCCAGCGTGCTCTCCACCTCGATGGAGCCGCCGTGCAGCTCGGCCATGCCGTTGGCCAACGCCAGCCCGAGGCCGGTCCCGTCGTACTGGCGCGAGAGCTTGCTGTCGAGCTGGACGAAGGGCTTGAACAGGCGGTCGCGCTGCTCGGCGGGAATGCCGACTCCGGTGTCCCAGACGCTGATGTGGACTTGCCGCCGAGCCTTGTCTCCGCGCACGTCCAGACCGATGGTGCCGCCCTCGGGCGTGAACTTGACCGCGTTACCGAGCAGGTTGACCAGCATCTGCTTCAGCCGGCGGCTGTCGCCCCGCAAGAGGCGGACGTCGGGGTCGATGCGCGCGCGCACGTCCAGACCCTTGGCCTTTGCCGCCGGGCGTATGAGCCGCAGGCTGGCGTCCCACAGCTGATTCACCGGGACCTGATCCAAGTGCAGCTTCACCCGACCGGACGCCACGCGGGACATGTCCAGGACCTCGTTGATCAGCTCCAGCAGGTGCGTCCCGTTCTCGTGAATGGTGTGTGCGGCCTTCGCCTGCTGCTCGGTCAGCCGCCCCAGCAGGCCGTCCTCCATGGTCTCGGAAAGCCCCAGAATGGAGGTCAGGGGGGTGCGCAGCTCGTGGCTCATGGCGGCGAGAAACTCGTCTTTCGCCTGCGCCGTTCGCGCCAGCTCCTCGTTGGCCCGGTCAAGCTCGGCGGTCCTTTCGCGCACACGCTCCGCCAGGTGGGCGCGCTCCTCGGCCAGGGCGTCGTGGGCCTTTCTGAGCTCCGCCTCCGCCCGCTTGCGCTCGGAGATATCGGAAAAATTCACCACCGCGCCCACCAGCTTGCCGTCGCTGTAGATGGCGTTGGAGTGATACTCGACCGGGAAGCTGCTGCCGTCCGAGCGCCAGAATACCTCGTCGTCGACATGGGCGGGCAGGCCGGTACGGCAGGGCTGCAAGGCGCGGCACTGCTCGATCGGGTAGGGCTGATCCGTCCGGGATAGGAGTGATGCATGGTCGCGTGCATGTTGCGCCCTTCCAGCTCGGCCGGCGATCGGAATCCGAGCATTCGGGCGGCGGACGGATTGGAGAAAATGCACCGTCCGTCGGTGGTCACCCCGTAGATGCCCTCGTCGGCGGATTCCAGGAGCAGCCGGGTCTTCTCCTCGCTTTGGCGAAGGCTCTCCCGGGACCGAGCCAGGTTTTCCTGCATGGACTTCATGGCCGCGAGCATCTGGGCGTTCTCGTCCCCGCCGGCGACCCGGATCGGGGTGGAGAAGTCGCCGTCGCTGACCCGCTGGGCAATGGCCGTGGCGGTGGCGATCGGCCGCCCGATGGTTCGGTCCACCAGCCAGATGAGCAGCAGGGCGGCGCCGGTCATGACACCGCCCATCAAGAGCAGAATCCGGGTCTCGACGTCTCGGGTGGAGTCTTCGATTTGCACCAGGACGCGGTTCTTGTGCGCCAGGGCGGTCGCGACCACCTCGTCGATCAGGTCCGTGGGCTGGCGGTCGATGCCGCGGACCCGCAGGTCGACGGCCAACGACGGGTTTGCGTCTGCCGGCCGATACAGCTCGAGGGCGGAACGGTATTGCGGACCCAACTCTATGTGAGCACGCAGGAATTGCGCCGTGGTGGACCTGTGCCTCCTCGTTCTCGGCCAACAGCGCGAGCAGGTGGCCGATAGCCTCGCGCGTATCGCTTTCCTCGTCCTCGAATTGGCTGAAATACTTGTCGAACAGCTTCGGGTCCTGCCCGCGGATGAGGACGTTCTTCCACTCCTGAACCTGTTTCTTGAAGTGGACTTGAGCGGAGAGGGCGGAGGCGACGATCTGTGAGCTGGACTCGCGGACCCGTGCCTCCCACGAGGACGCCTGTTTATAGAGATACAGCCCATAGAGCCCGGCCCCGAGATTGACGAACAGGATGAAAATCAGACCGGCGGCGAATTTCGTTCTGATGCCCATGGCGGTGCAAAGAATAGCACCCCGACGGCCGCGTTCTGAACGTCCTTGTGCAGGAATGTCCGGCCGTCCCGCCGGAAAAGCCCGCCGTGCTGCCGGCCTGCCGGCGCGGTCGCTTGGCTTGGATCAAGGTTTAGGCGCTCTGGCCCCTGGAGCGCCGCGGTTGTCCTTGACGAAATCTTCTCCATCGGCAACGATGCGAAACGCGAAGGACGCAGCTTCCTTTGCGGCCTGCGAATAATCAACGGACGCGTCGGCCTTTTAGAGGCGCGCGTTCGATCCACACCACCCATCCCTAAAAAGGAGGATCGTTTCGCCGTGGCAAAATCCCCCGTTCGAGTCGCAGTTACCGGTGCAGCCGGCCAGATCGGCTATGCACTGTTGTTCCGTATCGCTTCCGGCGAGATGCTGGGCAAAGATCAGCCCGTCATCCTGCAAATGCTGGAGATTGCCCATGGAGAAGCCGCAGAGCGCGCTCAAGGGCGTGATGATGGAGCTCGAAGACTGCGCTTTCCCGCTGCTGGTCGACATGGTCGGCACCGGCGATCCCAATGTGGCGTTCAAGGACGTGGACCACGCCCTGCTGGTCGGCGCCAAGCCCCGCGGACCGGGCATGGAGCGCAAGGACCTGCTGATGGACAACGCCAAGATCTTCATCGAGCAGGGGCGGGCGCTCAACGAAGTCGCCTCCCGCGACGTGCGCGTCATCGTGGTCGGCAATCCGGCCAACACCAATGCCTACATCGCCATGAACTCCGCGCCGGATCTGCCGCGCCGGCAACTTCACCTCCATGATGCGCCTCGACCACAACCGGGCGGTGTCTCAGCTGGCCACCCGGACCGGCAAGCCGGTCACCAGCATCGAGAAGATGGTGGTGTGGGGCAACCATTCGCCGACCATGTACCCGGATCTTCGCTTTGCCACCGTCGACGGCCAGGACGCCAAGTCCCTGGTCAACGACGAGACCTGGTACCGCGAGACCTACATCCCCACCGTCGGTAAGCGCGGCGCGGCCATCATCGCCGCCCGCGGCGCCTCTTCGGCGGCCAGTGCGGCCAATGCGGCCATCGACCACATGCACGACTGGGCGCTGGGCAGCAATGGCCAGTGGGTGACCATGGGCGTGGTCTCCGACGGCTCCTACGGGATCCCCGAGGGCATGATCTACGGCTTCCCCTGCATCTGCACCGAGGGCAAGTACGAGGTCATCAAGGACCTGGAGATCGACGACTTCTCGCGCGAGGGGATGGACTTCACCCTGAACGAGCTCATCGAGGAGCGCGACGGCGTGCAAAGCCTCTTGTCCTGATGATCCGGTAGTTACCAGCGAGCTGCTGGAAAGAAAAAGGCGGCCTTCCGGCCGCCTTTCGCTTAGGGATACAGAAGCTCCGTCGTCCCGGGTGGGACCCCGGGACCCAGCCGTCCGAGGGTGGGACGCGGGCACGCCGGACAGGCACAACGCGAATTGCTCTTTCCAGGTGGCGGGGTCGGCTGCGCGGACCGGCGCGGCGGCAGAACGGCAGTAAATTCGGGCCGTGCAGCGGATCTGCCAGTGCCTGCCCGCGGCGATACACGTGCCGAGGCGTAAGATTGCTGACCTGAGAGCGCACGCCAATGTCTTACCCTACCCCACCCGTCTCCCTGCCCGCCGTCTGGATGCGCGGTGGGACCAGCAAGGGGCTCTTCTTCCACGAGCCCCGATCTGCCGGCCGACCCGGCCGAGCGAGACCGGCTCCTTTTGTCCGCCATCGGCAGCCCGGATCCCTACGGTGGACAGATCGATGGTATGGGCTGCGCCACCTCCAGCACCAGTAAGGTGGTCATCATCGGTCCGCCGCCGGATGACTCCCATGACTTGAGCTACCTCGTTCGGTCATGTCGACATCCGCCGTCCCCTGATCGACTGGTCCGGGAGCTGCGGCAACCTGTCCGCGGCGGTGGGGCTGTTCGCCTTGGAGCAGGGGATCGTAGTGCCCGAAGAGCCAGTGACCTCGGTTCGGATCTGGCAGGCGAATCTGGGGCGTCCGATGGTCGTCCGGGTCCCGATCCGGGACGGAAGGGCGCGAACGGACGGGGACTTCGCTGTGGCCGGCGTTCCCCGTCCGGGTGCGAGGATCGACGTCGACCTGCTCGATCCCGGCGGCGGTCCCAACGGCGAGGCCTTGCCGACGGGCAACCCAACGGATCGACTCGTAGTACCGGGGATCGGACTGCTTGAGCTCTCCCTGGTGAACGCGGGTAACCCGACGGTATTCGCCAGGGCGCAAGACCTTGGCCTGAGTGGGACGGAGTTGGCCGAGCAGGTCGAGGCGGATACGGGGCTGATGCGCACCCTGGAGCAAATCCGATGCGCGGGTGCAGTGGCCATGGGGCTGGCGCAGGACGCCGAGCGCGTGCACCGCGAGCGCCCGGCGACCCCCAAGATCGCCTTCGTCTCACCACCGCGGGATGCGCGCATGCGCGACGGGGGTATGGTGCCTGCAGGCGATGCCGATCTAGTGGCTCGAATTCTGTCCATGGGCCGCCTGCACCACGCATTCACCGGGACCGGCGCCATCGCCGCCGCCGTGGCTTCTGCCATCCCGGGGACGCTGGTGCAGGGTTGTCTCGCCGCGCCTCTTGCTCCGGATCGGCTGTTGAGACTGTCTCACCCCGCGGGCGTGCTGGAGGCTGGGGCCTGGGTCGAAGAGCGGAAGGGGAGGTGGATTCCCTTGCGCGCAACCTTGCCGCGTACGGCAAGGACCCTGATGGAAGGGCGGGTGTTTGTCTAGACATAAACCGATGTTAGCGAGAATCCGACAGACGAGAAGGAGGGACAATCGTGGCGACAACCCGCGCGATCCTTGGACTTTGTCTCGGGCTGATTTTCTTCCCGGGAGCTGTTCTAGCACGTGACGAGCCATGTCCGCAGGACCTTGCCTGTACCGACGATTTCACAGTCCTCTACGAGGAGGCGCTTGCGTTGGGTCGGCGCCATGGTCCAGAGAACGTTCTGCTCGTCTTCGACATCGACAACACGCTGCTCGCCATGGATCAGGCGTTGGGATCCGACCAATGGTTCGTCTGGCAGTGGGGCCTGCTGAAGACCACGCCGCTTGCCGATGCCGCAGTCGCAGAGGACAAGGAGGGCTTGTTAAGGACCCAGCGGCTGCTCTTTGCCCTGAGCCACATGCATCCGCCGCAGCCGTCCCAGCCAGCCCTGCTGGCGGAGCTTCAAAACCGTGGATTTCCCGTCATCGCCCTGACCTCGCGCGGTTATCATGTGCGCGATGCCACCCGCCGCGAGCTCGCGCGCAACGGCTATGATCTCGCCCGGAACGCCGTACCGCCGCGACCAGGCTTTCACAGCGACCCGTATCTGCCCTACAACCCCGGGGACCTGTCCTCGGCAGGGTTGAGTGCGGAGGAGGCCAGCGCCTTTTCGCTCGGCAGGCCCCGTTTGGTGAGCTACCGCAACGGGCTCTACATGACGGCCGGCCAGCACAAGGGCGCCATGCTGCGTGTCTTGCTCAACAGGACATGCTCCCGGTTCAAGGCCATCGTCTTTCTGGACGATCATGCCCGCAACGTCCGCGCCATGCGCGATGCCTTTCCGCCCGATTCCGGAATCGAGATTACGACCTACAAGTTCACGCGCGAGGCCGTTAACGTGGCGGCCTTTCAGGCCCCGGCCGCCAAGAAGGAGGTCAGTGCCCGGTGGGACCGGCTCGAAGAGGTCATCATGGACGTCTTCCCGTCGCGCGCGACCGGTTTTTATCCGTCGACCAGGGTGCGCGGGTACCGCTGTTCACGCCAACATAGGTCATCGGCAGGAGTCGCCGGATGTCTTGAGCCGCGCTGAGGAGAATCGGCGCCGTACTCCGGTGCTGGACGATGGCAAAAGCGCATCCCCAAGATCCCGATCCGAGAAAGATCAGCTGCAACAGGGTGCCCGTACCCTCAGGTCTTCAAATCCCTGTCTTGGGCGAGGCTCAACTCTTCGATAAGCGCCTGCTCGGACCGCAATGCGCAGAGCGTACTGTCATACCCTTCATTGCGGCCCATGCCGGCATAGAGATCCTGATTGCCTCCATTCATGGCGAGGAGCGACCGCCTTAGCTCATCACGCCGGGCGCAGGCTTCGCTCAGCCGTATGTCCAGGTCAGGGTCCGATTCGGGTTTGCTCATGGCGTTGTTCCTCCGCTGCGATTGCACCGACCAATGGCAGCGATAGTATAGTCCGGAGAACTATCTGAAAGGGGTTGTGCAATGCCGGCGGAAAGCTTTGTTGACCCACTTGCGAGCAGCCCCTTTCTCGGCATCCTGCGAGGGATCCGAGAGCAAGCCATCGAGCCGCTGGTCGAGGCCGTGGTCTCCGCCGGGCTGAGGGCCTTGGAGATCACCATGAACACCAAGGGTGCGCCAGGGCTCATCAGGCGCCCGCACCCGCGGGGACGAGCTGATTTATCCGAAGTCGCCCGAGAACATCTTTCTTCGAAGAAATTTCGGTCCGGCCAAACATCCCGGTTGCTTTCGTCCACCGAATCCGGGGAATCCGGCCGTTTGCAATGGGAGCCGCTATACATGGGCCAACCCGGTGTACTCTGCGTCTATTCTTTGCGAAGAAGCAGACGCGGGGTGAGGTTTCTTCCTCGGCCCCGCGTCTAATTCTCGCCGACTCGGCATCCCGTTGAACCGCCGCTCGAGTCCTCTGTACCTGAGCGCGATGGCGAGCGTTATCCTCGTTCTGACATCGGAACATAGGGCCTTTGCTCGTATCCCGTGTAGATTTGGCGTGGCCGAGCGATCTTCTGTTCCGGGTCATTGAGCATTTCAATCCACTGCGCCAGCCATCCGGCTGCGCGCGGGATGGCGAACAGTACCGGGAACATGTCCGTCGGGAAGCGCATGGCCTGCAGGATGATCCCGCTGTAGAAGTCCACGTTGGGATACAGCTTGTGGGAAATGAAGTACTCGTCGGAGAGGGCGATTCGCTCGAGCTCCAGCGCGATATCGATCAGCTGGTTGCTGCCCGTCACCTCGAATACGTCGTACGCCACCTTTTTGATGATGCTGGCCCTGGGGTCGTAGCTGGTGTAGATGCGATGTCCGAAGCCCATGAGGCGCATGTCGCCTTTCTTGACGCGCTCGACGTACTCCGGTATCGCGGATACGGAACCGATTTCCTCCAGCATGCGCAACACCGCTTCGTTGGCGCCGCCGTGAAGCGGTCCGAACAGGGCCGCGGAGGCTGCCGCCACCGCGCTGTACGGATCCACTTGCGTCGAGCCGACGGCACGCATCGTGGCGGTGGAACAGTTCTGCTCGTGATCGGCGTGCAGGAGGAACAGCACGTCCAGCGCACGGGAAAGCAGCTCGGGCGACTTCATAGTCATGCTCGTTCATGTAGTCGAGCATGTACAGGAAGTTGCCTGCGTATCCGCGGCTGATGTCCGGGTAATTATGGGGGCGGCCGATGCGGACCCGATAGGCGAAGGCTGCGATCGTCGGCAGCTTGCCCAGGATGCGCCAGACCTGCTTCTCCCTTACGTCCGGATCGTGCACGTTCCTGGCCTTCGGATGAAACGTGGACATGGCCGCCACCGAGCTGATCAGGATACCCATCGGATGGGCGTCGTAACGGAAGGACTCGA